>CAJTVY010000031.1 GCA_910579925.1 uncultured Dorea sp.
AATGTAGAAAACAACTAATGTAAACTAAAATTCTAATTTCTTCTTGACTTTTTCAATAAAAGCTGTTCTAATGCCCAATTCTGCATTTCAACAAACATCTTTCCTTTTAATTGGTCATATTCTATCCAGCACAGACGATGGTCTGCTTCTGTGGGTGCAGACACCTTTTCAAGCAATTTTCCGAAGTAATATGTTTGAATTGGATGAAAGTATCCAATCGCAGGATGCTTGATATATGCCTCAGCAGAACATAATCTACCCTCAACACAAGGCAGATAACCTACTTCTTCAAGACATTCTCTTTTAATACATTCTAAATGACTTTCTCCCCTTTCTAAACCTCCGCCTAAGAAAAAATACCCCTTTGGCGTCTGAACCACACCAACTTGATTATTATGACAAGGAATGATGTACACTCCCTCTCGGTCTAAATATTCAACATTTTCTTTTATTCCAAAAACTCTATGCATCTTGTACTCCTTCAATTCGATTTTCCTTCTAAAATCAGTCTTGACAGTTTACGGCTTATATTATACGCAAAAACACTCAGAGAATCAATTGTATTCTTTTACGATTGATTCTCTGAGTGTTTTGGATCATTAAGTTTTAAAATGAATACTGCTGCCGAATATTTCTTCAGTTCAGATCTTCTTCAGTTCATACTGCCTGGTTCCAAGACCAATCTTTTCAGCCTGGTCAAGAGTCGCCTTCCATTCGATATTTGGATTAGAATCTTTAAAATGATCGTGATGGCAGTGCCATCCGGCTTCTGAAAGATGTTCTCCAAGCTGGCTGTCTTCAATGGGTTTCGCACGCAGACATGCATCCGCACAGGCCTGGTCTAACGCAACCGGATCAAAGCTTGCGAACATTCCGATATCCGGCAGAATCGGCGCGTCATTCTCTCCATGACAGTCACAATTAGGGCTGATATCCTGCACCAGTGAAATGTGGAAACAGGGACGTCCATAACAGACAGCCTGCGCATACTCCGCCATCTTACGGTCGAGCAGCTCGTTGGCGCTGCTGTTAGGGTTATAAACCGCATCAAAGGTACAGGCACCGATACAGCGTCCGCATCCTTTACATTTGTCATAATCAATCACAGCCTTTTTATCCACATATGTAATCGCATCGCTTCCGCATTCTTTCGCACAGCGGCGGCATCCCCGGCAGAGTTCTTCACTGATGGCCGGCTTTCCGCTGGCATGCTGTTTCATCTTCCCGGCCCGGCTTGCGCAGCCCATTCCAATATTCTTAATAGCTCCGCCGAAACCGGTTGCCTCATGTCCTTTGAAATGACTCAGGCTGATGAAGACATCTGCATCCATAACAGCCCGTCCAATCAGGGCGGTCTCGCAGTATTCCCCGTTTACCACCGGCACCTCCACCTCATCGGTTCCCCTTAGGCCGTCTCCGATAATAATCTGACATCCGGTAGTCACCGTGTTAAAACCGTTGAGATTGGCACAGTCCAGATGCTCAAGAGCATTCTTCCTGCTTCCGGGATAAAGAGTATTACAGTCGGTCAGAAAAGGAAGGCCTTTCTGCTCTTTACAAAGGTCTGCTACTGCCTTCGCATAATTCGGTCTGAGAAACGCCAGGTTCCCCAGTTCTCCAAAATGCATCTTGATTGCTACAAATTTCCCTTCCATATCAATATCCTTGATACCGGCGGCAATACAAAGCTTTTTTAATTTGTCAATCTGGCTGGTTCCCACCGGGCACCGGAAATCTGTAAAATATACGGTTGATTTTTCCATTTCTTCCTCCAATCCAAGTAAAAACTTATTTCATTTTTCTCTATATGAATCATAATACCTGAAGTATACTCAATGTCAAGAAATATTTTCCTTGATTATGCTTCTGCGGTATCCTGTTTGAAAATCCACTTCATTCTTAAGCGGTCTCCCCGCAAGGAACGCCTGAAAGTTCTCCCCAGCGATTTCCACCACCGTATCAAGGATCTCCCGGGTATGATAACTCCCGGCCACATGGGGCGTAATGATCAGATTCGGCGCCTCCCAGAGCGGAGAATCTTCCGGCAGGGGTTCCTGCTCCGCCACATCAATGGCTGCGCCTGCAATCACTCCTTCTTCCAGCGCCCAAACCAGATCCTGTGTCGGAATCAGGCTTCCGCGGCCCACATTTACCAGCACTGCCGAGGTCTTCATAAGCCGAAGTTTTTGTTTATCCAGCAGCCGGCAGGTTTCGGCCGTTTCTGGCAATGTGCATACAACAAGATCTGCGCCGGGCAGCAGTTCCTCCAACGCTTTCATCTGGTACACCCCTTCCAGATAATCCGGTTTTTCTCCCAGGTTTCTTCTTATTCCGGTCACCCTGCTGCCCAGGGCATGCATTTTCCTGGCAAATGTGTCTCCGATATCGCCCAGTCCTAATACAAGCGTACTGCTGCCTGCAATATTCGTTACCATCCCATGATCCTGCCAGATATGCTTCCTTCGATTCTCTTCATAACAGGGAAGCTTTTTCTTAAGCGCAAAGACCACTCCCACAAGATATTCTGCGATGGTAGCCCCATAAGCTCCCGTGGCGTTGCATAGCTTTACTCCTTCCGGAAGAACGCCTGGCTTAATATACTCATTGGCCCCTGCGCTGTCAAGCTGCAGAAATTCCAGATGCTGCGCCTGGGGCAGATACTCTGGCCGCACATTTCCCAGGATATAGTCTGCCTGGGCAACCATCTCCTGATCCGCTCCTTTCTGTCGGCATGCATAAGTAAAATGCATTCCCCTTCCGACTGCTTCCAGATACCTTCGATGTTCTTCCTCAACAGGAATCGTTACCAATACTTCCTTCATCCGTCTGTTCTCCTTTCATCGTCAGAAGTCATCCTATCTCTGCACTCTCGCTCCGGCGCCGCCCATGACCGCTTCCACTTCTTTCTGACTGGCCATGGTGGTATCTCCCGGCGTAGTCATTGCCAGCGCTCCATGAGCCGCCCCATAATTGACGGCAGTCTGCGCATCACCTGTAGTCATCAGTCCATAGATCAGACCAGAGGCAAAGGAATCTCCGCCGCCTACGCGATCCATAATCTCCAGTCCTTTATAATCCGTTGATCTGCAGATCTGTCCCTTAGCCCAGCAGATGGCGCTCCAGTCATTGACCGTCGCAGTCTTTACTTCCCGCAGAGTCGTGGCGACCACTTTAAAATTAGGATACGCTTTTGCGGCATGCCGAATCATTTCCTTATATCCGTCCAGATTCAGTTTCTTGAGATTTTCTTCGTTTCCTTCGATTTCAAAACCAAGGCAGGCAGTAAAATCTTCTTCGTTTCCGATCATCACATCCACATAGTCTGCGATTTCTTTATTCACTTCCCGGGCTTTGTCAAGACCGCCGATTGCGCTCCACATAGACGGCCGGTAATTCAAGTCATAAGAGACGACTGTACCGTACTTTTTTGCCGTCTTAATCGCCGCAAGCGCCGTCTCGCCTGCCTGTTCGGACAGCGCCGCATAGATTCCGCCTGTATGCAGCCAGCGTACTCCCAGTTCCCCGAAAATATATTCAAAATCAAAATCCTGCGGGGTTGCTTTCGAGATCGCCGTATTGGCACGATCCGAGCAGCCGACTGCTCCGCGGATGCCAAATCCGCGCTCGGTAAAATTCAGTCCGTTCCTGCATACTCTGCCGATTCCGTCCGTCTTCATCCATTTAATTAAGGAAGTGTCCACGCCGCCCTGGAGAATCAGATCCTCCATCAGAAGCCCCACCTCATTGTCTGCAAATGCCGTGATTACGCCCGTCTTCATGCCAAAACATCTGCGAAGCCCGCGGATCACATTATATTCTCCGCCGCCTTCCCACACCCGGAAATTCCTTGCCGTCCGAATCCGGCCTTCGCCCGGGTCCAGCCGTAACATCACCTCTCCCAGAGATACGGCATCATAGCGGCATTCCTGTTCTGGTCTTAGATTTAATTCCATCGTACACTCTCCTTCTTACTTTTTAATTTCGAATAGATGCCGCAAGCTCCGCCGCTTCTTTCGTCAGTTCACGGATTCTGTCAAATTCACCGTTTCTGATCAGATCCCCTTTTACCATCCAGCTTCCGCCGCAGCAGATAATCTTGTCGCAGCCGAGATAATCCTTCAGATTTTTAGCGCTGATTCCTCCTGTTGGCATGAATTTCATCATCGAATAGGGCGCCGCCATAGCTTTGATCATGGCAACGCCTCCTGCCTGCTCTGCCGGAAAGAATTTGACTGCCTTCATCCCCCGCTTTGCCGCCTGCGCCACCTCGGATGGCGTCATACATCCCGGAAATACCGGAATTTCTTTTTGAAGGCA
Source organism: uncultured Dorea sp. (assembly GCA_910579925.1). GTDB lineage: Bacteria > Bacillota > Clostridia > Lachnospirales > Lachnospiraceae > Sporofaciens. The sequence goes on from CAJTVY010000031.1 coordinate 4,318, forward strand.
ATAATCCACAATCTCCGAATCAAATCCAGGACTTACGATGAATTTTGCTCCCGCTGCCACGGCACGGTCTGTCTGTTCCACCGTCAGAACCGTTCCCGCCCCAACCAGCATATCCGGAAATTCCCCGCTCATCAGCCGGATGGACTGTTCTGCCGCTTCTGTACGGAATGTGACTTCGGCGCAGGGTAGTCCGCCTTCTGTCAGCGCTTTTGCCAGAGGAATTGCATCCGCCGCTTCCTCCAGTACCACTACCGGGACGACTCCATAATCATAAAACTGCTCTTCTACTGTTTTCATATCTTCCTTCTCCTGGTCCTTTCCACTAATATTCCAGATAAGCGCCCTTCATAGGACTTGCGGCATGTTCACTGAACAGACGGAGTACGCCCTTCTGATATCTGGGTTCCCGGGCTTTCCAGTTCTTACGCCGCTCCTTCAGTACCGCTTCCACTTCTTCCATAGTTTTTGGTTCTCCCCCAATGCCGATCATGTTCAGTTTTCTTTCTTCCACGTCAATCTCAATCAGATCCCCTTCTTCCACAAGAGCGATGGGTCCTCCTTCTACTGCCTCCGGGCTGCAATGGCCGATCACAGGCCCTGTGGATGCCCCGGAAAAACGGCCGTCCGTAATCAGCGCAATACTTTTCCCTAATTCCTTGTCGCTGCTGATTGCCTCAGAGGTATAGAACATCTCCGGCATTCCGCTGCCTTTGGGCCCCTCATAGCGGATGAATACTGCCTCTCCTTTCTGAACCTTATGTTTCAGGACGGCATCCAGACATTCCTCTTCACTGTCAAACGGTCTTGCTCTTAAAACGGCTTTGAACATCTCTTTCGGGCACGCCGTATGTTTAATCACCGCTCCTTCGGGCGCCAGGTTCCCCCTTAATATGGCAATGCTTCCCTCTGTTCCGATGGCATTTTCATAAGGACGAATAATATCCTCCCTGGTCAGGGAAATCTGGCAGCGCTGATTGAATTTCCGAAGCCAGTCCGAACATTTTTCATAGAAGCCGTTTCTTTTTAACTCATCCAGGTTTTCTCCCAAGGTTTTTCCGGTTACTGTCATAACGTCCAGACGGAGATGTCTGCGTATCTCCTCCATGATTGCCGGGACTCCTCCGGCATAGTAGAAACATTCCGCCGGCCATCTTCCGGCAGGGCGCACATCCAGAAGATATCTTGCGTTCCTGTGCAGCCGGTCAAAGGTGTCTCCCGTGATCTCAATGTCAAATTCGTGTGCAATCGCCGGTATATGCAGAAGACAGTTGGTACTTCCCGAGACTGCGGCATGCACGAGAATTGCATTTTCAAAACTTTCGGCAGTCACAATGTCGCTTGGGCGCATATGGGGCATTAAGGCAAGCTTCACCGCCTGTTTCCCCGCTTCTTCGGCATACGAAAGCAGATCAGGGCTGCCGGCCGGCATAAGTGCGCTTCCGGGAAGCGCGAGGCCAAGGGCTTCCGCCATAATCTGCATCGTAGAAGCCGTACCAATGAAGGAACATGCGCCGCAGCCTGGGCAGGCGTTGTGTTTCGCCCAGTTCAGCCTGTCCTCGTCAATCTCCCCCCTCTGGTATCTGGCGCTGTACATTCCTAACTGCTCCAGAGTCAGCATTTCCGGTCCCGCATTCATCGTTCCTCCCGGGACTACCACAGACGGGATATTCACCCTTGCCATCCCCATCAGATTTCCCGGCATCCCTTTGTCGCAGCTGGCCAGATAGACGCCTGCATCAAACGGGGTTGCATTGGCATGGATTTCAATCATATTCGCAATCATCTCACGGCTGGCCAGACTGTAATTAATTCCGTCTGTTCCCTGACTCTCTCCATCGCAGATATCCGTACAAAAATAACGTGCGCCGTATCCGCCGGCTTCCTTTATTCCTTTTCGGACTTTCTCTACCAGGATATTCAAGTGCACGCTTCCCGGATGGCTGTCGCCATAGGTGCTTTCAATCATAATCTGCGGCTTTGACAGATCCTCCGGTTTCCATCCGGTTCCGATACGCAGCGGATCCAGCTCCGGTGCGCTTTTACGCATTACCTGACTTCTTAATTCCATATTTTTTCCTTTCCGATATAACAGCTTATATGTCTGATGTTATAGCGGTTTTATTATAATATTCCCTTTCTTTCCTCTCAATACATCTGATGTATTTATTTGTCATTCTACTTATTGCACAAAAAAATAGAGAATCCAGAATAAACAGAATCTCTATTTTTGTACATTTTATCTATCTCAATTTATGAGTCGTCCGCTGCAGGATGTAATGGTCTGATGTATTAATCCCGTTCTTCAAGAAGCTTCATAATCGTCTGACGATTATAAGTCAGATGCATCATCATGGCGCATCTTGCGCCCACAGAATCCCGTTTACATATAGCATCTGTGATTGCCCTGTGGGTTTCCAGCGTCTCTTCTTTCAGCAGGCGGTGGGTCAGATTTGCAAATGTATAGACAGCCGTATTAATCACTGGAACCAGAGTCTCCACCACCTGGTTCTTACTGCATTGTGCAATACAGGTATGAAATTCGATATCTTTACTGATATGGTTGTGCCCGCCCCGGTACAGCTGCTCCGTCTCATTACATAAACGCTTCAGTCTGTCCAGTTCTTTCTCGGATGCATTCTTACATGCCAGAGCGGCAATCTCCGGCTCAATCATGAGACGCACCTCGAACAGATCCAGAGCCATCTTATATTTATCTTCAATCCGTCCAAGCCCCAGAGGATCCTCGGCCAGAGTATTGGTATTAATGACGTATGTGCCGGATCCCCGGCGTACCTCTAATATTCCCCGGGATACCAGCCCTTTTACCGCTTCCCTGATTGTGCTGCGCCCGACGCCAAACCGCTCTGCCAGTTCATATTCATTCGGAATCTTCCGGCCTGGTTCGACCGGCTCCTGCAGGATATATTTCATCAGTTCATCCTCAATCCGTTCGCCCAGAGGTCTCTTGTTCTTCTTGTCAGACTGATACATTCTGCCACTCCTCCACAATTGCATGCCTGTATTGGATTTCTGTTTCTACATCCTATATCTTCTTCTTAATCCGCAGAATATTCTGCCCGTCCTTATACTCATAAGAGATCTCGTCCATGCTCTTCTTCACCATGTAGATTCCAAGTCCCCCGATTTCCCGCTCCTCAAGAGACAGTTCCACGTCCGGGTCCTCCCTGGAAAGAGGATCGTAAGGAATCCCCTTGTCAATAAAGGACACGACTACGGAAAGGGGATCTTCCACAATCTCCACCCGGACGGTGGCCGGGCCAACCTCAGGGTTGTAGGCATAATGGGCAATATTTCCAAAAAGCTCGTCAATGGCAATGTCAATCTGCATCTGCGCCTTCATGGGACATCCCAGCGCTTCCAGCTCCTCATCCACAAAGGCCGTCACCTGGGTAATATTTTCAACCGTTGCATTAATGGTAAGTTCCTTCATTCCGACACCCTCATTCTTTCTTTGTATTCCAGGCACAACATCGTAATATCGTCAAACTGAGGAGCTTCGCCTACGAAGGCATCGATATCCTCCTTCACGCTCTTTAGAAGCTTCTGTGGATCAGCCTTCACATTCCTGTTGAGAATCTCTCCCAGACGGTCCATACCGTACAGTTCCTTCTCCTGGCTGGTTGCCTCCGTCACTCCGTCCGTATACTGGAACAGCTTATCTCCCGGCTCTAGCTGCATCTGACCGCATCGGTAGCGGATTCCTTCCATACCGGCAAGTACAAAGCCTGCGCGGATCTTATAGGGCTCATAACCGTTACTTTTGCAGATATAAGGAATCTCATGTCCTGCATTTACGAATGTAAATTCACCTGTCACCAGATTCAGCACTCCTTCAAACGCCGTGATAAACAGTCCTTCGCTGTTGGACTCGCAGAGCAGGTCATTAACTTCCGTAAACACTTCGCCCAGATCCCGCCCCGGCTTCGTATGATCTTTGATCAGGGTCTTACCGATCACCATAAAGAGGGCAGCCGGAACTCCTTTTCCTGACACGTCTGCCACCACGACGGCAAGATGCTGTTGATCCACCATAAAGAAATCGTAGAAATCGCCGCCTACCTCCTTCGCCGGATCCATGGTTGCATAGATATCGAACTCCGTGCGGTCCGGGAACGCCGGGAAGATACAGGGCAGCATGGAGCCTTGAATGTTTCTGGCAATATCCAGCTCCGTCCCGATTCTCTCCTTCTCTGCCGTAATATGGGACAGATTCTCAATATAGTCTTTCAGACTGTCGGTCATGTGATTAAATGCCTGACCAAGCAGCGCCGTTTCATCATCCGAATCTACTTCAATCCGGTAATCCAGATTCCCGCCGCTGATCTGCCCCGCCCCTTCGGTCAGCGTATAAATCGGCTGCGTCAGACGTCTGGCAAATTTATTAGACAGGAAGATAATGACAATAGTAATCAGCAGTGCAATCACAAGGAATAGTCCTGCCATAATCTGAATCTTGGAATTAATATCATCGGTGGTCTGCCGGGTAATGGCGCTGATGTTCTCCTGCAATTCATTGATGTGAGTCACAATGGATGCATCGTCCAGTCCGATGACTGTCACCACCACCCAGCTTGTAGTCGTCAGCGGTGAATAGGCCAGATATGATTCCTTTCCGTCTAATTCCAACTGGGAGATTCCAGATTCTCCCTCCCTGATCTTCTCCATCACGTCGGTCAGTTCTTTGTTTCCCGTTTCCAGAAGATTATCCCGGCAGCGGTTAATCTCACTGTCTTCGTCTGGATTGGCATTGGCGATCACATTCATGCTTCCGGTGTTAAGGAGAAAGGCATAGCCGCTCTCTCCGATACTGGTACTCTGCACCATCTCCTGGATATTCTCAATGAGGCCGCCGCTTCCTGCCACGCCTACAAGCTGACCGTCCACATAGACCGGCATGGAGCAGATTAAGGCTACTCCGCGCCCGGATCCGTCCTGGATGGGATGACTCCAGTAGACTTCCCCATCCTCTAGCTTTGCCGCCTCCTGATACCAGGAAGCTTCTCTTGCATCATATTCTACCATAGAAGTTGTCAGGGTGTCTGCCAGAATGTCGATTCCCGAAGACTGCAGGCAGAAATAGGTCGCTCCGATTCCGCTGTATGTACCGTCTCCGTTGTCAAAATTACGGATACCGCCCAATGCATTTTCCAGATAACGGGCAAGGTACAGTTCTCTCCTCATGGAATCGGTTAAAGCAGATTCGTTGAGCCTCGCCTTGACAACAACCCCGTCCTCCTCCTGGATTGAGGCCGGATCCATCAGGGAACGGGGAGCGCGCAGATGATAGGAAAACGTACCTAGCGTCTCCGGCGGGTAGTTACAGGAAAAATCATAGGCATTGACCGGAAGGTCCCTGCTTTGCCGTCCCTGTGTGTAAAATTCCTGGTTTGAATAGACCTCCCTGGCAGCCATCTCCACAATCTTAGTCTGATTCAGAATCAGATTCAGACTGGTGTCCGCAATACAGCTTTTGTTCTCCGCCATTGCCAGAAGTTCTTCCTGCTTCTGCGTGCGCAGGGCGTCCGTCGCATCCGTCGCCGCCTGGTCGTTCAGACCCTGCAGACCATGAATTGTGTTATGGCGTATCCTCCAGATTTCAAAACTGGAAACCGCCCCTAAGAGGATGATCGAGGCCAGCGAAATGGACAGCACCAGCCGGACTACTTTATTTTTTATGGTTTTCAATCTTTTTTCTCCTTTCTGACGGGACTGAAACTATGTTTGATGCGCCTTAATGTAGGCCAGCATCCGCTCGCCATCCTCATGCAGATGAATATCCTCATATCGCATCTTCTGCCTCCCCGTATGAGTCAGAAGCATATACTCTTCGTTTTCCTGCAATGGTTTCAGCCCTGTATAGAAAAAACCTGCCTGCCGGAATTTCTCATACCCATAGACTGCCGCCGGATCCCTAAGGTTCAGATAACACAAGTATGTTACGTCTCTCCTCCTGCCCGTCTGCTCCATCTTACGAGCCAGCATTTCTGAAATATCTTTTCCCACTTTCCGGACCAATGCAATGTAGGAATGGTGTTCTTCTTCATCTTTCCACGCCGCCACCGTTTCCCCGCATTCAGGGCCTGTATATTCCGTATTAATCCGGCACTTCACTCCCAGCTCATTGTAAATACGCCGCACCTCTCCTGTATGTTCCGCCGGACAGTATAGAATGCCCGCCGACTGCACACAGCCTTTCCTGCACATGACAGCCTGGCTCATCTTCCCGTCTTCAGATAGAGGAAGTCCCGGCACCATTACAGGATTCCGATATAGCATCATGCGAAGGCCGCAGTATACGAATCCACGCCGTGCAAGACTCCCCTGGCTGATACTGTTGTGGGTCATCACGTCTGCATAGAGAGAACAGACTCCTTCCTGTCCATCAGCATATTGGAAGAGATATTCCTCCTGTGCCTTCCCGATTCCCATGCCTCTGTAAGCTTCCTTCACCACCCGTAACATCAAAAGCGCACTTCCCTTAAATTCTTCATCCATGCGGACAGCCGAGGTGCTGATGATCTCTCCCTGATCAGTCAGTCCGCACAATACCGTCATCTCTCTGGAAGCACATTTTTCCAGAAGGAAATTTTCATCCAGATATTCCTTGTAAGGGTATCCATCTTTGTAGAAATCCGCAATACATTGGCGAAACCCTTCTCCGTCCCCTTTACAGAACGGACGAAAATAAACTGCCGTACCCTGTTTCGTTTCCAGGTTTTCAAATTCCCGGTATAAGTTGCCGGCCATTTTTTCCACTTCGTCTGACATGTCTCAACCTCCCTTTGTCTATCCCACACAGTCATAACTGAATCATCAGATTATTCATTCCAAATGTTTCCCTAAATTCAATGCTCTTCGCTGTTCCCGCAATCATCTTGATTCCCAGTACCTGGTCTGCCAGTTCTTCGTTATCCCGGTTCTCTTCATAAAACCGCACTGGATCAAAGATCTTCCCGGCGTTACGGATTCTAAGCAGTACGTCCTCCCCGGTCTTCATGATACGGATGTCGATGAACTGCTCTTTTTGGTTATCCATACAATAGGTAATGATCACCGTCAGCATTTCCTCGATGGCCAGACTGACCTGCATCGTTTTTTTCACCGCAATGCCGGATGATTCACAGAAATCCGTAATCTTGTTAGAGGCGAACATAATATCGTCCACCGTATTGCGGACAGAAAAAGAAATCTCCCCCTCGCCCTCCCGGGAAGTATCCAGAAGATATCGGTCCAGGCAGGATGTGCTTCTTCGTATTCCCCCCACCACCAGAAGAATCGTCCCCAGAGTCAGCGCATCCGCCGCAATCATCGACATCCAGATTCCCTTTACTCCCACTGATCGGCCAAGCAGCAGAACCGCCGGCGCAAGATACAGAAAGAGACGCAAAGACAAGATCAGATTCGACAGCATGGATCTGCGGATGGTGTTAAAATACCCTGACATCATCAGATTGGGAAATGCAAATAAAAAACTGACCGCCAGACACCAGAGCGCCATAGAACTTCCCTGTCTGGCAGACGGCTCTGTAATATTAAATAGAAAGCACAACATTCCGGGAAACAGTGCAATCAGCCCAGAACACGCCATCGTCAGAACAGAGCCAGTCCTCATGGCTCTCTGGCACACTCTGCGGATGCTTCCTTTGTCATTCTCTCCCAGAAAAACGCCGACAATCGGCATCAATGCAGAAGAAACCCCCACAATTACTCCTGTTACCAGATCAGACACACTCTTAACCATAGAAAAAACAGGAAGATACAATGAGGCCCCAATCTGAATCAGCACTCCGTTCATCAGAAGAATCTTCCATGCATTCAGAAGATTGTTACATCCATTGGGACTTCCGCATACCAGAATCTCCCCCGCCATCCTGGCTGTAGGACGCATTTTCACCAGACGGGTGTTGCCTGACTTCCGAAACAGAAGAAACAGTCCGATGACTGCCGTCAGGCTCATGGATATTCCCGTGGCAATGCTGGCTCCTTTCATCCCCATACTGCATACAGGAGACATGAACAGAAAGGTCAGCAGTACGTTTAGTCCGCCGGACAGCAGAAACAGCCGGGAAGATTCCTGGGGCTTTCCTTCGCTTTTTAAGAAATTCAGCGGAAGATAGATAAACAGCGTTCCGCTGCCGCCGATCACATACCAGAACAGATAGTCCGCCGCATATTCCCTGATAAGCCCCTCTCCTCCAAGCAGGTTCAGCAGAGGATCCATAAAGAGGAGCGTCAGGGATGTGGTCAGCACACAGACCGCCGCCGTCATAAAGAACGACAAGGTAAATACCTGCCGGTACGTTTCGTAGTCATTTTTTCCGATATACAGGTTCGCCGCAATAGAACCGCCCATGCCGATCACTGCTCCGATTGTATAATAAAACAAATAAACGGGACTAACCAGCGACATGGCTGCAAGCCCCGTTTCCCCAAGAAACCGTCCTACGATCACGGTGTCGATCATCCCGCTCATGCTGGCTGCCAGCATGGCAAGGATGGAAGCGACCACATATTTACCGTAGACCGTCTTCAAAAAATAATTATTTCGCCGTAGTTCTCGTTCCATATCAAGAATTATTTCTCAATCGTGAGAATATCCACAAAGCCCGTCACTTCAAAAATCTCCATAATCGTATCATTGACATGGGTTACCTTCATACTGCCTTGTTTATTCATGGTCTTCTGGGCGCCAAGAAGAATCCGAAGACCCGCAGATGACAGGTAATCCAGGGAACTCATGTCAATCGTCAGTTCCGTTACGCCGTCAAGGCTGCTCTTAATCACCTTTTCAAGTTCTGGCGCTGTGGTGGTATCAAGCCTTCCCTCCAGGGAAAGACATAACTGGTTTCCATTCTTATTTTCTGTAATGTTCATAATTCCTACCTCATTCTATATGGATTCTTGATTAAACCCGCAGCTCCTTCTGTACCAGACTGGCAAGCGGGTAGTTCGTGGGATTCGTGTACCGCATAATCTTCTTTCTGACTTCCTCTCTTTTCTTCTCGTTCTCGTCTTCTTTCTTCGAGAAGTCGTCAATCAGAAATTCAATATTCATCTGCATCATTCGAATGGTATGCGCCATGTTGCGCATAATGTCAATCACATTCCTGGGATTGGCAGCGATGAATTCTTCCAGTGAATCCGTAGTGACACGCATGACCAGAACATCATTATAGGCAACTACCGTATAGATACACGGCAGGTCGGAAAATACATTCAGTTCCCCGAAACATCTGCCTTTGGAATAGATTCCGATCAGATGCTCGTCCTTCTCTCCATAGTGGTTAAAAACCGCCGCCGAGCCGGACAAAATCTTATACATGCTGTCGCTTTCTTCTCCCTCTCTCAGAATCATCTCCTCCGCATGAAATGTCTGCATTCTGGGTTTCTTTATCTTTTCATCCATGTCTGTCATCAATCTCCTATGTCTGTATGCCCCTGCTCAAACTCCCATTGTAAGCCATATTTGTCAATAAAGTAAAAATACTTCGTGTTGCCTAAAATGTCCGCCGCTTTCTGCTTTCCTTCGGCATCCTTTTCTTTCGCCTCATCAAAATAATAGAAATCTGACGGCTCTGTCTTACTGATCTGATAGACCTTGTAATCATCGGTCGTGTTAATCAGCGTCACGTCCGGCTGCGCCTTGATATACTCGAACGCTTCTTCGATGTTGATTACCTTCAAGGCAACGTGTCTGGCGCCGCTGATATCGTTGGCCTTGAAAATAACCGGCTCCTGGCGTCCTTTCGGGTTGTGGTAACGCATTAATTCAATGGTGAATTTTGTTCCTGGTACATCCATGAAACCAATGGATACTTCGGCTTCTTCGGCTTCTTTCACAAAGCCCCCTGCCTGGAAGAAACCTACGTTCTTCCAATGAGGAATATGCTGGTTGGGAACTGCTCCTAAGATTCTTTCATAATACTTGAATGCCTCCGACACGTCGTCTACAAAAATGCACACGTGGGAAAGGCCGGTAAAAATTGGTTTTTTCATATACAATTACTCCTTTTACTTTATATTTACTTTATAATGCCATGGTCGCGGCACAGCGCTTCAATACTTCTGTCATAAGTTGCCTCGGCCTCTTTGGAAAAGAAGCACCCTGGAACTCCCTCATCATGATTGCGGTGATGTGCCACGCATTCACAACATTTCCCATGCCTTGGACAGTCATATGTACAGGGACAAGGTCTCTGATTTTCACATGAATTCATAGTATCTGCGCCTCCTTTCACTCTTTGTATCTTTCCAGATTTTATGATTATAGCAATTTCTTCCCTTGAATTGTCCATTCTGGGATATTTGACACTTATTTAGGGATAATCTGCAGTTCTGCCACCGTATTGTTCATATTCAGCACCCGCATATACTGGAAATCCGACATCATTTTCCGCAGCAGTGCGATTCCCCCAAGGGTTACTCCGTCTTCCTCATTTGAACCGTCCGGCGTATATTCCAACGGGTTAAACGGAATCCCGTCGTCGCGGATTCTTAAGATGTACTTATCATCCTGGATGGTAAAGCTGATGTCCATATAATTCTTCTGATCGGCACGGTAGCCGTACTGTACGATATTAGCGGCGATCTCTTCCATCGCCAGTCCGAGAATCTTCGCATCCCGGTCTGTAATACCATTCTCTTCACAGAAAGCAAAAAGTTTCTCACGGAACGCAATCACTTCATTCAGATCATTGCGAACGGAACAGTCCAGATTCTGAACCTCCGTTACCTTTGGCAGCATATAGACTCCTGCCTCGAATCTTCCCCTGCGCTGTCCCAGGAGACGATACAGAAAGCTTAACAGGATGGTCACGGCCTCACTTGCAACAGCCATTGCGCATACGCCGGGAAGTCCCCACTGAAAGATTCCAAAAAGAGTCAGCGGCACGATAACCAGGAACCCCTGAAGTACCGTGATTACAGTAGAAAGGCCGGGCTGCAGAATAGTCTGGTAATAGGACATCAAAAATTTATTGTACACATAGAAGGGGAAGCTTAAGGCGAAAATGCGCAGAGCCATACTGCACATTCCCAGCATATCTCCTCCGGTAATTCCGAAAAGCCTGGCAATAAACTCTGGCGCGGCCAGGAACAGAAGCAGCAGCGCGGCGATCGCCGTATAACTATAGACGAGCACTTTCTTACACAGCGCACGAATCCCGTAATAATCCCTCTCTCCATAAAGGATTCCTGCAATGTTCTGAACCAGACCGATAATGCCTCCCACGCACAGTTCCGCAATAAGCACGGCGTTGGCGCAGACGGAATAAACTGCCATGGGGTCATTTCCCAATACTCTTACAATCGTTGTATTAATAATGACGGATTTGAGAGCGGACATCAGTGTGAATGCCGCACTGGGAATTCCCGCCTTTGCCGCCAGGCCGGCGTATCCAAACGCCTCTTTGCCGGGCTTTTGCAGATGTAACATCCTATGTTTTGACCGGAAATAGAGTACCACTGTCACCATTCCCGTCAGATAGCCGATGACAGTAGCCAGGGCGCTGCCCGCCATCCCGATTTTGAAGACGTTTAGAAAAACCAGATCCAATGCCAGATTGACAACATTTGCAATGATAAAAAGGACGCTGCCAAGCTGGGGATGATTATCTGCATTCATAAAATAGCAGAAGACAATCGCCAGGGTCAGAATCGGAATTCCGCCAAAGTTTACCGCTATATATGGCTCCACCAGGGCGGCCAGCGTCTCATTACCGGAAAGAGCCATGGCAAGGGGACCCGGAAGAAAGGGGGTCAGCAGCGCAAATGCCAGGGACAGAACCGTCCCTGCCGCAAGTGACCCGCTGAATACTCCGTCTGCCTTGCGGATACTCCGCTTTCCCAGCAGAACGGCGGCTTCTGCCGCCCCTCCCATTGCCAGCATCATTGCCGGCATCTGGAGAAGCAGCAGCACAGGCATGGAAATCTCAATCGCCGCCATGGCATCCGGCCCCAGGATATTTCCCACGATCATGCCGTCCACCACATTTCCAAGCTGCATGGCGACCGTCATCAGCACTCCCGGCAGGATGTACTGATGGATCTTCTTATTGATCAAAAATGCATTTCTTTCCATGTTTATATCCTTCCGTCAAAGAAGCCCAGGGTCTCTAACGCCGTCAATGCATTCTTAAGGTAAGCCCCGTCCGGCATCGGCCACTTGAATCCAAGCCGGTAGAGCGCTTTTGTGGTAAAGCTGTTGTCTGCGTCAATATAAACCGAGCTGTTATCTTTATCACTGGAGGAATAAGCAATCAGTCCCGAGATCAGTTCGTTCTTCTCTTCATCTTCCAGAGCCGCAAGCAGCGATTTCTCAAACTCCTCGTCACTTACGATCTCGATCTGGATTCCCGACCGGTTCATCTGCTCAATGACGTCCGCCATCTGGATCAGATAACTGCTGTAGGCATGGAAGACGCTGAATTCCCCTTTGGATGCAGCCAGCCTTACGATGGCCTCTGCCGTGGAGTCAATCGGTGAGAACTCTGCCGGCATATCCATCATGGATACCGGGAATTTTAAAAGAGCCACATATCCCCGCAGGGTGCGCATGAATCCATTGGTTACGGAATTAATCTGAAATTCTCCGTCGCTTACCCGGCTCATCAGATTACCTACCCGGATAACTTTCCCTTTCATTCCTTCGGCCACAGCCTCAAGAACCGCCTTTTCGGCGCGGAATTTCGTGTCAATATACTTGTTGGTCAGACTCTGCCCGAAGAATAATTCATTCTCGTGAAGCTTCTTTTCGGCCGGGAACTTTTCGGCTACATTCTCTCCCGCTATGCTCACCGTTGAGATCTGAATCAGTTCCCTTTCCGTCTCTTTACACAGACGGATCAGATTCAGCACACCCCGGTAGTTTACCTGTTCTAAGGTATCGTCCGCCGAGAAATGCTTTACACAGGCCGCACAGTTGATCACCTGGTCAAACTCATAGGACCGAAGCCCGGCAACCATGGCTTCATCCGTAATATCTCCTTCCACCAGACGGATTCTGCTGCCGAACAGTTCCTCATAAGGGTTACTGAAATAATATACCAGCATACTCTTAAGCCTGGTTTCCAGTGAAGCCGCTTTCCCTTTACGCAGCAGACAGTAAATCACCTGGTCTCCATGGTCGATCAGATGTTTCAGTATATGGGCTCCCAGAAAACCATTGGCCCCGGTCAGAAGGATAGCCCCGGTTTCGGACGGACGAATCTCATCCACATACTCCACGCTGTTTCTTCTTAAGATCCGTTCCAGCGCGCCCTGGCCGCCCTCTCCTGCCTCGGTCTCATCTAAAGCCTTATCTGCCTGTTCCAGTTCCTGGATATGGCGTTCCAGACTCAGGGGCGTCTTATAATCAAAGAGATCCGCATAAGATACCGGAAGCCCGGCGCTCATACACTTCATTGCCACCTTGGACGCTGACAGGGACGTTCCGCCGTTTTCAAAAAAATCATCCTCAATTCCAATCTGCTTGGCGCCAAGCGCCATCTCGAAGATCTGGCAGAGTTTCTGCTGTAATTCTGTACGCGGCTTCACATAGTTCTTATTCTCCGCCGTATACTCCGGTTCCGGAAGCGCACGCTTATTTACCTTGCCGTTGTTGGTCAGCGGAAGTTCATCAAGCTGCATTAAGACACTTGGGACCATGTAAGGCGTCAGATATTTCTGCATAAAGCAGGTCAGCTTCTGCCTGTCAATCTGGCTCTCCGCCACAAAATACCCGCACAAAAACTGGATGGAATCTTTCTCCTTAACCAGCACGACGCTGGATTTCACGGTGGGGTACTGGTTCATGACATTTTCAATCTCGTCTAGTTCTACCCGCAGTCCCCTAAGCTTCACCTGGTTATCCATACGGCCCATGAACTCGATCTTTCCATGGTGGTTCCATTTTGCCAGGTCGCCGCTTCGGTAAGCCTTTTGTCCCTCAAACTGGATAAATTTGTCTGCCGTCATCTCTGGCTTGCCCACATAGCCTCTTCCTACGCCGTTTCCGATAATCAGCAGTTCTCCCGGTACTCCGGCAGGCAGAAGATTCCGGTAACGGTCAATCATGACCATTTTTATATTAGCCATCGGCTTTCCGATAGTAATCTTCTCTCCTGTCACCTGGTCAAAAGCACAGCCGATGGTAGTCTCTGTCGGCCCGTATCCATTGAATATGATAGCTTTCGTCCCCAGAGCGCTGATCTTGTCATAAAGCGACTCGGGAAATGCCTCTGCACCCACGTTAAATACCTTAATTCTTGACAGGGAACTGCGCATTTCCGGCATGTCAATAATGTTAATCAGAAATGACGGCGTACAGGTCAGCATATCCACCCCGTTTTTCAGGATCAGCTTCGAGAGAGCCATAGGGTTGTGAATCTCCTCTTCATTTGCCATGCAGACCGTGATTCCATGATACAGAGGTATACATTCCTCCAGGATGGACACGTCAAAGGTAATGGCCGCAAATGCCAGCGACACGGTGCCATTGTAAACATATGCCTGCGCCTCCACGTTGTAGCGGTTATCATCCACATAGTTCACCAGATTCCGGTGCTCAATCATAACTCCTTTTGGCTTTCCGGTGGAACCAGAGGTATAGATGCAGTAGCAAAGGTTCTCCGGGCGGATGTCCACATGAGGATTTTCTGTCTTTTTGCTCTCCAGAAGTTCTTCTATCAGGAGGATACGGACAGAAAGTTTTTCAAGCAGCATTTTTCGTTCTTTTGCAAGACTCTCTGGCAATAACAGGAACTCCGCCTGGGAATCGTTAAGGATATAGCTGATTCTCTCGTCAGGGTATTCCGGGTCAATCGGAAGAAATGCGCCTCCGGCCTTCATAATTCCCTGTCTTGCAGCGTAGACGTCTACCGTCCGCGGCAGCATAACGCCTGCCATCTGTTCCTTCTTAAGTCCCATATCAATAAGATAGTTGGCAATCTTATTGGCATTCTCGTTCAGTTCCCGGAAGGTCAGTGACTTTCCGCAGGCAATAACCGCCGTCTTGTCTGGGTGCAGGGCTGCCTGCCGTTCAAAAAGCACGTTAGCTGTTACCTGCTCCACCTCATAATCCGTCTCGTTGTATGCGTCAAGTTCCCGGCGCGCCTTTTCACTCACCATAGACACTTCTTTCAGCAGTTTCTTCTGAAGGAATTCCCGGACAACCGTGTCAAGACTGTCAAGCAGCCCGGCCGCCGTGCGCTCCTCATACAGATCGCTCCGATATTCCGCCTGGTATACAATCTCGCCGTCTTCCAGCATAACGTCAATAGACAGCGGGGCTTTCGCCGTGTCCAAAGGCAAAGCCTCCTGGACTGCCTTCTCTCCGGCAATCTGATCAAACCGGAAATTGTCGCCCTGGAATGCAAACATAAGGTCAGCCTTAAGATCATATGCCCTGCTGATTTCCGCAAAGGAATAGATGTCATGGTTCATACTGTTCATCAACTGTTCCCCGGTCTCCTTAAGATAATCGCTGATCTCCTTCTCCCCGTCCAGCTTACAGTATACCGGAAGGGTTTTTACCAGCATATTAATCGTAGACGCCAGACGAGAGTCGTTTCTTCCATTATAAATGGTAGTAAATACCGCCTCGTCTTTGTAGACATAGCGTCCCGTCACGAAACCGAAAGCTGCCGTGAACAGGGTATTCAACGTCACTTTCTGTTCTGCACAGAATTCTTTCAGAGCCTCTAAATCTGCCTGGACTGCCCGCCTATAGACGCCAAGTCCCGGAACCTCTTCCCTGTGATCCCTTGTAGGAAGGAAATCTGTATCACAGCCCGCAAAGACAGAATCATAGTATTTCTTTGCAAGGGTATATTCTTCCCCTTTCAATGCCTTCTGTTCTACCAGCGCCGCCTCATAGCCGCTGAAACGCTCCTTCGTAAGCGGAACTCCTTCATACGCCTGGTTCATGTCGCGCAGGAAGATTCCGCAGGATTCCCCGTCACTGATGATGTGATGGAACTCCAGGAACAGGTATCTGCCCTCAGCCGTATCAAAAATCTTAACACGGAACAGTCTGTCGCCTAAGATCTGATAAGGCCTGACCAGTTCCTCCCTGCACATGGTCTGACAGATCTCTGCCGTAAAAGGCAGGTCGTCATTTCTCTTCTGCCAGATATCGCCGTTATCGTCCAGATACAGAGTGGTCTTCACGTACGGATGGGCTTCTACCGTCTCTTCCACGGCCTTTTTAAGCCGTCCAAGATCCACATTTTCCCCGAGACAAAACAGGAACGGAATATTATAAATCGTACTGCCTGGATTGGCGGCACATTCTACGAAGATACCGTTCTGAGTCTGGGTCAGCGGATAGGCATCCTGCTTCTCAAAGCTCTCTTCCCGTGCGCTTCCCAAAAGGAAACGCTCTAATTTCTCCACTGTGGCATTCTCTTTCAGATCCTTGTTGCGGATGACTGCGCCGCCAAATGCGTCTGAGAGCAGTACGTTTAACTTCACTGCGCCAATAGACGTAAGCCCTGCCTGGTAGATATCCGTGGTCACGCCCAGCTCCCTGTGTCCGATGACTTCAGCCACGCAGTCAAAGATCTTCTGCTGCGCCTCATTTCGCGGCGGCACAAGTTCTTCCTGTTTCCGTTCCGGTACGGGAAGGGCCCGTTTGTTCACCTTCTGATTCTGGTTCAGAGGAATCTTGTCAATCTGCATGGTCACAGCCGGAACCATATAAGGCGGCTTGCTCTCCTCGATAAATGCATTCAGCGCTTCCACATCCACAGGCTCGTCTGCCACTACATAGGATGCTATGTATTTTCCTCCCGAAGGTTCATTGAATGCAGCCACCGTAACGTCTTTGATTCCCGGGAACCTGCGAATGATTTCCTCTACTTCCGACAGTTCGATCCTGAATCCCCGCACTTTCACCTGGCCGTCCCGTCTGCCGATAAACTGAATGTTCCCATCCGGCAGGAACCGCACAACATCCCCAGTGTGATAAATCCGGTCGTAGCCTTCCTGAGTGCAGTACGGATTCTGCGTATAGACTTCTGCCGTCTTCTCGGGACGGTTCAGGTATCCCCGGGACACCTGGTATCCTGCAATACACAGTTCGCCCGGAACTCCCACAGGAACCCGCCTTCCCATACTGTCCAGCACATAGAGTTTCACGTTCGAGACTGACTTGCCGATCGGGAACTCCTCTTCATACTTCTTAAGCGGGTAAACAGATACATTCACCGTACACTCTGTAGGCCCGTAGATATTGTAATAATTGGCAGTACCTTCCGGCTCGAAAGGCGCCAGCGCCTCCCCGCCCATAGCCAGATGTTGTAAGGAGGAATCTGACATACTGGTGGCATACATCCGTCCAATCTGGGTGGTCATAAATATATGGGTGATCTTTTCTCCTTCCATATACTGATAAAGAGCATTCAGATCCAGACGAATCGCTTCCTCAATAATATGAGTCTCTGCACCCGTAATCAGCGCCGGGTACATATCCATCATATTGGCGTCAAAGCCATAGCTTGCATATGCCGCTACTTTACTCTCCTCTGTCAGATGGTAAAAGTCACAATACCAGTGGCAGAATGCGGCAATGTTCCGGTGTTCCAGCATACAGCCCTTAGGAACGCCCGTAGAGCCGGAAGTGTACAGAAGGATGAAAAGATCCTCCGGCTTTGGCGGTTCTGGAAGCGTATCCGCTTCCGGCAGGGTAAAGATTTCCTTCGTCAGAAGCACATTTCCTTTCCACTGAGGCACCAGCGGCAGAAGTTCTTCATCTGCAATCAAAAGTTTAGCATCCGCATCCTCCATCATGAACGCCAGACGGTCCTTCGGATAGGATGGATCCAGAGGCTGATACGCTGCACCTGCCTTTGATACGCCCAGAGAGGCAATCGCCATGTACTCGCATCTGGGAATCAGCACAGACACCGCCTGCTCCTTTCCAATACCAAGGGAAGTAAGGTAAGCTGCCAGACGATCCGTAATCCCGTCTGTCTCGGCATAAGTATAACTTCTGTCACAGTAGACTACCGCCCTGCGGTCAGGCGTCTTCTTCGCCTGTTCCCGGAAAAGATCAACCACGGTACGGCTTCTGTCAAATGGCGCCTCCGTATCGTTAAAGCGGTCTAACACCTGGAGATCCAGCTGGGATGCCAGGGCAATCTGATCCAGAGTCTCACAGGAAAGCAACCCTGAAAGGGTCTGCTGCAGCATCCGCAGCAACCGCTCAGCCGTCTCCCTGCGGTATACATCCGTACGGTACTCTAAGGAAATCTCATATCCTTTCCGGCTCTTCATGACCATCACAGAGATATCCGCCTGCACGTCACCGGTAGCAATCGGCTGGGCCGGATACTGTCTGCCCCCAATAGACAGACCGCTGAACATCTCTCCCTGATAGACGAACAGAATGTCAGAGGAAATGCCGTAATCCCGTGCCAGCTCTCCGAAGGAAATACAGTCATGGCTCATGAGTTCATAGAATTCTTCCTGGAATCCCTGCAGATACTCTTCTACCGCCATACGTTCTTCCCAGCTATGTATAACAGGCAGCGTCCGCACAAACATTCCCGTGGACTTAGAAAGGCTGGCGGTATGCCTTCCGTTATTGACCGTACAGAAGAAGCTTTTGTTCTCTGCGCTGCACTTTCCAAGAGCATAGGAAAACGCCCCCAGAAACAAGGTATTCTCAGAGATTCCCTTTTCTCTTGTGAACTGCTCCACCGCCATACAGGTGATCTCTTCCCCGCATGTCTGCCTCACTTCGTCGCTTGAAACTCCCACCGTTTTCTTCTTGAAATCCTTGATCAGCATCTCGCCCGGATCCTCGCCCTCAAGCCGGCTGCGGAAATACTCTCTTGCCGCCTGGTAACCGGTGGTTTCCTTCAGAGTTTCCTCGTAAACGGCCAGGTCCGTCAAGGAAATCTCCTCCGGCTTTGGTTCTTCTTTGCGGTAGAGAAGTGAGATTTCCTCCAGGAATACTTTCACCGATGTGCCGTCAAAGATTAAATGATGTACGTCAAAAAGGAAATAACAGCGTCCCTTGCAGCGGTAGACTGCCATGCGGTATAAGGGTTCGCCCTCCATACGGAAGGGGCGCACGAAAGTCTTCCTGACTGCCTCCATATCTTCTACTTCCCATTCCTCGATTTCGGCACGCAGATATTCCGGACGCAGGCACATGACAGGCGTTCCGCCCTTCAGGATAATATTGACGCCAAAAGAAGTATGACTGGCCACAGCCTTTTTCACGGCTTCCTTAAACAGGTCATAGTCAAGATCTTCCGGCAGTTCGCAGCACATAGGAATATTGTACATAGTAGCTTCCGGGTCGCCCACACATTCCAGATAGACGCCCATCTGAGAGTCGGTCAGCGGATATTCTTCCCTTGTGCCTTCTGCTTTCTGAATTTCTGTCCCCTGTTCTGCCTTAAGAAATTCTGCAATCTTTTCCGGGGTCCTGCCTTTTAAGACTAACTCCGGGGTCAGCGCAAGACCATCCAGGGACTCTAAAAGATTCAGCACGTTGATGGAGTCCCCGCCCAGGCGGAAGAAATCGTCCGTCCGGCCTACCTGCCCACAGTGCAGCACTGTTTCAAAGCCATGGCAGAGCCGGCGTTCGGTATCGTTCTGCGGTTCCTGGTACTCTGCTTTATATTCCTCAATCCCGGGCGGAAGAAGTGCGGTACGGTCAAGCTTACCGTTGACATTCTTCGGAAGTGCAGCAAGTCTCTTAAAGAAACGGGGAAGCATGTAATCCGGCAGTGAACTTTTCAGTCCCTTACGAATCTGTTCTGGGGCAATCTCCTGCTCTGCCACATAGTATCCGCAGAGATAATTCTGCCCGTTCTCATCTTCAAAGGCTTTCACCACAGCATTCTCAATTTCAGGAATCCCCGTCATCTTAAGCTCGATCTCTCCCGTCTCCACACGCTGACCGTTGACCTTCACCATCCAGTCCCTGCGGTTCACATAAAGGTAATTCCCGTCCGGAAGTCTTCTGGCCATATCCCCGGTATGCACAAGCACTTCTCCGTCCTCCTGTGGGATAAACGTCCTTGCGCTCTGCTCTTCCAGGTTCAGATAAGCTGTTGCAAGGATTCCTTTGATACACAGTTCTCCCTCTTCTCCGTCCTCTACCTGGCGTCCCTCTTCATCCAGAAGAAAGAAAGTCAGACCCTCCGCCGGTTTTCCAATGGGCGTATTCTCCATAGCTTCCTCAATCTTGTAGTACGCTGCCGCTGCCGCCGTCTCGCTGCAGCCATAAAGGTTATACAGTTCATACCCATCCCCGCAAAGCCTGGAAACCCGCTCGCTTCCTGTAAACACTTTCTCAAGGGTAGCTGCCCTGTTCTTAAAAAACCGCAGTAACTGAGGGCTGATAAAGGCACAGGTGATGTCATGCGCCACAAAATAATCCTCAATCATGCGCACATCCTTGCGGATCTCCTCTGCAACCATGTGAACGCAGCCGCCGCAGCTTAAGACGCTGAAATATTCAAAAATCATAACCACAAAGGACAGCGGGGCCATTGCCGCCAGTATGTCCTTCTCGTGAAGATATAAGGCAGACCGGTTTCTAAAGACTCCCTGGGTCAGACTTGCCATACTGTGGACGATTCCCTTCGGCCTTCCGGTGGAGCCGGACGTATAGATCAGCATTGCCTTGCTTTTGTCCGCCACTCTTACAGGGACTGCGGCCTCATATGAATCCAGATCCCCAAGCCAGGGCATTTCAATGCAGACTTCTGCCTGGCAATCCTTCTGAATGTAATCCAGTCTCTCCCTGGGATATTCCGGCAGCACCGGAACGAAGGCCGCCCCTGCCATCAGAATTCCAATCTCCGAAGCCACGTACTCCATACGGCGGTCCATGCAGACCATAACCACCTTACCAGACATTTCCCCTGTCTGCAAAAGCTTCGCCGCTACCTTACGGCTTAAGCTGTCCAGTTCCCGGTAAGTGGTGCTTCGCTTCCCGCCAAGATCCACAATTGCCGTTTTATCTGGATAACGGCGAACCATACTCTGAAATTCATCCAGAAAATTCATATTACTGTTTCCTCCTTTTCTTC
Source organism: uncultured Dorea sp. (assembly GCA_910579925.1). GTDB lineage: Bacteria > Bacillota > Clostridia > Lachnospirales > Lachnospiraceae > Sporofaciens. The sequence continues at coordinate 25,368 of CAJTVY010000031.1, forward strand.
TATTTTATTGTTCCATAGTTTCCATCCAGGCTTTCACCCTTGTCTCCACATTTTCCTGCAGATTCACATAATAAAAATCATAATCATGGCCATGCAGACTTTCCGGCCCGAACAGTTCTTCCGGTGAGTACTCTACATCCTCTGCCGTACAGATCACCACGCCCCTCTCTGTGTCAACCTGTGCGTCTGCAACCCCTTTCAGAATCTCATACTCACCCGTCTCCTCGTTCAGAATACGGCTTCCCAGATTCTCTTCAAAACCGGCATAGGTATCATCCCGTTTCCAGTTAATGGGATTGATGCTCAACGCCCCTTTCTCTACCACCAGATTATCCTGTCCCTGGTTTCCTGTCCCTTCTGTATTCCAGGATACGATCACTCCGATGTCATCGGCGCCCTCTGCAAATTTCAGATAAGGATGCTCTAAAAGCCAGTCTTCGGTAATGGAAAATCCGATAGGATACGCTGCGATCATGCGCTCATAGTGTTCCGGGTGTGCCGCCATATATTCTCCCAGGACAATCTTCGTCATGATAGAACCCTGGGAATGGCCTGCGATGATAAACGGCCTGCCCTCGTTGTAGTTCTCGAAATAATAATCCAGCGCTGCGTAGATATCCGTACGCTGTTCATTCCTCTGGTACTCTTCCAGTTCTTCCTGGCTCATACCGCCAACCGTAAAAATGTTGCTCTGCCTGTAATACGGCGCAAATACGTTGGTAGATTCCTCGAAGACTGTTGCCTGATTCTCATAGATTGCCCTGGCGCGTTCCCGGACGGCTTCATTGTCAATGTCACAGATGGGCTTTGCGTCCTCGGATTCGTCCAGATAGCAGGTGGGGTAGAGATAGACAGTGTCTGCCTTATGGGTAATCTCTGGAATCCGCATCCAGTTCTCTTCCCTGGAGTAATCTGACGGGGTTCCTTTCAGATCTGTAACTTTCGGATCTGTAACTTTCGGATCTGTGCTTTCTGAACCCTGGTTTTCCGTCTTTGTGTCCGTTTCTTTCGGCGGATCTTCCGCCTTTTCGCAGCCTGTCATCCCCCACAAAGCTGCACAGACAGCCAGTGATAGCAGCCATTTTCTCATGTTGTTTTTCATGCTTATGTCTCCTCCTCCTTCTTATACTCCCGGTTATAAAGCTGACTTTTATATCCTTGAATATCAGCAGTCAAGGTATGTTGCAGCCCTTCCCGGAATTGTATACATAGTTATATTCACTATAACATTTCAAAAATATGGATTCTATAAGGTGGGATATTTCATAATTTTTCTGGGACAAAATAATTCCGACAAAGATAAGCAAAAAAGACGGGAATAACAACAGAACAGATGCTATACTCTGATTGAACGTTCAAACAAGTGGAAAAGATTCTGCAAACGATTATTTGTTACGATCAGGGGGACGGCGGAGAACTGATTTCCAGTGATATCTCCGTCCTTCAACTGGCTTTGAAGTACGGAGATAAAAGAAATAAAAAATAATCAAGGGACAGCTTTTTTATTGCTGTCCCCGTTTCCATACAGTCTCCTGTATATCTCATACACCTATCCCTTATGATTGAATTCCTTTATTTTCCGGGATAACTGCCGCAGTTCCTCCTCAGACAGTTCCGGCAGCCGCTCTAATTTCTCAAAAAAAACCGAGATCGTCTCCTTCTCCCTTGCTTTCAGATATTCCATATAATAACTCACCACAACTCCCGGAACCATCGCTGTCATCAGGATTCCGTAGGCTGCCACAAGTACCGTGACAATCCGTCCGCCCCTCGTAACGGCGTAGATATCGCCGAACCCAATCGTGGTAGAAGCGACGAAACAGTACCAAAGCCCGTCTCCCCAGGTATGAATCCCCGGTTCTAACACGGCCAGTACCGCCGCCGCCAGACAGAGGAACATCAGGAAGCTGAGAAAGATCTTCAAAGTTCCCGTCCGCTTCAGAACATCATAAGACCGCTTCCATGCTTTCATCTCCGGCTCCTAATATCCGCCTTACTCCTCTTTACCGGGAATATACTGCGCCATCACAATCATACTGATTCCGCTTTCGATAAAATAAACGCCTACCAGGATTCCAAACGTAAACGCAAGCAGCATCGGATGTATCACAGAATAAACGCCTACCAGAACACCAAGAATCCCAAGAGTCAGGGTCCAGACCCATCCCATTCCCTTGGTGATTTTCTTCTGGCGGAATGCCTGGAAGATGTTGATCACACCCTGCAGTATGAACCAGAACGCCATCAGATAGAGCAGCATACCGTCCGTCATCAGCTTCAGTCCCGGCACAACCAGAATCACAATCCCCAGAATAATACTTAGTATGTCGAATACAAATTCTATCCCATAGGTCTTATTAGAAACTGACCGGATAATTCCCACAGTCCCGTAGACAAAGAGCAGAATCACAAGAAAATACCCTGCCTCCAGAAATGTAACCAATGGAGTAAAAATACAGGAAAGCCCGCATATTGTAATCAGTACCCCAAATATAATCGTAAAAATCTTCATAAAATTAATCCTCCTGATTCTTTCATTTTTCTTCCCATACAGTATTTCCATATGGTTCAGTTTTATAAATTAGTTACTGCTCTGCTGTCTCAGACTTTGAACAGAGCATACTTCCGGCCGCTGCCGAAAGGAAGATCCACAGAAACAGCTTTACCGGGAAACACAAGAATAGCAGCACCGTCACTGCCAGGGGCTTCTTCATAATTCCGCCAAGCAGAGCCGCCGTCACGGTGGCGGCGCCAAATGCCATATGTCCGCCTGAATACCCGAACGCCAGCGCACCGGCTGCATACCCCAGACACACTCCTGCAAAGATAATCGGGAAGAAATGCCCTCCCTTAAGCCCGGACTGGATACAGATATTTGTAAGCAGCACCTTTAGAAACCCAATGACAGCAAGAATAAGCGGCGCATACATCTCACAGTCTGCCACCAGTTCTCCCATGGCCTCCTCCCCTGAGAACATCAGCACCGGCATTAACATCCCCATAGCTCCCAGACAGATTCCCCCTGCCGTCTCTCTTGCAATTCCCGGAAGTACTGTCAGAATCTTCCTGGCTGCCGAGTGAGAAAGGAAATAGAACTTCGCCAGGACACAGCCAAGCAGGATATATACGACCAGCATAAGGTAGTCCAAAAGTTCCGGCTGCATTTGCGGGAACGAAGGCAGCGCCCCAAGTCCTGCGCCGAACAGACCGGACAAAAGCATGTAACATCCGGTTCCGGCTGCGGCGGCAAGCCCATACAGGAACAATTTCAGCGTCCCGGGAAGGCTGATGATCTCCTTGTCCCGGTTTTCTTCTTCCACGGTAAATACGCCGAACAGGGGCGAACGGAATAAGACGCCAAGGGTCACCGCAACCCCCACCTGGGAATACTCCTTCGCATTCTGCCTTGCAAAAGACAGGTTATCCCCAATCCAGTAACACAATCCTACAATTACACCGGTAAGCCCTGCCTCCGGACCGATACTGCTGCCAAGCAGAAGCGGGAACAGCGCACTGAGAAGAAGCACCGGCATATGAGAATAATCAAATGTCTTCTCCGCTTTCACCTTCGCCATCACCGTATCCAGCTCCTCCGGGTAATCCCCGAACTTTCGACGGAAACATCCGATCAGAAAAGCTCCGACCGTACACACGATCAATGTGTAACAGGGAATGGAATAACGGGAAGGAAGCCAGTCCCATAGAAAATGTATCCCGAGGGCCATAACCTTTAAAAACACCCAGATCACGCCTCCTGCCACGGCCCCGATGATACAGCAGAATAAAATCAGATATACATTATTTCTTACCGTCTTGCCCATCTGCCTCCGTCTCCTTCTTACCGTCCTCCCTGCACACCTCATTTACCTGTGGGATTAATGAAGAGGCCAGTTTTCCCTTTCCTCTCTGTTTCAGATAGATAATACCGATAATGGAAAATACGACTGCCCCGATAAAGTTCACGATCAGATCTTTCATAGTATCTACAATCCCGATATCAAGATAGCCGCCAAAATTCCACTCTTCCCCGTTTACCACAAGAGATTCCACCGTTACCTTGATCGGGTTATTGGCCCCGGCAGGATCAAGCTTCACAGAACTGATGGTTGGCAGAATCCAGTCCTTCTGCATATCCGTGTGAAAAAACCAGTCCATACTGAACTCGAAAAACTCCCAGACCACCCCTACCGTCATAGAGAAGCAGAATGCCACAAACGCCACGAAATACGGGGACATTCTTATGGAAAATTTCTCACTTCGGTTAAACAGATCAATCAGCGCAAATCCGATGGCCGCCATCAGAAATCCGTTGGTCGTATGTAAGATAGTGTCCCAGATGGGAATCTTAATATAAAATGCATTAATCTCCCCCAGAATCTCCGCCGAAAAGATGAAGATCAGTATAACCCCCTTAAGTCCTGCCGGAATGGTGACTCCCATCATCTTTTCAATCAGCTGCGGCACCATAAACAGAATCAGAGTCAGAATCCCCAGAAACATATTATGGTAGCTCCCCAGGAAAAACTGCCGGACTACAGACAGCAGCACCAGGGCAATCAACACTATTTCTACCCCGGTTTTCTTTTTCATTTTTTCGTTCACTTTAACTCTCCTCTCTTCGCACTATCGTTTTATGTTAATAAAAATCTCCTCTTTCTTGGAGACCTACATCAATTATACCGATTCTGCACCAAAAAGGCAGGGCCGATGCATGAAGGAAATCTTTCTCCTTCATGCATCGGCCCTGCCTGCAGTAATCCCTTAATGCAGGAGCTGACGCAGTGCGTTCATAAGCAGTTCAATATCAAGTGGTTTGGCGATATGGGCGTTCATGCCGCTTTTAAATGCCGCCTCCTTATCCTCCTCCATGGCATTTGCCGTCATAGCGATGATTGGCAGAACCTTCGCATCCTTACGGCGCATAGCCCGGATTGCTTTCGTAGCCTCATATCCGTTCATGATCGGCATCTGTACATCCATCAGTACCGCATCATAATAGCCTTCTTCCGAATTTTCAATCATAGCGACTGCATCGGTGCCGTCCGGTGCAGACTCGATTACAAAACCGGCCTCTTCCAGAATCACCTCTGCGATTTCACGGTTCAGTTCATTATCTTCTACCAGAAGAAGTCTCTTACCGCTGAAATCCATCTGCCGCCATATAGCCTCCTCTTCCGCCTGCTTTGTATCGCCGATACTATTTGCCGCCAGCAGGGCAGATTTTAAGTCGGACATAAACAACGGTTTGGCACAGAAAGCAGTAACGCCTGCAGATTTTGCCTCCTCCTCAATATCCGCCCAGTCATAAGCAGTCAGAATAATAATCGGCGCATCCTTCCCGACGGAGTTACGGATTCTTCTTGCGGTTTCGATCCCGCTGGTTTCCGGCATCTGCCAGTCGATAATGTAAGTATGGTAGGGATCCCCTTCCTCACTGGCAGATTTTGCCCGGTATACCGCCTCTCTGCCGGATGTCGTCCATTCGGCGCGAAGCCCGATACTTTTCAGCATTTTGCTTACACTGTCGCAGACATTAAAATCATCATCCACCACCAGAGAACGTAAGCCTTCCAGTTCCTTGATCTGTTCTGCGTTTTTTTCAATATCCTGAAGCTTAAGCGGAAGCGTTACTGTAAAAGTACTGCCTTTTCCCACTTCGCTTTCAACGCCGATCTCTCCTCCCATCATATCCACAATACTTTTCGTAATTGCCATGCCGAGCCCCGCTCCCTGGATACCGCTTCTCGTGGCCGTGGATTCCCTTTCAAAAGGTTCAAATATATGTTCTGTAAATTCCCGGGACATTCCGATCCCATTATCTTTAATGGTGAAAATATAATCTCCCCACCCATGCCGGAAGGTAGTCTGCTGTGTAATCCTAAAGGTCACCGTCCCGCCGGCCGGCGTATATTTCACGGCGTTGCCCATCAGATTGATAAAAATCTGATTCAGCTTCAACGGATCTGCAATCACATCCTCGTTCACTACCTCAAACGTATCAATAAACATCTCAAGCTGCTTGGATTTCACCTGCGGCTGAATAATGTTCACCAGATTATGCATAAGTTCCGGAATATTACACTCCTGATTATGAATCGTAAGCTTCCCGCTTTCAATCCGGCTCATATCCAGAATATCATTAATCAGTCCCAGCAGATGATTACTGGATGAGAGGATTTTCTGCAGGCAGTCACGCACCTGATCCGTACGCTCCATATGACTGGCAGCGATGGTTGCAAAGCCGATAATGGCGTTCATTGGCGTGCGGATATCGTGGCTCATATTGGAGAGGAAGGTAGTCTTTGCCTGGTTGGCATGCTGGGCCTGCATAAGTGCATCCTGCAGCGCCTGCGTCTGTTCACGCTGTTTTCTGACCTGTTCCGTGATGTCCTTGGAAACAACCATGGCGATAAGATCGCCGTTATCCTCGTCGCGGGTCATGATAAAGGACTGACGGACACACATTGGTTCCGTTTTCTCCGATCCGCCCCAATAGTCCACATCCACTTCCATATCCCCATGCTCATACCGGGCTTTCAGATAGTCCACGTTTACGACAGTCAGATAATCCTCCCGGGATTCCGGCAGAATATACTGCGCCCACTTCTCGAAACATTCGGACGCTTTGCAAGGCAGAGACAGACCGGTCCTCTTAAGCAGGGAAAGTTCTGTTCCATTCACCATACAGTTGATATCCTGTTCAATCCGGTCTTTCGAAAGATTACACTCAAAAGCGCTGAAAGCATTGGACATGATGGCGATCCGGTACTGCCGTTCCTTTCGATTCAGCACAGCCCGTTCCCGCTGTTCCTTAAGTTCCCTGCGTTTTAATTCGGTTACGTTCTGGCGGACATATAATATTCTGGCAGGCCTTCCGTCTTTCCGTTCCAGGCACACCGCAATCAGATGTTCCCAGTCCTCTTTCCCCTGTCGGGAAACATGGCATTCAAAAGCCGCAGAATCTCCTGCATCCAGATTCTCTTTTAATGTATCACTCTGACAGAAATGAAGGAAGTCTTCTTTTTCCTCTTCCCCAATGATATCCGAGGCCTCGCACTCTATCATTTCTCTGTAACTGCCTTCCAGGGGGACGCTGGCATTCAACGATCCGATCCCCGCAATATAGGAATAGTGGTCGTGTTCTAAATCCACCATAAGATATCGGGAAGAGAAAATGATATTCATACCTCGCAGCACATCATTAATCAGATGATTCTCCGTTTCCAGCTGCCTTCTCTGCCTTCTTGCACGCAGCACCAGAAATACAATGTAAATCAGGAACAGCACAAGCAGACAGATCTCCAATAAGACCCCCGCCATATTCGCTCTTTTAACCATGGACTGCGTAACGTTCTTAGGAAATGCCTGTACGAGGATATAATCATACTCCTTCAGAGGCATGACGCACAGATTATCTGTTTTACAGCCCTCACCGCACAAAAGCGCCGTCTCGCTGCCCTCTTCAAACGCCTTTTTCGCTGCTTTTGCGGTCCTTTCATCAATCACCCCCGACTGGGTCAGAGACTGAAACAGGTCGTCGCCATAAGTTCCGTCCCCCGAGTCGGCAATCACCTTCCCATCCTGCATGCACAGGAATACATCGGCAGCTTCTCCGAAGTAACTGGCAGTCAGCATATTCTTCAGATATTCCTCTGCAAAATAAAGTCCCAGAAATACTCCCTCTATTTCCTGTCCATGGTATACAGGAGCATAAAAAACCATCATGGGCTTACCCGTAAGTCTGGACTTTTCCACCGTCTCAAGCCCTCTCTCTCCCCTCATTCCACGGACAAAAAAATCCCGGTCTGAACTGTCGTTAGTTTCCCCGTTAGAGGATAGATTCACTCCCTGTGCATTGACAAACTGAACGGCATCAAAGGTGGTATTCTCCTCGATCGCCTTGAGCACCTGGGCATTAATCTCTGCGCTGTTTCCGCCTGCACTGATCAGATAAGCGCTGTTCTGAATCCGCTGCAGTGCATTGTCAAATTCACTGTCTATACGGTTTACCGTCTGCCGGGCGCAATCCTCCGCATAGATTCTGTTCTGTTCCTGAATCCGCTCCCTGTTCTTTGTTGTGTAAATAAAAAAAAGAACGAGTACAGCCGTCAGAAAGAGAAGTGCATATATAACCGGCTGCCATAGTTTCTTGTGTTGTTTCATCCGACTCGGCGCAATCCATTCTGAAATTTAATCAGAAGAATCAAAATGCGCCGTCACCACCTCCTTTAAATAGCCACTACATTTTAAATTACAATTATTTTAACATGATTCATGTGCAGCTACAAGAAAAATCATCTACGTTCCCACCGTTTCATCTTTCGTTTCTCATTCTACACCAATTATACGGATTCCGCACCAAAAAAACCGACAGATCCGCCGTCTTTTGTCCCTAAAAATCCACCGTTTATCCCATGTTGTAGAATTCAAAAAGTAAAAACTTTATAATAAATTTACCCTTCACACACATCTATCCGAGGCGGATACATGGCAGACTGGCCAGTCCTCTCAGTATACTGGCGCCGCCGCCGGATAGATGAGGGTATTTTCTTATCTTCTATATTATTTTACGAAAGAGGTGCTTAAAGATGTTACGTCTTGCCATCTGTGATGATGACAGAACCGATCTTACGAAAACTGCAGGGATCGTCAGGCAATGGTGTCAGTGCCAGAATCATCCGGAGATCCGGATCCATCCCTTCCGTTCTCCTTATAATCTGATCGATTCCGTCACATCCGGTGAAGCTTACGATATCTTCCTGCTTGATATTCTCATGCCGGAAATGACCGGTATCCGTCTGGGGGAACAACTCCTGGATCTGCTGGGGGAACCGTTGATCGTCTATCTGTCTTCAAGCAGAGATTTTTATCCGGATGCATTCCGCCTGTATGCATTTAATTATCTCTGTAAACCGATCAGTGAGGATACTCTGTTTCCGGTGCTTAACAGGTTTGCTCTTCGTCATGGACAACAGGAAAAGAATGTTTTCATGCTTAAGACAGCAGAAGGAATCCGCCATATCCCACTGCACACGATTGTCTATACAGAACTGCTCTCACACGTGTGCCACTTTCATCTGTCGGACGGAAAGCATTTGAAAAGCATGTATCTTCGTTCCGGACTCAGTCAGTTTCTGGCTCCGGTACTGGAGCAGCCGAATTTCCTCAAGACGCATACATCCTTTGTTGTAAACCTGGATTATTCCGACCGCCTGACTACAGGCAGCCTTGCGCTGACTACCGGAGTTACGGTTCCTGTCGCCCGATCATTTGCCGCAAAGGTACAAAAGCGCTATATTGATTACTGGCTTCAGGAGGTAAAAGAGCCATGACACTGACGAATTTCCTGGAAAATAATCTGATCATACATTCCATCCAGATCATTTTAATTACCGGCTTTACCTTAGGGATGATGGCTACCCTGAATGCGTTCAAATACTCTGTCTCGAAGGTACTGTCAATCTTTGGCATCTATCTTGTATGGGTATGCCTGTCATCCTGGGCTATTATTTCTATCGTTGACTATTTTTTCTTTACGAAGATAATGCTTTTTACGATTTCCCTGCCAGCCCTTGTGCTTGCCTACATAATGGATTTTCATTCGCCGGCTCAGGCTGTATTTAATTATGCGACCCAGATTGGTTTTTCTCTGATATTTGCCATGACCGTATTACTGATTAATTCTGCAATCCACGGCAATCCCTATACTTATTTCCTACTCCTTACCGTCGTCTATTCTACCGTAATCTATCTGGAATACCGGTATTTGAGGAAACCCTTTCTGAATCTCACCAGAACCGTCCATATCGGCTGGGGACCCATGTCGCTGATTCCGATCTGTTTCTGTGCGCTGATTCTTATTATTGGAAATGTCCCCGTTTACTATATCAAGGACCCCATACGAGTCGTATATATATACGGACTTCTGGTACTGGTCATCGTGGTCTATTTCGTAGTCTACCAGAGCATTCTGCGCCAGTACCAGTTACAGCTGGTTTCCCATGAGAAGGAGCTTCTTATGCTCCAGGTTTCTTCTATGGAAAAGCAGGCCAAAACTGTGCATGCCTCTGAGGAACGGTTAAAAATACTGCGCCATGACATCCGTCATTTTTCTATCGTCATGAATAGCTGTCTGAAAGACGGTTCCATGGAAGAAGCGCGCCATCTGCTGTCCGGTCTGGAGGATACTCTGTGTAGGAGCGAGACTTCACATTATTGTCAGAACTATATTATAAACTCTGTACTTGCTTATTATCTGGATATCGCCCAGAAAGAAGGCATAGAAGTGCAGTGTGTTTTCACGGCGCCGCCAAAGGATACCATTGATTCTGTTTCCTTTTCCGTGGTTCTCGCCAATGCTCTTGAAAATGCGCTGCATGCCTGCCAAAGTGAATCCGGTGAACGCCGGATTCAACTGAAAAGCCGGATGAACGGCAGTCAGTATCTTATGGAACTGGCCAATACATGCAATAAAAAGATTGTGTTTGATGAAGAAGGTCTGCCAGTTTCACAAAAGGGGGCGGAACATGGATTTGGGACAAGAAGCATTCTTTCATTCGCAAGACAGACCCGCTCCAGCGTGAACTTCTGGCAGAACGACGGTATGTTCATCCTGCAGATGATCACAAGTACAGCATTGCACAATTAACGGTGAATTCTGCAATGCTGTACTGGACCTTCCTATTCCCCGTCCAGAATCTTCGACAGCGTCTCCATGGCCTTCGGAAGGGAATCCCCTTCCAGCAGAAGATACAGCGTACTGCACAGAATCTCATAAATATTCAGCAGCATCTCAATAATACTGACACACTTTTCCAGTTCCTCTTCCCCCTCAAGCCCCGTCAGCATCGTATAGCGGATCCCGATAACACTCTGGGCCTTTCCCTGGCTGTTTGCCGTAAGATAAATGATCTGTCCGATGGGGAGGCTCTTATTCAGCTCATTGGCCATCCGAAGAATCACCTCTTCCGAAAAAGCGGCAGGATTCTCTTCTATCATCGGATTCAGATTCAGTTCCCCATACAAATGCAGGATATCCCCAAACCCCGGCGCATTGGCAAAATTGCAGGAGATATCCAGGCTTAACTCTTCCCCGATCCGAGCGCCAAGCAAAAGCGTATCCATCGGAGCCTCTTCCCCCTCCTCAATAAACACGCTATTGTAATCCAGCGGCTTTACATATTCGTGCAGCCTCGTCAAACCTTCCCGTAACTCTTCTTTATTCATCAGAAAACCTCCATTTTTAAATCTTATATATATAATACTCCTGCAACTCAGCTTTTCCAAGTATTTTTCCAGATTTCTCATATTCCTGCTGCAGCGCCGTCATAATATGCTCCATCCCCGTAATCTCCTGCTTAGAAGCCGCCAGAAACGCTGCGTTCACCGCAATATTCTTAATACTTGCGCCGGAAAGTTCAAAATTATCCGCAAGATACTCGATATCAATATCCCCCGCAAGGGGCATTTTTGCCGGAAACACCTTCGCCCACAGCAGAGCCCTCTGTTCCTTCTGTGGAAATGTGAACCGGATTATATACTTCATCCTCCGTTTATACGCATCGTCAAAGTTCTGCATAAGGTTCGTGGCAAGAATGGTAATCCCGTCATATTCTTCCATCTTCTGCAGCAGATACGCCGTCTGTGCATTGGCGCTCATATCTCTGGCGTCTGAGACGTCCACCCGCTTGCCGAACAGCACGTCCGCCTCGTCAAAAAAGAGAATGCTGCGGCTCTTCTTCACTTCGTCGAAGATCTCTCTCAGATTCTTCTGGGTCTCCCCGATATATTTCGACAGCACGCCGGAGAGATCTACCTTATAAAGTTCCAGGTTCAGTTCCTTTGCCAGCACCTGGGCCGCCATGGTCTTTCCGGTTCCCGGAGGTCCGGTAAACAGCAGAGACACCCCTCTGCCATAGGCAATCTTATCTGCGAATCCCCACTCTTCATAGACCTTGCCCCGACAGGAAATCTGCCCGCATGCCTGGCGCAGCAGCCCCTTCGGCCCTTCTTCTAACACCAGGTCGTCCCAGGTATACGCTGCATTGACCCTGCTGGCACGCTCCCCAAGCTTATGGGAAATCTTCTGCTGGCAGGCCTGATACAAAAACGCCGTTGGAACCTGCTCCTCACCTTGTACCGCTGCATTGCGGCAGGCAAGCCGTACCGAATCCCGAATCGCACCCGGTGAAAAATCGAATTGTGCCGCCAGAGTGTCACAGACCTGTTCCTCCTGCGTCTGCCACCCTGCCTCTTTGAGAAATATCTGAAAGAGCAGACTCCTCTCCCGTATGGAAGGAAAGCGAAGCCAGAATTCCTCGATTCCGTATCCAGCCGGATATTCTCCCTCAAAGACATCCTCTCCCGGTCCCTCTTCTACCGTAAAAAACACATCCCCAAAAAACAAAGAAGCACGCCGCAGGATGTCAAAGGCAGCCTGACGGTTCCTTTTCTCTCCCGCCCAGACCGCCTCCCAGTGGTCGAACACCAGAAAGGCATGGTCAAGCACTGCCCGCACGACGGAGTCACAGGCCGCCTCTTTCATCTGCTCTTCCTTCTGGCATGCCAGCCTCTTCATGTCCAGAAATAATGCCGACTGTCCCTGGCGCTTTGCCGCAAGGCTGATCTGCAGCTTCTTTCCGCTGCCCAGAGGCCCACGCAGAAAAAACAGACGCATCTCCTCCGGTACGGCCTGTTTGGCCTCTTCCTGAAGCCGCCGGCAAAGGCTTTCTGCCGTCTGGAGGTTGATATTGCATACTGGTTCCGTTTCCCCATTCAGAAATTTCAGGCAATACGGTGCTTTTCCCCTTTGCAGATCCGATTCATGAAAGAAAACATACTCCACCAGATTTTCCCGCAGCTTAAACCGCCGCGCCAGTTCGCTTTCCTGCGTCGGGGACTTTGCGCTAAAGACGCAGCCTAACAGCTCTCTGCGGGCAAATACCTGGTGAATGAGGGTATTCTGTTCCTGCTCGTTCATCGTATACATCTTGATACACAAATCCAGAGACGGATAACGCCACGCCAGATCGTCCTGTAGATAACTGTACATCCGCTCAAATTCCCGGTTCAGCTCCGGCGCCATGGAAAGACAGGCAATATACTGCTCAAACCCATTTAGCCCAAGCCGTCGGAGCATATACTCAAAAGGCAGCAGTTCTCCTCCCTCTTTCATCGTGCGGTACGCTTTCTCATGAAATCCGTGCCACTGGGCAAAAAGTTCTCCCCGCTCTGCGTCATAAGATTTGCGGTCCATATGTGCGAATGGATCCTCCATTACGTTAGATAACTCGTCCCGGAACAGCTTCGTATTGTAGATATGCCGGATTCCCCCGTTTTCCTTGAGGCGCACCGCATACTTCGTGTACAGGCTGATTTCCTTTTTCACCAGTACCAGCATTTCTCTAAAATATTCCTCCTGTCCGGAAAACATTCTTCCACCATCCTTTACTCATCCAATGACTTAGATCTCTGCAATCAGTGCGGCATCAAATTCCTTCACGTTTGAGGCTTTCATGAGTTGAGGGTACTTCACGCCCAGGCTTTTCAGCCTCTTGTCTGCATCCGCATATTTGTTCAGAGCATTGTTGGCTTTTTCAACGTTTTCGTTTTCCGCCGTTGGATTTGTCAGAAATGAAGCTGCGATTCCTCTCAGACCATACTTGTTGTCCTGCAATTCATCTACTACGCCCCGCGCCCGTTCCTTTAACACATCACCTTGTCCGTCAGACTCCTTATTCCATCCTTTCGTGAATCCTCTGCCGGTATTGACCAGAGCGATACCGCTTGAAGTAATACCTACGGCGGCATTGACCTTTGACGAGACGCTTGCGGCATGCTCTTGCTGTGCCGTAGGTTTTGCTTCACCACTGGTATCGTACGCAGCGCTCACGCTCCCGGTGATCGTAGCCATAAGCCCGGCGGAAAGAGTGACCAACCCGTAGATGCCATCCCTGAACTGATCGTCCAATTTTCCAATCTTCCTCTCCATTCTCAGATATTCGCTCAAGACATCTTTATCGTCTTCACTGACATCCCCTCTCTCCAGCAGCCTTACTGCGATATAAGCACGATTGGCCGTATATAAATTCTCATCGCTGTCCGGATCCTCTTCTTTCTCCGGCTTCCCATTCTCATTTTTTGCCGCTTCTTTTTTGGCCTCCAGTCTCTCCTTCGCCGCTTCTGAACCTGCTCTGGTGCCGGGAAGGTATCGATCCCAGATTTCGTCTACCTCTGTTTCTTTATCTTTTTTCGCTTTTTCAGTTACCTGAATCTCCTCTTTTACCTTCAACATCTGATTCACGCTTGAAGCAATCCCCATTAACTGTGTTGCGCCGCCCAAAGCAAGAGAAACATAACCGGATATCTTAGAAACTGCCTTTGCGGTCAGGTTGTCTGATTTACACATATTAGAAACTGCTTTTGCTATGCCGCACAGTTTGTTTAACAGCATAACTCCGTCAGAAACCATTCCCAGAACAGTGAAAGCCTTGACCCTCATCATGCTCTTCTTTTGCCCTTCCATTCCAGGGGTATTCGTTTTCGGCAGGCTCTTGTACATCCTTATTTTTTTCATCAGATCACGAACAGAGCCTACGACTGCAAGTAAATTCGAAACTATTGTAACAGCGTTGAGAAATTTAGACTTGCCGGCTCCCGGAACTACGCTGCTTAACATTCCCTGAGCGAAACTTTCCATCTTATTGATTTCTAATGCTTTATTTAACTTGGAATTATTCATGAACCGTGTTCTTCGTTTATACCCTGCGCTGGTAAACGGATTCGACTCATTGTTCTTTAGTCCTTTTGCCAGCACGACCGCCGCATAGACATTCCCTCTTCTGGCTTCAGAAATTTTCTTTATCAACTCTGCTACATCATTTTGATTATTATTGTTATTATCTGTATTGTTTTGCACATTTTCTTCCAGCGGCGTGTCCTTTAACCTTTTTAATTCCCCCAGGGTGTCAAACGCACCATTTTGATCACCTCCGCCATCTGGTCCGCCGCCGCCGCTTTCTATCGCAAGACCAAGCAAATCATCACTTACCTCATCAATGGTTCCGCTATCTTCATTTCTGTTTTCAAGATCCTTGATCACTTCGGCAGCTTTGGGAGTCTCCTGCTCTATCTTCGGTACTTCTTTCTCCTTTAATATCTGATTCGTTTTAGATTCCTTCTTGATTTCCCTCTCCGGCTCCTTCTCCACTGGCGGTCTTTCCTGCAGTTCCTGGACTTCCTGATCGGGAACTGCATTTTGAGGCTCTGCCAGCATATTCTGAATTGCATCCCCCATTCCTGGGTCTGCATCTTCCTTTTTAGGCTCTGCCAGCATATTCTGAATTACATCCCCCATTCCTGGGTCTGCATCTTCCTCTCTGTCGCCCGGGTCCCCCTGTCCATCATCACTCTCCACAGGCTGCTGCGCTAATGTTTCAAGGCCAGACGGACTGTCTGTTAATTCGTTCTGTCCCCCTTCATTTTCTGTCGTCTCCTCTTTCTTCTCCTCTAAAATATCATCTATATCCATTCTTACACCTCCATAGAAAATCTGCAGTTAGGCGTTTGCGAAACGCCACAAGCCGCATAAATACGGCATTTTTTGTTACTA
>CAJTVY010000032.1 GCA_910579925.1 uncultured Dorea sp.
TCGGAATTTCCTATAAAGTAAAAAAGCATGTGCTCTGGCACATGCTCGCGCCGAGCGCAGCCGCCTGCGGCATACTTCCTTTTCGCGCGAGTGCGCATCCTCCCGGAGGGTTTTTATAATATAGGGAACGAAGTTTCCTATATTATAAAAAAATTACCTATTTCTAGGTAATCTCTTAATCGCTAGAAGCCGATATAATCAAAGCTTCCTAAGTCGGAGTGACGTGATTCGAACACGCGACCTCTACGTCCCGAACGTAGCGCTCTACCAAGCTGAGCCACACTCCGATAATATTAATTTTTGTCTGGATGTCTTGTCCACCAAGACATCCAGCGCCCCTGCCAAGGAACTACGGATAGAGGATTTGAACCTCTACTAACAGAGTCAGAGTCTGCTGTGCTGCCGTTACACCAATCCGCATTGTTTATTTCCTACGAACAAATTATATTATAGCAGGTTTTTTCCAAAAATCAACCCCTTTTTTTATTTTTTTCAACTTTTTTACAATTTTGTATTTTTTGCTATCCGCACAAGGGCATTTTCGGTTCCGGGACGTAGTAGCTGACTTTTACTACGTCCCCCTCTCTTACATCTCCCGAATCCTCTCAATCGCCGCCACCGTATTCTCATAAGACCCAAACGCCGTCAGTCTGAAATACCCTTCCCCGCTCGGCCCGAATCCCGCTCCCGGCGTTCCAACCACATTAGCGCGCTCCAAAAGCGCATCAAAAAACTCCCATGAAGTCATCCCCTTTGGTGTCTCCAGCCAGATATACGGTGCGTTCACGCCTCCTGACACAGAATATCCGGCTCCTTTAAGTCCCTCATAGATAACTGTCGCATTTCTCATATAATAAGCAATCTGCTCCTTAAGCTGTGCTTTCCCGGCTTCGGAATAAACCGCCTCCCCCGCCTTCTGCACGATATAAGGCGCACCATTATACTTCGTACCATGCCGTCTCGCCCACAGGGAATGCAGCGGCACGTCCCCGCATTTCACATCCCTGGGAATCACCGTTGCTCCAAGCCTGACCCCCGTAAACCCGGCATTTTTAGAAAAGCTGCGCAGCTCAATGGCACAGGTTCTCGCCCCGTCGCATTCATAGATACTATGGGGCACATCCTCCTTGGAAATATACGCTTCATACGCTGCATCATAGATGATCACGGCCCCATTCCGGTTCGCATAATCCACCCATTCCTGAAGCCTGTCCTTTGTAATCGCAGCCCCGGTGGGATTATTAGGAAAACACAGATAAATAATATCCGGCGTCTCCTTCGGAAGTTCCGGTGCGAAATCCGTCTCCTTCGTACAAGGCATATAGATCACATCACTCCACGTCTCCTTGGCAGAATCGTACGTTCCCGTACGCCCCGCCATTACATTGGTATCCACATACACCGGATACACCGGGTCACACACTGCAATCCGGCTGTCCTTCGAAAAGATCTCCTGGATATTCCCAGAGTCACATTTCGCTCCGTCGGATATAAAGATCTCGTCCGCCTCAATCTCACACCCTCTGTCCTGGTAATCATTTTTCGCTATAGCGCTTCTAAGAAACTCATATCCCAGATCCGGCGCATAGCCGTGAAACGTCTCTGCATGTGCCATCTCATCCACCGCACTGTGCAGAGCCTCGATAAGCGCCGGAGCCAGCGGCTGGGTCACATCCCCGATTCCCAGACGGATAATATTTTTATCCGGGTTCGCCTCCTGGAACGCCGCCACCTTCCTTCCAATTGTTGAGAATAAATAACTTCCCGGTAATTTTAAATAATCCTCATTAATCTTAAACATAAATCTCTCCTTCATACACCGTAACCGCAGGTCCCGTCATATAAACTTTCCCGCTCTCTTCTTCCCACTCAACCAGCAGATCCCCACCTGGCAGCTTCACCGTCACCCGGCGGTCTGCCAGACCGTTAAGGACAGCCGCCACTGCCGCCGCACAGGCCCCGGTCCCGCAGGCAAGGGTTTCTCCAGATCCCCGCTCCCACACACGCATCTCGATGGTTTCCCGGTCAATGACCCGCACGAATTCCGTATTCATCCTTTTCGGAAATCTCTCATGGTTCTCAAATTTCGGCCCCACCTTCTCAATATCCAGATCCTTCAGATCTTCCATAAAAACCACGGCATGGGGATTCCCCATAGAAACTCCTGTCATCCGGTACTCCATTCCGTCTACTGCAATCGGTTCATCAATCACCTTCCGGCAGTCTTTTACCTCCTCATGGTCTTTTGTAACTTCTCCTCCAAGCACACTGTCCTCATCCACAATACACTCCTCTGTTACCGCCTCACAGAGAATCGGAATCGCCTCTGCGCGAAGATCCGGTTTTCCCATATCCACCCGCACCAGTCTGACCTTTCCGTTTTCCACAATCAGATTCAGATTTTTGATTCCCCCAAGGGTTTCCACGGAAATACCGGTCTTATGTGTCAGACCGTAATCATAGACATATTTGGCCACACAGCGAATCCCGTTTCCGCACATCTCCCCTCTGGAACCGTCCGCATTGTACATCTCCATCTCAAAATCCGCCGCCTCCGACGGACGGATCAGAATCAGACCGTCAGAACCTATTCCAAAGTGCCTGTCACTGACGAATCTCGCCGTCTCTGGCGGATGATCAACCTTTTCTTCCAGACAATTCACATACACATAATCATTCCCCAACCCCTGCATCTTTGTAAACTTCATCCTAAAAAATCTCCCTTCTGTCAACTTCTTTTTTCCCAACTCCAGATAAACGTACCTTATTCCGCCATCACACTCAGCACCATCTCCGCCGTCTCAGCCATATTCGTTCCACTTTCCATGCTGCATTTCTGCAGATATCTGTGCGCCTCTTCCTCAGACATATGGTTACGGTTCATCAACAGTTCCTTTGCCATCGCAATAACCTTCTTCTGTCCCGGACTCCGTATCTTCCGTTCTTCTTTCCTTCTCTTCCGCCGTTGCTTCAGAGTCTTCACCAGCATATCCATGGTATTCATAAGGTCATACACCTTAAGCGGCATAGGCAGGCACACCACCCCGTCTGTATCGTCCCCGTGCCATTTTTCCGGTGAAGCCACCAGCAGCATCTCAAAACCTTCCGGAAGATATTCCCGAAGTTCCGTATACATCATATCCTTCATCTTATATCCGCATACCACGATTCCATCCTCCGCCGTATCCGCATACTGCAGAGCCTTTGCTCCTGTGGTGCAGACCCCTGCGACGTCCATCCCGTACCGCACCAGCAGATTACGGATACTGACTGCATTATCCTTACTGGGAAATACAACGATAATAGCAACCAAGCTCACCCCTCCTGACAATCTACATCCGATGCAGGTATCTGCCAATCTCCCAGTCCGTAACCTGTGTACGGTAATCCCCATACTCCTTCTCTTTTGCCTGTAAATATTTTCTCGACAGATCCTCTCCCAGCACATCCTTGATGAGGGCATCCTTCTCAAATTCCACAGCCGCTTCCTGAAGGCTTCCCGGCAGAGCCTCAATCCCGGCTTTCTTCCGCTGTTCCTCTGTCATCTCGAAAATATTACAGTCTATACTCTGAGGCGGCATGATCTCATTACGGATCCCGTCAAGCCCTGCCGCCAGACAGACCGCCAGTGCAAGATATGGGTTCGCCGACGGATCCGGGCTTCTCAGCTCTACTCTTGCGCCAAGCCCCCTGACAGACGGAACCCGAAGAAGCGGCGTACGGTTCCTGTCCGACCATGCAATATAAACAGGAGCCTCATACCCAGGAACCAGCCGCTTATAAGAATTCACGGTGGGATTCGTAATAAAACTGATTGCCTTCATATGCTTCATAATCCCACCAATGAAATAATACGCCTGTCTGCTCAACCCTTTCTCATCCGCCCTGTCCGAAAACACATTGATCCCATCCCTGCCAAGGGACATATTGAGATGCATGCCCGAACCGCTGACCCCGGACTTCGGCTTCGGCATAAAAGTTGCATGAAGACCATGGCGTTTCGCAATGGTCTTCACCACCAGCTTAAACGTCATAATATTGTCAGCCGTCTGAAGGGCCTCCCCACACTGGAAATCAATCTCATGCTGGGCCGGAGCCATCTCATGATGGGACGCCTCAATCACAAATCCCATATCCTCCAGAGTCAGCACCATATCCCTGCGGGCATTTTCTCCCAGATCCATAGGCCCAAGGTCAAAATATGTGGCGCTTTCATGGGACAGCGTTGTGGGCCGCCCATCCTCGTCCGTATGGAACAGGAAGAACTCGCACTCCGGCCCCACATGGAAATCATACCCCATAGCCTTTGCCTCAGACAGCACTTTTTTCAGAATATACCGGGGATCGCTCTCGAACACCGTTCCGTCCGGCTGATATACGTCGCAGATCAGTCTCGCCACCTTTCCCTGCTGAGGCCTCCACGGAAATATCACAAATGTATCCAGATCCGGATACAGATACAGATCCGAATCCTCTACCCGGGCAAATCCTTCTATGGAAGAACCGTCAAACATAATCTCATTGTCCAGCGCCTTTTCTAACTGGCTGGTGGTAACCGCCATATTCTTCATAGTCCCGAAGATATCCGTGAACTGCAGGCGGATAAAACCTACGTCCTCTTCCTTTACCATCTTCAGAATATCCCGCTTTGTATACCCGGGCGCACACCGTGATGCATGCCCGACGGACGGGTGGACTTCGTCCATGAATGTATAATGATTCATCTTATTCTTTCCTCCCTGTCATATTCGAACCGGTCTGTACTGTATACCCCTGGCTCACCGTAATTCATACACTGGGACGGATAGACTCCATCCATCAAGGTATATCCACGGTCCCCTTCCTCAGACAGATTCACGGCATTAAAAATGGGCGTTCTCATGCCAGGATGAAAACGCCTTTGTTCTACTCTAAGATTATAGAATAAACACAGGCACTTTGTCAATTTGACAAAATGCCCAAGTTTCTTCCCCTATCGTTCCCCAATGCTGTTCACTACGCACTCTGAAAAGACGGCTCTTACGCCTCTTCCTCCGCCCAGCATCCGTCCTCGGTCTGAACATAGGAATTACCGTTATTGTTGCCGCAGCTGATCCCTCTCTTAATAGGAGCCAGGCAGAATCCCTTGATTACCCCAAGCATGATACAGCACAGAACTACCAGCACTTTCTCCGCAGGCGTCCAGTCCCTCCAAAAAAATTCCTTAACACTTTCCCATACGTCTCTCATCGTCAAATCCTCCTGTCTGTCTGATTCTTCTGTCACCTATTATATGCTATTTTGCGTAAAAATGGAAGCCATGCATTGAAAAAACGTCCCATCTTTGCTAAAATAAGGTGACAGAGAAGCTTGCCTGAACTGTTAAATATAAGCTTTAGTTCTGACTATTCACAAATGAGGTGATTACATTATGGGACTTGCGATCCCCATTGAGACAAGTGCGCGTCACATTCATCTGTGCCGCAATGATTTTGACATACTGTTCGGAGAAGGGAAAGAACTGACCTTCAAAGCGGAATTAAGTCAGCCTGGACAATATGTCTGCGAGGAACGCCTGGCCGTAAGAGGGCCTAAGTCCTCTTTTGAAAATGTTGCCGTTCTTGGTCCATTTAGGAAAGAGACTCAGGTCGAGATCTCCATGACAGATTCCCGCAAACTGGGAATTCCAGGCATTATCCGTCAGTCCGGCGACACGGCCGACACTCCAGGCTGTATCCTGGAAGGCCCAAACGGAAGCATCGAGCTGGATCATGGCGTTATCGTAGCCAAGCGTCATATCCACATGACGCCCGTACAGGCAATCCAGCTGAATGTAAAAGATAACGATGAAGTATTCGTAATCATGGAGAGTTTCGAACGTTCTCTGATCTTTGCCGATGTGGTAGTCCGCATCCATCCGGATTTTGCCCTGGCAATGCATGTGGACACCGATGAGGCGAATGCGTTTGCCAATGAGAACAATCCCACCGGAGCGCTCCTCAAACTGTTCGGCGGACGTACCTACAATCTGCAGAAATGGGCAGAAGAACTTCAGAACGGAATCAACCGTTTCTAGAAATGCCTCGTTCTTCCACCGCCCCTCTGTTATATATTCTTTGCAGTCAGCGTCTTTGCGCTGACTCCTTTTAGCATCCCCAGTTTTCCAGAAAGGGAGCTGGTTGCCTCCCCTGGTGCATCCAGAACCACGCTGATGATAGAGATCCCCCTCTCCCTGTACGGAATCCCCATACGTCCCACAATATACTGACGGAATTCATGGAGCAGTCCATTGACCGCTCCTGCCGCCTCCTCATCTTTCACTATAATGCTGATCACTGACACCCTGCTTTCCATAGATCTTCATCCTCCTACCTCTTCTTTTGCTGACGCCCGGTCACATCCAGATAATATCCCTTCTTATAGATCAGTTTCGACACCGGAACCATCTGATATTCTCTCTTTTCAAGTTCACAAAGCAGCTCATCCAACGCCTCCGCCGTATATTTCGTCCCGTTATGGAAAAGGATGATCGCCCCGTTTTTCAGTTCTTTACTTCCCAATACCGTCTCAATAATATTCTTGGCGCCGTAATCCTTCCAGTCAAGGCTGTCAACGGACCACTGGATCGGATAATACCCGCACGCCTCTATATTACGGATCACGCTGTCGTCATAATTGTCGTATGGAACGCGAAACAGCCGCATCTCCACCTCCGTCAGTTCCAGAACCTTCTCATGGACCGAAAGTACTTCATGCCGCTGTTCTTCTTTCTCAAGCCCTGTCATACTCCTGTGAGTCTCACTATGGTTGGCAAGGTCATGCCCTGCCGCCTTGATTGCCAGAACATCTTCTGGATATTTTTTCACCCAGTCGCCTGTCATGAAGAAAGTTGCCTGTACCCCATGATTGTTAAGGATCTCCAGAATCCTGTCCGTATCCTCATTGCCCCAGGCGGCATCAAACGTCAGAGCCACCTTCTTCTCCTTCATCTCCACAGAACAGATCGGCATTTCCTTTCCATTAATATTCCCGGAAACCGAGGAATAGCTGGAAATATATTGAAAAGACCCCATAAGGGCCGCTGCGAGAGCCAGCAGGAAAAACCCGTAATTTCTCCATTTCTTCCTTCTTTCTGCATTCATAGACACAACTCCGGCTATACGTCTTTACTGACAGTATATGCCGCAATCCAGCGGGAAATCACGCTTTTAACATAAGCATTCGTTAAGACAATTCATGGCACACTACATTTCCCCGGAAAAGTTCATTCGTTACCGCAATCCCCATGCTTCCTGCGTATAGCTGAATGAACATGGCCGTCGTCCGTGTATTTCCCTCTGGTAATGTCTATATCCGACACTATCAAATAGCTCTGAAAAAATATGTTTTTTTAAGGAATACATGTATTCTTGCCACTAATTATTCCTTCCATTACGCGATAAAATAATAGGTATATATTTTTCTGCTAACCTCCGCGTTATATCTTCACTTTTTTTAATCAATTCTGCTTGTCTAATCCCCCATTCAGCAGCAGCTTTATTGTCTTCTAATTTCTCACTTAAAATAGCTCTCTTCGTCATATCAATACCTCCTTAACGATCTTCGTATACAATATTTGCTTCATGACAATTAGAAAGGAAACAGAATACGGCCTTCTGATAATCACGTACATTGTTTCCTTCATTATGCACATTAACTGCGTGATTATATATTTCTATAGCTTTTTTGCGGCTATAATTTTCTTTTTTTACAAGATATGAAATATTCCCTAAGTTTGTAACTACCACCATCATTTTAACAGTTCCATTACTAAGAAAAAACTTTACATCTTCCAATGAAAATTTCGATAGTGATGGATGATTATGAAGCACAATAACAACACATTGAATAGAGGTTGTTATCAAATGATATGCTACTGTATTCATGCATGGATCAACCGAATGTTCATCTCCTAAAGCAACCCCCATAAACTCTTTTCCTTCGGCAATCAAGTTTCTATAATCGAGGCTATAGGTAAGCGCCACCTCATTAGAATCATTCTCATTTTTAGAAACCATCAACACTTCCTTCGCCAATTCCTGCAACATCAAATATTCACTTTCAGGAATCTCTCTATATTTAATCAACGGTACTTTTTCAATAGCCATATCTGTAATCACAATTTTGTGGGTACGCTTTCTGGCCATTTCTAACTCATTTATTTTTTTATCCTCAGATTCCATCTCGAATCATCCCTTCTTCCAAATTACTCTTACTTCCTAAAATCTTTTATATTAAGTTATAATATTAGCAGTCCTCAGATATTCAATTAAAACTCTTGTTTGAGAGAGAATATATTCTGTTGTTTCTTTTCTTTCAAAACATTTTCGATTTTCTATATCTATATCCTGTCCCCTGGAGATAATAAAATCAATAATCCCTTTATATATTTTTTCACATTTATAATCATCATTTAATATATCCAGAATGTTTTGACAATATGGTTCCATTTTGCGTTGATTAAATCGTGGCATTTCCCCTTCCGACACAACAATTCTAAAAAGCATCATGGCATGATATCTGCTACGTCGATATTTCTTGTCAATTTTATTTGTTTTGAAAAGATTTTCAATTTTATATAATGCCAATGCGCTAGTGTAATATATTATGGGTTTATCTGTACTTTTAAAAATTTTATTACCAAATCGTTTTACAACGGCACCATATTGACCGGATACTGCACTTGGTTCATTTAAAAACATCGCAGCAATTGTTTTTATTTGTGTAGATATAGAAATAATTCTATTTCTTGGTATATCGCTATTTCTATATTGACCTGTCCTGCGCTCATAAACCAAAGAATCTTGTATTGTAAAAGTTTTATAAAATTCTTCAAGATTCTTTTGAAATGTTGACAATGCTTCTAACTGCTCTTTTTTGATTGCAGTTTGACTGTTTGTAGCTTTTGTGATTTCATTTTTCAAATTTTCATCTTTTGTTCCAATAATTCTTACTGGTATTATAAGTTCATCAATATTTTCTGTAACATCCATATTGTCAATCAATATATTACTTGTTTGGCACCCATTAACAATCTGATAATCTTCAATAGTTGCTATATCTCCTGGAATTGAAATAGTAGATGCTACAATGGTTACGCCATTATTCAACATACTAAACGCATTAACATCGCCTGATAAAATAGTTTTACAAATACTTTCATTGACATCCTGATTCGGTCCTAAATAATCTCTGATATTATCTTCAAAAACAGCTTTTGTCGCTCCGGTGTCTTCCAATATAAGTTTTTTATATTCTTTAAATGGTAAAACGCCACAATAACCCACTTCATCATCGCTAATGGAATACATCGTAATCCTCTTCTCAAATTTAAAAGTTGCAGTTAATTTAGCTTTTGTTTTCCTATATAGAGATTGAATCTCAACTGATCCGCAAGGGACAAATTCAATAGCAGAAAATAAGTTTGTGTTCTTAAGATTTTCTTTGCCTACTGAAATGGAAGCATTTAAATTAGAATCCTCGCACCAAGTTCCTAAAGTTACATAATACAATAACAATTCGGGATTTTTCTTAAGTTTATTCCCCTTGCTAAAAATGTAATCTTTGAGTTCAATAAATTTTTGCATTTCTGGAGTGCTAAATATAGATGTATCGTCACTAAAGTATATTCTTGAAAAGGTAAATAAATTTGAAATTTCTGTATTATCAAAAGATGAAGAAGTTTTTGTTTGTATTAATACAAACTTTACGGAGATTGACTGATTTAAAGAAATAAGTAAGTCAATATCCTCCGTGTTGTTTATTATTTTTTGATTTATAATTATCGCAATTCCATCTATTCCTTGTGTATCTTTTCCGGTAGTTATTTCATCTAAATCAAAATCATTTGTTCCATAAATGTTATTAACAACACAATAATTTGAAAAATGTTCAAATAGCAACGCCGAATCATTAAAATTCAAACTTAAATCATTTTGAAAAGCGTTTAACATACTTTGGGTAATTCTATCCATTTTTATTCCTCCAATGGTATATAAGTTATCATCATTATATTTCTTTAACTGACTTTTTTCAACAGTATATTCATACATATCATTCACCTCATAAAATTAGACTCATGTTTGTAAATAGTATTCCCTATTATTGATAAAAAGTCAGTTTAAAATAAATTAGACGTAAAAAAACACCTATCAATGAGAAAATGAAACGTCCTTTGATATATACGCTATTCAATTTTATGTACAAAGCAGTTTGCCGCTGTTACGCCGCTTTCTGTTGGTGTCTCTGTGTTACATTTCCATCTCTGAACGGATGCGTCTGCCAGATTCCCGAAATAAATCCTGCGAATCTCTGAATCTGCGCCTTCCCAAATGGATATTGATACCGGCAGCCTCTCTCTTCCTCGAAATCATAACTAAGATAATCCTGTATCGCATTCCAGTCCGCATACTGAACGCTTCTGCCCCCCCCCCCAGAACCGCCTCTGCCTTCGTAAGATTGCAGTTCTTCCACTCACCGGTAATCTCTTCCGAAAGAACGCCCGTAAATAACTCCCGATGAATTGCTTTCAACATCACGGGCGAGAATTTAAAGGTCATATTCTCTCCATTCCACTATAATCCAGTCACATTTACTGATAAAATAACAGTTCAGCCTACCGGCTTCACTGTTACTAAAATTATACTACGCCCCTCTTTATTCTGCAAACATTTGTGGTATACTAATAACAAGAACAAAACCTGTAAAGGAGCAAGGGAACTTTCCCTTCTACGTCAATACCTATGAAAAACTTCCTGCGCAATATCTCATACACACTGTTCATGCTGGCCTTAGCAACAGGGCTTGCATTTCTGTTCTTTCATTTTGTGAAGGATAACACCGCCAACATTGCACTGGTCTATATCCTTGCGCTCATTCTGATTGCAAGATGGACCACGGGATACCTATACGGCATCCTTTCTTCTCTGTTCTGTGTGATCTTCATCAACGGCTGCTTTACTTACCCGTTTTTTGAGATTAACTTTTCCATGAGCGGATACCCGGTCACGTTTGTCTGTATGCTGATCATTACCATTACCACCAGCGCCATGACCACCAAACTCACCCGGCAGGACGAGATGATCGCAGAACGGGAACGGAAACTGAACGAGGCAGACAAAGAACGGATACGCGCAAATCTCCTTCGGGCCATTTCACACGATCTGCGCACACCGCTGACCAGCATCATCGGTTCCTCCGCTTCCTATATTGAAAATCATACCGAACTGGATTCCGAAGAAAAACTGAGGTTAATCACCACCATTCACGATGACTCCAACTGGCTTTTGAACATGGTGGAAAATCTTTTGTCAGTCACAAGAATCCAGGGGGACGGGCATGTGGTTTCCAAAGAACCGGAGATGGTGGAAGAAGTAGTTTCCGAGGCCATAGACAGGCTGGAAAAACGGCTTCCAGACGCTTCCGTCAATGTGTCCGCCCCCGATGAGATGCTGATCATTCCCATGGATTTTATGCTGATTGAACAGGTGCTGATCAATCTTCTGGAAAACGCACTGGTTCACTCAGAGAGCGCAAGCCCCGTGGAACTTATCATTACTAACGATGGACCTGCCGTTACCTTTCATGTAATCGACTATGGCAAGGGCATCCCAGAGGCCGCGCTGTCCGACATCTTCAGCGGACAGTATGACAGTTCCTCTTCCACAGATACCCGGCGGGGCATGGGGATCGGACTTTCCATCTGCCGCACGATCATACAGGCCCACGGCGGAAACATTACCGCAAAGAATCATGAAAGCGGCGCAGAATTTGCATTTTCCCTTCCAATCGTGTAAAGTATAAGCATATATTTACTGTACTAAAGGAGAACAGAGCATGGCTACTCCAAACTATACCATATTAATTATCGAAGACGAGAAAAACATCTCCGACTTTATGTCAAAGGCCTTAAAATCAAACGGTTACCGGGTGATTTCCGCAGAATCCGGCAAAGCCGGGCTGTCTTTAATCAGTTCTCAGTGCCCCGATATCATTCTTCTGGATCTGGGCCTGCCTGACATTGACGGAAATGACGTCATCACTTCCGTCCGCAAATGGACCAGTTGTCCGATCATCGTTGTTTCTGCCAGGACTGGCGAACGGGATAAGGTGGCCGCCCTGGATCTGGGCGCCGATGATTACATCACCAAACCTTTTGGCACGCCTGAGATGCTGGCAAGAATCCGCGCCTCTCTGCGGCACAGTAACCGTATGGACTCCAGTTCGGCTCTTTACATCCGCCCCTACCGGTGTAAGGGACTTGTGCTGGATTTCGACAAACGAATGCTGACTGTGGAGGGTGAAGAGGTGCATCTGACACAGGTAGAATATAAGATCGTTGCTTTTCTGGCAAGAAATTCCGGCAAAGTAATGACCTATTCCGCCATCATGTCCAATGTATGGGGACCGTTTACCGGAACCAATAATCGGATTCTTCGGGTCAATATGGCTAATATCCGCAGGAAGATTGAGCAGAACCCTTCACAGCCCCAGTTTTTGTTCACAGAAGTCGGGGTAGGGTATCGAATGCGGGAAGACGAGAATGAAATGTGCTAAGTTTATGTTAAGGATATCTCAGAAGTCTGTCTAATCCGTCAAAGATCTGATAGAATAAACGGCGAAGGTGGCATATCGTAATAAAGCCTCATTCATTATTCTCTCAAAAAGAGGATGCACCTCTCCCAAGGCTGCCTCCTCTTTTTTGTCGTCTAATCGTTGGCATTCAGCCACTCCTTCATCAGTTCCACATACCTGTCCGTATCCTCCACGAAACACATATGCCTGCAGGTACGGAACAACTCCCATCTGGAGTTGGGAATCCGGTCATACATATATTTCGCAATATAAGGCGTACACAGGTCATTGCCCCCGTTGATTACCAGCGCCGGCTCTTTAATGTCCTTAAGCTGTTCCGTCACGTCATAATCCTTCAAAGTTCCCAGAGGCGTATATTCATTGGGACCCCAGCCCACAACATAAGCCTCGCCGCCTTTCTTCACGGGGCGTCTCAGACACTCCGGGGACTCGTCCGTGACAGCCCCTGCGGCATGACGCAGCATATACTCCGTCTCGGCGGCAATATAAGCCGGGTCACTGTAGTCATTAGAAGAGGTAGCCTTCTCAATGGCATCCTGCATCTCCTGGGGCAGCTCCTTAATCATGCGATGCTGCTCAATCCCCCACATCCAGGAAGCCGGTAAGGTACTGGACAGAATCAGACTCTTTAAACCTTCCGGTTTCCGGTTGCAGACGTAATCCAGAAGCTGCATTCCCCCCCAGGACTGTCCCAGAAGATGAATCTCGTCTAATCCCAGGTGTTCCCGCAAAGCGACCAGCTCGTCAATCCAGGTCTTGGCATTCCAAAGGTCCGGGCGGTTCTCTACATAGGATTCCCCGCAGCCAATCTGGTCATACATCACCAGTTCGCGGCCGTCTTCTTCCGCAAGACGGTCAAGCACCTCAAAATAGTTGTGCGTAGATCCCGGCCCTCCGTGCAGCAGTACCAGCGGCTTCTTATTCCCGGTCTTCTTTCCTACAATACGATAGTATGTCTTATACTCCAGATAAGGCATATATCCTTCTCGAATCTCCATAATTGAATAGCCTCCTTACTTTTATGTACAGTCTTTTCTTCTATTATAGAGAATCTTTTGACAATTGGCAATCACTTTACTTCGTTTTCATTGAAATCCTCTCCTCTTAAAATTTTAACTCCCGGACATTCTTCAACGTCTCTCCATAAGACTGTTCTTTGCCGAACAGAAGCGTTGTCCCCAGCACGAATCCCGCTACGCCTTTTGGCGCATACTCCAGAATCTTATCTGCGCTGCAGGCTCCGTCCCAGTAGATCTCAAAATCCATATCCTCTTTCATGGAAAGAAGCTTTGTAATCTTCTTTCCCACATAAGGAAGGTACATCTGTCCTGCATTGCCAGGATTCACAGACATCACAAGAACCTTCTTCACGATACGCAGCATCTCCATCACCGTTTCTACAGATGTACCGGGATTAATGGCGATACCCGGTATCATATCCGCATCAATAATACTCTGGAGAGTGGCGGACGGATGATATTCTGCCTCCGGGTGGATATATACCGTGTCCCCTTTGCGCAGATGTTTCAGAAACAACGCAATACGGTTATTCGGATGTTCGATCATAAGGTGAACATCCAACGGCTTTTTTGCCGCTTTCGCAATGTACCGCATATCATTCAGGGACATTGCAAAATTAGGAACATATCTTCCGTCCATGATATCCACATGAAAAGAGTCAATCCCGCCTGCTTCCAGATTCTCTACTTCTCTCTTCAGATGCCCATAGTCGGCGCACATCATGGACGCCATCAATTCAAACTGCATGTGATTCCCCTCTCTGCTCCCGGCGTATCCCGCTTTCTATTTCATAGATCTCACGGACATTTCTGATCCACCGCTTTTCCATCCCCATTCCCTCCAGCAGGTTATCAATCCGTTCTCGTCCGCCAAACGCCTCCGTCCCCTTATGCACGCGAAGCACATTATAAAACGGAACCCCATACTGAATCGACAGCGCCGTCCCATGGAAGGAATCCGTACAGACTGCGCTGGCATGTTTAATCAGAGAAAGAAACTGCGCCGGACCGGCAGACTCATACTTCTCAAACTCCCTATAGCCTCTTTCCTTTATCTTGTTTGACGGAATACAGACGACTTTCCCAACCTTATATTTTCTTTTCAATTCCCGTAAAATTAACTGATAGGGGGAAATTCTTCCCAGTATATAGCAGAAAATGTAATCCTCCTCAATCAGCCTCTGGTCCGAAACCTGATCCCATTGTAAAGACCCCAGAAAAAGCGTAGGGTCGCTGCGCACTGTGATTTCTTTTTTCACATACTTTCTCAAAATATCTGCGCCGGCCTTCTCTCTTATGCTTACCTCATCCAGTCTCTCTATAAGAGGCGCCATCTTCTGATAGCATTTGGCATATTCAGACGTCTCATAAAAGATTCCGCTTGGCGCACAGGCGATTCTTTTCTGCTTTGTCGTTCCAAAATCCAGGAACCAGACAGGATCGAACCAGATGGGATTCCAGATCTGGTCGCTTCCGCAAATCAAAAGTTCACAGTCAGCAGTCATCTCTTCCACCATTTCTTTCGTATAACACGGCGCTGACAAGGGAATATAGGATTCAATAAATTCCTTAAACCTTCTGACCCTGGGTGTTTCCTCTTTCTCAACTACTCTGATATTATAATACCGCTCATAGGATTCATTCAGCCTGCGTCCAATGGGCGTCCGGTTTGAAAAATGATGTTTCAGCAGATCCCTCTGGTCTTTTTTCCGATACTGGACAACCAGCGGGTCATATCCTTTTTCTTTAACAAGATACTGCATGGCGTAGCACTGTAAGATCTGCCCGTAATTGGCAGGCCCGTGATTATCACACCATGTCAGGATCCCTGCTTTCGCTCCTTTGGAAATCTGTTCTCTCATCTGTCTCCTTCTGGCGCGCAATACTCTATAATATCCTTCAATGATACGATTGCCGCCTTTGTCTTCGTCTCCATCATTGCAACGACCGGCCAGTAGTCCTGTACCGGAGTTACGATCATAACATCCGCATCCGGCAGCTCCTCTTCTTCCAGACCATAGATTTTCAGCCCGGGAATGTGTTTTTTACCTGCCGCCCTGTCAACGGCATATACCACGGAAACGCCGCCTCCCTGCAGTTCCTCATATAACCGCTCGCCCAGCGCCCCCATCCCGTAGATCGCCGCACGCCCGACAAGGTTGTCCTCAAAATACGGAAAAAGACGTCCCCCTCTCTGCCTCAGACATAACCACTGATTTAAAATATGAAAGCCGGTTTCAAATCTCTTTCCTGTTACTTTCGGCTGCTCCATCTCCACGAAAGACTCCCTCACTTTTCTCTGCTGATCACAGGCATCACAAAATGATCCCTGTCCACGTTGACTGCTACTGCCATGTCAAGCCCCGACGGTTTCCTGTCGTTCACGACGATCCGCTCCCCAAGGGGCGCCTGAAAAAGAATAGTATCATACCTTATGCCGCATTTACCCAGGAAATCCGTCGTTCGCCCGCGGTATTCCTCGGTGCGGGAAGTCACGAGCAGAATCCTGTCTTCTTTGGGTATTCTGTCAAACCATTCCCGGACCCCTGGAAGTAAAGAGTCTTCCCCCTCCGTTTTATAACCATTATGCTTTAAAATCGTGCCGTCCAGATCAAAGATCCACAATTTGGGCAGCGTAGACAATGTCAGTCTGTTTTCCATTGACTCCCTTCTTTCACAACAATATTTTCCCAGCCTGCAAGCCGGTACATTTCGATGGCTTTCCATTTTGTATCACAGTAATAATAATCCGGGTAAAGGGCAACCTTCCTGCAGTCAGCCTCCCGGATCACGTCGCACAGACCGCTGCGAAGCCCGATGAACAATCCTGCCCTCTCAGCAGCAGCCTGAACCCCGGAAACCGGCGGACTGACAGGCAAGGTATGGGGCAATGGCTTTTCATTGCCTGCAACATTGGTAAAACATTGAAGCCCTTTCCCTATGCAGACCTCTACGATCTTCTCCCATACTTTCTGCGGCAATTCCGTCACTGATTTGGCATATGGAGAAAGGATGACCGCCTTTCCTGGCCGGATATTTTCGATTCCTTCCCAGCCCTTCCCCTTCCCAGGCTTAAACGGCCTGGTATCTTCGGGCAGTCCGAACACTCCGCAGCAGTAAATCTGTTCCAGAGGAATCTGTTTCACATACAATGCCCTTGACAGGTTCACCACGTATGGCCTGTCCTGGTGGGGGATAAAGGCAGCCGGATCCTTGGTATGCAAAACCGCCTGTATCATCTCGTCCATCTCTTTCTGCCGGAATACTTCTACATTGTATGAGCCAAACAGACGGACCACCTCAGCGCAGGACTGGCCGATCACACCAATGACATAACTTTCAATGCTTCTCTTTGCGATAAAATAGGGCAGATAGGACATCATGAGATAGACGTCCCCAAGAGCCGCAAAGGGACATAAGATTTTAAAACATCCGCCATGTTTCCTGTCTAACCCTTCTAAGACCGCCATGCCTCTTCTCACCCGTTCCCGTTTTCCGGCAACCGTATCCCGTGAAAGCGAGTATTCTGCGAAACTATTATACTCCACAAGTTTTCGGACATTTCCGGTATATCCCAGTCTTTTTAACTGGGAAACCATGGCCGCATATGCTCTTGCCGCAATACATACGACGGTCTGCTCCTG
This sequence comes from uncultured Dorea sp., assembly GCA_910579925.1. Lineage (GTDB taxonomy): Bacteria > Bacillota > Clostridia > Lachnospirales > Lachnospiraceae > Sporofaciens. The sequence continues at coordinate 17,276 of CAJTVY010000032.1, forward strand.
TATCTCTGCCAGAATATCCTTGGGAGGGCGGATCTCAATACCATGATACTTTTTCCCCTGTTTCCCGGTATGATTATCCAGAATCCCTTCCACCCTGAATCCTTTACGAACCAGTAAGTCAGAAAGTTCCTCTGTTGCATTACAGTGACCAAACAGAAATATCTTCTTTCCCTGTATACTTTTTTCCCGAATCAGCGTATCCAGGTTCTTCTCCATATCTTCATACAACAACCTGTCCATATCTCACTTTACCTAATATAATAACGCTTCCACCGCCTGAGCCATTCCAAGCAGTCCCGTCTCGACCAGACGAAGGAGGCTCCCATAAGAATCCTGTTCAGAAAGCAGAAGAAACCGGTCGGAAAATTCATACGTCAGATAAAAACGGCCGAGCCATTCTTCTTCCTCCTCTGTAATCTGCCGGTAAGTCACAGAAGCCTCTTCCCGGCTCTGTCGTTTTACAGAAGACAGCGCCAGGATTTTCTTCTTTTGATTTTTGGCCTCTTTCCCGCCGCAAAGCTCATTTACAAGTTCATCCAGAATTCTTCCTCTGCCGGAAACAAGGAAAATCTTATCATATTCGGCCAGATCCTCCTCCAGTTTCCCAAGGAGCCTTTCTTCAAAATCCTTCTCATTCACGATTTTTCCCCGATTTCTATGAAAAGTCATGTTCACGGTAATACTTATATAAGATCTGCGCCAGTTCCCAGTCTTGTTCCGTATCGATGTCAACCGTAGGATTATACGCATCAAACCAGTAGGGATTTTCCCCTACCATATAACCACATCTGTCAATACTCTCCCGCGTCAGTATTTCATTCGCCCAGCTGATCTGATAGATAGGCGGAATATACTGGGAATACTTATGCCAGTATCCGAACCCAAAGCCGATGGGACTATGATTCTGATCCAGGAAATAATTCTTAAGCGGATAAATCACATTCAGAGAATCATGTTCTTTACGCACCTCACTCCAGATACGGAACATATTTTCGTAATCCTGAAACAGCGGATCCATTGCCGAACAATACAGAATATCATCATCGCCAGGCACGTCTTTGCAGACATTTCGTACTACATCCACCGTGTTTGTAGCCAGCTGTGTATACTTTTCATCACGCAGGATATAATTGATTCCCCACTTTTCAGCCACATATTCAAAATCCTTTACCTCACAGCTTAAAAAGATATCTTCCCGGTTCATGACTTTCACCAGCTTTTCCAATAAGATATCCGTCAGTGACATCTCTGCGTAGAACGGCTTATAGTTCTTATGGGGCACTCTTGTAGAACCGGCTTTTCCTAATATTACTGCTTTCATTTTATTCACTCCTTGTCAGATCATCATATTTTTTGGCCCTGCGCAGAATCCATTCCACATCCGAAAGTTTTAACTGGCTTGGCCCGTCGGAAACCGCATGGTCCGGATCCGGATGAATTTCGGCAAAAATTCCATCCACGCCCACAGACAGGCCTGCGCACATCAGAGACGGTACAAACTTGCGGTTGCCGGATGTAAACTGTCTGTCGCTCCCAGGCTGCTGCACGGAATGGGTGGCGTCTAAAAAGACCGGGTATCCGAACCGCCTCATTTCTGCAAGCCCCTGCATATCTACTACTAAACGGTTATATCCGAAAGACGACCCTCTCTCGCACAGTATAATCTTCTCATTTTTGCAGGACAGCATTTTTTCCACCACGTTATCCATATTCCAGGGCGCCATGAACTGTCCTTTCTTGATATTGACCGCCCTTCCCGTCTGCGCTGCTGCCAGAATCAGATCCGTCTGTCTGCACAGATATGCCGGTATCTGTAAAAGATCCGCCACTTTTTTTGCCTCTTCACACTGCCATGCTTCATGGACGTCCGTGGTCACGGGAATCTGGTACTTTTCTTTGATATCGCTTAAGATCTGAAGCCCCTTTTCCATACCCACGCCGCGGCCGGCATGGAGATAAGAACGGTTTGCCTTATCATAAGAACCTTTAAATATATAGTTTATTCCCAGGGAGCTGCAGATTTCTTTCACGGTTCCTGCAACCTCGTCGCACATTTCCCAACTTTCAATGGAACAGGGACCTCCGATGAACGTCATTGCGTCCCCGCCGATCTCCATAGAGCCTTCTTCCTTAAGCATAAATGATTTCACTCTTTCCATTCCCTTCGTACCTCCTTCCATTCTTCCGGGTCAATCATCGTCCTTCTCTGCGCATATGAAGTCTTCTGAATCTCTTCATTCAGATAAAAGGAATCGTTCTTGGTATAATTCGTAGAAATTTCCTCAAATACGGTTCCGGTATCGCTCCAGAATGAATGCTCCATCCCTCTTTCGATATGAAGCATTTCTCCTTCCCTCAGTTCGCAAACCCTTCCATCTGCCTCCACGTTAAGAATCCCGTACAGCACATAAAAAGATTCCGTTTTAATCTTGTGATAATGGCATGGATATCTCTGGCCTGGAAGAATTACCACGTAGCTTTTGCAGTAATCCCGATTCACGATATTAATGAAAACCGCCCCTGTCTGCTCAAATCTTTCCATTCCGCAATGATGATAAATATTTATTTCTGCTGATTTCGGGAACACGATTTTCGCCTCCCGCATCACGCGCAGCGCCTTATGTAACATCTCTTTGTGCATAACTTTTCTTTCCTCTTTTCATGAACCGGCTTAAAATATGTAACAGTTCAGACAAGCTGCCCTGTTACGAAAATATTTCAAAAATCTTCTCAATATCCTCGTCTTTCTCAAAGATAACAGGTATCTCATTCTGGTTCAGCCCCATTTTTCTAAGACTAAAATGTTCGTAACTTGTAGACCAGGAACCATTTTCGTAAAACACAACCATTTTACACTTCGCAGGACTGACGATTTCACAAAGTCCGCTTCGGAACGCAAGAAATCCCCCTGCATACTCCGCTACATTGACCCCTTCTTCATATGGGAAACAAATTGCCTGCGTGTTCCTTATGGGCTTTTCTTCCCCTGCGCAGTTCGTACACACCCCATACCCTTTTCTCTTTAATCCCTCTGCCATCCTCTCCCAGAGTTCTGCCGTAATCTCTGACCGGCAAGAATTGGTATACGGCGCCAGAACCACGGTTTTCCCTTTCGGAAGTCCCATGGAGCTGAAAAGCCGTTCTGCATAATCGCTGTTCCGGTCAATGAATGGCGCCTCCATTTCCGTATGATCGTCCAGCCCGAATACGTCGTAGCGAAACATATCCGCAAAGGATGTTCTCTTGTTATTGAATATGTACGGCGTATTCTTCGTCCTCCATCCCCAATGAAGCAGAGGCTTAACGTTCATCGTTTCGTCTCCCAGAAAGACCCATGCGTCAAGCACCTCTCCCATCTCTTCTTCTGAGATTACTTCCACGTCTGATATTCCGAACAGATTCGCCACACGCCTGCAGTTATTTCCAGGCACAAGAACCAGAAAGTTACGGATATTCTTCTTTTCCAGATACCTCTTTAAAAAGGAACAGGCCATATATACATCCCCGGTTCCTTTATAGGGACAGACAAATACCATTTCTGCTTCTGCATACAGTCTTTTCCTACTTCTGTATACTTCATACCCGTCAAAGACGCGTTCCATTGCCCGGTCCGCTTCCTCTATGGTATCCCCCGGCGGCTTTCTGTCTCCATTGAAGGGAATATACAGAATCTCCTGTCCCAGCCGGTACCCCATCTTCTCAAGCTGTTCCGCCATCTCCCTGCCATAGCCGGAATAGATAATGACGGCGACCTCCTTTTTGTCTTTCAGATATTCTTCCGGCTGACAGACAGGCGCCTTAAGAAATAATTTCTCCTGTTTCCCAGGATCCCGATCCAGACAGGCGCTGATCTCAATCCCTTTTGCCCTTAAGATGTTGCGGATGTCTCTCGCATAAGAATTACAGCCAAAAATCACAGTGTCTTTGTTTCGGAAAAAACCAGCGTTGGCCTTCTCCCATATTACATCCTGTATAAAACCCAGGGTACTTTCCGAGGTAATCATTGTCTTCTCCTTAATCTTCTAATTTTTTAAATAGCTTACGATCTTGTCCTCTTCAATCCCGGCTGCACGTAACTCCTTCTGTACCTGCTGATTCACAGAGGGACTTCTGATGGCCACCACAATATAATCAAATTCAAGTCCCTGTATCTCCTCAAGTCCGTATACCCTTCTTCCATTGGCCTGTGGTATGTTTCTATAATTCCGGTCAACAAATCCGGTCAGTTCTCCATATCCGGACTGTACCAGTTGTCCCCCATATTTCTGCCCGGCCCATCCGGCGCCGTATATGAGAATTTTCTGATCCGGCGGTATCTTATCAAAAGGAAATATCCGGTAACAGGAATCGTCTGTTACAAACTCCAGAAATTCACTCTGCCTTGTCTCTTCCAGATAGTTTTTATAGAGACTGACCGCCCGTCCCCCCTCTCCCTGCTTCAGGCATTTTTCTGCCTGGTAATAACTCAGCGTCCTGTTACACAGGCTCTGTCTTCCATCCAGTTCCAGCAGATATTCACTGCCGGTCATAAACATTGCTTTAATCAGATGGGATTCACTGACCGGATCGCCATAAAGACTTGCTCTGTTCTCAACCACCATCCGTCCAAGAATCCCACCTGCTTCTTCCACCAGATCTTTCGCAGGGGTATGAAGCAGTCTGCCTTCCTTCCTCTTACTTTCCATCCATTTCAGATAGTCCCCCATATCCATGTCATGCTTAATCTTGTCCAGATATCTGGAGGCATGGTAATTCAGGAAATTGCATTTCCTGTTCTCAATCAGCCCCTCCCAGGTAAGCATTTCATCCGCTTTCATTTCCTGCTGATAAGTATTACAGTCCCAGACGTTCCTCTTAGGGAACCGCCCCTGGGCGATAAAATTCTGAACTACATATTCCATCACATCCACAATCTTTTTCGATGCATTTCCGCCATATGACAACTGCCGTTTTAAATATCCTTTCCGGCCATGCATTCCCTCTGGCAGACAGGAAAGAACATCATGATAATCCGTAAGGCAGCCGCTTCTTTCGCACTCTTCCTTCATAATTCTCCAGTGGAACCCGTTACGCATATCCGCGGAATCCCGGTTGGGCAGATTGCCGATAATCACCAGCCCTTTTCCCTGTACCATCACATCCAGGAACGCGCTGGTATACATACATAAAACCGTATCGCTCATCCCGATCAGCCGGTTCATGTCTCCGTATTCCTTGAGCATAACCAGATTATCCGGCGCCGCTCCTTCGCAGCATTCGCGGATACAGGAATACAGGTGCGTGCTGTTCCGATGGGTCCGCCCCTCGTCTCCTTCCAGAAAGCGGGGCTTGATTACCAGTTCGTACTGCGGGAACTTCTCACAGATTCTAAGCAATAACTGTGCCAGAAGAACCTTTCCTTCCCTTCCAAATGGATAGTGACCGCTGTCAATAAACAGGAAACGATGATTCCGGGTTTTTTTACTGCTTTCGGTGATTTCTTCTGTCCCACTGTATTTCGGATTTCCCACGCCCATAAATGCGCAGTTCTCCTTAAGCTGCCCTTCATACTTCCTCATCCCGGAGGCAAACATGAAATCTCCTCCTTCTGACACCAGGGTCCCGAAAATACTGGTGATACTATACGCAAAGATATATTTTCTGACGTCCAGCAAATGCAGCATGGTATCATTGGAGCAGAAAACGGCGTCGATCTCCTTTAAATCTCCTTCCAGGCGGCGGTCCAGACTTTGAAGGGGCTCAATCTTTTCTACAATCCCCTTAAACATATTGATATTCAGGTGTTCCTGTGATTTTCCATATATAAAGACCCGATGACCTCTGTCCTTTAGCTCTCTGACGATGTTTACAAGGACAAAATTAGTGGCGTCAAGCCCGCTGACCACAATGATGTTCATACTTCTTCTCCCTGTCTCTCTTGATAATCTTTAACCGAAATTTCTCAGCCAGTCCCCAATGGTGATTCCTTTATGCCCAATCATAAAATCATTTCCAAAAGGCTGTTCCAGAGAAATAGCGTAAATAGATTCTGTAAACTGAGTCAGTCTGTAGTATTTCAGCAGACTTTTCATCCGTTCTCTTCCTATTACTGCGCACTCCGGGAAACTCCCATCTTTCCCGGATGTGACAGGCAGTCTGACCGCGCTTAGAACGAGGGTTTGGGGAAACTGTTTTCTTCTGGCAAACCCAGGGAGCCACCCGGCTACTTCCCGTAACCATTCCGGCTCTTCTACGGCGCACAGGATCAGCCCGTCCTGGTTTTTGAAATGATAGTTTTCCTTTAACTGCAGCCAGTATTCTCTGCCTTTTAACGCTGCCGCATAATGGTCTTTGATCATATCCACTTTGCTTCTCCTATAAACCGGGGCGTTACAATCTGTTTATCGTCTGCTCCCGCTTGCTGCAGATACCCTTTCATTTCCTCAGCAGTCTTCTGATCAGAAATACATATTACGATATAGTCTGCCTGTCCGTGATTCAGTCTGCCAAGATCCTCTACCGGCAGTCCCTGTCCTCTGCCAGCTTTGGCCTGCCGGTCTACCCATTGGACCACCCGGCACCATCCTGTTGTCTGAATCTGCTCATAATAGTCCTGGCCGACCTGCCCGGCTCCGTATAAAATCACTTTACTCTGATGTGGAATTTCCCCGAAAGGAAATAACCAGTGTTTAATCTGCTTCATTCTGGCCAGCCTGCAGTTCTGTTCCTTTAAATGATTTAAGCGATTCAGGAACTGCCGCGTACGATATCTTTCCAGAGACAGCAGAAATCCAATGGCCGAACTGCTGCCGTTTAGAAACTCAATCATTTTCCCCAGCTTTGATTTGTAAAAGAAATTCTCATCTTTTCCATTGAAATATACAATCAGGCGATTCTTATAGTAGTCATAAAGCCCTACGACCGCCGACTCCTGGGTATAACCTGTAAATTCTGAATATAAGGACTCTGCCAGCCTGTTCAGAAAGGTTTTTTCGAGCTTGTCAGAAAGATTTTTTGCGGCTATTTTCTGATTCATCTCCTCGAAAACCTTCGCCATCTCCCGCCACCTTGAAGATTTCCCCATACTCCGTATACTTAGGGATTCCTGGTTATTGGTACGGTAAGTAATCAGCTCCTTATTCACCAGCGCAATTTTTCTGGCCGTCATAAGGCTTTGCATTGTGACGAACATATCTTCATAAATGCAGGTGTCTGCAAACTCAATCTGATTCGTCCTTAAAAAATCTGTCCGAAATAATTTATTCCAGACAAAACCGCCTGTAACCTGGAACAATTCGCCATATACTTCCTTTGGACAAAAAAAGGACTTTCCCTTTAAAATATTTTCATTCAGCGCTATGGCAAACGTTCTCTTCCTGTCGTACCCTTCGTCGTACGCATAAGCTCTACACATTGCAAAATCAGCCTGCTCCTGTTCCATCGCCTCTGCAAGCAGCTCAATCATATTTTCTTCTACATGATCGTCTGCGTCTAAAAAAATAATGTACTTCCCGGCCGCAAGTTTCATTCCCAGATTTCTTGCGGCTCCAGGCCCCTGGTTCTGTTTCTTTATCCCTTTTATGCGTACGTCGAGTCCGGCAAACCGGTTTAGTATCCGGTATGAATCATCTTCAGACCCATCGTCAATCACTATGATTTCCAGATTCTCATAGGTTTGTGAGACTAAGTTTTTCAACGTCTCTTCTAAATATTTTTCAGCGTTATATACCGGAATAACCACTGATACCATTTCCATACTTACAGCCTCCCTATGCCCCGCCGCTCCTCTTCTTCCTTTAACAGACTTCCGATATGTCCTCCCGGGTGGTTCCTTCTGAACTGTTCAATATCCATCTGCATTTCCCTGGCGATCATCATCGCCAGCCCCTGGAGAATAATCAGGTTAACGGTGGTCGAATTGTTGGGCAGGATGTTCCACAGATCACCTTCATGCCCAAGATCCAGAACGATTTTGTCGGGCACCGCCTCTGTAAGTGCGCTGACCCTGGCAAAGGTCAGCAGCCAGATCTTCACATTTCGTCTCTTCAGCAGTTCCGCTAAATAGATAGATTCAACGGTTTCCCCGCTTTTGGTCAGTATGATCACCATGTCCCCTTCTTTTACCAGCCCCAGATCACCGTGGACTGCCGAGTTTGTATGTAAGAAATATGCCTCTAATCCCATGGATACCATAGAACCTACGAACTTTTCACAGATCGGGACATTCTTCCCTAATCCAGACACGATGATTTTATGGCCTGCATTCAGCGTCTGCGTTGCTTCCTTTACACAGCGGGTAAATTCTTTCTCGTCCAGGGAATGAATGGAATGACTAAGTTCAGCTAACTGTTTTTCAAAATATGGAATCATAGCATATCCTCTTTTAAATATTGATAATCAATCTTCCCGTTACCCAGATAAGGCAGTTTTTCAATATAGCGGCATTCTGTTACTTTCCCAGGCAATGACAGCCTTTCCCTGCAAAAACCGAGAATACTTTCTTCCAGCCCTTCTTTTGAACAGTAAATCCTTATTCTGTCATCTTCTCCCACGCAGGCAAAGGGAATCTCCAGAAAGCGCCTCGTCAGAACAGACTCCAGCTCGTCCAGGCTGATCCTTGCCCCTAACACTTTTACAAACCGTGCTTTCCTGCCTTTGATAAAGATGTCTCCCTCCTGATCGACAGAGACAATGTCGCCTGTATATAGACGTTCTTTATTTTCGTCGTCAAGAGCCAGATCCTTCTTATCGTCTGCATATCCCAGACTGATAACTGCTCCTTGGCATACCAGTTCTCCTTCACCCTGCCCATTCGGATTTAAGACGGATATATCAATTCCCGGAAGGGGTTCTCCGACGCTCCCTGTTTTTTCTATCACCTTTTTGTACGATAATACAGAAATATAAGTAGTCGCTTCTGTCTGTCCATAGGCTGTATAAAACCTTATCCCTTTTTCTTTTAATCTCATTCCGAACTCCGTCTGAATCTGATCGGTCAGCTTTCCGCCTCCCTGTAGAACAAAACGTAAAAAATGATACTCCTTATCCAGAAAACCCACCTGTCTTAACATATTTAATGTATATGGAACCCCGAACAGAGACGTAATTCTGGATTTTTCAAAAAACTTCCAGAATTTTATATTCATGACAGAGTATTCCGTTATATAGATGCAGGCGCCAAGCATCCAGTGCATATGCAGCACTGACAGGCCAAAACAATAGTGCATTGGCATGGTTGTAATTCCTCTGTCACTTTCCTTTAATTCCACTGTTTTGATAAACGCCCTGATGTTGCACCTTAAATTTTCATAACTTAACCGCACTAATTTCAGACTTCCGGTGCTTCCCGAAGTTGTCAGCAGCAGCGCCAGCTTTGAATTCATTCCGTATGGTTGAAACGGTGTTCTCACCAGTGCGTGCCCGTCCCTTTGCAGGACAATCTGAGCGGCGAAATCCTTAAGCTGATCTTTCACCTTATGCGCACACCAGATAAACTGAGGTTCGTAGGTCTGAATAAGCCTTGTCAGCAATTCCTTGTTAAGATTTTTATCCACCAGCATTGTCACTACATGGTTTGACATCTGGCAATAGTAAAATGCAACTGTTTCAATAGAATAGTCACAAAGAATCATGGCCAGGCTTCTTTCTGGTATCTGTGCCTGATATTCCATGCTTAATCTTTCCAGTTCCCCATACGTAAACTGTTTTCCAAATGCATCTATGATTGCCGTACGCTCTGAAATGTTGCCCGTATCTCTTAAAAACATCTTCCACCTCATTCATTCCCCATTAACTGTAATAATTCCTTTATGCTCCCGACACCGGAAATCTCCTCGATTGTAATCCTTTTATGAAACTCTTCCTCTGCTTTTACCAGAAATTCCATGATATAAAACGAATCCCACGGAAGAACTTCTTCCACATCTTTTTCTAAATCATCATCTGTCAGACCCACTTCAAAAATATCATTTAATAATTGAATTTTTTTCTCCATTCCAGACTCCTCTATGGCAGCATATATTTTCTCTTAAGCTGCCGTATTTCGCGACACGACTCATAATAAGCCTGTATATATTCCTTCATATTCACTTTTTTCCAACCGTCATAAGTATATAAATCCAGTTCTTCCTGCCAGACATCCCAACCTAATTCCAGCGCCTTTGCCACACATGGATAAATAAAATGCTGCGAACACTTCATGAAAGGAGCGTCTGTCTCCTGTATCCTGCCGCTGCATCCCAGATACTGCAGAACCTGCCGTGCATATTCATACAAAACAATATTTTCCATATGGGCTTCGTTACGGAACAGGCGCTGTGTTCTATAGTATTTTTCAATATAGTCTGCGATTCTGAGGTCCGTTTCCTGTTCCTGATATCTGAGGCGTTTCCATTCTCCCTCGGCATATCTCTGAATAAAGTCTTTTTCATAGACTTCTTTCTTCTCTATATATTCAAAAATATCATCGAAACCCATTTCCTTTTCAATACACTCATTGAGCCAGCTGTCCCCATAAGAAAACGGTGTATAATCATAACCCTCGCTCTTAGCCGCAAACTCATTCATCTTATTGTACGTCCTCTTTTTCTGAGGGAAATATCCGCCGAAATACACCGCGTGCAGGGCGTACACCCTTACAGAACGTTTCAGATTCCCCAATATAGCCGTATTTTTCCGGTAATTTTCCTGCTCAAGCGTCCTTGCGTATACCAGTGCGCTGCAATGGCTGAGCAGATACTGTAATCTCCCTTGCTGGTAAAAATTAAGAAACAGATAATTGGGATAATATACCGGCATATAGATCTTAGAAAACTCCTTCGTTCCCCTCAGACACTCTGCAACTCCCCGCAAATGGCAGAATCCGTACAACAGGACTATTTTTTTACCTGTCCATATAGTTTCCGCCAGTTCATAATCTATAAAATCCACAAAAGGAATATAGCCTGATAAAGATAACTGTTCTGCAACCTTTTCATACTCGGCACAGCAGATTACAATCATGCCCTTTGCCTTCCCCTTCTTATTTTCAGGCCGCTTCACAGGGAAGATATGGCCCTCTTGCGGAATAAAAGCTGTTTCGTTTGGATTATTCGATATTCCATACAGCAGTGTAAACTCACTCTTATAATTACGGTACATTTGTCCCGCAATATTTCCACAGCCCCAGAAAATCACTTTTCGGTCCATCTGTCTGCCTCTGCTATCCATCTTACCGCCTGCTGATAGCCCTCTCTTTCCAGAATATTATAAAATTCCTCCTGATCAGCCATACTTTCTCCGATGGGATTGTATAAGCATGGGTTTCCCCTTTTTACATCTTCCAGCCGTTTTTCCTGGTAAAGGACATGTCCCTTGATTTCATCGACAAGCCGCCTTCCTTTCCGGGTCCGGCAGATAACTACAGACGTCCCGAGATTGTCATCCAGCTCCGTACCAGAAAGCCCCCAGAAATCTCCTAATGTAATATCCGCCCCATGGTTTTCCCCTTTAAAATCGCAGTGATAGCAGGATTCCCGGACTCCGGCATTATGCTTCAGATATAGCTGCACATAACTGTCCTTTGCTCCTTCTTCTATATATTCTTCGCCATTACTGAAACCAATGACTGTGGTCAGGCTATGCCAGCCCCTGCACTTATTCTTCATCCAGACATAGGTTATGTCAGAACCATAGGTATTCCTTAAATCTTCAATATACTTTGCGAAAATCTTCGGTGAACTGACTCCCCGGCAGATAAAATCACAGGTAAAAAGGTTCTTATATTCCTTTCCCAGAAATGCCTTAAGTCCGCCGACCTGACAAGGCGTACCGCAAAACAACACTTCTTCGCGTTTATCGAGAACTTCCTTTACTTCTCTGTATATAAGACCCGTCCTGCTCTGCTGATACTTTGATCTCCTTAATAGCTCCAGGCTTTCAGAATCACGGATGAGACGATGTTCTGCCGACCAGTCCGGCATATAGACGGCACCCGCAACCCTGCCTTTCCGTTTCAGGATACATTCTGCCAGTTCAGAAAAAATCCCGCCCGAAGTGCTATGTATACGTGTTTCCTTATTATCACTGCGCATCGCATATACCAGCGGGGAATCGGACAAATCTTCAGGCGTCTGTTTCCGTCTTTTACAGACTGCAAAACATTGTCCACATTTTATACATTTTTCGGAATCCGTCACAGCATATTGAAATCCATTATTCTTAGAAATCATCCGTACTGCGTTCTTCTTACATATGTTTACACAGGCTCCACAGCCTGTACATTTTGCTGCCTCTGTTATAAAATCTGCCATGTCATCCAGACAACTCCCCTCATTTTTTCCAGGCCAGTTTATAGTTATTTAGATAAATCCCAGGTTCTGTACAACATCCAAGGTAAATTCTTTCGCCCCGTCTTCGGTGAGAAACCCTGGCCATCCATACAGCGATGGATTACAAAAATACGGATTTTCCGAGTAATCGAAAATACGAATATGCTCCGGGATTACCTTATCCAGAATGTCATAATAATTCAGCTTACGGAATCTGTTTCCAATCCTGTCTAAGAGCGTCCGGCTCATAGGAGGGACAACGATAACCGGAATCAATTGTTTTTGCTCACAATACTCTAAGATCTTTTCCAGCCATTGTATGGATTTTTCTATTTCTCTTTTCGTATGGGAAGATACCTCGCCGGAATCGAATGAAATAATCTTTAACTGACGTTTCCAGTTTTGTAACGTACTTTCTGTCTGAATTAGCATTTCACCGCATGTCAATGCTTTCCTAATTGCGTCGTCCCCAAAAGAGTTTCCTCTGTCTTTCCGCAGCCATTCCTCATAAGGGACACAACAGTACGGCTCCACGATCTCCCTGGCCAGAAGGGCATAATATCGTTCATATCGCTTCCTCGTTTCCTCTAACTGATCCGCACAGAAGATACAATAAGGAAGTACAATACAGACGATACCATTTCTTTTTAACACATAAGAATATTCTTTTAATAACTGATAATCAAAATATAGATTCTGCTGGGGCAAAGAAAAATTAAAGGCTTTGAGGGGAATTCCCTCGTAACGGAAATCATAATATCCCATTCCCGTCCCTAAATTAATCATGTCTAACTCATACTTCCGGCTTATATTTTCAAATTTAATTAATTCTACATACATACTCTTCTTTACAGGAATCACAGAACATCCTCCAGATAATACAATCCATTGTAAAACGCACCGCAGACAGAATCATAATCCTGCCAAGCATACGTTGTCAGAGAAAGCCAGATCACTGCATGCAGCAGCCTGATTTCCTCCCGGTCGGCCCCTGTCAACGCAAAAAACTCATCTTCCATATCCTCCCAATTGTTTGAAGAAATTTTAAGGAAGACTTCCTGGCTGGTAATTTCTAAACGAAATTCCTTCAGATTAAATCTGTCGTAATTTCCCACGATAGAATAATACAGTTTTGCCCAGTCATATCTTTCATCCCCATAAAGTTCTGTAAAACCAAAATACCCTCTGGGGTCGATCAACACAGGCTCCCCATTTTCACGAAGCATTAAGTTAGAAAACGTACAGTCCCCGTGAATAAAGCAAAAATGATTGCACCGAAGTTGTTCCAGTCTTTTCTCCAACTGGTGTTTATAGAAATAAATATTTCTGCATTTCTTTCCATTAACGATGATTTCTCTTTCTCTTGCAAAAGGAACCATATCCCCTATTTTGGCCAGGCGCTCCATCGTTTTATGAAAGTAGGCTTCCTTCATACTAAAAAAATCAGGCAAAATCCGCTCTGACTGATGGATCCCCCGCAATGCTTCTATCAGTTTCTGCAATACCTTTTTTTTCTCGCGTCCATTCAGGTCACAGTCATAGATATTTTTCCCCTTTATGTACTCCATTCTCAGCGGAGACTTGCCGTAAATCCGGGGAAGAATTTTTACACTGTTTCGCATTGCCTTTTCATACCATGCGTTTTCCCGCTCAGCCAGCCTGTTCCCTTGCGCATCCAACGCCTCTTTCGTCAGAATATCCCCATCTACAGAAATCCGGTTAAACGGCCTGCATTTCATTGGTTCCAGTTTCTCATATTCCGTCAGGAGCCCGAATTCTCTGGCACCCGCAAGGCTTACTTCTTTAAAATTCCTCTCTTTTTTCTGAAGCCATCTGACGAATTCCCCATTCTCTGGCACATCCTTTAGTTTTCCTTTATCCGTGAACAGAAAAAGCCCTGCCACGCCCTGTTCTTTTGAGCTTTCTTCCAAAAATCTTCCATTTTCAAACTTCCACCGGCAGGAAAAGGTTCTGGATATTCCTGTGTAGTCATACTCTGCATTTGCGCCATCCTGATAATCTTTAGGCAGGCAGAAATCCTCGGACAGGATCAGGTCGGACCAGACCAGCATAAAGGACTGGTTTTCCGGTATGAAGTCGATTGCCTGTCCGACTCCTGCGCAGGTTCCCGTTCCTTGCGCATCCACAACGTGGTACTTCACCTCTGCAAAAGCGTCCAGATATTCCCGTAAAACGTTTTTCTTATAATCTGCAATAATAATAAAATATTTATCTGGATATTTTCGGAACAAATGGAACAGCATCGGCAGATTCTCAACCGGCACTAATGCCTTTGGCTTATTTTTTGTCAGGTATCCAAGTCTCGTCCCTTTTCCTCCTGCCTGCACAATTATGTATTTCATTCCCGTTCCCTTTTCTGTCCGCTCTGATTAAAGTGAATGATTGCTCCATCCTTTCGTATTAAAAATGCAGGGATTCCAAATACTTTTGTAACTTCATAGATATTTTCCCATTCCTGGCCGTCTCTTCCGTAAGGAATCAGCACACAATCATAATTTTTTTCTTTCTGTATCTGCCATATCTGAGACGATTGTTTATCTGCGTCAAATCTTTGCCCGTCAAAAATCACGGCTCGCTTTTTCTCTTCTTCATCCAGCTTCCCGTACATCTCCCGATTCAGATAAAGTCCGTATTTCTTTTCTTCTGATTTCACAAGCGCAAGCACTGTCTTCACGATCAGAATCTTTGCAGATCCCAGTACCAGCACATTCTGAAAGTCTCTTAACATATCAGCCATATTTTCCATATAGGACAAAGCGTAAAACGCCTCGGCCCCATAAGAAGCTTCCCTGGGATAGCGCTTAAGTTTTTCAATATACGCTTTACTTTCCAGCTTAAGTAAAATATCCCTGAAATCATTGACAAATTGTCCGATCTGTTCTTCCGTAGTAATCAAGGGCGGCGCTATGAGAATGGCGGTGTGGTCTGCCCATGTAATATATCCTTTTTCCTTTAGCAGGTCACAAAACGCAGAAGCCGCACTCCGGCAATTCATTTCACCTGCAAAAAGAACGGACTGAAGCAGCCCGATCCCCCGGATCTCTTCTACATAAGCACTGGGCAAGATTTTTTCTTTGAGCTGCTTCTTTAGATATGCTCCTACCTTTTCTGCATTCTCAACCACACGTTCTCTCTGCATATAATTTATAGCCGCATATCCGGCGGCACACGAAACCGGATGAAAGGAGCCTGTCAGCGCCACCCGGAACGGAATGCGCTCTAACTTATCTGCAACTGCCTCGCTGACCATGACTCCTCCCAGAGGCATGTAACTGCTGGTCACACCTTTTGCAAATGTCATGATATCCGGCCAAATACCATAATGCTCGCAGGCGAACCATTTCCCGGTTCTTCCAAAACCTACCAGCACTTCATCAAAAATTAAGAGAATCCCGTACTTGTCGCATAATTTTCTGACTCCCTCGTAATAGCGCTTTGCAGGCACTACAATATTACCAAGGGATATGGTTTCAAAAAAGACGGCTGCGATTGTGCCAACCCCCTCCAGTAATATGGTATCTTCCAGTAATTCAAGTAAAAAGTCACAATACTTTTCTTTATCTTCAAAATACTTCTCCAGATTCTTCGAGTTATATCCTACAAAATGAACATAATCCGGATGCTCCAGCTTCTCATGTATTCTTTCGTGATCGCCGCAAAGATTGGCCGCCCCGATTGTTGCGCCATGATAGGAATGGCACTGGGATAAGATCTTCCTTTTTCCCGTTACTGCTTTGGCTATCCGTACCGCACTGTCATTGGCGTCAGAACCTCCCAACGTCAGAAAAATCTTCTTCATATTAGACGGCGCAATCTCAGTGATGATTTTTTCGCACAGTTTCCCCCTTATATCTGTTCCGTCAACCGGCTTACAATAATGCAGTCTTTTCATCTGCTTTGCCGCGGCCTGAATCACCTCTTCATTGCCAAAGCCAATATTAACATTGACATACTGGCTTGCCAGATCCATATACCTTTTCCCGTCTGTATCATAGATATAGATTCCTTCGCCCCGTTCATAAATATCCGGGTCAGCATATCTTTGCTGTGTATACGGAAACAGCGTATAGTTTTTATTCTGCTCTTTTATTCCATCCACAATCATCACCCTTTACACATTTATTTTAATGTTCTGTAAATCACTTCTCCAACCGAATCGGTCCCGGTGCATTCCCTGTTCCGGTAACAGAGATCTGTTATCAGATCCTGAAGCTTTGCACAGACCTTCAATCCATTCGCATTGGGAATATTTCTGCCCTCGCTGCCTCGTTCATACTGGTTATACAGATAATCCCGGACACTTTCATCGTATTTCAAAGGAATAAAAGAGATATTCCCTGTGTTCTTTTCGATTTTTTGTATCGCATTTCCATATATTCTTGCAATCAGATAATACTCGTCTGTCTCGGCTACAAGATTATTCACCCTGCCGTTCTCATCTTCTGGCAGAAAGGTCAGTTCCCAGGGATAAGACATCCGGCTGACCACCCTTCCATCCGGTTCACAGACGGCATACTCCTCTTCAAAAGCAGGGACAAAACATAATCCTGTATCTGTCCGTTTTACCACTGCGCATTCTCTCAATATATTTATCCGCTTTACCGCCTCAAAGGTATCCCGCTTATACTGAAATACATGGAACTTATGGTTTACTGTATAAATATAATTTCCATAGACGGCAATATCGCGAAATCCCTTTTCCTGTCCTTCATTTTTCAGCAATACTATATGGTAATCCATGGTTTTCAAATCTATCTGTATCATAAAGTTATCTGACCATCCGGCCAGAAGCACTACATTTTCCGATTCACACTTTACCTTTGCGCCAAAATAGGGCGCTTCATTCTTTCCAGCCAGTAAATTTATATTTTCTATGATCTTTTCATTTGCGTCCGCCTTCATCGTTCTTAAATCAAATTTCAGAATATGGCCGGCATAAAAGGGGAATAAAAAAAGATTGTTCTGATATATGTAGTCCTGCCAGTACTGCTCTCCCGTTTTTAGGACATCCGGCAAATCCGTTTCCACCAGACGCTGCTCTTTCTTTCCAAGATCAAACTGCAAGAAATATTTTTGATTACGGGATGTAAATAATATCTTTTTTCTTCCTATATATACAGCGCCGGTATAATAAAAAGGTATTTCCTTAGATTGCTCATTGCAGACGCAGACCAGTTCTTCACCGAAAGTAATCTGCCCCGTCTGAATATCAACATATAAGATTCGATTGTCAGCCGCACTTGGAAAAATCAACTGGTTATCATAACATACCCCATTGAACCAGAATTTAAGAAACGATTTCATAAGATGCCCCCAGTCTTTTTTCTTCCCTATCAACATCTTTTTGCGCTGGTATAAATAAATTTATACCAGCGCATTTTTCTACATCCTTTTCTTCCCAGAAGTATAACGAATGTTTACTTTGTAAGAGTAACGGTTTCTGTAACAGCCTCTACCGTATTATCAGCCATAGCAAATGTAATGGTAACGTCCATTGGCCATGTTACCGTAGAATCAGCAAGCAGATAGTCGATTGTCGCTGCCGGGAACGTCAGCTTTCCATCCGCATAGACAACGTCCTTATCCTTATTCAGCAAATTGTAATCACCATATGCCGATGTCGTAACAGACGCAATCTTTGTTGCCGCCTTGCTTCCTTCACCCAGCTCAATTTCAAAGTCTACAGCCGTTCCTGCCGTTACCGCAACGCTCTTTGCGGATGTAACTGACGCAGCCGTAGGAGCCGCATATAAACCATATACACAGTCTTTATTCACTTCATCAAAGGTTGACGAGGTAACGCCGTCAATCGTATAGTTAATGCTAATCTTGCCAAGGTCGGTGCCTGTCCATGCGGATGTCTTGGATTCTGACAACCTTCCGATATACCTGAAAGCAGCTTCTCCGCCGACCGCTGCTGCTCCGGCATATACATATGACTTTGATGCAGTAGTATCCTCCGCTTCTACAATCGCAGTCCCGGCTGTATAAGCAGCCTCGCCTGTGGCCCATGTATGTGAGCCGCCTTTTTCTACCAGTGTAAGCGCATCGCTTCCGACAGTCCCGATATATACATCGGAAGCAGCAATTGCAGTCTCTAAGTCAGTCTGCTCAGTGCCTGAACCCAATGTTACTGCTGTTAATTCATAAAACTGTGCATAGGATACGTCGCCTACATCTCCATTAGTCGCAACATCGATCTTTTTGTACTCTACATCTCCGGTACCTTTTCCAAGATAATATGTCTGCGCCGCCTTTTTGCCGGTTGCGTCGAATGTAGCCACATTTGGACTGGTTTCTGTTAACTCGCCCAGTGTCTCAACGCCATACTTATCTGCTTCTGTCTGGGCTGCAACCGCCATCCACGCATCTCCTGCTGTATTTGTAGATTCGTCAACGGCTCCTACCGATGCAACAAAACCAGCCGCTCCTCCCGTTGCTACAGATTCTACACCCACTTTTACAGACACACCGCTCTTATTCTTCATTGTGAATGGCTCGGAATAAATCTGTGATCCTGCATCTGCGCTTTCAAACTGGTCGACAGCAATTTCCATTGCAGTCGGAACCTCAACCCTGATTACAGCGTCCTTTGTGGAAACATCTACATCCACTTTTCCTCCGGCCGCCATAACCGGCGTCGCCATTGTAGAAGCAACAAGAGCGCTCGCTACGACTGATGATAACACTTTTTTGTTTCTCATACTCATACCTCCTAAGTTTAATAAAAATTTGAGTGTTATATATAATCAATGCATTTCTTAAAATGCATTTGATTATCAAATTAATTTTCTACCGTAATAGTCACATCAAATCCCGCATTACTATAATCTGTAAATGTACCTTCATCGTCTTCATTCAATAAGTAGGCTCTGCACGTTGCCTCATATGTACCTGCCTCAAGATCAACATCCAGCTTAAACGGAGGAAGTTCTGCGCCTACCGGTATTACATCCGTTTTGAATATGACCTCTTCTGTCTCGTCCAGTATGACTTCATACCGTATGGGCTTTTTATTATTGGGTGAATTTCCTAATACCGCATCCGTTGTCTCTGACGCCCCGTCGGGAAACGTCCATTCGGTATTCATATAAGTCTCAAAATATCCTTCCCGTACCTTATCTCCCATATCTTCCATAATCTGCTTATAATTCCCTTCCGTCATAGCGTCTTTCGGCCTGGTCAGCATATAGATTGCGATTGCTGCAATTACGAGAAGCAGGACGACAATGATAATCATAATCTTTTTTCTCTTTTTCTTTTTTTGTTCTTCAAGTGTTAATTCTGTAACCTCTGTCTTCTCTTTTTCCGCCATTTTCTATCGAAACTCCTCCTGTTGTTTTTTTCATTTCATATCTAGTGTCGTGTATCATTCACACTAGCCGGGTGTTATCTGCCTGTCATCTGATGAAAGGCGCATACTGCCGTCACCAGAACAGCTCCCTCTTCTATGCATGCCTCGGCAGACTCATTTATTTCCCCTTGAAACCGGAAAGCCAGTTCCTCGCCCGGTTTCAGTTCCACTTGATAATCCAGACTTTCCTCAGACAGAATCATATTGTCACCGTTTCCGGGTATCATCTCTACATAGACGGAACATTCCTCAGAATCATACAATTCTTCTTTTTTCGTTCTGACTATTATGCCGCTCTCCTCACTAATCCTGCATGTCAGCTCTGTCAGAGTCAGCATTCCAGCCTCTTCGCCGGTGTTTTTCAGCACATACTCTTCCGATATCATCCTGCTGCCCTGCTCCTTCTCCTCAATCATCCAGGAGCCAATCTCTATTCCTGCCTTCTGAATCACCTGCAGGTCGATAACCTTTCCCTGATTTTCTTCGTTTTCGCCAGATTCCTGCACGAATTCGTCAATCATGGGCAGCTCTTCTTCAACTAGTTCCATATCATTTACAGATGAATTCTCACCGTCATCTTCCGATTCGTCCATCTGCCCGATGTCTTCTTCCGTCACGGTATCGTCTGTCTCTGTTTCTTCCACTCTGTTTTCCTGATCCTGCGCCGCTTTCTCATCCCAGGAATAGACGACTTCCACCGCAATCTCTCCCTTTTCCCAGCCTTCTTCGGCATACTCGTTTACTTCTCCTGTAAAACAGAATGTCAGCTCTTCGTCTGGTTCAAGTTCTGCCTTGTACTCTGTTCCTTCCTCCGATAAGACAACATGATCTCCATTACCAAAAAGTATCTCCATATAGACAGACTTCTCTTTGTTATCATGCAGTCCGTTCTTGTCAGTTCTTATGACTGTACTGCTATTCTCCTGAGGCCTGCATGAAAGTCCAGACAATCTTAATACTCCTTGCATTTCTCCTGTATTCCTTATGGTGTACTGCTCAGAATAGATCTGTTCCTTTCCATCCATTTCCCATGGATCTATCACAATCTCCAGTTTTTGCGGTATCTGCAGATCCTTGATTTCTGCCCGGTCTTCTGGGGCAGTTTCCTCTTCCTTCTTCTCGGGTATCTCTTTTTCATCTTTTACAGGCTCTTCTTCAAAATCCTTCTGCTCCTGGATATTGAATAAATCCTTATTCTTCCCGGGATACTCAATTTCAACTTCTTTCAGAAGATTACTGCTGTTTTCAAAATCAAGTTCATTCCCAAGGTTTAACCCCTCTCCAAATAAGGGTTCTTGGGCCATTACTGCCATTTCAGAAGAAAATCCGCCTGTTCCTATTATGAAAGCAGATATGACCGCCATACTTTTTTTCATAATCCCGCCTCCTCTGCCGCTAATGTAATATACATTTAAAATAAGGCACATTGGACATCTCTCGATGCTGCGGACAAAAATTCCCGCCCGCTTCGCTCCCTGCTACGTCATGATTTGTCACCAACCATGTTCGCAAGGTCCTGGCATACCCAATACGCAGTTTCCCGCCTTCTAATGCCGTTAATGTTTTTATATCATGAACGCCCTTTTTAGTCCTGTTCGGTAAAACCACGGCTCATCACCGGAATTTATCTAAAGCGGCTGTTCTTATGATCCATCTGTTTTATCTGGCCAGATACGTTCCTCTGGGATTCAGTTTTCCTTCCCCCTGCCCCCTCTTCTTCACATTCCGGGCCGTATTCACCTTCTCTTCCCCCCGATATCCGCACGCCGGACATACAAACTCTCCTTCTGCCTTCTTTCCCGGTTCCCCGCATTCACTGCATTCCCTACTGATATCCTTTCCAAGCACTTCCACTATCTCCACGGAATTTTCCCGGCACTTCTGTTCCAGCCTCTGACGGATATATCCCCTCTGCCACTGTGCCATGGAATGGTTAATCCTTTTATTCCATCCTCCGGCCTTTGGCTTCGGCAGTTTTACCATATAGATAATCCGGGGCTTTTCTTCTCTTAGGAAGCGGTTCAGTTCCTGGTTAATATAGCTGTGCAGCCGCTCCTCATACCGCTTTTTCTTCGCAGAATATTTCTTCCTGCCCGGGTTCTCATTCCGGTTGCGGTTGTAGCTTCTAGTCTGCTCCCGAACCCAGTCCGCATAAGCAATCTGGTACTTCCCCAGTTCTTCCCCGTAACAATGCCCCTCATCTGTCGTCAGCATCGTGTAAAGTCCCGCAGCCACTCCCACCTGTTTCAGATAGTCCCCGTGATTCTGAACCGACACCTGAATCGGGACTTTCAGCTCAACGCTGTGTTTCTCCGGATACAGCCTGACATAGATCTGGCTCTTATACCGGTTATTATCCGTCAGTGGTATAAAGATCCGTTTCCGTTTTTCTTTTATGGAAATATAGATCCCGTGATCCGCATACCGGTACGCCCGTTCTGCTATAGTGAATCCGTCCGTCCTGTCCGTATGAAGTTTCACATGATGCTTTCGCACCTGCCTGCGCAGATACTTGTGAAGCCTTCCGGTATCTGCCTGTGCAGCCACCTTTTCATACTGCTTCTGTACCGCTTTCGTCAGTTCCACAGGCTTCTGGTTCAGCACTTCCTCGAACGCATTGTTTACTTTCAGCAGGAACCTGAGATAGTGTTTATCTTCCTCTGAAAATCCTTCATTCTGGTTGAGCAGCTTCAGAATCTTCGTCTTTGTCCGCGTCCACTGGCACTTGACGTCGCCTAATGCATCGAAGACTGCCAGATAGAAATATACGGACGGCATACCCAGTGTTTCCCGAAGCCCGCTGGCCGTCATCTCGTTCTGTACCGTATAACCCGGATAGAGTTTTGGAAGGCCTGCAATCCCGCCAAAGCGGGCATACACGTAATTCTTGACTTTCCCGTAATCTGCGGCGATTTCCTGGAGTCTGGCCATATCAGCCTCTGTGACCGGTTCTTTATTATACTGGTGAATGGTCTTACATACTCTTTCCATTAATATAGGCCGTATCCTTCCTCCCTGTGCGATAGCAGGGTTGTGGCGAGTACGAAATCTTTGGCATTACGAGAAACTATACTTTTTCGTAGTGATTTTTCTGGAAAATTTTTTAGACAATTATTACAAAAAATAAAGGTTAAGTTTATTGACGGATTGTCGATAATATATTAGAATGGTTTAGAAATCAACGGAAAAAAGCCATTACGAAAAAGTATACTTTTTCGTAATGGCTTTTCATGTGAAACAATTTCCTCACCTCATCTGCTGTAAATCCAAAATATTTCACATAGCGGATATTGTTTTTTGCCCCCAACTGTGCCTCCGATATCCGAGGCTTTACCGTCTTTTTACTCCCTGCTTATCGTATCCACCACAGTCATTTTCTTGATCTGCTTCACCGGCC
>CAJTVY010000033.1 GCA_910579925.1 uncultured Dorea sp.
ATGTAAAGCAGGGCGTTATCAATGTTGAACAGCAGGCATTACTTGGGGGCAATGTGAAAGAGCTGTTAGACGAACTTCAGAATGAAATTGCAGAATAAGATTTCATAACGGGCCGGGCTTTTAAGGCCTGACCCGTTTTTCAATCCTGACCCCGTAGCCTGCTGCGGGGTTTTAACTTTTAACATTTTTCAGAAAATATAAGGGAGGTGTCTCCGTGAAAAACAAAGCATATCGTAAGGCAGAACCTTACATCTGGATTCTGCCCAGTATCATCCTGATGGCAGTATTCATCTTAGTTCCGATTATTTTTGTATTCAGGATGTCTGTAAGCGAGGTAAGTAAGGCAGGTATCATCCGTGGTTTTGCCGGTTTTGCCAACTTCACCAAAGTAATGAACAGTTCCGCTTTCAAGCTGGTCCTTCGCAATACCATTGTCTGGACCATAGCCGTTGTAGTTCTGTCCACAGTGTTAGGCTTCATACTTGCCTTGATACTGAACAATGAATTCCGCGGACGCAAGATTGCCCGTGCGATCATGGTCTTCCCATGGGCGACCACGCTGGTCATCCAGGCAAGCGCATGGAAATTCATTATTGACACAGATTATGGTACATTGAATACGTTGCTGCTAAAGCTTGGGATTATAGAGAATTCCGTCAACTGGACGCCCACGGCCGAAGCCTACTTCATGTGGGAGATTGCCTGTGGTATCTTCGTAACCATTCCCTTCGTTACCTTCTGCGTTCTGTCCGGTCTGCAGAGTATTGATACGTCTTATTATGAAGCGGCCACAGTGGACGGAGCCAGTTACTGGCAGCAGCTTTTCCAGATCACCATGCCTCTGGTACGTTCTTCCTTAACGGTAAGTACGGTGTTGAACATTATCTATGTATTCAACTCCTTCCCGATCATCTGGACGATTACCAAGGGAGATCCGGCCAACCATACGGACACACTGGTTACTTACCTCTACAAACTGGCATTCTACAACGGAAAACAAGGACAGGCGGCGGCTGTTTCTGTAATTGGTTTTACAATCCTGCTGATCTGTGCCAGCGTGTACATGGTCTATACCCTGCGGAAAGGAGATGAATAATATGGCAAAAAAATCCGGTTCACTTAAAAAAGTAATTCTGCGTACCCTGCTCTACATCGTAGTAATCGTAATCTGCCTGGTAACCTTGTATCCTTATTTTGCCATGTTCTGTACCGCTCTGAAAAACAGGGCAGAGATCTTCTCTATGAACGGCACAATACTTCCGGTTACGTCTGTCTGGTCCAACTTTATTGACGTCTGGAAACGAGCGCCAATGGCCAATTATATGCTGAACTCGCTCATGATTGCCGGCGGCTCCACTATTATCGCCATGCTCTGCGGAATTCCGGCCGCTTATGCACTGGCGCGTATGAAGTTTAAAGGTCAGACTATTTTCCTGGGGTTCGTCATCGTTTCTCAGATGTTCGCTCCCGTGGTACTGCTGATCGGTATCTATAAGGTTATGTCAATCTTAAGTCTGACCGACAGCATTATCGGACTGATCTTTATCAATGCAGCTTTTAACCAGGCATTTACCATCTGGCTGCTTAGGGGAACCTTTATCGGGATTTCTGTGGAGATGGAACAGGCTGCAACCATTGACGGCTGTAACCGTCTTCAGGGTATGACAAAGGTTCTGCTTCCTGTGGCAGCTCCTGGAATTGTTACGACTCTGATTTTCATCTTTATCAATGCATGGAACGAGTATACGGTCGCGCTGTGTCTGATCTCTACCAGCGAACGCGAACCTCTGACAGTGGGAATTAATATCTTCAACGGATACAATATGATTGAGTGGCAGTATCTGTTTGCAGCCTCTCTCTTTGCCATCGTTCCTGTGGTAATCCTGTTCATGGGTATTGAAAAGAATCTGGTTAGCGGCCTTGCCTCTGGCGGTGTAAAAGGTTAATATATTACAGATTAATCAGAAGCGGGGAACCGGGTGCGGCTCCCCGCTTCAGACCGTTTTAAAGTCTTGTCTGATATACGAATTTCTCCAGAACGCTGTCAGAAGCTGCGCAATCATAAAGCACCAGATCACAGGTTCACACACAATAACTGCCGTATATCCAAGTATTGGGATGAAGATCATGGTAAACAATATCTTCCCGATCAGTTCAATCACACTGGAAAAGACCGGAAGAATCTTCTGCCCGATCGCCTGTAACGCCGTGCGGGTACTATTGAGCACTCCAAGGATAAAGTAGCATGGCGCAACCACCCGGAGATACAACGTTCCGTTCCTAAGAACCGCTTCCTCATCGGATCCTGAGATCAGCCGGATCATGTCTGGCGCAAAGATCCAGGCAAATACCGTAATCACGACTGTAATCGCAGCCGAGTAGAGATAGGAGTATTTCATGGCCTTGCGGATTCTATGGGGCTTATTCGCCCCATAGTTCTGGGAAACAAAGGTATTGATGGTCTGTGTCATTGCGATAAACGGAATCATACAGAACTGATAGAGCCTTCTTGCCGCAGTGTGGGCCGCAATGAACAGATATCCAAGACCATTGATCCCAGACTGCAGAATTACGCTTCCTGCCGAAACAAAGCAACTCATAAATCCCATGGAGAGTCCCTGGCCTGTCATTTCCATATATAATGCCCGATCCTTTTTGAAATTCTCACGCCCGGGAATCAATATAGGGACTGCCTTTGCAATATAGAGAAGACAGAGCAGAACCGAGACGCTCTGTGCGATCACCGTTGCTTCTGCCGCACCGCAAAGTCCTCTTCCCAGGACTGCAATCAGTATATAGTCCAGCAATATATTAGCCAGGGAAGAGACGACAAGGAATACCAGAGGCATGATACTGTTCCCTACAGCCCTTAAGATCCCCGCACACAGGTTATATGCAAACATTACCAGCGTAAACCTGGTGATCATGGATATGTAACGATAAGACTCTCCCATTACCTCAGACGGCGTATGCAGCAGACGAAGCAGCGGAATCATGACAATCTCCGAAAGGATTGTGAGCACGGCCACCACAGCCAGACCAATAACAAGGGACGCCGCAACGGAATCCTTAAGCCTCTTCCTGTCATCAGCCCCGAAACACCTTGCTGTCACGATGGATAATCCATTTCCAAATCCCAGGGCAAACCCGATCATCAGATCATAGACCGGCGTGGCTGCGCCAATCGCCGCCAGCGCCTTGTCTCCCAGAACATGTCCGACGATCAGTGTATCTACCGTATTATAAAGCTGCTGAAACAACACTGAGAATAAGACCGGTATCATAAACCGTATCATGGGTACAAATATATTTCCCTCTAAAAAATCCTGCTTTTCTCTGCACTCCAAATCCTTTTCCCCCTCATTTTATCTTATAAACGTTCATCCGTTGGCAGAAATGGCATCTGTTCATGAAAAAAGGGCTTCCGAATTACTCGAAAACCCTTTCTCTGTCTTGATTAGTCCTGTGGAATGATTTCTTTTTTATTGTATGATCCACAAGCCTTGCAAACTCTGTGAGGCATCATTAACTCGCCGCATCTGCTGCACTTCACAAGATTCGGTGCGCTCATCTTCCAGTTTGCTCTTCTTTTGTCTCTTCTTCCCTTAGAAGACTTATTCTTTGGACAAATTGACATAGGTTACACCTCCTTAAAATTCTTAAACACATCACGGATAACTGACATTCTAGGGTCAAGACCCGTGTCTTCGCAGTCACAGACCCCTTCATTCAGGTTCTGACCACATACGCTGCAAATACCCTTACAGTCTTCGCTACACAGAATTTTCGTCGGCCACCCTGCTAATAACTCGTTATAGATCAACTGCTCTACGTCAAAGTTATATCCGTCAATATAATTTGATTCGTCTAAATCATCTGCCGCCACAACAGCCTCTGGATCCACACTTACTTTTCTGTTAAAAGAAAGTGGAACTCTGACCCGAACCTCCTCAAGACAACGGTCGCATGGAATCACCGCCATCACTTCTCCCTTGCCTGAAATCATTAACTTCTTCTCCCCTGCATAAGCTATACAAAGAGAAAACAAGGACTTCTCTACAAGTTCAAAACTCCCCGTCTCGCATCGAAAGATCTCCATCTCAACAGGAACGGACTGTTCGATTGTATTATGCTGTTCCGACAGAACGCTGGATAGGTCTAATATCATAGCTAAACTCCTATTCACACCTAGACTATTATATCACGTAAAATGAATTTGTCAACACCCATCTTCTAAACTTCTATACTAAAGCGTAACAGTTCAGCCTTCCGGCTTCACTATTACACTAAAGCTACCGTTTCCCGGGCGATTGCCAGTTCTTCGTTGGTCGGAATTACCATAACCTTCACTTTAGAATCAGCCGTGGAGATTGCAATCTCTTCCCCGCGCTTCTTATTAGCCTCTTCATCAACGCTGATTCCCAGGTATCCAAGATATTTCAGCACAGAAGAACGTACGGTTCCGGAGTTCTCGCCGATACCTGCCGTAAATGCAATCACGTCCACGCCGTTCATTGCAGCTACATAGCTTCCGACATACTTCGCAACACGGTATGCGAATACTTCCAATGCGATCCTGGCCTCGTTGTTGCCGGAATTCGCACCGTCTTCCAGATCACGGAAATCGCTGGAAAGATTATTGGAAAGCCCGAACACACCGGATTTCTTATTCAGCATATTCATAAGACCTGAAATATCAAGCCCCTCCTTCTTGGAAATGAACTCTAAGATTGCCGGATCAATATCGCCGGAACGTGTTCCCATCACCAGTCCTTCAAGAGGCGTCAGTCCCATGGACGTATCCACAGACTTCCCGTTCTCTACCGCACAGATACTTGCGCCGTTACCAAGATGGCACACAATAGTCTTTACCTGGTCATAAGGCTTCTCAACCAGTTCAGCCGCTCTCTTGGAAACGAAACTGTGGCTTGTTCCGTGGAAACCATATCTTCTTACTTTGTATTTGTCATAGTATTCATATGGAAGACCATACATATACGCCTTCTCTGGCATAGTCTGATGGAAAGCCGTATCAAACACAGCTACCATCGGTGTTCCTGGCATCAACTTCTGGCACGCATTGATACCGATTAAGTTTGCAGGATTGTGAAGCGGCGCAAGGTCATTACAGTCTTCGATAGCCTGTTTCACTTCGTCTGTAATCACTACAGAACTTGCGAATTTCTCTCCGCCGTGTACCACCCGGTGTCCCACTGCCCCGATCTCGCTTAAATTCTTCACAACGCCTGTGTCTGCATCCGTCAAGGCATCGATAACGAACTGGATTGCCTCGGTATGGGTCGGCATAGCCTTGTCAGACTTTACCTTCTCCCCGCCTTCCGGCTGATAGGTAAGACTTCCGTCAATCCCGATTCTCTCGCAGAGCCCCTTTGCAAGAACCTGCTCGGAGTCAGAATTAATTAATTGAAACTTTAATGATGAACTTCCACAGTTAATAACTAAAACATTCATTGGTTTACCCTCTCTTGTTATTTATTTTCGATTCTGATAATGTCCCTGGTACGACAGCCACGGACAGACATGTACGGCTAAATTAGCCTTCTGCCATACACTGTACGGCCGTAATGGCTACTACGCCCTCAATATCCTGGGCGCTGCATCCCCGTGACAGATCATTCACCGGCGCTGCGATTCCCTGTGTCAGAGGTCCGTATGCTTCTGCTTTCGCAAGTCTCTGTACCAGTTTGTAGCCGATATTACCCGCATCTAAGTCTGGGAATACCAGTACGTTCGCCTTTCCTGCCACCGGACTTCCAGGCGCCTTGGATGCACCGATCTCCGGCACGATCGCTGCGTCTAACTGGAATTCACCGTCAAGCAGCAGACCTTCCGGGGCATTCTCTTTGGCAATCTTTGTCGCCTCTAATACCTTGTCCACATCCGCATGCTTTGCGCTTCCCTTGGTAGAATGGGAAAGCATGGCCACAACCGGCTCCTTTCCGGTCAGCGTCCGGAAGGACTCTGCGGAAGAAAGCGCAATTGCCGCTAACTTCTCCGGATCCGGATTCTGCTCAAGGCCGGAATCTGCAAAGATAAAGGTTCCGTCTGCTCCCATATCACAGTCAGGCACTACCATTACAAAGAATGCAGAAACAAGCTTGGTTCCCGGTTTCGTCTTCAGAATCTGGAGACAAGGCCTCAACGTGTCTGCAGTCGAGTGGCATGCTCCGCTTACCATGCCGTCAGCATCCTTCATCTTCACCATCATAACGCCGTAATAGAGATAGTTGGTCAGCAGAAGTTCTCTTGCCTGCTCTTCTGTCATTCCCTTTTTCTGCCTTAACTCTACGAGTTTCGCAATATAATCCGCCGTCTTCTCGCTGGTGGCCGGATCTACGATCGTTGCGCCGCTGATATCAAACGACCCCTTATTCTTTGCGATCTCTTCTTCGCTTCCTACCAGGACCAGGTTCGCAGTTCCTTCTTTCAGTACAGCCTCGGCCGCCTCATATGTTCTGATGTCCTCAGTCTCCGGCAGCACGATCGTCTTCTTGTTCGTCTTGGCTTTTGCTTTGATCTCATCTATAAATCCCATGATTAATAGACTCCTTTCCATATATTCTCAATATTTTTATTATAATACAAAGAAACCTTGCGGACAAGGTCTCTTCTCAAATCTTATGTCTATTTTTTGAAACATTGGCAGCACTTCAGATACCTTGCCGGTTTATAATGCGAACACCGCGCTCACAATTGCAAAATAGACACTGATCGTACTGATATCCACCAGTGTTGAAATCAGCGGCGTCGCCATAATCGCCGGGTCAAGCCCGACTTTTTCCGCTACCAGCGGCAGGGTACAGCCTACCACCTTCGCAATAATAATGGTACAGGCCATGGTAACCCCGATGGTAAACGCCATCGTAACGTCCCCCTGCCCCATCAGCATAATACGGATCCCGTTCACAACCGAGAGCACCACGCTGATACACACCGCAATCCGCACTTCCTTCCAAATAACTTTCAGAACATCGGCAAACTCAATCTCTCCCACCGCAAGTCCGCGGATAACAAGGGTGGAACTCTGGGAACCGCAGTTCCCCCCCGTCCCCGTCAGCATGGGAATAAAGCCTGCAAGCTGCGGCATCACTGCAAGGGCGCTCTCATAACTGTTCATAATCATCTGGGTCACCGTTGCCGAAAGCATCAGAAACATCAGCCATGGAATCCGGCTCTTCACATGTTCAAGTACAGTGGTGCCGAAATAGGACTCCTCACTGGGACTGACACC
The DNA here is from genome assembly GCA_910579925.1 of uncultured Dorea sp. Lineage (GTDB taxonomy): Bacteria > Bacillota > Clostridia > Lachnospirales > Lachnospiraceae > Sporofaciens. The sequence goes on from CAJTVY010000033.1 coordinate 7,253, forward strand.
CGCCATGATGCTGATATCCTCTGTCGTCTCCTCCTGCAGAACCAGCATGGCATCGTCAACCGTAACGATCCCCACCATGCACATCTCATGATCCACGATGGGCAGTGCAATCAGACCATACTTGGTGATCGTCCATGCCACATCCTCCTGGTCGTCGGTGGTACGGGCATAAAGCATATTCGTCTCCATGATCTCCTCAATCAGCTTGGACTCACTGGTCGTCAGAAGTTCCTTCACATCCACCTGTCCGATCAGCTTCTTTTTCTCCGTCACATAGCAGGTGTAGATAGTCTCACGATTCAGCCCCACCTGCCGGATCTTAAGGATTGCATCAGCAACCGTCATCTCCTTACGAAGCGCAATATAATCCACGTTCATCACGCTTCCCGCACTGTCCTCGGGATACTGCAGCAACTGATTGATCTGTCTGCGCTTCTCCTCGTCTGTAGCCAGCAGGAGACGGTCTACTACGTTAGCGGGCATTTCCTCTAATACGTCGACCGTATCATCCAGATACATCTCCTCCATGACTTCCTCAAGCTCAGAATCCGTCAGAGAATTAATCAGCAGTTCCCGCTGATCGCTGTTCATATAGGCAAATGTCTCTGCCGCCTCTTCCTTTACCAGAAGCCGGAACACGATCACCATCTGCTTCTGTTCAAATCCTTCCAGAATCTCTGCCAGGTCAACCGGATACATATTATTCTCTAATTCCTCTTTCAATTCCTTATACCGACGTTCCTCTAACATCTGCAGAACCCGTTCTTCCGTCAGTTCTTCTTTCTTCTTCTCCGCCCATACTTCACTCACCATGTATCCCTCCTTCCTGGCACAAAACATACATTTGCACATACAACTTTAATATAGTATAATCAATTTCAGAAAGATATACAAGGAGAATCTCATGAAAATAGTTGGATTGATTACAGAATACAACCCGTTTCACAACGGGCATTTATATCATATAGAGAAAGCAAAAGAGATCACGGGCGCAGATTCCGTCATCGTCGTTATGAGCGGCAACTATGTGCAGCGCGGCGCTCCTGCCATCATGCCTAAGCATCTGCGGGCAGAGATCGCATTAGAAGCAGGCGTGGATGTTCTGATGGAACTGCCGGTGTGCTATGCCGTCTGCAGCGCAGAGTATTTTGCCGCCGGCGCCATCGACCTGTTTGAGCGGCTTGGCTGCGTGGATTCCATCTGTTTCGGAAGCGAATGCGGCGATTACGGCCTCCTGGCAAGGGCGGCCCACATCCTTGCCGATGAACCGGAAGGATACCGTCAGTCCCTCAAAGACTTGTTAAAGAGCGGTATGTCCTTCCCTCTGGCGCGCCAGAAAGCATTGCAGGAATATTTACAGGACGACTCTCTGGATTCGGTTCTCGAACAGCCCAATAATATCCTGGGAATCGAGTACATCAAGGCTCTCTATGAACGGCGTAGCCCCATGAAGTCCTACACCATCCGGCGCATGGTATCCGGCTACCACGATACCGGGCTTTCCAGCGCCTACAGTTCCGCTTCCGCCATCCGAAGGCTATTAAGCTTTGCAGGCCAGTCCGTTCTTCTGGATAAAGACGGTATGTTCGACGAGCCTTCCATGTCCGAAGTCTTAGGCCGGCTGGAAGGCCAGGTTCCCCCGTCCTGCATCCGAATGCTGGAAGAAACTCACCATAGCCGCTATCCCATCTATACCAACGATTTTTCATTACTGCTGAAGTACCGCCTTCTGTCAGAGACAAGGGATAGTCTGACAGAATACCAGGATATCTCGGAAGACCTTGCGAACCGCATTCTGAACAATGCCAATGACTTCATCTCATTCGACCAGTTCAGCAGCCAGTTAAAGACCAGGGAGATGACCTTAAGCCGGATCTGCCGCTGCCTGTTCCACATTCTGCTGAATATCCGCAAAGAAGACCTGCTGCGTTACAAAGAACAGGGATACTGTCAGTATGCCCGCATCCTTGGTTTCCGCAAAGACGCCCGAAGGCTCCTCACTCTGCTGAAAAGCCATTCCCAGGTTCCCCTGGTAACCAAACTTACCCAGACGGAGAAGCTTTCCCCTACGGCAATTTCCATGCTAAAGACGGATGTCTTTGCCTCCAACCTGTATGAAAGCATTATCACCAACAAGTATAAGATGCCCTTTATCAACGAATACCAGCATCAGATTCTTAGAATCTGATGCTGGTATTTCCGGTTCGTTATTCATTTTCAACGGTATATCAATATTCCACTTTTTTAATACATGCAACCGCCTTGGATCCTGCCCCGATGTGGCAGGACACACTGAGAGACAGCCTGTCCATATGAATATCATACCCTGGGAATCTGGTCTCAATCTCGCTCTTCCACTCTTTCGCCTCTTCGTCAGAACAGGTATACGCCGCATGGATATACATTTCTTTCCCGTTAAATCTTCCTGCCAGATCCTTTGCCGCCGCATCCAGCATAGTCTTCTTCGCCGCTTTCCATCCCCGCACCTTGGCATAGGAATCCAGTTTCTCACCCTGTATCTGAAGTACCGGCTTTAAGTTCAGCACCGTACCGATCGCCGCTGCCGCCGGAGTGACACGCCCGCCCTTTTTCAGATATTTCAGCGTATCCACCGTAATATAAATACTGGCTTCCAGTTTCTCGCGCATCAGTACATCGTCAATCTCCTGGGCGCTCATCCCCTTCTTCGCCATCTCCAGAGCATCAAGCACCGACTGACGCTGGGAGATAGAAATTCTCTGATTATCAATGACATGCACCTTTCCATCGTAATCCTGCGCAAGGCCGATCGCCGTCTCACAGGAACTGCTCAGGCCGCTGGACATAGGAATATAGACAATCTCGTCATACTCCTTCAGAATCTCGTCCCACAGGTCAATCACGTCTCCCGGCGACGGCTGGGAAGTGGAGATATCCGCATCCTCTAAAAGCCTCTGGTAGAACTCCTCCTGTGTCAGTGTGATATCCTCCAGATACAGCTCCCCGTTAATAAAAAACGGCATGGGCAATACCCGGATTCCCAATTCTTTTGCTTCCTTCTGTGTAATTCCACTGTTACTGTCTGTTGCAATCGCTACTCTTCCCATTTATGACACCTCACCTGTTTTACAATGTAATGATCTCCGACACCTTATCCCTCTTTGCCACCATCATAGGGATATCCTCGCCGCGGTACGGATTATCGCCATAGCTGACCTCAAGTTTCACCGTCTCATACGCCAGCTCTTCATAATTGTTCTCTTTACTTAGATGCCCTAACACCACGTACTGCAGATTATCATGCAGTATATCGCACAGAAGACGCCCGGACAATTCGTTGGACAAATGCCCCTGATCTCCCATCACCCGCTTTTTCAGCGGATAGGGATAAGGGCCCACCTCCAGCATATGTATATCGTGGTTCGCCTCCAGGACCAGGGCATTTAAGTTCTTTAGATGTTCCACCGTATACCCGTCATATTTTCCAAGATCTGTTGCTACGGCCACGGATTTTTCTTCGTTCTCAATACGGTATCCCGACGGTTCTCTTGCATCATGAGAGATCGCAAAGGGACACACCTTCATACCGCCTAAAGTAAACGCCTCGTCCACCCGGATCTCATGGAGGATTCCCTCCGGCAGTTTTCCCAACGTATGGCAGCAGCGGATTCCTTCAAGGGTTCCTTTCGTCCCATAGATCGGAATCTTATATTTCCTGCTGAACACGCCAAGTCCCTGAATATGATCAATATGTTCGTGCGTAACCAGGATGCCGCTTAGTTTCTCACCGGTAACCCGAAGCGTATGTAACCCTTCCTCCACTCGCTTTTTACTGATTCCGGCATCTACCAGAAGATGCGTATCCTCATCCCCTACATAGATACAGTTGCCGCTGCTCCCACTGGCAATGCTGCAAAGTCTCATCATTTCCTTTTCGCCTTTCCTATAAATCTGCTATGATATCGTCAAGCTGCGCCTGTGTCTCTTCGAATGTATTACTGTTATCAATCACACGGTCGCAGTGCTTCATGAACATATCCTTGGGAAGCTGGGCTGCAATGATATCATCCACCTTCTTAGGGTCATAGCCTCTTGCATAGACCAGGCGCTTCTTACGGATCGAAGCTTCCACATAAATATACCAGACTTCATCGCAGATCTGATCGTAATGCGTTTCGATCAGAAGAGCGGACTCAATCATGAACAGATTCGTATTCTTCCGCTCCTCCTTCGCAATCTTCTTACGGATCTCCTCTTCCACCGCCGGATGAACAATGGCATTCAGTTCGCTGCGTCTGGCATCGTCGGAAAATACAATGCCAGCCAGCTTATCTCTGTCAAGCTCCCCTTTCTCATCCAGAATCTCCGTTCCGAAACACGCAACAATCGCCTCGAAACATGGCGTTCCCTTCTTCTGAAGCTTCCTTCCCACTGCATCCGTCTGGCAGATGGTGGCGCCGTACCGGTTATTCAGATACTCCAGTATCTGCGTCTTTCCTGCTCCTATGCCGCCTGTAATTCCTATAATCTTCATGAACCTACACCTCTACTTTGCTTCGTACCAGTTTTCTCCCATATGCATATCTACTTCCAGCGGGACGTCTAAAGAAACCGCCTGTTCCATCTCTTCCTTAAGAATCGCCCTGACCTCGTCAAGTTCCGGCCGGTATGCCTCGATCAGAAGTTCATCATGAACCTGGAGAACAAGCCTTGACTTCATCTTTCTCTCTTTTAACCTTTGGTGCACGCCGATCATCGCAATCTTGATAATATCGGCGGCAGTTCCCTGGATCGGAGCGTTCATAGCCACTCGCTCCCCAAAGGAACGCTGCATGAAATTACTCGATGACAGTTCCGGCACGGGACGCCTCCGTCCGAACAGTGTCACCACATAGCCCATCTCTTTCGCATGTTTCACCGTGTCGTCTAAAAAACTCTTAATCCCTGGATACGTCTTAAAATAATCGTCGATGTACTGCTCGGCTTCTTTCCGGGTAATACTCAAGTCTTTACTGAGTCCGAAAGAACTGATTCCATACACGATCCCGAAATTAACCGCTTTCGCATTGCGCCTCTGCTGAGAGGTCACTTCCTCGAAAGGCACATGGAATACCTGGGAAGCCGTGATCCGATGGATGTCTGCTTCCTCCCTGTATGCCTCGATCAGATTCTGGTCGCCGGAACAATGGGCAAGCACCCGAAGTTCAATCTGGGAATAGTCTGCATCCACGAACACATAGCCATCCTCCGGGATAAATACCTTGCGAATCAGCCTTCCAAGTTCCATTCGCACCGGAATATTCTGAAGGTTTGGCTCCGTACTGCTGAGACGCCCGGTAGCCGTAATCGTCTGATTAAACTTACTGTGAATTCTTCCGTCCTCACAGATATAATTGGCAAGCCCGTCCGCATAGGTAGATTTCAGTTTTGAATACTGGCGGTACTCCAGAATCTTCTCGATAACCGGATAATCCAAAGCCAGTTTTTCCAATACATCTGCGGCCGTAGAGTATCCTGTCTTCGTCTTCTTTCCGCCGGGAATCTTCAGATTCTCAAAAAGCACGACGCCAAGCTGTTTCGGTGAATTTATATTAAACGTCTCACCTGCGTCCTCATAGATCTCCTTTTCCAGTTCTGTAATCTTACCTCCAAGCTGGCTTCCATAGAACCTTAAGGCTTCAGCCTCTACTCTGACTCCCTTTTGTTCCATTTCATATAGAGTAAAGACCAGAGGCATCTCGATCTCGGTAAACAGCCGGTCCATCTGACATTCTTTTAATCTGTCCCACAGGATGAAAGAACCTTTATAGGCTGTATACGCCTCATAGCAGATCTTCACATACTCCTCTGTCTTCTCATCTATGATCAGGTCTAACTGCTCTCTCGCAATATCCTCATAAGTATAATGATTTTTAAGCGGATCCAGAAGATACGCCGCCACCGATGCGTCAAAGCAATTCTCTGTCTTCTTAATATTCAGTTCAGCCAGCGCCGTCTTAAGGTCGAACATGACGAATCTTCCTGTATTCTCCCCTGTTTCCGACAGCTTCTTTAGAAGCCATTCCTCTGAAATCCCTTCCCCTGTACGGATACAGTAACTTTCATCCTCGGAATAGCACAGTCCAATTCCCCCAATCTGCGCCTGGTCGGCAAAAAGGGGCAGAACGTCTTGCGTGCTGCGGAATATACAGGCTCCCACACAGTCTGCGCCTGCAGCTCTCTGAAATACTTCCTCCGCCTCACCGATGTCCGAAATCTCTCGAAAGCCTTCCTCTGCCTTATCCGCTTTCGGGATCACATCAAACCGGGACAGAAGGTTTTTGAACTGTAACTTCTGGAACCAGGCATAGGCTTCCTCGGTATAAAGGCTGCCAAGTCTTGCTTCCTCAAGCTCATAGGGAAAATCTGCCGTCACATTAATTGTGGCAAGTTCTTTACTCATAACCGCCATATCCCAATGTTCCACAAGCGCCCGGGAAGCCCTTGGCGGTTTTAATTCATCGGCATGCTCATGAGCATTTTCAATCGAGTGGTACTCTGCAATAATCTTCGTTGCCGTCTTCTCCCCAATACTCGGGACCCCGGGGATATTGTCAGAGGAGTCTCCCATCAGCGCCTTCAGATCTATAAACTCCTGCGGCGTCACCTGATACCGCTCTTTCACGTCGTCGGCATAGTAGTCCTCCACCTGGGTACGTCCCTGCTTCGTCTTTGGAATCCTGATCTTCACATGTTCTGTGGCAAGCTGCAGAAGGTCCCGGTCTCCCGAAATAACAGCGACCTCCATCCCCTGCTCCTCGCACCTTTTCGACAGCGTACCCAGAAGGTCATCCGCTTCAAGCCCTTCACATTCGATGGTTCTTACTCCCATTGCATGAAGAACCTCCTTAAGCACCGGCACCTGCTGACGCAGTTCCTCCGCCATAGGCTTTCTGGTTCCTTTATACTCCGCATACATCTTATGGCGGAAGGTCGGGGCATGGACATCGAATGCCACCGTCAGATAATCCGGCTTTTCTTCCTCCAGTATCCTGAACATAATTGTCAGAAAGCCGTATATCCCATTCGTATGAAGACCTTCCGAATTCGTCAGATCCGGCAGACCGTAGAATGCGCGGTTTAAGATACTATGCCCGTCTATTAACACTATCTTATTATTCATATCAGATTCTTCCTTCCATCCTGCACGGTTCAGAATACGATCTACTAATTCTCCCCTGCAATCTCCCTTAGCCTCTCTATAACCGGCAGATGCTGTGTGCACTGTTTCTCACACTTACCGCAGGCAATACACTCCTTCGCCTTGTCCTTATCCATTCCCCAGTGATTCGCAATCCGGTCGGCAATGGCTTCCTGTTTCCCGGTCAGAATCATCTGGTTATAGGCATCCATGTATTTCGGAATCGGTATATCCTTCGGACAGCCCTTGCAGTATGAACATCCGGTACACAGGTTGTTAAGGGCAACTCCCTTCCCTTCATGGTCCTTCACGATTTCTTCTGCCGGTTTCTCCTCAAGATTCTCTACCGCTTTCACCGCATCGTCAATATGTTCCTTCGTCGTGCAGCCTGCCAGCGTCACCGTGATCTCCCTGTGAGAGGCAACGAACCGGAGGGCTGCCTGCGGCACAGTCAGGTCCGTCCCTTCTGTCAGATAGGTAAATGATTCCGAATTCGCCGGAATCATCCCGCCCCCCAGCGGATTCATAACTACAACGCCCATTCCGTTCTGATAAGCGGCCTCAATCCCGCTCTGGCGGAACCGGTAGTTCAGTGCATTGTATCCGATGAGCATACCCTTAAATTTTCCAGATCGTACCACCGTCTCGATATCGTCTCCCTGCATATGGGAAGAAAACACAATATTGCGGATCAGCCCTTCCCGCTTCGCATCCTCAAAGAATCCATAGATGGCATCCATGTGTTTCTCCCAGGACTCCAGGTTTAACATACACCACATATGGTAGAAATCAATGTAATCCGTCTGAAGCCTGTCGAGAGACAGTTCCAGCCTTCTGCGAAAATCCTCCTTCGTTGGGTGATCTCCTGCAGCTATTGTTCCCAGATTTGTCTTGGAAGTTACATAAACATCTTTTCTTTTTAACTGCGCCAGCGCAATTCCTGTGACGATCTCACTCTTATCTTCGCAATATGCAGGCGCCGTGTCCCAGTAATTAATTCCTTTTTCAAAAGCGTAGAGGGGAATTTCCGCACATTTTTCAAGACGTCCCGCCTTGATATCCTCCTCGTCATAGCGCATAGTGCCAAGCCCGACTGCCGACACTTTCATATCAGTATTGCCATACTGTTTATAATACATCCTCTTATCCTCCATTTTTCCGTCAGTTTTCTCACAACTGACATATGACAGATGGCCAGAATTTCTCCGCCAGTTACACCCCGGATACGAAAAAAAAAGTGTGAAGCCGGAATCCGGCTTCGCACCTTCTACTGCGGATGGTGGGACTTGAACCCACACGAGGTCGCCCCCGCAAGATTTTGAGTCTTGTGCGTCTGCCATTCCGCCACATCCGCTGATTGTTGCCGGCATGTACCGACAACATGATAAATTATAACTGCAAATGCAGTCGATGTCAATGCTTTTTATGAAAATATTTAGAAAGACTCTGCCGGGAACATTGCGTCATCTAAAGCAGTCATATCCGTCTGATCAATAAAGTACACCCCGTTAGAATCCGGTTTTACGTTAATTGTTACTGTCGTAGGCTCTCCATAGGAAGGGGATGCCACTTTTCCAGCCATAATTTCATACATCTTCTGAAATACAAATTCATTAGCCGCCGCCTGGTCGTTCGTATCAACATTTGCTGCCGCTGCCGCCTCTGGCGTTACCGCCGCATCCACTTCTGCCTGAAGTCCGTCAAAACCGGTAAATGGTTTTACGGTCACGTCGATCGTATACGCCTTGTCGCCTGCTTCCTTCGCTTCCCCAACTTCATAATTCGCCTGCTTAATCATGTCCAGAAATAACTGCCTGTAATTTGCTGTCAGTTCGTCGGACAGTCCCAGCACTGAAAATCCTGCCTCCTGCATAGTAGTATCAATATTACTCTCATACAGTTCCTTGGCTTCCTCTTCCGTTGACTTTGTCCATTCAATGTACTTGTCAAACTCTCCCTTGTAGCTTGCGTCCAGAATGGACTGTGCATAAGACTGTGCATCCTCCGCACTCATACCTCCGCAACCGCATAATAACGTCATTACTGCGATTAGCAATGCTGCCAGCAACCCTCTTTTCTTCATGATTATTCCTCCTTCACATCAATATACATAAGTATCTGGCAAATACCTACGTCTGTGATTCGTCAGCGCCGCACTTTTACGCTAAAGATTCTCACGAGCATATTTTACTCCTATTACCTTGCAAAATCAACTATTGACAAAGAAATTATTTTATCAGATCTTTTGCAATTCCGAAGCAGTCAAAGGTTGCGAAATAATCTGCAGGCGTTTCCGCTCTCCGGATCAGCTCTGTACCCCCGTCTTCCTTTAATAACAGTTCGGCAGATTTCAGCTTTCCATTATAATTGTATCCCATCGCAAACCCATGGGCCCCGGTATCATGGATTACAAGCAGGTCGCCCATGTCAATCTTCGGAAGCATACGGTCAATCGCAAACTTATCGTTGTTCTCACACAGGGAACCGACAATGTCATACTTATGGTCACAGGCTTTTTTCTCCTTGCCCATGACAGTGATGTGGTGGTAAGCGCCATACATTGCAGGACGCATAAGGTTGACCGCACAGGCATCCACGCCTATATATTCTTTATGGGTATGCTTCTGATGAATGGCTTTTGTCACCAGACAGCCGTAAGGCCCCATCATAAAGCGCCCAAGTTCCGTATAGATGGCGACGTCTCCCATCCCTTCCGGCTCCAGGACTTCTTCGTACACCCGCCGGACTCCGTCGCCGATCATACGGATGTCGTTTGGCTCCTGGTCTGGAGTATAGGGAATTCCGATCCCGCCCGACAGATTGATAAATCTGATATGAACTCCTGTTTTTCGTTTCAGTTTTACGGCAGTTTCAAACAATACCTTTGCAAGCATAGGATAGTATTCGTTAGTTACCGTATTGCTCGCCAGAAACGCATGGAGTCCAAACTCCTTCGCACCCTTTTCCTTCAGAATCTGAAACGCCTCAGTCAGCTGCTCTTCAGTCATGCCGTACTTGGAATCTCCCGGATTGTCCATAATATCGTTGCTGATCCTAAAGAGGCCGCCGGGATTATAACGGCAGCTGATCGTCTCGGGGATATGGCCGGTCACATCTTCCAGAAAATCAATATGAGTAATGTCATCCAGGTTAATGATCGCCCCTAATCTGTCTGCATAGGCAAACTCCTCTGCAGGCGTATCATTAGAGGAAAACATAATATCCTCTCCCGTTGCCCCCACTGCTTCTGAGAGCATCAGCTCCGTATAGGAGGAACAGTCGCAGCCGCAGCCATATTCCCTCAGAATATTGATCAGAAAGGGGTTCGGCGTTGCCTTGACGGCAAAATATTCTTTATATCCTTTATTCCATGAAAACGCTTCTTTTAAAGCCTTGATATTCCTGCGGATTCCTTTTTCATCGTACAGATGAAACGGTGTGGGATATTCTTTCACAATCTCTTCTAACTGGTCTTTTGTCACAAATGTCTCTTTCTTCATTGTTACTGATTCTCCTCTCGCATGGATAGTAATTTTATCTCATTGTCTAGTGCAGTCTTATATAATTCTACGAAATTCCTCTGTCCCGAATACAGGCAGGTGTTCATGCTTCCTTCCCCGTATTCACCGGTCAGGACATAACGGGAATCTGCAATCACACCGATACGCATGCCTCTGTCCTCTCCTATGTATACCTTCGCCCTTGGAAAAGCTGTCGGCTGGTCTGTAATAATAACCACCATCTTCCTGTCCGTGATCAGATCCTGCAGTTGTCCGATCAAGAGCAGCAGATAGTTTCTCGTCAGACTGATGAAGACTCTCTCGTCTACATTCATCAGAATATTACGCATCTTATCAAGAATATGCTCCGCACCCTCGATGGTGATATACCCGTCCACATACGTCTTCTCAGACGGCAGATGCTCGCCTAACCACTTCTTGGATTCCTCCAGTTTGCGAATACGGTTCCTGCAGAATTCATCCAGCGGAACCGGGACATATTTGCGGGTATGCCCTTCTTCTACAAGATAGGCGGCCCCCTTCTCCGTCATATTCGCCAGCGAATTATACGCATTGGATCGGGAAATCCCGGTCTGCTTGGCCACCTCATATCCTGTCACCTTCCCCTCGGTGAGCAGGCACTGGTAGATATTCGCCTCCTGACGCGTAAGTCCGAACTCCATCAGGCGTTCTGTAAATGATACTTGCTCCAATTCTTCACTCCTCATCCCTTAAGTATCCCGCGCCTCCCAGGCCTGAAACCAGATCCGTGCTTAAGCTTCGGATCTGCGGCCTTCGAGGGCGTTCTAGTAGTTCTCACAGGGAACACTTTACTGTATCATTTCCAGCATGTCAACATTTTTTTATAAAAAAGCATGTGCTCTGGCACATGCTCGCGCCGAGCGCGGCCGCCTGCGGCATACTTCCTTTTCGCGCGAGTGCGCATCCTCCGGAGGGTTTTTATAATATAGGGAACGAAGTTTCCTATATTACAAGAAAAGACGAGGCTGCCCGAAAATGATGCTTCAAATCATTTCCAGACAGCCTCGTCTGCTTCAGATCCTATGTTCCGTTCTTATTCAATCACCGTAATCCGCATAATATTACTTGCGCCGCCCCGTTCTGCCGTCACATTGGCCGCCGGGATTCCTGCCGTCAGCACCACGATATCCCCCGCTTCTGCCATCTGCTTCGCGCACACCAGGTCAATGGCCCCATTGCAGACATCCTCCGTAGAACTTAAGGGAATGGATTTCAGCGGAATGATCCCCCAATATAACTGCATCCTGCGCAGAGCAGCCTCATTTGGTGTCACGCCAATAATATCCATGCGCGGTTTGAACTTGGACACCACTCTTGCCGTTACTCCGGACACGGTGGGAGTGATGATACATCTTGCTCTCAGATTATTCGCCGTCGTCACCGCCGCATGACACAATGCACTGGAGGTACTCTTCATATGATGTGCCTCTGTCTTCTTCATCAGCATCTCGTAATCTAAATGCTGCTCTGTATCCGCCACGATATGAACCATCATCCGCAGGGCTTCCAGCGGATACTTGCCCTGGGCCGTCTCGCCTGAGAGCATCACTGCATCCGTCCCGTCATAGACCGCATTGGCCACATCCGTTACTTCCGCCCGGGTCGGACGGGGATTACGCATCATAGAATCCAGCATCTGTGTGGCTGTGATAACCGGCTTATAATTCTCATTACATTTCTGAATAATCAGCTTCTGCAGATAAGGAACCTCCTCCGCCGGAATCTCTACGCCCAGATCGCCCCTGGCAATCATGATCCCGTCAGCACAGCGAATAATCTCATCAATATTCTTGATTCCTTCCGCATTCTCAATCTTCGCAATAATCGGAATGTTCGGCGCCTTACATTCCTTTAAGAAAGCACGGATCTCCAGAATACACTCCGCATTGCGCACAAAGGACGCCGCAATAAAGTCAATCTGCTGTTCGGCGCCAAAACGGATGTCTTCTCTGTCCTTCTCAGTGATGGCCGGAAGCCTTACCGGAACGTTCGGAACATTGATTCCCTTCCGTTCTCCCAGTTCTCCGCCGTTTACAACCGTACACACGATCTCCCGGCCATTCTTTGCTTTGACGCGAAGTCCGATCAGTCCGTCGTCGATCAGAATGGTACTTCCCACCTGGACGTCGTCTACAAGACCCTCATATGTAATGGATACCTTTCCGGCATCTCCGGCCAGTTCTTCTGCCGTCAGAACAAAGGTATCCCCCTCATTCAGCATGACCTTCTTCCCGTCTTTCAGAATACCCGTGCGGATCTCCGGCCCCTTGGTATCTAAAAGTATGGCAATGGGTTTCCCCTCTTCGTCACGGATTCTCTTCAGTCTGTCCATCCGCGCTTTCTGCTCTTCATGGGTTCCATGGGAAAAGTTGAATCTGGCAATATCCATGCCTTTTTGGACCAGGCCCCTCATCAGTTCGTCATCGTCAGTCCTTGGTCCAAGCGTACATATGATCTTTGTCTTCTTCATTGTTTCGTCTTCCTCCTGCTATTTAGTTTCGTCACTTGACATGTGTATGTGTGAACAGATGATCCTGGCAGTATTCGTAATTGCCGTTACATTTAGAACAATACCGAAACTCCAGGTTCGGATCATCCAGTTCAGTCCTTTTACAGATGGCACACATATGCTTTGCGCCGTTGGCATAGCTCTGTACCGGGCGCTGCGCCCTTTTTATATTCCGCTGGAATTCTTTCTTTCTCCTTCGCTGCTGCGGCGTATACGGCCTCATATTCCTCGATCCCAGGAAGAAGATAAGGAAATTCAGTACAGAAACTACCGCCCCTAATGCATTCGCCTTATAGTATACTCCAAAGAGGGCGTTCCCCCCGTATGCCGGAAGAAATACCTGGATGATCGGATAAATGAAATACAACGCATCAATCAGCGCCAGATACTTCACCTTGACCGGAATCACAAAAAACACCAGAAACTGCACATCTGGATAGAGCGCCGCAAATGCGAAGAACAGAGACATGTTCAGATACCAGACCGACACAGGCAGCACAAGCCCTGTAACCACATAGACCAGCAATGCAGCGATTACATGGAACAGCATCCCGGAAAAGAAATATAGATTAAACCGGAACGGTCCCCATGCCTGCTCTAGCTGCTGACCAATCATATAGTACAGATATAATGCAAACACAATAAAAATCGCACTGCCGGAAGGAGGCTGGATGATAAACGTCACCACTCTCCAGATCTGCCCCCTCAGAATCGCCCGTGCGTCAAGACACAGAAACTGATAATAAAAATCCGGGTTCACTATGTTTAATACGAATCCCGCCGCATACAGTATAATAATGTAATACATAAGGTTAGGGACTGCATACCTGCCAAACTTTCTCTCAAGCTTTGAAATCCAATTCTCCATTAGCCAGACTCCTTAACTGTTCATGTTTTTAACAAACTCTTAACATGGTTTTTATACTGTAGTAATTCTACCGTTTTACGCACTATTTGTCAATTCTGCCATGGAACTTTACAACTTTTTTATATTTCTATAGCATTTTCTTAATTGTTATTTTAAATTTTTTGTCGTATAATGTTACAGGCTATATAGATCATAGCCGTAAAGGAGTGTTATTTATGAGTAAAAACGAATTGTACACACTGGGCATTGACATCGGTTCAACCACTGTTAAAATCGCAATACTCGATAAGAATAATGATGTCGCTTTTTCTGATTATGAAAGACATTATGCTAATATTCAAGAAACCTTGTCCGACCTTCTCGGACGGGCAATCTATAAATTAGGGGGAATCTACGCCTCTCCGGTCATCACCGGATCTGGCGGCCTGACCCTTGCTGCGCACCTTAACGTCCCTTTCGTCCAGGAGGTAATCGCCGTTTCCACTGCCTTACAGGACTATGCGCCTCAGACGGACGTTGCCATCGAACTGGGCGGTGAAGATGCCAAGATCATTTACTTTGAAGGCGGAAATGTGGAGCAGCGCATGAACGGCGTCTGCGCCGGCGGAACCGGTTCTTTTATCGACCAGATGGCCTCCCTTTTACAGACGGATGCTTCGGGACTGAATGAATATGCAAAGAATTACCAGTCCCTCTATTCTATCGCCGCAAGATGCGGGGTATTTGCAAAATCCGATATCCAGCCCCTGATCAATGACGGCGCCTCGAAGGAGGATCTGGCTGCCTCCATCTTTCAGGCTGTGGTAAACCAGACCATCAGCGGTCTGGCCTGCGGTAAGCCGATCCGGGGGCATGTGGCGTTCTTAGGCGGGCCTCTTCATTTTCTCTCTGAATTAAAAGAGGCTTTTGTACGGACTCTGAAGCTTGACGACAGACATATCATCGCTCCCAACCACTCCCATCTGTTTGCAGCCATCGGTTCTGCCATGAATTCTAAAAAAGACAGACGGGTTTCCTTACAGGAAATGCAGAGCCGCCTGGAGGGCCGGATCAAGATGGAGTTCGAGGTTGACCGTATGGAACCGCTGTTTACAACCGAGGCGGATTTTCATGCATTTGAGAAACGCCACGCAAAGCACCAGGTTCCGGTAAAGGATCTTGCAAGCTATAGAGGCAAGGCGTTTCTGGGGATCGATGCCGGTTCCACAACCACGAAGGCCGCTCTGGTGGGCGATGACGGAACCTTGCTTTACTCTTTCTATCACAATAACGAAGGCGATCCCCTTGGCACTACGATCACCGCCATTAAGGATATTTACAGTAAACTGCCGGAAGGCGTAGAGATTGTCCACTCCTGTTCCACAGGTTATGGGGAAGCGCTGATAAAGTCCGCTCTTCTTCTGGACGAAGGGGAAGTAGAGACTGTATCCCATTATTATGCAGCTTCTTATTTCGAGCCGGATGTGGACTGCATCCTGGATATCGGCGGACAGGATATGAAATGTATCAAGATCAAGAATCAGACTGTGGATAACGTGCTGCTCAATGAAGCCTGCTCCTCCGGGTGCGGTTCTTTCATCGAGACATTTGCCAGGTCTCTGAATTATTCTGTAGAAGACTTTGCCCATGAGGCTTTGTTTGCCCAGAATCCGATTGATCTTGGCACGCGTTGTACGGTATTTATGAACTCTAAGGTAAAACAGGCCCAGAAAGAAGGGGCTGAAGTTGCCGACATCTCTGCCGGACTTGCTTATTCCGTGATTAAGAACGCACTGTTCAAGGTCATCAAAGTATCAAGCGCTTCCGAACTCGGAAATCACATTGTGGTGCAGGGCGGAACTTTTTACAACAATGCAGTGCTTCGCAGTTTCGAAAAGATTGCGGACTGCGAGGCCATCCGTCCAGACATCGCCGGAATCATGGGAGCCTTCGGAGCTGCGCTGATCGCCAGGGAACGGTATCTGGACTGCGAAGGAACCACCATGCTTTCCATCGAGGAGATCGAGGCTCTTAAGTATTCCACCGCCATGGCGAAATGCAAAGGCTGTACCAACAACTGCCGCCTGACAATCAATCACTTCAGCGGCGGAAGAAAGTTCATCACTGGAAACCGCTGTGAACGGGGGCTGGGAAAAGAGAAATCCGACAACCGGATGCCAAACCTGTTTGAATATAAGCTGCACCGGTATTTTGATTATACTCCCCTTGAAGGGTTCGAAGCCACAAAGGGTGTGATTGGAATTCCCAGGGTGCTGAACATGTACGAAAACTATCCATTCTGGTTTACGTTTTTTCACACTCTGGGATTCCAGGTGGTGTTATCCCCTGCCTCGACACGGAAAATCTACGAGCTTGGGATTGAATCGATTCCCAGTGAGTCCGAGTGTTATCCGGCGAAGCTGGCCCACGGCCATGTACAGTGGCTCATCAACCAGGGAATACACAGGATCTTCTACCCCAGTATTCCTTACGAAAGAAATGAGTTCCAGCAGGCCAATAACCATTATAACTGCCCGATCGTCACCTCCTATCCGGAGAACATAAAGAATAACATTGACGCCATTGTAAACGGCGAGGTTGACTTCATTCATCCTTTCCTGTCACTGGAAAGCGAGGAAACGGTTTCTTACCGGCTGGTGGAGGAACTGTCAGAGAAGTTCTCGATTCCTGCGGCTGATATCCGTTTTGCCGTACATGCGGCCTTTACGGAGCTTGAGGCATGTCGGGCGGACATGAAGAAAAAGGGCGAGGAAACCCTTGAATTTCTGAGTCGGACCGGCAACAGGGGAATCGTACTTGCAGGACGCCCTTATCATATTGACCCGGAAGTAAACCACGGCATACCGGAACTGATCAACTCCTACAATATCGCAGTGCTGACAGAAGATTCCATCTCCCATCTTAACCCGGCGGAACGCCCGCTGAATGTGATGGATCAGTGGATGTACCACTCCCGGCTCTATGCGGCGGCAAATTATGTGAAGCTTAAGGATAATCTGGATCTGATTCAGCTAAATTCTTTCGGCTGCGGTCTGGACGCCGTGACCACTGACCAGGTGGCTTCCATATTAAATGATTCTGATAAGATCTACACTTCTCTGAAGATTGACGAGGTGAATAACTTAGGAGCCGCAAGAATCCGGGTGCGCTCTCTTCTGGCCGCCATCCGCGTAAGGGAGAAACGGAATGAGAAACGGACGATCCATTCTTCTGCTACTACGAAGGTTCCGTTTACCCAGGAGATGCGCAAAAGCTATACCATCCTCTGCCCGCAGATGTCTCCTATTCATTTCGACCTGTTAGAGCCTGCATTTGCGGCTTCGGGATACAACATCAAGGTTCTGCCTAACGACAATAAGCAGGCGGTGGACGTGGGATTAAAATATGTGAATAACGATGCCTGCTACCCTTCCCTTATGGTGGTAGGCCAGATTATGGAAGCCATCCTCTCTGGCAAATATGATACGGATAAGATTGCCGTCATCATTAGCCAGACAGGGGGCGGCTGCCGTGCCTCCAACTATATCGGGTTCATCCGAAGGGCTCTAAAGAAAGCGGGATATGAACATATTCCTGTCATTTCCCTTAATTTAAGCGGCCTGGAAGGCAACCCCGGGTTCAGGCTGACCCTTCCGCTTGTACTGAGGGGTATCTATGCGATCGTGTTCGGGGATATTTTCATGAAGTGCGTCTACCGGATCCGGCCGTACGAGGCTGTGAAAGGATCGGCGGATGCCATGCATGAGAAATGGTCCAGGGTGTGCAAAGACTTTCTGTCCTCCGGGTATCCGTCCAGACACAGGTTTAAACAATTGTGTAAAGAGATTATCCAGGATTTTGACCGCAACATCGAAATAACAGATGTAAAGAAACCCCGTGTGGGAGTGGTCGGCGAGATTCTGGTGAAATTCCTGCCTGCCGCCAACAACTATCTGGTGGAACTTCTGGAAAGCGAGGGCGCCGAGGCCGTTGTGCCGGATCTTCTGGACTTCCTGCTTTACTGCTTTTACAACCAGAACTTTAAGGTATCGCATCTGGGCATGAAGAAGTCCAAAGCTTTCGTCGGTAATCTGGGCATCAAGGCGCTGGAATGGTTTCGGGCGCCGGCTGACAAGGCATTTAGGGAAAGCCAGCATTTTGATCCTCCGGCAGATATCCGGGAACTGGGAAGAATGGCCTCCGAGATCGTATCCCTTGGCAACCAGACCGGGGAAGGGTGGTTCCTTACCGGAGAAATGCTGGAGCTGATTCATAACGGCGCGCCGAACATTGTCTGTACCCAGCCCTTTGCCTGTCTGCCGAACCATGTGGTCGGAAAAGGCGTCATCAAGGAGTTAAGACGGCGGTATCCTGAATCGAATATCGTGGCTATTGATTTCGACCCCGGGGCCAGCGAGGTTAATCAGCTTAACCGGATTAAGCTTATGCTTTCTACGGCCAATAAGAATATGGAAGATTGATTCTATAATGCAGGGGGCTGTCTATGGCAGCCCCCTGTTACTGATTCTGATCCCCATCGTCACTTTTGCTCCTTTTGCCCGCGCATTCTCAATCACCAGATATCCTCCCTGGGCCGCCGCAAATTTTTCGGCAGTATGAAGCCCGATCCCATAATGCTTCCTGCTGCTGCGGCTGTGATCCCCTTGATAGAAACGCTCTTTGGCATGTTTTAAATCCTGTCCGGAAAATCCCGGTCCTTCATCCACAATAGAGACGGCCAGATATTCGTTCTCCTTGTCCGTGCTCATTTCCAGTGAAATCTGTATCTTCCCATCCGACGGGCTGTAATCCATTGCATTGCCTAAAATATTGTGAAATGCCCGCATGAGCTGATTTTTATTACAGAGAATCTTCCCTTGCAGATCTTTTCTATGAAACACAACCAGATAACCCTCTGCCGATGTCAGAAGCCTTGCCTGCTCCACAAAGCAGTCTGCAAGTTCCTCACAGGATAACTCGCTTTTTTCTACATAATCCCCGCCCTTCTTTACATGATCATTCTCTTCGGCGAGCAGTTCATTTAATATTGTCAGATATTCTTCTATCATTCCCACGCTCTGCAGGATATCCAGATCATACTCCCTCTCTTTTTCAGCAAGTTCTTCCTCTGCCAGCAGTTCTGCATTCCCCCGGATAACCGTAAGCGGGGTCTTGATGTCGTGAGCTAAGGCCGCAATCTGCTCTTCCTTGCTTTTCTCCAGATTCCACTGTCTGTAGAGAGAAGCCTTTAACGCTTCCTTCATCCGGTTCAGAGAATCCAGAACCTCTTCTACCTCTTTTAAATCAGAATGCTCTTGCTCAAATTCCAGATCCTGATTTCTGATCTTTGCCGTAACCTCGTTTAAAACCCTCAGCCTTTTCCTCATGTATATTCCAAAATAGCGCGATACTATGGCTGTATGAATGAGAAACAGAACGATAAAGGAAAGAACCAAAAGAATGTCCGGACTTGGAAGATATCTCTTTAGAACTCCATTCCGAAACCGGGTGGATATTTCATATTTTACAATACAGATCTCTCCATTCCTGCGCAGAAAGAACCTGTAATATCCTTTTTGCCTTGCATATATGTTGTTCTTTTGATACTGCTCCCACGCCTGAGTGGATTCTTCTTTGGAAAACGTACCATAAAGCAGGGTTCCGTCATATTCATATACCCCGTATGCGCAGTCTTCTGGCAGTAATTCTGCCGTGACCTGCGACGCTGCCCTGATCTCCTCTGCAGATTCATTAAGCTGCGCCTCCATATGATTAGCCGGAAGGACTTCTCCTGTTACGTCTAATATATAATAAATCATAAAAATCACAGTCAGCCAGAACAGGGCTCCCGCCGTGTAGAAAACCACATACTTCAGAAATACAGAAGTAATCGTCTTTTCCCGCCTCTTTATCTCCATCTGTATCCAATCCCCCATACCGTCTCAATAGGCTGAAATCCTGCCCGCTGGCACTTTGCACGGATATTTTTCACATGTTCCGTGATCACAGAATTATCACTTTCCTTCTCGTAGCCGAATACATGCTCATAAATCCTTTCCTTTGAAAACACCTGTCCGTGATTCATCCCCAGATATTCACAGATGGCATACTCGCTCTTAGTCAGTTCAAGGTCTGTGTCCCCATAACGCATCTTTTTCTCCTTCAGACAGAACCGGACGCCGTCTAATGACACGACATGCTTCTTCTCCCTGATCTCTCTGCGCAGATGGGCCGCCACCCGGGCGCGCAGTTCACCGATCCCGAAAGGCTTGGTGATATAGTCGTCCCCGCCAAGCCCAAGCCCTCTCATGATATCCGCCTCCTTCGTCTTAGCCGTCAGAAACAGAATCGGACAATCCACAAGATCCCGTATTTCCTCACACAAGGCGAATCCGTCCATTCCTGGCATCATTACGTCCAGAAGAATTAACTGATAGTCTGAAAGCTTAAGCCGGTGAAATTCCGTTGGGTCTCCCAGTACCGTAACGTCATATCCCTCTTTTGTCAATGCGTTTCGGATTAATTTCAGAATCTGCTCGTCATCGTCTATTGCCAGTATTCTTACCATTCTTTCCCTCCCTTTTTCTCTCTGCCTCGTCCTCTCAGTCTTTACACGGCCTTCCTTCATAATAGTGAAACCACAGCAGAACGCCGCACCATAGCAGAATCGTAACAATTACGCCGATAGCCAGATTTCCCGTCACAGATTTTTCAGCCGCCTTTGCGTCTCCCTTCCAGTATTGTATCAGAAATACACTCCATCTGCTACCCCACGCACAGGGGAAAAACTGCCACCGCCCCTCGCCAAGCCCGGTCAGAAACAGTGCGGAAATAACCAGTTCTGCCGTTCCTATGCACAGGGACGCACTTTTAGAGAAAGCAAGATTAAGGAAAAGATGAAGCAGATACAGATTCATACCGCCCATCGTCAGCACACCCGCCAGAGCCAGATAGTTTCCTGCCGACAGCACCATCCCGCCAGACATCAGCCAGAACCCTGCGGCGAATCCTAAAACAGCCAGAAGGATTGCTGCAAATCCCATCACTGAAAGAATCATCCATTTGGCAAGCAGTGGATTCCTGCGTACCGCCGCCACTCCAAGAAATGTCTGAAAATGCACTTTCTCTTCCATTTCTACAGACATGGCGCAGACTACACTGATCACCAGGGGAAGTACGATGGAAAGGGTTTCAATATAGCCGCACACTTTCCCCCAGGCGCTCCACGCCGCAAAAGAATAATAGGAAAGAAATACCAGAATTCCGGACAGAGGAATCAGTAGATGCAGCCATGGAAGCAGGGTGTGACGCATTTTACAGATCTCTCCCTGTATATTCCGGTATAATTCCCTTTTTTTGTTTACATCATTGTATACAGTCTCTGCTGTTCTTCTCTTTTCATTTTGATACATGTTACACCTCTCCTTTACTTCTCCGTCTTTCGTTCAAACCACCTGCGCCCTGCAAACCAGAATAAAGCAAACCACAGAAGCGAGACAGTAATTCCGATCAAAAGCCCCTTCCTTTCCATCAACTCTGGCGAATAAGTCAGGCTGCCTGGTTCTGCCACCAGCCCGTTCGGAAGTATTTTCAAAACGATGCACATCATCCTTGCCGCAATCCCGCCCGGAAGCAGCATAAAGCAGGCGTGAAGTGAAAGTTCAATCGCACTAAAGCAATAGCTCCCCATATGAAGGAACAGCATCGGAAACATGCCCAGCTTCTGCTGAAGAAGGAGGCAGAAGGGAACCTGCCACAGTGACGTTACAAATAGGATTACCACTGCCAGAATCTGTTCAGATACCGATGGATTGATCCGAAGATTTTGCTGTATCACCCATACAGGCCCTGCACCAAAAAACAGCGTAACTCCTAAAAATACCAGTAGAGAAATCCCCATACATCTTAAACCGTACAGAACTTTCCCGTCCCAGACCGCTCCCATATCCACCGGAAGGACCAGAATGGGCCGGTCTTTCATCTTCTTGTCCAGGCTGCCTGTCACGGAACAGATAATTGCAAGCATTCCCGAAAATAAAAACATATACCACCAGTTATAACTGTTAATCGTAAAATACTCCCTGGACAGCCATGCCGACAGGCATACGGTAATCAACGGCATAACCAGAATCAGTTTCCCCACAGATGTATGACGGTTCTTCAGCCTTTCCGCAAGATAATGCTTCCCCATCTATCTCACCTCCCTGTCATTATCTGATAAGAGTGTTTCCTTTGCCGCCGTCTTCATGAATAGTTCTTCCAGACGATCCCCATCGGGTATCCCGCCCTGATATCCAAGCCTTCCATTCACGATGATCCCGATGTGATCCGCCGTCTGTGCAATCTCACTGAGTATATGACTGGAAACAATGACTGTAATCCCGTCTTTGGGGAATCTTCGGATCATCTGCCTAAGTTCCTGTATCCCGATGGGGTCGAGCCCATTAAGGGGTTCGTCCAGCACTAAAAGCTTTGGTCTGGAAAGAAGCGCAATCCCGATTCCAAGCCTCTGTTTCATTCCTAACGAAAATGCACCTGCTTTTTTCTTCCCCGTATCTGCCAGATCTACTAATTCCAGTACCGCCCGGATTCTTTCGTCCTGTATGCCAAGCAGTAACGCCCGCACTTTCAGATTCTCCCATGCCGACAGATTCTCATATACCGGCGGCGTCTCGATCAATGCGCCGATATCCGCAAGGTCTTTTCTGCTCCATACATGACCATCAAATAGTATCTGCCCGTCTGTTGGGTGTAGGATTCCTGTCATCATTTTTAGCAGAGTGGATTTTCCTGCTCCGTTGGGGCCAAGAAGCCCGTATACACAGTTCCTGGGGACTGCGAGTGAAATATGATTGACGGCATGGTGATTACGAAATGACTTTGTAAGACACTTTGTTTCTAAGATATTTTGATTCATATGGTTTCCTCCTTATTCCCGTCTGTCCATGTTCTGTTTGAACAGATATTCATTCACATATCTGTCACGAAACTACAAGATAAGAATAAGGCGGAATTATAAGGAAAGTATAAGGAACTATGAAGAAATTAAAAAACACAACATCCTGATAAGTCAAAAAATCGCAGAGGACAAACCCCTGCGATTTTTCTGCCGCAAATTATATCCGAAAAGCTGCCGCCGCTTTTACACCTTAAAACATCCGCCCCCGATAAACTCTCTCAGCAGCGAATTATCAGGCACATTCTCACTCCCGATCCCCACAAAGTAATCCAGGAATTTCAGCAGCCTCTTCGCCTCCAGATATTCCGGGCAGTTCCTGTCAATCCCGAAAAGAAGCGGCTCCACATAAATCTTAAGCACCGCCAGTTCATAGATCAGCGTTGAGTTGAACATAATATCCGCTTCCTCCTGGAACGGAAAGATAAATTTCTCTTCCCCTCTTCTGACCGACTGCCACATCTGTATGGTACGCTGGGCAGAAGAGCCTCTGGTCCTGGCATCCCTCACAATACGTCGAAGCAATCTTCCGTCCGTAGTGGGAATGCGGTCGTGCTCGTCAACATTTAACTGGGTCAGAGCACTGATATAGATCTTAAACTTATTTTCGTCCGGAAGATTCTCCGTCATCTTCGGATTCAGGCAGTGAATCCCTTCAATCACAAGCACATCATTCTCGTTCAGTTTCATGGTCTGCGCCCCATACTCCTTGTGCCCTGTCACAAAATTAAAGGTAGGAACGATCACTTCCCTGCCCGCAAGCAGTTCGTTGAGCTGCCGGTTGAACAGTTCCACATCCACGGCTTCCAGACATTCGAAGTCAAATGCGCCCGTCTCATCCTTTGGGTTCTCCTCCCGCTCCACAAAATAATTGTCCACAGCAATGGGCCTGGGCGTTAATCCATGCGCCCGAAGCTGTACGGACAGCCTGTGAGAAAATGTAGTCTTTCCAGAGGAGGAAGGCCCTGCGATCAGAATAAATTTCACTTCCGGGCGGGCGGCAATCTGCGTCGCAATCTCTGCAATCTTCTTCTCCTGCAGCGCCTCCTGGACCAGAACCACGTCATGAACTCCGTCTTTCGTAATCCTGTCATTGAGCGCCCCCACGGTCTCAATCCCCTGCAGATCTCCCCATTGAACCGACTCTTTCAGCACATGGAATAATTTGCTCTGAGGTTCAAAGGGCGGAACCTCCTTAGGCGCAGATCTGACCGGCATCTGCACAACGAATCCCTCGTCATATAGATGAAGCGTGAAATATTTCAGATATCCCGCGCTTGGAACCATGTACCCGTAATAATAATCTTCGAATTCATTCATACTGTATATATTGACCTTGGAAACTCTGCGGTAACGGAACAGCCGTTCCTTGTCATGCATCCCATGCCGCCCGAACAGGGCGATGGCCTCGTCCGTATTGACGGACCGCTTATAGATGGGCATATCCATTTCTACCATCTCCCGCATTCTCGCTTCTACCTGGTCCAGAAACTTCTGATCTACGGTTACATCCCCTTCCACCGTACAGTAATACCCCTTGCTCACGGAAAAATGAATCCTTACTTTCCTGACCTTATCATGCCCGGCCACATCATACACCGCTTTCACCAGCATAAGCTTGATACTGCGCCGGTACGTCCGATTTCCGATCTCTCCGGCAGACGTCTCAAACGCAAGTGTACAGTTTGATTTCACCCGTTTAAACAGTTCCTGCAGCTTTCCATTAACAAAAGCCAGCACAATATCGTCCTCATAATCCTTCTGATATTCCCCGGCAATCTCACGGTATGTAGTGCCTGCGGCATAAAGCCGGACCTCATCTCCGATCTTAACCTGATACACTTCCCCATTTACCAGATCGTCTGTCTCATAACAGCCACACTTCTTTTTGCTCATATCATCACCTCTTTCTTTTCATTTTTCCATCTCTGCTCTTTTTCTCCGAAACCTCTCAGTCCCATAGATTCGTATACCAAAAAACAGGGCGCCTGCCATATGACCCAGGACGCGCCAGTATACTGACACCCGGAATTTTGTTACTATTCACAGTCAGATAAAAACTGTCAATCAGCTTCTTACAAGCTGCGCTTGACGAATCTGACTGCCAGTTTTTATCTGACTGTGAATAGTAACGAATTTTCTATATATTTGCATATGGATGCTTGACAGGCATCGCAAGAACCTCTGCCCCCGTTATTCTCTCCTCCAGATACTCTTTCATATCCTCTAGGAAAATATGCTCCAGCCCATAATGCCCCGCATCTATCACAGCCATTCCCTGCGCTATCGCATCAATCCCTTCATGATGTCCGATATCCCCTGTAATCAGTACGTCAGCGTTTTTGTCAATAGCCGCTCTGATTACGCTCTTTCCAGCTCCCGGACATACCGCCGCCTTATACACCTGACGCTTCAGATCTCCGAACACACGAACCGCTTCCAGAGAAAATGCTCTCTTTACCCGCTCACAGCAGCCTTCTAATGAAACCGGTTCCTCCAGATAACCAGACCTCCCGATCCCTTCCCGGTACCTCTCTTTTATATCGCCATCCGCCGGCTGCCATTCACAGGTCACATCAAGTATTTCCTGCCGTCCAAGCCCCAGTCTGTCTGCCGCCAGCTTTCCCATCCGGATCACGTCGTAATTCGTGTGCATCGCATAATAAGCAATATCCTGCTGCGCCAGACGAAGCACACGTCTCCCGATAAAATCCTGACTGGTAATCCTCTTCATCCCGCCAAATATCAGTGGATGATGTGTCACCAGCAGATCAGCCCCATGCTGCGCCGCCGCCTCAATCACTTCATCTGTAGCATCCAGTGCAACAAAGATCTTTCTTACCTGTTTATCCTCTCTTCCTACCAGAAGCCCCACATTGTCCCATTCCAGGGCATAACTTCCGGCATAGCTGTCTTCGATCACAGCCATGACGTCCTTACATAACACACAGTTCCCCACCTTTCCACTCAGCTTCTTCCCATTCCTCTTTTCAGTCAGTCTGCTATGCATTCGCACGAATACAGTAGTACCCAAGCGCCCTGCTTATAATCATAATCTCCCGTCTTAATTCCTCCATGCGTACCTTGGCCCCTTCGCTTCCCACATGATGGCTTAGTTCCTTAAAGATTCCCTCCCGGATATTAAGCTCTCTGTGAAGAAACTTCTCCAGCACCGGATTCTTCTTTTCCAGCAGCCGTTTTCCGAAAATATACTCACACTCTGCGTACCTGGGTGATTCCCCATGAACTGCTTTCATCATAGGATAATATTTTCCATCCTCCTCCACCATATCTTCATCAATAATATTCATATGATGATCCAGAAGATACCTCCGTACCCGCCAGACCTCTGACTGAGGCTGCAGAATAAACTCCTTTAAACTCTCCACCACTTCTTTTCCGTCCTCAAGGATTCGAATGATCAGTCCTCCTCCCATGCCGGCGGCGATCATGGTATCTACTTCTCCCGGCTGAACCGCCAAAAGGCCGTCAGAGAGCCGCGTCTCAATCTGTCCCTTCAGATTATATCCGATAATGTGCATTCTGGCACGCTCCAGAGGCCCTCCGTTGATATCAAGCGCAATTGCCTTCGAGGCAATATTCTGCTGAATCAGATAAATAGGTATGTATCCGTGATCCGTTCCAACATCTGCAACAGAGGCGCCCTCTGTCACAAGACTTGCAACCGCATAAAGTCTTCTTGATAGTTCCATAGGCGCCTCTTTCTTAATCCAGATAGTCTCTTAATTTTCTGCTGCGGCTGGGGTGACGAAGCTTCCGAAGCGCTTTCGCCTCAATCTGACGTATACGCTCCCTGGTGACATCGAATTCCTTCCCCACTTCTTCCAATGTACGGGCACGTCCGTCATTCATTCCGAACCGCAGTCTCAGTACCTTCTGCTCTCTCTCTGTCAACGTTCCCAGAACTTCGTCAAGCTGTTCCTTTAAAAGGGTCTGGGCCGCCGCCTCTGCCGGAACAGGGACATTGTCATCCTGAATAAAGTCGCCGAGATGACTGTCTTCTTCCTCGCCGATAGGCGTCTCTAAAGACACCGGCTCCTGAGAAATCTTTAAGATCTCACGAACCCTCTCTACAGGCATGTCCAGTTCCTCCGCAATCTCCTCCGGCGTGGGTTCCCGCCCAAGTTCCTGCAACAATTGTCTGGACACACGGATTAATTTATTGATCGTCTCAACCATATGAACCGGAATCCGGATGGTTCTCGCCTGATCTGCAATCGCCCTGGTAATAGCCTGGCGAATCCACCAGGTCGCATAGGTACTGAATTTGAAGCCCTTGCGGTAATCAAACTTCTCAACCGCCTTAATAAGCCCCAGATTCCCTTCCTGAATCAGATCCAGGAACAGCATACCGCGCCCCACATAGCGTTTTGCGATACTGACGACCAGACGCAGATTGGCCTCTGCAAGACGTTTCTTGGCATCCTCATCCCCTTCGGCCATCCTGCTTGCCAGATCCACCTCTTCATCCGCAGTCAGAAGCGGAACCTTACCGATCTCCTTCAGATACATACGGACCGGATCCTCGATACTGATTCCGTCCGGGATAGACAGATCCAGCTTCTCCATGTCCACGTCATCTTCCTCAGAAATCAGAATATCCACATCGTCAATATCATCGTCATCCCCGCTGATTCGCAATACATCAATATTGTGCGATTCCAGATACTCGAAGACCTTCTCCATATGATCCGGCTCCAGTTCCATATCTGAAAAGAAATCATTAATTTCCTGTACTTCCAGAATGCTCTTCTTCTTTTTTCCCAGAGAGACCAGATCTTTTAATTTCTCTTCAAATTTCACTATGTTTTCTTCCATATAGTGCCCATCCTCTCATTGCTTGCTTATATTTTATCCTTAATTTATAGAAATATGCAGTTTTTGGATATCCTGCATCTCCCTTTTTACATCCATCAGCCTCTGAAGCCCCTTCATATCCGTTGGATCCAGGCGCCTCGCCGCTTCTTCTATACTGTGGTTCTTTACTCGCAGGACCGTCTCTTTCAACGCCTTCTCCTGCTCCTTAGCCGTAGTAAGTTCCCTAATCTTCGTGTGAAACAGACCTGCGACCTCCCGGTGCTCTTCCTCATCTGTAAAATGGTTCATGATCCTGGCAGGATTCACGTCTCCCGTCTCATACTGCCCATAGAGAAGTTCAGCAACCGTCCGGTATAATTCCCCGGAAAAATCCGACGGTGAAAGATAGGGTCTGATCTGACGGAAAACCGACTCGTCCTCGATCATCCAGGTCAGCAGAATCTTCTGGGACTTCCTGATTCCGTCCTCTTTGCCTTTTTGCTGCTGATTCACGGGTTTCGGCCGCTTCGCAGGAACCGCAAGCCCCACCTGTATGGCCACCTTTCCCACCAGGTTCTTCAGATCCCCAATGCCTACGTGATAAGCCTCCGCCACTGCTTCTATGTAGTTATTGCGTTCGATCTCTTCCTCGAACTGCGTAAGCCGCCTTGCCGCTTCCCGCATAAAATCCGTCTTTCCCTCCGGCGTATGCA
Organism: uncultured Dorea sp.; assembly: GCA_910579925.1. Taxonomy (GTDB): domain Bacteria; phylum Bacillota; class Clostridia; order Lachnospirales; family Lachnospiraceae; genus Sporofaciens. The sequence continues at coordinate 35,797 of CAJTVY010000033.1, forward strand.
GATCATAACTACGCTCAAGAACCTCCAGGCTGAACATAAAGCCATTCCTTGCCTTGCCAATCCGCTCTTCAAATGCTTCTGCTCCCAGATTTTTAATGAACTCATCCGGATCCTTATATGGTTCCATACGGATGACTCTGGCGGTAATTCCCACATCTTTTAGAATGGGCACCGCCCGAAGAGCCGCCTTCGTTCCGGCTTCATCACTGTCATAGGTCAGATAGACCTCCTGCACATACCGCTTAATCAGCGAAGCATGTCCCGGTGTCAGCGCCGTGCCAAGGGATGCTACGGCATTGGTAAATCCCGCCTGGTGAAGCGAAATCACATCCATATACCCTTCACACAACAGAAAGTATGGCTTCCTGGAACTTCTTGCCCGGTTCAGTCCGTACAGATTACGGCTTTTGTCGAAAATCACCGTCTCAGGAGAATTCAGATATTTCGGTTTGCCGTCTCCCATGACACGACCGCCGAACCCGATCACGCGACTGTTCGCATCCATGATGGGAAACATCACCCGGTTCCAGAACTTGTCATATACGCCCTGCCGCTCGTCTACGCTTACCAGCCCGGCCTTGATAAGTATCTCCGACTGATACCCCTTCGACTTCAGATACTGATACAGGTCATTGCTGTATTTGTTGGAGTATCCCAGCCCGAACGCCTGGATGGTATCATCACTTAACTCTCTGTTCTTCAGATAGGAGAGGGCATGGGCCCCTTGTTCCTGTTTCAGTTGTACATAATAATACCGGGCTGCCAGTTTATTGATCTCCAGAAGAACCGCCCTGGTATCCGCCCGCTCTTTAGCCTCTTTGGAATGCTCCTGTTCCGGCAGTTCTACACCCCCGCGGTCCGCCAGGTATTTCAGCGCTTCCACAAAAGAATAATTCTCATATTCCATCAGAAAGGTGAATACATTCCCCCCAGCCCCGCACCCAAAGCAGTAATACATCTGCTTCTGTCTGCTGACGGAAAATGACGGCGACCTCTCGTTGTGGAACGGACAGAGTCCGAAATAGGAACTGCCCTTTTTCTGCAGTCTGACATAGCCGGATATAACGTCTACAATGTCATTTTTTGCTCTTACTTCTTCAATTACTTCATCGGAATAATACATTATTTACACCCTCATATATAATATTCGACAAAAGCGCTGGATTTCCTTTATTTTACTTCTTATTTTTTTGCATTTCTTTGTCAAGCCGTTTCTCAATGGCTTCTACCACTGTCTCTAACACCTTGATTCTGGCAAAATATTTGCAGTTTCCCTCCACAACAATCCACGGGGCATAAGGCGTGGATGTACGGATCAGCAACTCGTCCACCGCCGCCTCATACTGATCCCATTTTTCCCGGTTGCGCCAGTCCTCGTCCGTAATCTTCCACTGCTTCTCTGGATTCTCCTGCCTGGCCTTAAATCTCTTCGCCTGCTCGTCCTTATCAATCTGCATCCAGAACTTGAGTACAATAGCCCCTGCATCCGCCAGATCCTTCTCCATATCGTTCATCTCCCGATAGGCACGCTGCCACTCCTGTCTTGAACAGAATCCTTCAATCCGCTCCACCATAACTCTTCCGTACCATGTCCGGTCAAATATGGTCACATGCCCAGCCTTTGGCATATCTACCCAGAATCTCCACAGATAATGATGGGCTTTCTCGATATCGTTGGGCGAAGCCGTTGGATGAACCACATACCCTCTCGGATCCATTTTCTCTGTCAGACGCTTAATGGCTCCTCCCTTGCCCCCGGCATCCCATCCCTCGAATCCCAGGACTACCGGTATTCTTCTGCGGTATAGCTCCCCGTGCAGCTTCTCCATCTTTTTCTGCAGTTTCTTAAGACGCTCTTTATATTCCTCCTTCGTGTATGTAAGGCTTAAGTCCGCCTTCCCAAGTATAGATTCCTTCATCTTCCAGTCCTGCTTCGAAGCGCCTTCCTCCTGCGTTTCCGTAATATCCCCTGGGATGCTTTGGGCTTCTCTGTCTTTTTTCCCCTTTTCCTTTATTGCTTCCCTCTTCCTGGCTTCCTCTACCTTTTCTGCCAGAGTCTGCGCAACAATAGCATAAATCTTTGCGGTGGCAAACTTTCGGTCTACTGCCTCCACGATATTCCAGGGCGCATACTCTGTATCTGTGCGCATAAACATTTCCTCATTAAAATTCTGGTACTTTTCAAACTCCTTGTTACGCTTTAAATCTCCCTCGCTCACTCTCCACGCCGTCTCCTTAGAGGCCAGCAGTCTGTCAAAACGTTTCTTCTGCTCCTTCTTGTCGATTGCCAGAAAGATCTTGATTATCACCATCCCGTCCTCGGTAAGCTGCTCTTCAAAAGAACAGATGGACCGATATGCGTCCGCAAGTTCCTGTTTCTTCGTCTTCTTATCGAACCGGTCGATCAGCACTTTCCGGTACCAGCTGCTGTCATAAATGGCAAAACGTCCTTTTGCGGGCATCTTTGTCCAGAATCTCCACATGAATGGGTGCAGCCGCTCCTCTTCTGTCTCGTTTTTGACCGCATATACCTCGAACCCTCTGGGGTCAAGGGCTTTGATCAGTTCTCCCACCTGCACACCTTTGCCGGATGCTCCATATCCTTCAAAAGCAATCATAACCGGTATTCCAAACCTTCTGCATTCTCTCTGAAGTTTTCCAAGCCTGGGCATTAATTCCGCCATCTTCTCCTTGTACTCTGCTTTACTAAGTGATTTCGTCAAATCCAGCTTTTCTAACATCGTCCTTCTCCATTTCTGCAAAATATTTTCTTACTCTATTATACACCAAAATGCAGGGATATATCGAATTTCTAAAAAATTAATTTTTCTTGTTGACATTTGTTATCCTTTGTAGTATTATAATTTACGGACAGTAGATGTGTTGTTTGCGGAAGTGTCGGAACTGGCAGACGAGCAAGACTAAGGATCTTGTAGCTTTCGAGCTGTGTGGGTTCAAGTCCCATCTTCCGCAGGAAGAAAGAAGCCTTGATTTTCAAGGCTTCTTTTGTTTTTCCAGGAAGCTTCTTACGCTGTAAGCAGACAGGTTCTTTTTTATATTGACATCAACGCTGACATCAACTGAATCACAAATACCTAAAATAATTTTTTGCTATCCCTCTTTCCTCGTTATCATTATTTATTTCTCTATAAATAAATATATAAGGCTGCTACATCTTCCGAAATCTGGATACAACAATAGATATCCATAAGCATATCTTTTATAACACCTATCCATAGCTTCACACTGTAATTCGGACAGAGCCTCTTTATTCTGAACTGTTCACATTCTCACAAAAATGCTTGGAACTTTGGAAATTCCTAAAATCCTCGTTTTCCAAAGATATTTTTCAACCTTTCTTAAAATTTTATCAATTTTTTCTGCTATGTAACTATCTCAACTCTATCTGACCCCCTGTTATAATAATAAACAGAATCCGACAGCCTTGCTTCCGGCTCTACCATACCGGAACAATGGTTGATTTCATAAACCATCTTCTTCATGCGGAGCGATTCAAATAGGGTGTCCAATTTGGACACCTCTTTCATCTGAAAATATTTCGCTTCTAGGATACGGGAACCTAAAAAACATCAAGAACTCAATTTCTGCCAAATCCGTATCCCTATTGTAACCTTTTCCATCAATATGCTTTATACACATCCCCACGGCTATCAATATTTTCTATTGTA
>CAJTVY010000034.1 GCA_910579925.1 uncultured Dorea sp.
ATTATCAAGGTGCTTTGTTGTTGCTCTCTTGCGACAGCTATATTAGATTATCACACCATCCATCTTTTGTCAACAGCTTTTTTTAACTTTTTTATATTTTTTGTTACTATTCACAGCCGCTTCGCATTCAGGAGCAAAAAAATCGTAACAGCCAGTTTTACAATCATGGCTTGTTACGATTTTTTCTTCATAGTTATCGAAAGAGAGTCGCCAGCTTCAACACTGGATTATAATCGTATAACACCTGCAGGAAACCATTTGCCTCTATCATCCGAAACATCTCTTTTCCAATGGAAGTCGTAAACAGCAATGTGATGGCCAGAAACAGAACCCACACAACAATCAGCGCACCCAGCACACCCATAAGTCCTCCTGCCAGATGATTCACTGCCCCGATTCCCGGAAGTTCCGCCACAATATCCAATGCAAATACAATTGCCCGGATAATAATCGTCACCAGTAGAAACGTACATAGGAAGGAAACGATATCAATGAAGAGTTTCGCCATAAAGCTGCCCACATACTGCGCAAATGTCTTTACCCCAAGCTGCTTATAGATCTCACTGTTGTTGTTCACCAGCAGAAGATCCTTAAACACATCCGGCAGATCCGCACTGCGAATTGCCTCCATCTGCAGCTCCCGAGGAATCTCTGCCTCCCCGATCGCTTCAGCCGCCGATTCCTTCTGTCCTGACGTCAGACCGTCAAGAATACTGCCGGATATCCCATATTTCGCAAGCTCGCTCTTACTGATATTACCATTTACGATATCCTCAACCGTGATCCCATACTGTGCAAGCGTATCCTCGTCAAGCCCCGCGGCACGCAGGACTTTTCGTACCCCTTCCGCTGTCATGCCCCCTTCACTGCCTCCTGACAGCTGCGACATTGCCGCATTTGCGATTGTGTTGCTCACCTGCGTCTCAATGGCCTCATCTAGCGGAGTCATCTTCACAATGGCATCTGACACATAAGGGGTTGCGAAGAATACGACCACGAAAGTGATCAGCGTAGTTACCAGGGAAACCAGAATCTTAACCGCCCCGCGTACTGCCCCTACCACGATTGAAATCAGAAAGATCATCATTACTGTAATCAACAACCAATTCATATCTTCTCCTTATTTTACAAGCCGGATCTTCTCCATCCCGTCTGCACTCATCACAATGTATTTATTTACACCTGCCACTGGAAAGATCTCCATGATGTTATTTTCCATTTCTCCTTCGAATTTCTGTATTCCATTTCTTAAAAAAATACTGCATCTCTTTCCTTCATACATAATCACTTGCCGTCCGCAAAGTTTGACATTGTCGTAATCCCCAGTGAAATCCTTCGAGATTACCACCTTACCGTCACCGTTATACAGGCGAAGTTCATACCCTTCCTTTCCTTCATTCTTAAGGATCATGCCGATATAATTCTCGTTATGGAACACGCTTCTGATCTCTTTATCAATCGCAATCAGCACTTTCTCCTCAGGCTCCTCTTTGCCATGAAAAATTGCCAGACAGTTATCTCCAACCGCCGCCGATACTCCCTGGTCAAGAAAGAATCCCGAAACCATGACCGTATCCTTATACTCCTGGCTGTACACCTGATTGTCAGTCTTGTTCCGTCCGATCTCGCCAAAATTATAATACATAACCTTCGAGGTGATCGTCCCGTCCTGCGTATAGAAATACAGGACCTGCATCACTTTTCCATCCTTTGACAACGCAATATCCATAGGATATCCAGTGCCCACAGACGACGTCTTATGTTCAACAAGAATATTTCCCGCAGTATCATAACAGATGATCTCTGCCGAGGAATCATTCTTAAGCACAGTACCTACAATCCCCTGCCTGGAAACCGTCACCTTCTCGATGGGCATCGAAGTATGGATCTCTCCTTTGACCCCGTCTTCCTGGATCACAAGAATATCATTACCGCCTTTATCCGCAACCACCGCCGATTCCTGACCGGCTTCGATATACGGATTCCTGATCTGATAGGAATGATTCCACTGCTCCTCTCCCTTCTGGTTAATATAAGAGATGCCGTCTCTGCTGTATTTTAACACACCTTTCGCAAACTCCCTGTAGCCAATGTTCGCCGCTTCTCCCTTACCATATGCATCGGTTATGCGCACCCTGCTGTACGTCTGAAGATTCACCAGAAGATACATGCCAACGGCCGCAGCCAGCAGCAAGAATATGATTACGGCCACTTTTCCTGATTTTCTCCGCCTTCTGCCTGGTTCTCCCATTTCATTCTGAAAATCATCCTCACTATTCAATTCGTCTAAAATCTCTCTTACAATCCTGTCTGTTGGATCTTCCTGTTCTCTGACTACATGAAGGTTTCTATCTCTTCGCCGTACCATCCGTCTCCCCTTCACTGCTATTCATTCGTACCTTTATTGTAACATATTTTACCACTATGGTAATAACAATTTTTGCCCGATATAGATCAGATTACCGTCTGATAAGCCGTTCATCTTACAGATTGCCTTAACGTGCGATGTATCGCCGTATAGTTTCACACTGATGCTGTCCAGCGTATCTCCCTTCTGAACCATATAATACTTCTCATTGTCCAATTGCTCCTGTATTGTTGAAGGATCTGGAACCGTGCCTTCTGATTCTGCCCCGTTTCCTTCCGCTGTGCCCTCTCCGGCATTCGTTTCTGTATCGGCTTTACCTTCCACTCCGGATTCATCCTTCGGCTGTCCTGCAAGAGCTTCCGGATTCTCCTCGCTGACCGTCTCCGTCTGTCTCTCTGTCTTGCTGACCGACTGGGATAAAGTCTCTAGAGAATCCTGGACTGCCGCCATCTTGTCAAAATTATTCACAGTCGAAATCCCAATTGCAAGCACTACCACCACAAGCAATGCGCTTGTAGCATAGATCAGCCTTGAACTCTGCCGTTCTTTCTCCTCTGTACGCATCCTGACAATGCTGCGGAAGTCCTTTGCCGCCTGGTCCTCAACCACCTCGCAGGGCGTCACTTTATTCTTCCCCCGCGTCATTATCATGTAATTCTGCATGTCCGGGTTTTTTTCATAATAGATGAAATGCCCGTCCATCTGAACCAGTTCGCCATTTCTGAAAGAATAGAATGTCTCTTCCTTATCCAGCGCATCCTTCCAGATAAACACGGTGTTATCCCTTTGGAATCTCCGGTTATGAACTTTTTTGATCTCGCGGTCCTGTCTCCCCGGATGTCCGTTCTCGATCAGACACCAGCCCACCGCCTCGCCGGAAGGAAAATATTTCTTGCGCTCCTCCTCCATATTCTGAAAAGCCTCTTTGTCTATGACAATCTCCGTACCGTTCATTCGGACATCCCGGATCCCCATGGCGCCGGATATGCACACCACATCCTGCCCTTCTAACTTTAGTATCTCACCAATGAGGATAATCCCGACAGGAGTCTCTTCCGCCTGCTGCTCCTGCTGGTTCAGATAAATATCCACATAATCTTCCACGTATATCTTAGGCTCGTCACCGACGCTGCCTATCTGCCTTACGTTTTTCGGAAATTGTCTTTCCATATACTCTTCACCTCATTTTGCATATTTTTGCTAATGATAGCATATGGATTTTGCATATTTTATCAATCGATGGGACTTGTCCTGGGAAATTTCCGGCATGGTGCAGGCATTTTCGACGGGTTGTCTCAAATGTATCACAATACTTGTCAGTTTTTATATTTTATCATGAGAACAAGGGATTGTAAATCGTTATATTTCAGGCGCCATACAGCGAACGTAAAGAGCGATTGGCGTAGTTATGAAACGTAAAGTGGATTTTACATTAGAATCCTCAACAAAAGAAACTGCCGGGAATGAATCTTTTCCGGCAGTTTCTTATTAATGTTTTACTACGTTCTATTTCACAAAAGCTTTTACTTTTTCGTAGATACTATCAGAATCCAGACCATATTTCTGAATCAGCTGTACTGCAGGGCCGGATTCGCCAAATACGTCATTGATACCGATCTTCATGACCTTTGCAGGCGCTTTCTCTGCGACCACGTCGCACACTGCGCTTCCAAGACCGCCGATAATAGAATGCTCCTCTACAGTCACAATCTTACCGGTCTTCTCTGCCGCTTTGATCACCGCCTCTTCATCGAAAGGCTTGATCGTGTGCATATTGATCACCTGTGCGCTGATTCCCTCTGCCGCCAGTTTCTCGGCAGCCGCCAGGGACTCTGACACCGGAAGGCCGGAAGCGATGATGGTAACGTCCGCCCCTTCTCTCAGAGTGATTGCTTTCCCAAGTTCAAACTGGTAGTTATCATGGTCGTTGATCACGGGAACGGCAAGTCTGCCGAAACGCAGATATACAGGTCCTACGTGCTCATAAGCCGCCTTTACCGCAGCCTTTGCTTCCACATCATCAGACGGATTGATCACAACCATCCCCGGAATTGTCCGCATAAGAGCAATATCCTCATTACACTGGTGAGTCGCTCCATCTTCGCCTACGGAGATACCGGCATGAGTCGCTCCAATCTTCACATTCAGCTTCGGATAGCCGATCGAATTACGCACCTGCTCAAAGGCGCGTCCCGCTGCAAACATTGCGAAGGAACTTGCGAAAGGAACCTTCCCTGTTGTAGCGATTCCAGCCGCAACGCCCATCATGTTGCTCTCTGCGATTCCGCAGTCAATATGACGCTCCGGGAATGCTTTCTTGAACACACCGGTTTTGGTTGCTGCCGCAAGATCGGCGTCTAATACAACGATATCTTCATGTTCTTTTCCCAATTCGGCTAAAGCATTGCCATAGCTCTCTCTTGTTGCAATCTTTTTTACATCTGACATAATGCTTCACCTACTTTCTCTAAATCTGCCATTGCAACCGCATACTGTTCGTCATTCGGGGCATTTCCATGCCATGCCGCCTGATTTTCCATAAAGGAAACGTCCTTGCCCTTGATCGTCTTTGCAATGATTGCAGTGGGTTTTCCCTTTGTCTGTCTGGCCTCTTTGAAGGCTGCTGCGATCTCGTCAAAATCATTTCCGTTAATATTAATAACATGAAAATTAAATGCTTCAAATTTTTTGTCAATCGGATATGGGGAATTAACCTCATCAACCGGTCCGTCAATCTGAAGATTGTTATTGTCTACGATCACAACAAGATTGTCCAGATTCCTGTGCGCCGCAAGCATGGAAGCTTCCCACACCTGGCCCTCCTGGATCTCGCCGTCACCAAGAAGCGTATATACACGGTAATCATCATTCGATAATTTTGCGGAAATCGCCATTCCGACGGCCGCAGAGATTCCCTGTCCCAGAGAACCGCTTGACATGTCAACGCCCGGAATATGCTTCATATCCGGATGTCCCTGCAGATAGGATCCTACTTTACGCAGTGTAGTAAGATCTTCCACCGGAAAGAAACCTCTGTTCGCCAGCGTAGAATAATATCCAGGCGCCGTGTGCCCCTTGGACAGCACGAAACGGTCGCGATCTGCCTTCTTCGGGTCTGCCGGATCAACATTCATTTCCTCAAAAAATAAATAAGTATAGATATCTGCTGCAGACAGAGAACCGCCCGGATGCCCGGACTTTGCACTGTGAACGGCAGTCACGATACCTTTGCGAACCTCATTCGCCGTCTTCATTAACTCCAACTTGTTCATGTATCTGTTTTCCTCCTGATTACTTTTATGATCTTTCCGTTTCCTACTCTCCGAATACCGCCTTATAATCAGCCTGGAACTTCGCAATTCCTGCATCTGTCAGAGGATGTCTGGTCATCTGCTCGATAACAGAATATGGAACGGTTGCAATGTCAGCGCCTGCCAGCGCACAATCCGTTACATGCATCGTATGGCGGACACTTGCAGCAATAATCTCGGTTTTAATTCCTGCAATCTGGAAGATCTGTGCAATCTCTTCAATCAAGTCCGTTCCCCTTACGGAAATATCGTCCAGACGTCCCAGGAACGGAGATACATAGGTTGCTCCTGCCCTTGCGGCAAGAAGCGCCTGGTTCGCCGTAAAGATCAACGTTACATTCGTCTTGATCCCCTCTTTCGTCAACTGCTTACAGGCCTTCAGACCTTCTGCCGTCATCGGAATCTTAACAACCATGTTCTTGTGAATCTTTGCAATCTCTCTTCCTTCCGCAATCATTCCTTCTGCATCTACTGTCGTCGCCTTTACCTCGCCGCTGATCGGGCCGTCTACGATAGAGGCTATCTCTGCGATCACTTCTTCGAATACCCGGCCTTCTTTCGCAATCAGAGACGGATTGGTTGTCACACCGCAGATGACTCCCATGTCATTTGCTTTTTTTATGTCCTCTACCTTTGCTGTGTCAATGAAAAATCTCATGTTTCTTCCTCCTTTTGAATTGACGAGTGTTACTTATGACACTATTTACTGGATGATTTCATTATAACGATCGGATTTACTTTGGTCAATAGCGCACAAATCTATTAGTAATGTATTTTATTAATAATCACATATTATTAATATTTACGTCTTATTTTAATAGATTCTCTTCTCTCCGGCTTTCAATTTTCAAAGGGTATCTAACGCTTTATTCCATAAGCGCCCTTCATTTTTATTAATAATAATCTGAAAGAAAACATTAATTTTTCTTTTTCTTTCCCTTCCTTCCATTCCCTTTCGCATACCCTGTTGTTCCTCTTATAATCAGCTTTGGCTCGTACTCCACATGATAGGTGCTGATTGGTTCAATCTCAGAATAGGATGATGTATGAGAGGCTATTTTTTTCATGATAATATCGCAGGCATCCCGCCCTTTAAAAATAACGAAATGCTCTATAGTAGTCAGATCTACCTTGTGCATACGGGCAAACAGCGTATTATCGCATCCCATAACCGACATATCCGCCGGCACTCTGATCTTCGCCTCATAAAGGGCGTCCAGAATCCCGAATGCGATCATATCATTCAGACCCACGATCGCCGTAATCCCGGATTCTTCTTTCAGCAGTTCCTGTGTCAGATCAAAACCAATCTTATACTCCGAATCAATATGCGCAACATTCAGATCGATCTCCTCTTTTGCGGCCTTTATGACCACATTCCCTTTTAAACCCGCATTCTCATACTCCTTTAAAAATCCCTCCACCCTCTTAGAACGCTGTTTCTGGCGGGCAGTCAGAGGCGGTGCAATATACGCTACATTCCGATGTCCCAGTTCCAGCAGATGTCTCGCCATAATTCGCCCAAGTTTGGAATTATCCAGTTCAACCGCATCCACATCCATCTTCTCGTTCTGATTATTTACGATTGCCACTGGGATTTTCTGTGCCAGTTCCTTCACAAGATCCATAAAACAATGGCTGGGATTGCAGGTATAGATGATTCCCAGTGGACAAAGTTCCCACATCATCTTCAGATACCGTTCCTCCATCTTCAGATCTCTCTGAGTGTTGCACACAAACAGGCCGAACCCCTGTTCTTTCGCACGCAGTTCGATCCCCTGCAACAGCATCACATAATAGGGATTGGTCAGATTCGAACAGAACACCACCAGAAGCTTCTCCTTCTTCGTTCCTTTTTTCGTCTTGCGCTTCGGCGGAACATACCCTAGTTTCTTCGCCGCCGCTTCCACTTTGTCTATGGTTTCTCTGGAGAAAGAAACATTATATTTCTTATTCAGAACCATAGATACCGTAGACTGAGACACACCGGCCTCTTTCGCAATATCTGTAGACGTGATTCTGTTTTTCACCTTCCCACCTCCCAAAACCTCTCTCAGCCCGGCAGGATTCCTGCCTAAATACCATAACGGCATCCTTCCCTTCAGCGCATGCCTCTTACATGAACCGGCCGGTATACACTAATCCTATAACTGCGTCCTTCCCTCCAGGGCGCGAAGCAGCGTCACCTCATCAATATACTCCAGATCTCCGCCCACCGGAACTCCGCTGGCAATCCTGGTGACTCTGATCCCAGCGGGCTTGATCAGCTTACTGATATACATCGCCGTCGTCTCTCCTTCAAGGCTTGAGTTGGTCGCAATGATTACCTCTTCTACATCCCCCTCAAGCCGGCCGATCAGTTCCTTAAGTCTGATATCCTCCGGGCCGATTCCAAGCATAGGAGAGATTGCCCCATGCAGGACGTGATACACACCGTCATATTTCCCGGTCTTCTCATACGCCGCCAGGTCGCGGATATTCTCCACCACCATAATCGTCTTATGGTCCCGTTTCCCATTACTGCAGATGGGACATAGTTCCTGGTCCGTCAGCGTACAGCATTCCTTACAGTAACGGACATTCTTCCTTGCTTCCACCATCGTGGACGCAAGCCTCCCCACATCCTCCATCGGCATATGTATCAAATGAAAAGCCAGCCTTGCCGCTGACTTTGATCCTATGCCCGGAAGGCATGACAATTCTTCAATTAACCTGCTTATCTGGTTACTATAGTAATCCATCCCTGCTCTCCTGTGTCAGAATAATCCAGGCATCTGTCCGCCCATGCCGCCGGTGAATTTCGACATCGCTGAAGCGGAAGCTTCGTCAACCTTCCCAAGCGCCTCATTCACTGCCGCCACAATCAGATCCTCCAGCATCTCCACATCCTCCGGATCCACCACTTCTTCATCCAGATGCAGTTTTAATAACTGCCTGGAACCGGAAACCGTGGCCTCCACCGCGCCGCCGCCCGCAGTCGCACTGAATTCCTTCGTCTCCATCTCCTTGGCCTGTTCCTCCATCTGACGCTGCATCTTCTGGGCCTGCTTCATCAGATTCGCCATATTCCCCGGCATGCCGCCCCCTGGAAATCCTCCTCTTTTCGCCATAAATCTATCTCCTCCTGCATTCTATATATTATTCTTTCTTTTTCGATTCCTATTGAAAAAGTATTACTTCTGCACCATCAATCTTCCACCGTAATCTCCATATGGATCAGATTCTCCAAATTCTCAATATCCACAAAATGATCCTCGAATCTTCTTCCTTCTTCTATCTGACGCACTTCAATCTCCACCTGTTTCCCTACTTTATCCTGAATCAGGTCTTCCATCTCCATCTTATGCTCCGCAGTACCTACCACTCCTGCACTCATCTCATCCGGCATCACAATCAGCAGACGGTTTCCCTCTCCGGCACTAAGCCTGGCTTTCTTCAAGTAGATCTTCAGCATAGGGGAAGCATCATTGACTATCGCACGGAAATCTTTTGCTACTGCCTTGACATCTTCATCCAGCGCCTTAGGAAGTTCCGGCTTCATCCCTGCCGTCGGCCCGGCTTCCTCCTGATCTGCATAAACCGACTCTGGCTGTATGGTTATCCCTGCCTCCAACTGCTTCTCCACCGCACGAATCCTCTCAAGCAGCGCATCCTGGTTCGTGTCCATTGCCGGTCTGCACAGTTTGATCAGCGTTACCTCCAGCAGCACTCTCTTCTGAGTCGCATACTTAAGCTGACTGGTAAGTTCAGAAAAAATGCGGATATACCGGATCAATGTGTCACTGTCTATCATCTGCGCTTCTTCTTTCAGCTGCGCCAGATTCTCCGTTGACACGTCCAGAATATCCTCCATATGATCCGAACCCTGCACCAGAAGAAGATTCCGCAGATACCAGGTGAAATCCGCCGCCATCTGCGATAATTCCCTTCCCTGCATCACCAGTTCTTCCACGGTCTCAATAACCCGATGTACGTCCATGGAAAGAAGCTGCCGCAGAAGCCTGCTGAACACCTCTGTATCAACCGCCCCCAGGACCTCCAGAACATGGTCATAGGTCAGCCGTTCCCCAATATAAAACGCCGCGCACTGATCCAGAAGGCTTAAGGAATCCCGCATTGAGCCGTCCGCCATCTTTGCGATATAGCGCACGGCCTTCTCTTCCACATCCAGTTGTTCCTTCCCGATCAGTTCCTTAAGCCTTTCTGAGATCGTCTCAATGGTAATCCGTTTGAAATCATACCGCTGACACCGGCTCAGAATCGTAATGGGAATCTTGTGTGCTTCTGTAGTCGCCAGAATGAAGATCACGTATTCCGGCGGTTCCTCCAGCGTCTTGAGCAGCGCATTAAACGCCCCTATGGAAAGCATATGGACTTCGTCTATAATATAGACCTTGTACCTCCCTTCGGTGGGACGGTACGCCACTTCCTCCCGGATCTCACGAATATTGTCCACACCATTATTAGACGCTGCGTCAATCTCGATTACATTCATGGAAGCCCCTGATGCAATCGCCCTGCACATGGCGCACTCCCCACAAGGACTCCCATCAGTCGGATGCTCGCAGTTCACTGCCTTTGCAAAGATCTTTGCCACTGACGTCTTTCCGGTTCCCCGGGTTCCGCAGAACAGGTAGGCATGACCAATCCGCTCTGCCTTAATCTGATTACGCAAAGTCTTCACAATGGCATCCTGCCCCTTAACATCCTCGAATTCATCCGGCCGGAACTTCCGGTATAATGCCATATAAGACATGCCTTACATCGCTCCTCCCCTTATTGTTATTTTATCTCCTACTCCCAAAATTATCCCGCTATCCGCCTCTTAGTTCTTTTGCTTTACGCCAAAACTGATTCCCGTCATCTCGGCTTCTTTAATGATACTGGACTTAGGATCCACGTATTTGAGCTTGCCTGCAACCTCGGAAAGAGGCACGCGGACAATATCATTCTTCTTCACACCCAGCATATATCCATAATCTCCGTCAAGAATCGCCTCCGCAGCAGCAGCTCCAAGCCTTGTTGACAGTACTCTGTCATACGGACAGGGTGAACCGCCTCTCTGGGTGTGTCCCGGAACCGTAATACGCACCTCCTGATCTGTCCTCTTCTGAATCTTCTCTGCAACCTCATAGGCAACAGACGGATATTTGTTCTTCTCCTTCTTCGCCTTCAGCTCCTTCTTGGTAAGTTTCGCATCTTCTTTGGAAATAGCGCCCTCTGCCACTGCAATAATCGTAAACTTCTTGCCTGCGGCTTTCCGCTTGTTGATCGCATCCACAACCACGTTAATATCGTAAGGAATCTCTGGAAGCATAATAATATCGGCGCCGCCTGCAATCCCGGCATGGAGTGTTACCCACCCAACCTTGTGTCCCATGACTTCTACTATAAAGACACGGCTGTGAGACGTAGCGGTCGTATGGATCTTATCAATCGTGTCCGTTGCAATGTCAACTGCGCTCTGGAAACCAAATGTCATATCCGTCCCCCACAGATCATTGTCAATGGTCTTCGGAAGGGTAATCACATGCAGCCCCTCTTCCCTCAGCATATTCGCCGTCTTATGCGTGCCGTTTCCGCCAAGAACTACCAGACAGTCAAGGTTCAGCTTGTGGTATGTATGCTTCATGGCCTCAACCTTATCAAGCCCGTTCTCGTCCGGCACCCGCATCAGCTTAAATGGCTGTCTGGATGTTCCAAGAATGGTTCCTCCAACGGTCAGAATTCCCGAGAAATCTCTGGAAGTCAGCATCTTGAAGTTAGAGTAAATCAATCCCTTATATCCTTCCTGGAATCCATAAATCTCAACATCATCTCTCTTGGAACAAATTCCTTTCACAACACCGCGCATAGCAGCGTTCAAAGCCTGACAGTCCCCTCCGCTTGTAAGCATTCCTATTCTTAACATGTGGCGCTCCTTTCTTCTTTCCGTCATTATACTATCTTATGTGTCTTCTGGTGCCGTATCTGCACTGCTGAACACTTATTCTGATTATAACCTATTTTCAGTTTACATACAATATCATCTTTCTTTCCCTTTATCTCTTTATTAACACGGATTCCCTCTTGACAAGCGTGTTATAATGAATATTAAGAACATAATTGAACATTTCTATTCGTAAATGTTTAGACAGAAAGAGGTATTACAGTGGATAAATTAGACATAAAACTTTGGAAACTGGCCGCCAGAGGCCAGATTGTCCCAAAACGTTCCTTACTTAAGACCCCTCGCCAGATTGAGGCTATCAAAAAAAGCGCCGCTTTGAACACCGCCGTTCTTGACCATGTTGCAGCCCATATCCACGAAGGTATGTGTACGGAAGAGATCGACCGCCTGGTCTATGATTTCACGACAGAGCACGGCGGCATTCCCGCTCCCCTTCATTATGACGGTTTCCCCAAAAGTGTCTGTACCTCCCTTAATAATGTTATCTGTCACGGAATTCCCAGCGAATATGAGGTTCTTAAGGCCGGCGACATTCTCAATGTTGACGTATCCACCATTCTGAACGGCTATTATTCCGATGCCTCCCGGATGTTCACCATTGGGGACATCTCGCCGGAAGCTGCAAGACTCGTCCGCGTAACCCAGGAATGCGTGGATCTCGGACTTTCGGCTGCAAAGCCCTGGGGACATCTGGGCGATATCGCATACGCCATCAATAGTCATGCAAAGAAGCACGGTTACTCCGTTGTAGAAGATATCGGCGGTCATGGAATCGGACTGGATTTTCACGAAGAACCATTCGTCAGCTATGTAACGCCAAAAGGCAGCGAGATGGTACTGGTTCCTGGCATGATGTTCACCATCGAACCCATGGTCAATGAGGGAAGCCCGGACTTTTTCGTCGACGAGGACGACGACTGGACCGTCTACACCATTGACGACGGCCTGTCCGCACAGGTGGAATATATGGTTCTTGTCACAGAAACCGGGGTTGAAGTACTGACAAAATAAAAGGAGGGAATCTTCTTCCCTCCTCTTAGACACACAGCACCAGGGCTGAATACGCCCCCATATTTACAACCACTTCTCCGTCTTCTACCAGATATTCCTCATAATCCACCGAAAATCCATCCTGATAAGAATACATCAGCTTCTTCATCCGGCATTTCATGGGAACCTCCGCAAGCCACACCGGAATTATAATCTGTGTAAGTTCACACCGGTTATTGACGACTACCACAATCCGGTCCTCATCCTGAAATCTCCCATAGACAAGTATATTATGTTCATCTTCATTCGACACCCGGATCGAACCATTCAATATGTTAAGCGATCCCGTACGCAGCGCCGGATGCTCCTTGTGAATCCGAATCATCTCTTTGTGAAATGCGATCAGTTCCTGATTCTCATGCCCCCAGGGATATGTGCGTCTGTTATCCGGATCCGTAAATCCACAAACACCCGCTTCGTCTCCATAATATACGGTGGGAGCTCCAACCCAGGTCATCTGCATAACCACGGCTTCCCGCATGACAGCCAGATTCACATATTCATTAGCTGCCTCCGGCCCCAGATTTTCCACCCTTCCCACCATATAATTGGTGCGCGTCAGAAACCGGGAATGATCATGATTCGACAGTTCATTCATGGCTACCTGCAAAGACGACGTCAGCATATTCCCCATATGGTGTGTAATAGACCCGACGAAATTATCCGTATTTCCCCTAAGTTCTTCCCGCTGTTCATCACTATGCTTCTCCATCCCGGTCAGAAACCAGGTGACCGGTTCCATAAAGGCATCATAGTTCATCACGGTATCCCACTCGTCCCCCTGAAGCCATTCGCTTGGATCCCCATAGTGTTCTGCCAGAATCAACGCATTCGGGTTCGCAGCCTTAACAGCCTCTCTGAACTTCTTCCAGAACAAATGATTATATCCGTTCGTCTGTCCCAGATCAGCCGCTACATCCAGTCTCCACCCATCTACATTGTAGGGTGGAGATACCCATTTTCTTCCAATATATAAAATATAATTTTCAAGCTTGACCGAATCCTCATAATTCAGCTTGGGCAGAGTGTCATGTCCCCACCACCCGTCATAGCTGCCATTGTAGGGCCATTTTTCTTTATCTTCTTCAAAAAAATGAAAGTAACTTTTATATGGACTGTCGGCAGAGACAAAAGCCCCCGGCTCATAATCCTCCTGCCCTTCATAGATTCGCTCACGGTCCATCCATTTATTAAAAGAACCACAGTGGTTGAACACACCGTCCAGAATAATCTTCATTCCCCGCTTATGCAGTTCCTCTACAAGTTCAATGAATAACTGATTGCTCGCTTCCAGATTCTTAAGATCAGTCACCCGCTTCTGATACTTTGTAGCCTTGCGGTTCCGTGTCTCGCCCTCTGGCAGCACTTCGCCGCCGTCTTCCACAATCACTCCGTAGTGAGGGTCGATATAATCATAATCCTGGATATCATACTTATGGTTCGATGGAGAAACGAACAAAGGGTTAAAATATAGAACCTCTACCCCAAGTTCCTGCAGATAATCCAGTTTCTCCATGACCCCTTTAAGATCTCCGCCATAAAACTCACGGACTCCCATGGCATCCGGGTACTTATTCCAGTCCGTGACCTTCCTGCTATACCCGCCGATATAATAATATTCGTTCGTCTCAACATCATTCGACCGATCTCCATTGTAGAAACGGTCGGTAAAGATCTGGTACATTACTGCGCCCTTGGCCCAGTCCGGCGTAGAAAAACCTGGTACAATCACAAAATTATAGAACTCCACAATCTCCCTGGATACGCCGCATCGTCCATAATAGCAGGTCTCTTCCTCATCAGAGATCTCGAAACAATACCGGAACGGATTCTCATTCAGCCGCCAGGTTATGACATAATAATCAAATTCACTGTCACTGCTACCGTTCTTCTCCTTCCCCAGGTCATAACCGCCAACGGCCGTCATCAGACGCACCCTCTTTACATCATCTTTTGCCGTGCGGAAACGTAATCTCACACATTCATTCTCCTGGGGCTCCTGCGGAATCACATAACCTGCCGTCCCGTCGCAAAATAATGCCTGCCTATTCATGCCGTAATCCCCCTTATTTTACTTATTATTTCAGCCTTTACGAACTATGCCTCTGATACCTCTCCAGCAAATAATGCTTCAAACTCTTCCCTGGAAATCTTTTCCTTCTCCAGCAACAGGTCTGCACACGCATGAAGAACATCGTCATATTTCTTAATTACATTTCTCGCCCGGACATAACACTCGTCAATAATACGCTTCACTTCCTGGTCGATCGTGGTTGCCACGCTCTCCCCGTATCCCCTCGAAGCATGGGCAAGATCTCTGCCGATAAATACCTCGTCGCTGTCGTTGTCATAGTTAATCAGACCAACCGTCTCAGACATACCGAACTTCGTAACCATAGACTTTGCAAGGCTGGTTGCCTGCTTGATATCCTGGGATGCGCCGGTGGTAATATCATCCAGCACTTCCTCTTCAGCCACACGTCCCCCAAGTGCGACCGTGATATCCTGCAGCATCTTTCCTTTCGTGTTGAACATCTCGTCATTCTCCGGCAGCGGCATGGTATAACCGCCGGCCCCGCCGGTCGGGATAATCGACACACTATAGACCGGCCCCACATCAGGAAGCACATGGAACAGAATCGCATGTCCCGCCTCATGGAATGCCGTAATCCGTTTCTCCTTATCTGAGATCACGCGGCTCTTCTTCTCCGCACCGATCCCGACTTTAACAAACGCCCTCTTGATATCTTCCTGCTTCAGATAGATCCGGTTCTCCTTCGCCGCCAGGATCGCGGCTTCGTTCAGCAGATTCTCAAGATCTGCGCCAGTAAATCCGGCAGTCGTCTGGGCAATCTGCCGCAGATCAATTTCCTCGCTCAACGGTTTGCCTTTGGCATGAACCTTAAGAATCTCCTCTCTTCCCTGGATATCCGGTCTTCCCACCATAACCCGGCGGTCAAATCTTCCTGGACGAAGGATCGCAGGATCCAGAATATCCACACGGTTCGTTGCC
Source organism: uncultured Dorea sp. (assembly GCA_910579925.1). Taxonomy (GTDB): domain Bacteria; phylum Bacillota; class Clostridia; order Lachnospirales; family Lachnospiraceae; genus Sporofaciens. Next base: position 15,693 of record CAJTVY010000034.1, read on the forward strand.
GCCATTACGATGACGCCCTCATTCACGCCGAATCCATCCATCTCCACAAGGAGCTGGTTCAGCGTCTGCTCTCTCTCGTCATGGCCGCCGCCCATTCCTGTACCGCGCCGTCTTGCAACGGCATCAATCTCATCAATAAAAATAATACACGGCGAGTTTTTCTTTGCTTCTTCGAACAGATCACGGACACGAGAGGCTCCCACACCGACAAACATCTCCACAAAATCGGAACCCGATATCGTAAAGAAGGGTACTCCGGCCTCGCCTGCAACCGCCTTGGCAAGCAGAGTCTTTCCGGTTCCCGGAGGGCCCACCAGCAGAACGCCCTTAGGTATCCGTGCCCCAACCTGGATATATTTCTTCGGAGACTTTAGAAAATCCACGATCTCTTCCAGTTCTTCCTTCTCCTCCTTAAGACCTGCGACCTGGGAAAAGGTAATGTTCTTATCGCCGCCCATGCTTAACTTCGCACGGCTCTTTCCAAAGTTCATAGCCTTCGCATTGGCCCCTCCGCTCTGACGGTTCATCACGGTAAATATCAGCATTACCCCCAGAAGTGTCAGCGCCACCGGCATAACTACCGTCACAAACCAGCTATCCTCATGGACGTCCGGCATCTCATAGCTGATATTCTTCTCTTTCAGATAGTCCTGGATTTCATTAACATCCGACACGTAGAGAGACTTCGTCTCTCCCGCTTTGTTCTTCAGTTCAATCTCCACTCGTCCTGTCGGAACATTCTTGTTCTGGTTGACAACCACTTTCCCCAGATCCTTACTTGTCACCAGTTCTTCAAATTCTTTCCAGTTTATCTCTTCTTCCTTCTGGTCAAACTGATTGGTAAGCCACAGCACCGCAAATAAAAATATCACCAGCGTAAGAACCGTAGCCCCGCTCAGTCCTCTTACCTTCCTGTCATTCAATGTCTCAAAGCCCCTTTCTATTCCACGCCTTCTACAATCCCGATGTACGGCAGATTCCTGTATTTCTGGGCATAATCAAGCCCATATCCCACGACAAATTCATCCGGGATCTCAAACCCCACGTAGTCTACCTTAACGTCCCTGACCCTTCTGTCAGGCTTGTCAAGAAGCGTGCACAACTTCATGCTTTCTGGTCCTCTCTTCTTAAGGACGTCCAGCAGATAATACAGTGTCCTTCCCGAATCAATAATGTCTTCTACTACAAGTACATCCTTGCCTTCCAGCGACTCATCCAGATCCTTCGCAATTCTTACCACGCCGCTCGAGGTCGTCCCATCCCCATAACTGCCTACGCTCATAAAATCCATGGATACCGGAACGCTAATGCGCTTTGCCAGCTCGCACATGAAGAACACGCCTCCCTTCAGAATACAGATCAGGTGGATCTGCTTTCCTGCATAATCTTCACTGATCTGCCGTCCCATTTCCTCAATCCTTTTCGCAACCTCTGCTTCTGAAATCATCACTCTGACGCTCTCTGCCATCGTCTTGTCCTCCGTAAAATTTCAATTCCAGGATACGCCTGGTCTTGTCTGTAATCTGATACATCTGATTCTGCCTGTACCCGACAATCCACATAATATGTTTCCCATCTGCCGCAAGCCATATTCCGTCTCTTTGACTGCCCGGTATCTTTTCATTAATAAAATACTGTTTCAGTTTCTGGGTACCGCCGGCTTCTGATATTGTAATATAATCTCCAGGCTCCCTATGTCTGATTTTAACAGTATTTTTTATTATATCATAATCAAACCATTTCGTGTAGGGGTTTTCTGGAAATATTACCATATCTGCCGTCCTCTCGAATACTTTTGACTTCACAGAACAGCCATGAAATCCTTCTTCCCCTGACGGTTCAGTCTCGCATGTCCAGACTGACAATACAATCCCTTCATAAATCCGCCTCGCACACATTCCATACGGCAAATGCAGCTGCCGACCGACCTGCCTGCCAAGAAGTTCCCTCAGAGCTTTTATATGGACAGCGCCGATATCCTTCCTTCTTCCCGCCACACGCCAGATCATTTTCTGAAGCACAAATCCCTGCAGCGCCTGCGGGATCTTTCGGAAGCTGACCTCAGAAAGGATTGCATTCTGCCCCCCTGCCCCGGCGCTTTCATACCGGATACAGCTTCTTTCATACCGACCCGCCTCCTGCTCCACATAGTCTCCTACCATCCGAATCAGTTCCATGGTTTCTGACATATGGGAAACGGCCTGGCCGTTAACCTGCTCTTCGAGGCAGGGAATCACATGGCTGCGAATCCGGTTCCTCGTATAGTCATCCGTAAGGTTTGACTCGTCCGTACAATAAGATATTCCCCGATTTTCAAGATATGATTCAATTTCCCCTCTTTTCAGACATAAAAGCGGACGGATCCACTGTCCGGCGACAGGTGCGATCCCTCCAAGCCCCTTAAGACCACAGCCCCGGCACAGATTCCAGATTAAAGTCTCCGCATTATCATTCTGGTGATGGGCAAGGGCTATCTTTGTCCCCTTCTCCTCCTTAAGCGCCTTCTGGAATACCGACCGCCGGACATCCCGCCCCGCCTCCTCAAGCGTCAGCCTGTTCTTCTTTGCATATCGGCTTACGTCTTCATAATATGTCAGAAGTTTTACGCCCTGTTCCTTGCATACTTTTTCCACGTATGCGGCATCCGCATCCGCATCCGCACCTCTAAGCCCGTGATGCACATGGACCGCCACCACAGAAAATCCCATCTCCCGGCTCAACTCTATAAGCATGAAAAGAAGGCATATGGAATCTGCACCTCCCGATACGCCTGCTATTACCCTTTCTTCACTATCCAGCATATGAAAACGCCGGACATACTCTTTTACCCTCTGATACATACCTTTATCCTTCTCATCTGCAATGTACATGATTACGATGTAATAAATATATAGAAATCTTCCCCAAAATGCAAGCTAAAGTTTCCACATTCCAATTGCCAGCACCGTCATATCATCCACCGGCACTTCCTCAGTACACTCAAGCACCTGTTCCAGAATATGGTGCGCCAGTTCCTTCGGGTTAACGATCTTTGCATCCTGGATAAACTTACTCATCAGCGACTCCTGCTCGCCAACCGGAAGGGCGTCGAGAACCCCGTCGGTCACCATAATCACATAATCACCCGATTCCAGTTTTCGTTCCACCGTTTCCAGTTCCAGTTCACGAATCACCCCGACAGGGAGGGAAGTGGAATTAACCGCCTCCACCGAATCCTTTCTCTTAATAAACGTCGTGGAGGCCCCCGCCTTCACAAACTCACAAGTCCCGCTGTAAAGATCAAACAGACTTGCATCAATCGTCGAAAACCTCACCTCTTCCCGGGCAATCACCAACGCCGTATTCATAAGCTGGATCGCCATCTTGACAGGAAATCCTGCCTCCAGAAGTTCCTCCAGCATCTCCACCACCATCTTGCTCTCCTTAAACGCTTCCTCCCCGGAACCCATGCCGTCCGACAAGGCAATCCCTTTCTTACCGCCTGGCAGATCTGTCATAAGAAACGTATCTCCTGAAATATTGCTGCACCCTTTTCCGATCTTCGCCACTCCCTGCAGCGTATGATATCGGGCGCTTTCCACACAGGCGACCGTACAATATTCCTCCCCCACAAGCGGGCGTTCACCCATCTGCGGCGTCATCGCTCTTCCTGTGCAGGAGCCCACCAGAGAAGCCAGTTCTTTTGTTGCGATCATATGGCCTTTCATAGACTTTACGGTAAGATGAATCTCGTATTTCCCCTGGGCCGTCATATAGAATACCGAAGACAGCATCCTGGCGCCGCCCTTGCGAAGCTGCGTTTTGAGCCGTTTCTCCAGGTGCTCGTCCTCAAAAATCCCGGCGTCCAGTTCTCTGGTAGTCTGCTGGATCATCTCTGCAAACCGGTTCAGCTGCTGCGCATAGCCTTCCCGGTTCTCCACAATCCTATTACTCCACATCATAATCTTCTTCGCTTGTTCAAAAGTCTCCAGTGTCTCCCTTAAAAACCGGGGCGCCATAATACACCTCTTCTGTAGGCTGCGCTTCAGTTCCACGCTTAGTTCTGCGCCGAAATCCTCCACCGTACAGAGGATTTCATAGAGCATCTGGTAGGTATGAACCCGGTTCTCCCCCAGACACCACTCTCTCTTTTCACAGTTCTCACAGACTTTATCCGTAACTTTCTGGAACATCTCTTCTACTTCTTCCTTTGAAAATGTCCCCTTGTAATCCTCTAATGTAAGAAACGTTTTCGACAAATGTACCAGAGACTCCGCAAACTTGTCCATCTGTACGACATATGGATTGATAAATACCGCCTTTTCCTTTATTTCCACCATTCTTTACTCCCCTTTCAACGGTTTTCAGACATAATTTTCAAAAAACAAAAAATAAAAAGCCTTAGGAACCATCTCCTAAAGCTTATCATCTGTCTATTATTTTTCTTTCAGTATGATCTCGTTCTCGTGGATCAACCCTAGTTTCTCCCGCGCCACATCTTCCACGTACTGATCCGTCCCCACATATTCGCGAAGTTCTTCGATCTCCTCTGCGCGCGCTTTCTCTTCCTTGATCTGCTGTTCTAATTCCATCTCCTGCCCTTGATAATACTCTTCTTTGCTCCTCAAAGAAATACTGTTGGCCGATACAACCGCAAACAAAAGCAGAACGACCGCACTGACTGCCAGCACGCTCCTCTTATGACGCTGCATACGTCTCTTCCGATGTTTCCTCGGACGTCTCTTCTCCGTATTACCCATATAATATTCACCCTTATTCACCGGCACCCCTGCCGGTTATACTCACCCTTATTTCATCCTTATCTTAACTTTTTTCTTCTCTTTTATCAAGCCCCTTGCGCAAATCTTTCTCCTTCTGGCCGTAAATCTTTTTGTATAGTTTTTCCTCCTTGTTAAGAAAAACCGACATCAAAATCACGCCAAGCGCAACACCTAGTATAAAATACCATCGAATACTACCATCACTTGTATGGTAAATCTGCACAAACATATAGACAGCAGAACCCAGCCAGAAAATCATATCCTCCACGCCGATCGCCGCCAGCGTATGACTGACAATACGACGGAAACACCGGATACACTGATAGACAAGCCTCACAATTCCGCCGGCTGCCACTGCTGCCAGGAATACCATCATCTCTTCTCTGATTCCCGGCATAACATCACCTGAACAGCTTGGAGAACAGATTCTCCTGCTGCTTTGCATGGGCCTGGACGTCCGAATAGGCGACACTGTCAATATTTCCAGAGAGATCCACTTCTCCCTTTTCTACACTCAGCCGGTTGACGTGCAGATCCGTCCCCTTCACCATCATCATCCCCTGTTCCGTCTCCAGGAGAATCTCGTTCAGATCAAAAGATAATACGTCGATCACCCCCGTCACCATGCTGGTCTTCCGGTTATTGATCACCAGTTTATGATTTTTCTGTACGGTTCTTTCTTCCATGCGCTTCACAACCTTTCTTAATAATCATATGAAAGGCTGCGGCTAAATATTACAAATATTTGAACAAGTCTTTCGCTTCTTCCTTCTTTGTGGTGTCCTGAATATCTAAAACCTCTACTTTCACGGTCTTCGTCCCAAACTGGATTTCAATCACGTCTCCCACTTTCACCTTAACAGAAGCCTTGGCCACCTGGCCGTTGACCGTCACACGTCCTGCATCACACGCTTCGTTCGCCACTGTCCTGCGCTTAATCAGCCGTGACACCTTCAAAAATTTATCTAATCTCATGATACGTTCTCCTTCCCGATAGAACAAAGTGGGCAGGCCCACTTCAGCTCCCCTAACCCCTCACTCATGAGGGGCCTGGACACTTTGTGCGCCGAGCACAATTGCGAAGCAATATTTTACCTCTTGTGCGAGTGCGCATCCTCCCGGAGGGTTTTTATAATATAGGGAACGAAGTTTCCTATATTACAAAAAAGATGCCCGGGGTCTTTTCTGACCCCCGCGGCATCCTAATCCCCATGTATAAAATGAATTATTCGTTGACAGCGTCTTTCAGTGCTTTACCAGCCTTAAACTTCGGAGCCTTGCAGGCCTCAATCTTCATGGTCTTGCCAGTCTGTGGATTTCTTCCTTCTCTTGCCTCTCTCTTGCTTACTTCAAAAGTACCGAAACCAACTAACTGTACTTTATGCTCTTTCTTTAATTCATCTGTAACCACGTCAATAAAAGCCTTTAACGCTTTCTCAGAATCTTTCTTGGATAACTCTGCCTGGTCAGCGATTGCCGCAACTAATTCCGTCTTGTTCATGGATAATTTCCTCCTCTTGTCTACCTATAGAATCCCTTATTTTATTCTATTATCTATTCTGTGGCCCCCATACAGTAATCGCATAAAGACCTATAGATACAGTTATAACTGCTTTCCTGGTAAATGTCAAGGCAAAATATCGAGTTTTCCCCGTATTTTCAAGGTTTTGCGGAATTCTAAAGCATCTTATTAATCAGAGTCAGAACTTCTTCTCCAAGCTTTGCTGACTTTTCGTCCGCATCCGCAAGAGAACTTCCTTTGATGCCATAATAGAACTTCACTTTCGGCTCCGTTCCAGACGGTCTTACACACAGCCATGCATCATCCGTCAGATCATAATAAAGCACATTAGACTTAGGCAGTCCGGTTCCCGTCACTTCGCCGGTCTTGATATCTTTCACCGTCTCAGCCTGGTAATCCCTTGCCTTAATGACCTGGTATCCGCCAACTTCTGCCGGCGGGTTCTTACGCAGCGTTTCCAGAATTTCCTGGATCTTCTGTAATCCCTCGATTCCTTTGAGCGTAATGGACTTAATATCATCCTTATAATAACCGTACTTGTCATACATGTCCACCATCGCATCCCACAAAGTCTTGCCCTGGGTCTTATAGTAAGCTGCGGCCTCACACAGCGCCATGGTGGCAACAATGGCATCCTTATCCCTCGCATGAGTTCCGATCAGACATCCGTAGCTCTCCTCAAATCCAAAGAGATAAGTACCCTTTCCTGTGGTCTCGAAACCAAGAATCTGCTGTCCGATGAACTTGAATCCTGTCAGAACCTCAATCAGTCCGATTCCGTAACCTTTCGCAATGGCATCTGCCAGATTGGATGTAACAATCGTCTTGATCAGGAAGCCGTCATCCGGCAGCCCTTTTAAGGCCTTACGCTGGCCAATCTCATAATCGGCAAGGAGACACCCTGACATATTTCCCGTCAATACCTTGTACTCTCCGGATTTCCCATCCTTCACATACACACCCAGACGGTCTGCATCAGGATCTGTCGCCAGAACCAGATCTGCATCAACCTCTTTTGCAAGTTTCAGTCCCAGTTCAAAGGCTTCCTCAGCCTCTGGATTCGGATAGGAAACCGTTGGGAATTCGCCGTCCGGCAGTTCCTGTTCCTTTACGACATAGACATTCTCAAAACCAAGTTCCTTAAGTATCCGTCTTGCCGGAATATTCCCTGTACCATGGAGCGGGCTGTATACAATCTTCAGTTCCTTACCGGCGGCATCGATGGAATCCTGGTGGATTACCTGCTTCTTCAACTCTGCGATATAACCGTCGTCCACTTCTTTGCCGATAACTTCGTACATTCCCGCTGCCTTCGCTTCCTCAGGCCCCATGGTCTTCACCGTATTGTAATCCGTCACAGCCTTCACTTCGTCCATAATACCCTTGTCGTGGGGCGGGGTGATCTGTGCGCCATCCTCCCAGTATACCTTATATCCGTTATACTCCGGCGGGTTATGACTGGCTGTAATGTTGATACCGGCGATGCAGCCAAGAGAACGCACTGCATAAGACAGTTCCGGCGTCGGACGCAGAGATTCGAAGACATAAGCCTTAATTCCATTGGCTGCCAGGCACAGAGCCGCCTCATCTGCAAATTCCGGAGACATCCGGCGGGAATCGTATGCGATTGCCACGCCCTTCTTCTGCCCGTCCTTGCTGATAATATAATTCGCAAGACCCTGGGTCGCCTTTCTCACCGTATAAATATTCATACGATTCGTTCCTGCACCGATGATTCCCCTAAGGCCGGCTGTCCCGAATTCCAGATCCTTATAAAAACGCTCCTTGATCTCGTTATCATCATTGGCAATGCTTCTTAACTCTTCCTTTGTAGCCTCATCGAAGTATGGATCACTTAACCATCCTTCATATCTTTCACGATATTCCATTTCTGTACCTCCTGTTTTTAATGACTCTATTATACAACAGGAATCTACAAATGAAAAGAAAATATCTCTTCTAAAAACCGCTTCTTTTCTTCCGTCTGTCGAATCGCCATGTCAAGCTTCTCAATACTCTTTGCTGAAATCCAGGCCTTATTGGAGTGATAATAAGAATTAGCAACCTTCCAGAATTTTTCCGGGTAAATGAGCCGAATCTTAAGATACTCGATTTCATCGCCAGACAGGGGCCGGATTGCCGAATATGCGTTGAGCATATTGTCTCCCAGACGCACCTTCCACCCCTGCTTCTCCATTACCTTCCGCAGAAAATAATACAGATCCTCCACCTGTACATCTCGTTTAAATTTCTCAAAATTTGTAACAGCAATCTGATATGGCTCCCTCCTATGGCTGTTTTCTCCAGGAAGAATTAAGATATTGTGGTAGTTATACTCTCCATGAGTCATACATCCCCGCTCCACGCTGTCCCGGTAAATCTTGTCGTATGCAGATTTTTCCAGTTCAGAAGCAGCTCCGTCTGCCCATTGGTACATCTGCTCAAAATATTTCAGAAAAGCGGATTCAAACTCTCCCTTTGGCGATATCCCCCTCATGAATCTTCGTACTTTCTTGAGTTCCCGGTTATGGCGCATATATTCCTCGCCAAGATGCGCCCCCGGTGCGGCTCCATGCTCGAATCTTCTGCACATCAGCATATGCAGCCTGGCAAGATTCCCTGACGCCGCAAGCAGTTCCGCCGGTTTCTTGATATCGCACTCCCGCCCCTGGAACCAGTTTTTCAGAAGATACTGTCCGCCATCCTCTGAAACAGCGAGATATTTCCCTTCCTTCGTCCGTATGATCCTGTCTGTCCGTGTATATCCCTGTTCCTTAAGATACTCATGCAACTCATACAACGCAGGAATACGCTTTTCTGATACCTTTACTTCTTTAAGCAGCAGAAGCCCCTGATCGGAGTCGCATAAAACAGCACCCCTCGTCTTACGGGTGCCGCTGACTTCTACATCATACTGTTCTAATACGTTAAGTTCATACTCCTGCATATCCATCCCCTGCACTTACATTACATATTCTCTCTAACGTATGACGGCGGTTGGGAAAATATGCTAAACAGGCGGAAGCAGTTTCAGTAATTTATCTTTCTCATTCAGATCCGGTTCCTCTATGACACGCTCCAGCAGTTCGTTTAAACAGGCGCCAATCTCCTTTCCCGGCCTCATTCCTGCGGCAATCAGATCTTTGCCTGACACTGCCAGTTCTTTCAGTGACACGCACTGCTTCGCCTTGGTAATGTCATAATACAACTTTTCAATCTCATCGAGATTCTTTACCTTTTCCTTCCTTTGATACAGACTCTGCGCCATTACGTCCGCACGGCGTACTTCCATATAAGAAGGAAACAGGTCTTCCCCGATCCTGTTCATAGCACGGCGCACATCCTTTGCGGATGCAGGCATCCGGTAATCATGGAAACATACCAGCCTGGTTACTTTGTTCATAGTATCATTGTCAAATTTGAGCCGCTTTAAGACCTCCTTTGCAATTACCTGGCTTTCTGCCGCATGTCTTTTAAAATGAGCTACCCCGGCCTCATCTATTGTCTTAAGGGCTGGTTTTCCCATGTCATGCAGAAGCATGGTCAGTCTCAGCGCCTTGTCGGCACGGATGTTCTTCATAGCCTTTAAGGTGTGTTCCCCCACGGAATACATGTGATGGGGCGTCTCCTGCTCCGTTACCATGATACGGTCAAATTCCGGAAGAAACACCTTTGTAATCCCCAGTCCATATGCATCTCTTAGTATCTCAGGCCGGTCAGACACAACGATTTTCACCATTTCCACCTGGATCCTCTCTGCGCTGATCTTCCCAAGGGTGGGCGCAAGTTCCCCCATTGCCCGCCTTGTTTCGTCTTCAATTTCAAAGCCAAGCTGTGCGGCAAAACGAATTCCTCTTAAGATTCTCAGAGCATCCTCAGAAAATCTCTCCTTCGCATTTCCCACACAACGGATCACATTGGCCCGAAGATCCCGGATTCCACCGAAGATATCCACCAGCCCGTCTTTCTCATTATAGGCCATAGCGTTGATGGTAAAATCTCTTCTCAGCAGATCCTCCCTCAGATTTCTGGTAAAGGTCACTTCCTTCGGGTGGCGGCTGTCCTCATATTCCCCGTCAATACGGTATGTCGTGACCTCGAATCCTTCCTCTCCCATCATCACGGTGACCGTTCCATGCTCTATCCCCGTATCGAAAGTCTTCGAAAACAGCGACTTCGTCTCCTCTGGCATAGCGGACGTGGTAATATCCCAGTCTTCCGGCTCCCTTCCAAGAACCGAATCTCTGACACACCCGCCTACCGCATATGCTTCGTATCCATGGTTCTGTAATATTGTAATGATTCTGTCCACTCGTTCCGGCAGACTGATCTGCAGATTTTCCACAATGTCCCCTCCTGTCTGCTCTTTGTCCTGCACAAGGCATATGCCAAAATAGCCTGCACGAAAACTTAAGCCCGCGGCGCGTCCTGCCTTGTCCTGCACAGCGCATATTCCGGAATGCTCTCTCAGTATAATATAATATGAAAATATGAAGAAATCAACTGACTATTATTCCGGGCGGCTGCATATGGTATAGATAAAAGCAATGGGAAGGTATAGAAGATGCTGAACTACTTATGGGCTGGTATGATATTGATTGGTATCATATTCGCCGCTTTTAACGGGCGGATGCCGGATATTACCAATGCGGCTCTCGACTCCTCCAAAGAAGCCATTACTTTGTGCATTACGATGATGGGCGTAATGTCCTTCTGGGTAGGGCTCATGGAGATTGCCGCAAAAGCCGGAATTATCCGCTCTGCCTCCCGGAAGATCCGGCCTTTCGTTAAGTTCCTGTTCCCGGAGCTTCCGGCGGATCATCCGGCACAGGAACATATTACTACGAATATTATCGCCAATGTGCTGGGACTTGGATGGGCGGCGACGCCGGCGGGACTTAGGGCGATGGAGGAACTTTCGAAGCTGGAGGAAGACCGCAGGAAAGGACGGATGCCGGGAAAGGCACGGAAACGGGGGATTGCCAGTAATGAGATGTGTACCTTTCTGATTATTAATATCTCGTCGCTGCAGTTGATTCCGGTCAATGTAATTGCGTACCGGAGCCAGTATGGGAGCGTGAACCCGGCAGGGATTGTAGGGGCCGGGATTGCGGCGACGGCGGTGAGTACGATTGTGGCGGTGATGTATTGTAAGATAATGGATAAGTGATAGACCATATAGAAATTTTTGCTACAAAATTAAAAATGTTTTTTGTGGTAATGTTTAATTAGAAACAAATGCAAAGAGTATAATGTAGTAGTAACTGAGGAAAACCCAGAAAGATATCTATCCTAAATAATATTTAGTATATGTGTTGTAGGTATGTTAATAATATTGTATAATTAGAAAAAGAAGTAAGACAAGTGACATAATTGTTTAAAATGCACAAAAGCAAATAAATTACTTGAATTTCTTAGGTTAACATGATATATTATAACCAAACATATGTTTCTGTGTATAAACCAACAGTAAAGGATGTGAGGAAATGGACAATTCAACAAGAATGATGATAAACTCATTAACACAAGATATTTTGGTTTCTTTTGATATACAAGTTCCAATACAAAATATTGATGAACTTGTTGCTTCATTAGGAGGTAGTGTTCAGACAGATTATAGCTTTACTGATGGTGCCGTAGAGAAAGAAGGGGAATCTTTTAGAATATTGGTATCACCTTTTCAGGAAGAAAAGAGACGTCGATTTACAATTGCACATGAATTAGGACATTTATTTTTGCATATGGGGTATTTAACCAATGCAGAATTATGGGCTCAACAGGATACGAATATTTATCATAGACAAGGTAGCTCTGAAAAAGAATACCAAGCAAATGAATTTGCAGCTGCATTTTTGATGCCTCAAAAGGAATATTTAAGGGTAATGAATGAAAATATAATTGGCAATAAAGTAAACACTTCGAAAATAGCGGAATATTTTAATGTTTCAGTAGAGGCTGCATCAAACAGAGGAAAATTTTTGGGGTATTTAAAATGGTAAATAAAAAAGTCTCAGCAAAATTACAGGAGGATTATAGTAGTCAAATTCAAAATTTGAACCAAAAAAGAGAAGAACCATTTGAACGGAGAAGTGTTGAAGTGTTCTTCTCTTTTGATATAGTTAATTCCACTGCGTATAAAACATTAAATTTTACAGGATGGTCTCAAGTGATTGTTGCTTTGTTTAGTAAAGTTCAGCAATTGGTTGCTAAAAAAATGCCAAGTGCAGAAATGTGGAGAATTCTAGGGGACGAAGTGGTTTTTATTGTACCAATCAAAGAGAAGAATGATATTTTTGTATATGTAAATTGTATTTTCGAAATTTTGAATATTATGGTTTCACAATTAAAAGAAGGAACATTTTTTGATGAATTAGGAATATGTGATTTGGATCGAGATTTGATGAAAATGCAAAATATTATATCCATGAAATCATCAGCATGGATAGCGATTATAGGAGAAAATTTAAAAAAATTGGAACAATATGACAATTTAATTGAAAGATTCAAATTGCAAGAAGGATATGGTATTTTTGAGTTTTTAGGAAATGATATAGATACAGGATTTAGAATTAAAGAAAACACGCAAGATAGGCGATTGGCAATCAGTTATGAATTAGCATATATTTTGTCAAGAAATACCGATTATCTAAAGAATATACATATAATTACATACAAACGTTTAAAAGGTGTTTGGCAAAATCGATTATATCCAATTATCTGGTATTACGACGAAAAATATTTTGATGGATTATCATTTGAAAATAGTTTTTATTATGATGAAAAAGAGAATAGCGAATTAGTAAAACAATATTTTGAAAATAAAATAAGTCCGATATTAGAACAACAAATGTATAATGATGTAGATTATGCTTTAAACAAGATTTTAGTTAATCAAAAATTAGAGGACAAATTTAAAAAAATTGATAAAATTATTGGCGAATCACAAGCGGATTTTAAGCATTTATTAGATCCTAAGTTTTTGTTAAGGCTACATTGTGTTTCAGTTTGCTATGACAAAAATAATAAAAAGATATTAATAATGAAAAGAGCGGACAATAGAGAGAAGTTTCCTGGGCATTGGGAGTTTGGATGTGCTAAAGGTACCTTGGAAACATCATTAGCAGAACAAATCGAAGGAGAATATAGAAAAGATTTTGGAATAGAGATTAGGGTTCAGTGCAATAAAGAACGAAAGGACATTCAGCCGATACCTTTGGCAATGTATGAAGTGGACAGTGTTCAAGGAAAAGACAAAGGAATAATTACAATGGCTGAGATTATTGAAAAGTATAACATAACTAATTTTAATGGAAATAAGCATTCAATGGTCCGTTGGATAGAGGAAAAAGAGATTGAACAATTTTCAGAGCCAGCAGTTGCGGATTTTAAAAATACATTGAGGCTTGTATTCGAAAAATTGAAGGAGATGGAATAGATGAATGATGATATACATAAGACAGTACAGAATTTATTAAAGAATATTTTCGATAATGTAAATAATTGGCTTACACATGCCGAGGCAAAGAATGCAGCAATAGTGGCATTCAATATAGCCTGTTTATCTTTCATAGGGGGTATGAAAGATATTGAGAATGTCAAAATATTATATTATATTGTGTGCATTACTATGTTACTATCTACCATTATGGCTTTATTTTCCTTTTTTCCTAAAATGGGTAAAGAAACAAATAATCAAAGCGAGCATTTTGATTATGATAATTTACTTTTTTATGTAGATATAGCTAAATATGATAAAGAACAATATATTAGAGCAATATTTAAGCAGTATGCAAAGATAGACATTTTAGATGCTGATATCCAGAAAATCGAAAAGGATTTTTCTGAGGAAATCACATATAATGCTACTGTGGTTATAAGAAAATATAAATGGTTTAATTATGCAATAAAAACAGAAATTTTGGCGTTAATAATATTAGTAATAACAACAATTATTGCATAAACTCAAAAAGATAAATACAGATGGTGATTAATGTCACGAAACATTAGTTAATGCATATGAGAGATTATAGTTAATTTGTCAGAAAAGAACGGAATTGTCTTGATTTAAGAAACAATTCCATGGCTTAAAAAATATCTAAAAAATTCGTGTCATTAACTTGACACAAGGTGGGGCTTCGTGCAATGGAGGCCCTGTCTAAATTGGAAGAAGACAGGAGGAGAGGGCTGCTGCCTGGTCCGATCCGGAAACGGGGAATTGCAAGTAATGAGATGTGTACGTTTCTCATTATTAATATCCATCGCTTCAGTTAATTCCGGTCAATGTGATTGCCTACAGGAGCCAGTATGGGAGCGTGAACCCGGCTGGAATTGTGGGGGCTGGTATTGCGGCAACGGCGGTGAGTACGATTGTGGCAGTGATATATTGTAAAATGATGGACGGAAAGGGGGCTGTCGGTTAATAGATAGTCATGAACAAGGAGGCATGTGACTCGACGAGTCACATGCCTCCCTATAATCATCCCTATAAAAAGAGAAAAAGATGGCTAACCACAACCATCTTTCCTCCGCTACATGTTATAATGTAGCTATGACAAAACATAATTATTATAACCATTTTTTTGAATTAGGGCAACAGAAAAGTAACTTCCGTTTTTATGAATTAAGTTTACCTGACGACGATCCGGTCTTTACCCTTAAAAAAGTCATGGAGGAGATGGATTTTACAGCTTTATTAGCTCCGTATTCTGGAAAGGGGAAAAGCGGGTTTAACCCAATCATGAAATATGGAGTTCTTACCTATGCTGCCATGCGTGGTGTTCGGGAAATTGACCGCATTGTTGAACTGTGCAAAAGAGATCTGGCTTTCATTTGGCTCGCCCAGGGTCAACATCCCAAAAGAGATGCTTTTTATGATTTTATCAATCAAAAACTTTCAGGTGAAATCTTAGATGATCTCAATTATCAATTATTACGACGATTAAAGAAGGAAGGCTTCTCAACATTAGAAACTCTCTTTATTGATGGAACAAAGGTGAAAGCCAATGCGAACCGTTACACTTTTGTATGGCGCGGATCTCTCAATTATCATCTGGCAGGACTTCTTGATACCATTGATTCCCTTTATCGTAGATACAATGTATTTCTCGGAGAAAACAGATATGGTGAAAAATACGGATTTGGGAATGCTCAGATGTTTGTCATTGATGGCATGGATCAAGTACGAGAGGTCATCCAAAAAAATCGGAAACGAAAACTTACAAAACACAAGAAAATCTCAAATAACAGCAAAATTGAAATCGATCACTGTTCTCCGTTAGATTTGTTGAAACTTCAAAAGAATTTATCAACGATTGCAGATGGAGAAGGCATTGGCTTCGTTTACGGAAAAGGCAGGAAAAAATCGGAAATCCAGCAGCTGTATGAAGAATTAGAAGCTTGTGGAAGGAAACTTATGGAGTATAAAGAGCACTTTGAAATTATGGGAAAAGAACGTAACAGTTACTCGAAAACAGATTTAGAGGCAACTTTCATGCGGATGAAAGACGATCATATGATGAATGGCCAGCTGAAAGCCGCTTACAATGTTCAGATTGCCGTAGAGAATTATTTTATCATCCATGGTTATGTAAGTAATGACAGAACAGATTACAATACTTTGATTCCGGTCGTGCAGAAACATAGGAAAGCTTTTGATGAGAGATTAAAAGAAATTACTGCAGACAGTGGATATTGCAGCGAGAAAAACTTATGGTTCTTAAAAGAGCATAACATAGAAAGTTATATCAAGTTACAAGACCACGAACAGCGAAAGACCCGTGCCTATCAAGAAAATATTGGAAAGTACTATAACATGACAACCCAGGTCTTTGAAGACGAGCATTATTATATTTGTCATGATGGCAGAGAATTAAGATATATCCGGACAGAAACAAAAGAAATGGATGGGTATACACAGACTCTCGAAGTATACGGATGCGCTGATTGCAGCGGCTGCGAACACAAAGAGAAATGTCTTTATAAATATAATCTCCAAAAGGACGCAGACAAAAACAAAGTGATGAAGGTCAATGAGCGCTGGGAAGAATTAAAAGAAAAATCACATGAAAACATTCAAAGTGAGAAAGGTATTTTAAACCGTCAGATTCGTTCTATCCAAACGGAAGGACATTTTGGAGATATGAAGGAAAATGATGACTTTCGACGGTTCAATCACCGTTCAACCGAGAAAGTATACAAGGAGTTTATGATGTATGTAATCGGAAGAAATATCAATAAATATCATCGCTTCCTGAGCAGCAAACTCCGGAAATTTAAAGGTAAAAAAGAAGAAACTATCGCATAATGAAAGGTGTGGTTTAATAGAAGGAGAACCTTTATTTAGTGTGGCCAAAAATAATGATTACCCCTATAAATAGAGATACCCCACAGAATATGCCAGTGCAGAACGGTGCGCATTTCTGCGGGGTATCTTTATTTAGCTTTAAAATCGGAAGAAATCGGCATTAGCCGATTCCCCCTTTTTAGTTATAAAAATGAGTTGTTACATATAAAACTAATAAAAACGTATTAAATTGGATAAAAAAGGTTTAAATATAATATATAAGTAGTATAATAAATAAAAAGAGAAAAGGAGAGGCTGATAATGGGATTAAAGGCGGAAGATGTGTTCAGACCAGGGGCATTTCCTGAATATACTTATATATCACGTAAATCTGCGGTTTCAGATCTGCCATATGAATTTCGTTTAATGCAGGCAATAAAGGTGTCCGGTTTTTTGACTTCTTTGGTAGGCCCTTCTAAGATGGGAAAAACGATTCTGTGTGAAAAGGTTATAGGATTTGATAAGATTGTGGAAGTCTCAGGAGCAGATTTTAGTTTAGAGATAGATTTTTGGAAAGTGGTTGCCGCAAAAGTTGGTCTGGCTTATCAGGAAGAGTTTTCTTCAGAAAAAATGATTGCTGATACCAGAGATAAATATTCGAAAAAAGAAACCTATTCTTTGACAAAAGATAAAATTATAGAATACTACAAAAACGAAAATCTGGTTTTGGTTATTGATGATTTCCATTACGCACCGGAAGAGAAACGGATGCAGATTGCACGGCAGCTTAAAGATGCAATCCGAAGAGGATTTAAGGCAATTGTTGTTTCTCTGCCTCACAGGGCGGATGAAGCAATCCGCAGGAACGCAGACCTTTCAGGACGATTAAGCATGATCAATATGGAATCATGGGAAGTAAATGATCTAAAAGAAATTGCAAAAATAGGATTTAAAAAATTGGGTGTACAGATTGAAGAAGATGTTGCAACACAGATTGCGATAGAAAGTTTATCTTCTCCGCAGTTGATGCAGTACATCTGCTTAAATATCTGTACGATTTTGGAAATGTCAGGTAGAGACGACTGGTGTGTAAAACCGGAAATTTTGAATATAGCATATCGATATACAACTGCAAATTTTGAATATGGCGATGTGGTTTCCCTAATGCAAAAGGGGCCAAACATGAGAGGAAAAAGCAGAAACAGATTTCGGGCAGATAATGGTAAGGATTATGATCTTTATGAATTGATTGTAAAATCCATTGCAGAAAACCCACCTATCATGAAATTGGAATTTGAGGATATTAAAGAGCGTATTTATTGTTTGATTGCAGATGATTGTAAAAAACCTACTCCGCAAGCTATAAAAGAAAGTTTGGTAAAGCTACAGGAATTATTGGATGGCCGGGAGGATATATTCAAAGTTCTTGATTGGAAGGAAGGAGTATTGTATATTTTAGATCCTTTATTTTTGTTCTATTTACGCTGGGGAGGGGGAGGAAATAAAGATGTTTAGTAATTCCGGTAGTATGCAACAAGCCATGGAAAGATTAGTGTGTGCAAAGGACAGTCCGTCATTTCAAGTCGCAACAAGTGCTTTAAGAGAGCAGATGAAAAAAATAGGAATGGATTCGCAATATTTAATTGATTTGGAAAGAAGAGCTTACTATCTCCCAAATGAATATTCTGATAGAGATACAAAAGAAAAGATGCTTGAAGCCAAAAACAGAGTAATAGAGTACATGAATGAGATTATGAATGTAAATGAAAACGGCAGACTGCTTTTGGATATACTGGAAAATTTTTATCTTTTTTTGGAAAATCTTTTCGAAAGGAGACTTCATAAAAGAGGAGGGATTCAAAAAGAGCAGTTAGAAGATTTAAGGATAAAAAATGAGTACGATGTCCAACATTTGTTGTATGCATATCTTAAACCACTCTATCCAATGGCAAGAGCAGAGGTAAGTGAGGATACGGGATATGGTACAGTCAGGACAGATATTTTGTTGGATTCCAATAATACTATTGAAGTAAAGTGTACGAGAAAAGGAATGGTATTGAAAAAGCTGGTGGAGGAAATAGAAGCGGATATGGTACATTATAGCGCAAAAAATATTTATTTTTTCATATATGATAAAGAAAAATTGATTGATAACCCTTGTAATTTTAAGACCACTTATGAAGAAAAGATGAAGGAAAAACATATTTATATTATTATTCACCAGCCTAAGATATTATAAATTTTGTTACTTAGTATCTACAAAAGACGAAGCGCTTTTACGTGAAGAGGCGGAATGCTGTTATGATAAAGAATACCAGTATGGCAGCGTGAACCCGGCTGGAATTGTAGGGGCTGGGATTGCGGCCACAGCGGTAAGTACGTTGGTAGCAATAGTGTATTGCAAGATAATGGATGTGAAACGGAGAGCGTAGTGCTCTCCGCTTCTGACAGAACCCTCCTTCTACCCTTTCACCGCCCCGCCCATCATCCCGGAAATCAGAAACCGCCGGAACACGAACGCCGCAACTGCCGGCGGAACGACCGCAATCATCCCCGCTGCCGCCGTAAGTCCATACTGTACCGAGTCCTTCGTCATAAATTCCGACACCACAATCGCAACCGGCTTCGTCTCTAACGAAGAGGCAAGAATCAGAGGAATCTGAAACTGACTCCAGGTATTCAGAAACATAATCAACGCGGCCGACAGAATAATCGGATAAGAAGCCGGCAGAATAATCCTCAAGAAAGAAGACATCCTTCCGCAGCCGTCAATCATGGCGGACTCCTCCAACTCCTTCGGAATCGTCGCAAAATAATTTGACATCAGCCAAGTCACCAAAGGCAGATAGGAACTTACATACACCATAGAAAGCCAGAATACATCATCCAGCCATTTTCTGTCAACAAATAACCGGAATAGCGGAATAATCGTCGCCATAACCGGTATAACCATCGTAATCAACAATAAATTCCTGATCACTTTTCTTCCCCTGAATTCCATACGGCTTAAGGCATAGGCGCTCATCAGCGAGACCGGAAGTCCGATCACAAGGGTTGCTCCCACGGCTTTTAACGCATTCTTAATTCCGGTAATCAGAACAGAACCCTTCTGAGCGCCCGCTGTCAGTAATTCTCTGTAATTTTCATAAGTCACCTCATCCGGCAGCAGTTTCGTGTTCTTTTCCATCATTGCATATTCCGGCGTAACAGACAGTACAAAAGTCCAGATAAATGGTCCTAATGTCAGAATCAGAAATATCGCCAGAGCCAGAACATAAGCGATTCTCTTTCCTGCCTTCATCAGTATTTCACCTCCCTGTTCAGATTTCTAAGGTAGAGTACACCCAGAATACCAGCAAAAAACATCACCAGATAAGTAATAGCGCTCCCCTTCCCAAAATCCAGGAAAGAAAACGTTGTCAGATAGCTCTCCACCAGCAGATTCTTCCCCAGATCACTATATCCCGACAGTGCAATAATCTCATCGAATACGTTGATTGCCGTAACAGAGGTTGAAGTAATCCCGATTCCCAGAAAGGGAAGCATAAGCGGCAGCGTAATTCTTTGAAAAATCGTTCTTTTATTTCCCCCGTCAATCCTTGCAGCCTCATAGAGTCCATCCGGGATCGCCTGTCTGCCTGCCAGGCATACCAACGCCATAAACGGAATACTCCTCCAGGTCACCACCAGGGATACCACCACAAGCAGAGACCATCTGGAACTCAGCCATTCAACAGGCTGATCAGCCAGACCCAGACCAATACATAACTTATTCATAAACCCATATCCCGATGAGAACACGAATTTCCACAGGATTCCGTTTACATAAGGCGGAAGAGCCCATGGCAGAATCGCGACTGCCAGAAGGATTCCCGACCATTTCACATCAATATTCAGAAAGACCGATACCAGGAACCCCAGCACGGTTGTCAGAACCACCACCACAGCCAGAATAAACAACGTATTACAGAAACTGTACCAGAAAGAATCTGACTTCAGAATCGTTACATAATTACGCAGTCCGACAACAGGAATATCATCAGGAGCAGTCAGCTTCCATTTCTTCAGACTGTATGAAAAGGTCGCTATAACCGGATAAAATACCAATACACCCATGATCAGAATCATGGGTGTCAGCAAAAGATACGGCATTATCTTCTTTTTCATACTATTCTGCCGCAAGCCCGGCAACCTTCGCCTCCATCTCTTCATATGCTTCGTCTGCCGTCATCTCACCTAACGCCATTTTATTGACAGCATTGTAGATCGAATTACTCATCTCAGAATAGTAAGCCGGGATTCCGTCCGGGAATGGAGAAGCTATCAGTTCCGCCGCTTCCATCATGGCGCCTGCATTCTGGATCTTTCCATCGCCAATCAGCTTTTTCAATACAGAATTCCGGGTAGGAATCGCGGTGTTCGTCTCATTCAGCTTCTCCTGCATATCAGCAGAGGTATACCATTCAATAAATTTCTTTGCCTCATCTTTATTCTCAGAGAACTTTGTAACGCCAAGCGCTTCCGGCAGCGCCATGGTGACAGTCGCTTTTGCGTCTTTACCGGGTACAAGGATCGGTGTAATCTCACCGATTACACTGCATTCATCCTTATTCGTACTTTTAGATACAAAAGAGGTCGGGCCAGTCAGAAAGTTTGCAGATCCAGATAGAATACGCTTGTAAACATCCATACCGGAAGACGTCTTGTCCGCAGGATCTACCAGTTCATCTTTTATCAGATTCTCTTCATATTTTAACGCTGCCAGCACAGAATCCTTATTCAGCGTTCCGTCATCGTTAAATACAATTCCATTCATGGTATAGGCAAGCCACATCAGATACGTGGACGTCTTCTCTTCCGCATTTAAAGGTAATGCAAAAGGATACTCACAGACACCCTTTTCCTTCAGTGTCTTACAGTTCTGATATACCTCGTCCCAGGTCTGGGGCTCTTTGCTGATACCAGCGTCTTCATACTGCTTTGTGTTGTAATAGGATAGACGGTAATCATTGGCATATGGGATTGCAAGAACATTTCCGTCTTTGGTAAATGTCTCTAATGTCGGCATATCTGCCTTTACTTCATCAGATACTTCCAAAGGTTCCAGCCAGTCAGCCGCATAGAATTCTCCAACCCAGGACCAGTCCACTTCCACAACGTCAGCCACAGCCTGTCCGCCCGCTGCCGCTGTTACTAACTTATCACGAATATCATCCCATCCCACTTCATTTACAACAACTTCAATTCCCGTTTCATCGGTAAAAGCTTTAAGCTGATCTTCTGTAGGAATGGCCCAGTCAGGAGCCATAAACGTAATACCGGCCGTATTTTCCTCACCTGTCGTATCGCCTGTCCTATTACCGGACTCCTCTTTTCCACTACATCCGACTGCCAGGGCAGCAGTCATAGATATTATAAGTATTATACCGATTACATTTCTTTTCATTACTTTCCTCCTTCGCAATGACATGATGTTGATCTTTTGACTCTGGTATCATATATATAAGTTTTCCCTAAAAAATCTTATTTTAAATCACAATATAAAAAATTTGATTATTATGCTTGCAATTTTTCCCGACTGGGTATAATATAAATACATCATAACATAGTTTTTAAAACTACATGTTGTGTTTTATCAAACCAGGAGGTGATAATATGTCACATACACTCGAAGAACACATCAAAGATCCGGGAAGTGCAATCACTCATTTTATCGGAATGTTAATGGCAATATTTGCAGCCGTACCTTTACTGATCAAGGCAGCCCATGAACCCGGCAGGATTTATATAATCTCCATTGCCGTCTACGCCGCAAGCCTCATTCTGCTATACGCTGCAAGCACCACCTACCATACCTTCAACCGCTCCGAGAGAATCAATACGCTTCTTAAAAAAGTAGACCATATGATGATCAGCATACTGATCGCCGGAAGCTACACTCCCATCTGTCTGCTTGTACTCGGCGGCAGGACAGGGATCATCCTTCTTAGCATCGTATGGGGAATCGCCCTTATCGGCATCCTGATTAAAGCATTCTGGGTATACTGCCCAAGATGGATATCCTCTGTCCTCTACATCGGAATGGGATGGACCTGTGTACTTGCTTTTACTCAGATACTGAACTCCATGACCGCCGCTGCATTCGGATGGCTGCTGGCAGGCGGTATCATCTACACGGCAGGCGGAGTCATCTATGCTTTAAAACTGCCTCTGTTCAACAGCAGGCACAGATACTTCGGAAGTCATGAGATCTTCCACCTGTTCGTAATGGGCGGAAGCGCCTGCCACTTTATCGTGATGTATGCGTTCGTACTCTGAACCATGATACTTTGAGTCTGCCGACTCTCAATCCCAATTTATCTGCATAAAAAAGTGTCTTCGACACTTCAACTCCCCTAGCCCCTCATTCATGAGGGGA
>CAJTVY010000035.1 GCA_910579925.1 uncultured Dorea sp.
CCCCTCATGAATGAGGGGCTAGGGGAGTTGAAGTGTCGAAGACACTTTTTTACTTATGCAGTAACGCCTGCTAAGTTCAGACGGAAATCGGATTCGGCCGCAGCTAAAGAAACCGCTTCCTTATCCCGTTCAAACCGTTCAATATATTCCCGTACTTCATCCAGCGTAGGGATTGACGACTGGGCGCCTTTCCTTGTCACTGCGATGGCAGATACATAGTTGGCAAAGACTGCCGCATCAGAAAGGCTCTTCCCTTTAGCAAGCATAACTGCCAGCGCCGCGGTAAAAGAATCGCCGGCAGCAGTGGTGTCCACTGCATCCACGGGTATTGCCGGAATGCGAAGTATACCCGACTCCTCTGAATCCAGATAGACCCCTTTTCCGCCAAGAGTCACCAGGATATTCTTAACGCCCTGGCTTCTGAGCTTTGCAGAGGCTTCCTGCAGATGATCCTCTACATGGTCGATTCCGGTCAGCATGTGAAGTTCTGTTTCGTTAGGCTTGATAATGTCCACATAACGGAATAATTCATCAGGGAATTCTTTTGGCACGGGAGCCGGGTCAAGGATGACGGTCTTCCCCAGTTCCTTGGCTTTCTTTGCGCCGTAGCATACGGTGTCGAGGGGAATCTCAAGCTGGAAGATGATAATGTCTGCCTCTTTTAGAAGATCCACGTTCTGATCAATGTCCTTACAGGACAAAGTAGCGTTAGCGCCCGAGATCACGACGATGCAGTTATCTCCGTCACTGTTTACGGTAATTAAGGCAATCCCGGTAGTGGTATCCGGCCTTCTGATAATTCTGGAGACGTCAACCCCTGCGCGGCTTAAGCTTTCCATCTGGATATCTGCATACATGTCGTTGCCCACGGCGCCTAACATGGTTACGTCTGCATTCAGGCACCCTGCGGCGCACGCCTGATTAGCGCCTTTGCCGCCGGGAATCATCTCCATCTTATCGCTTAAGATCGTCTCGCCTACGGTCGGCGTATGGTCCACGTTGACGACCATGTCAAGATTTAAGCTTCCTATTACTAATATTTTCTTCATACTCAACTATCCTTTCACACTGCCTGCCGTAATACCTTCTACGAAATACTTCTGGAACGGAAGGAACAGGCAGATTGGGATGATTGCAGATACCATGGAACTTGCATAAATGTAGGTCCACTGGATAGAACGTTCTCCGCTGAACTGGCTGATTGCAATCTGGATTGTGCGGATTTCTTTTGAACGTGCGACAAGCAAAGGCCACATATAGGCGTTCCATTGGTTCATGAAGATCATAAGACCTGCGGTTACGAACACAGGTACAGAGATCGGCATGATAATCTTTGTAAAGATCGTAGGCCATTTGGCTCCGTCTACCCTTGCCGCTTCCACCAGGCTTGGCGGAATATCCTTGAAGAACTGGATGAAAAGGAAGGTAACCAGTCCGTCTGCGATGGCGGGTATAATCATTCCGGCATAAGTATCCACCATGTGGAGATCGCTTGCCACGCCGTATAAGGGGATGGCAATCGCCTCGAAAGGCACCATGAAGGAGATCAGAACCAGCGGAAAGAGAATCTTCTTTCCCTTGAATTCAAAACATGTAAACGCAAAGGCTGCCATGGAATTGAGGATACATCCGAATATGATCGTGAATATGGTTACGATCAGTGTGTTCATGATCGGGCGCCAGAATTCATACTGTGTGAAAATCGTTACATAATTCTCCAGGGTGGCAGCAGTAGGAATCAGGGATTTGAGGGAAAACGGAAACATGTTCTGGAACAAATCTTCCTGGGTCCTAAGTGATGCGGAAAGGCAGAATAAGATCGGAAAAAGTGACGCGACCACCATTATGATCAGGATAAGATAGATTAATATTTTTCTCGTTACTGCTTTTTGTCTCAGCGTCATTTTCTGGCCTCCTTTTCTGTCATAAATTTATTCTGTATGAAGCAGACGGTCATTACGATCACAAGTAATATGGTAACAAGGCAGGCCTGTCTGGGTCTGTTGGAATACTTGAAAGCGGATTTGTAGGCTTCATACATCAATACGTTGGTGCTTCCCTGGGGACCGCCGTCTGTGGCGATCTGCATTGGTGCAAACAACAGGAAGTTCGCAGTAGTATTTGCAACCAGCACGAATAACCATGTGTTTTTCAGCAGCGGAATCGTGATACGGAACAAGGTATTGAAGAATCCGGCGCCGTCAATTTTTGCAGATTCATAGACCGCAGAGTCGATTCCTTTTAATCCGGCAAGAATAAACATCATCCAGTATGCGCAGCCTCTCCAGGAAGAGATCAGTACGATGGAAAGAAGGGCCCATTTCTTGTCGATCAGAAATCCCACCGGCTTTAGCCCAAGCACGCCCAGCATACTGTTGATTACGCCGTTGTTCACATTGAGCATCATCTGCCAGATGACGGTCGATATGGTAAGCGATATACAGAACGGGAGATAGAAAATAGTACGGAAGACCTCTATTCCCCGGACTTTCACGTTTACAAACATGGCCATGATGAAGGACACAATAATCTGGATCGGAATAATTATGACATTGAATTTCAACGTGACTTTCAGCGAGTTCCAGAAAGTCTTATCGGCAAACAGATGTTTATAATTATCCATGGTGAATCCGCTGTCCACAGAAGAGAAACCCTGGATCACACTGGAAATAATAGGATAAATCTTAAATATGCAGATCATTACAATGGTTGGTAATATCAGAAGATACGGAAGCCATTTGTTTTTTATATAGATACCGCCCATGACACTCTCCTTTCATGTTTTCATGAGAAAAACAGGCTGCTGTTTTCAGTCAGCAGCCTGATCTGTCAATTATTTATATGCTGCAACTGCGGCATCAAACTGTTCTACCGCGTTATTCAGAGTCTCTTCTACGTTGGCTCCGTTACGAACATCTTCCCAAGCCTGGTCAAGGGCTGTGGAATATTCGCCGAATACAGGCGTTACTGCGCGAGGTACGGCTGTATTTGCCGCTTCATAAGCTGCAATCTTCATATCTTCTGGAGCATCTGGATTGTTGGCAATCTCATCCTGCTTGTCGATACGGCTTGGAACGTCGCCATTAATCTCAAGCCACATATCGCTTCCCTTGCCAAGAGTAAAATATTTGATAAACTCTGCGGCGGCATCCTTGTTGCCGGACTTTGAATTAATTCCGAAGTACCAGCTTCCGGTGGAGGTGGCTACTTCGTCTTCGTGACCCTCGAAACAAGGCGCATAAGTATAGCCGATCTCATCATCACAGGTCATGCTGACAGGAGTCCAGGTTCCGCCGATCAGGAATAAAACTTTTCCGGCGGCGAACTGGTCTGAAAGCTGTTCTGCGTTATATCCTTTGGAAGCGATTCCGTCGTCTACCAGTTTCTGATACCATGTCATGGCGTCAATCCACGGTTTCGTATTCACAACGCCGTCCAGAGAGTATCCGTCGTCGCTGATGTTCTTTCCGCCCATGGAGTTGGCAAGCATATTCATCTGATATACACGGCTTACCTGCTGGAAATCGAAGCCGATATATCCCTTGGTTCCGTCCGGATCAAGCTTTTTAAGCCCTTCTTTTGCAAGTTCAGCAACCTCTTCATAAGTCAGACGGTTGTCAGCGTCATTTTCAGGAAGAGTAATTCCGGCTTCGTCAAGGAGTTTCTTATTGTAATACAATTCCTGTGTAGAGGTATTCTCTGGAGCTGCATACATAGTATCTTCCCATACGCCTGCCTGGTAAGAAGAATCATCCCACTTCGCTTTATCTTTATCGGTGAAATACTGGTCAAGAGGCTCAAGATAGCCGCTGGAACCATACTTGGATATGAAGGTAACGTCAACGCTCATTACGTCAAAATCCGAATCGCCTGCCGCTGCTTTTGTCTCGATAACTTCAAACAGATCGTTAAAAGAGTAGAATTCCGCATCAATATGCACGCCTGTTTCTTCTTCGTAGGCTTCCAGAATCGGCTTTGTAAGTCCTTCCCATCCTTCTTCGCCCGTCCCCTGGGAGATCCATTTGATGGTAACGGAATCTTTATCGCCAGAACCGCCCTCAGAACCGGAGTCTTTGCCGTCGGAGCTTTTGCATCCAGTCAGAGCCAGACCGGCCGTCATTGCTGTTACGAGTGTAATTGAAGTGATTTTTCTTAAATTCATAACTGTTCCCCTTTCCTTTTTGCTATTTAGTAAGTTTCTTAAATAAATCTGCGAACAGATTGTCGCGGTTAATATGGTACACGTATTTGATAAAATGCCGGTTGTCATCGAATGCGTACCGGTCGTCATATTCAGGAATCGGACTATGGATCAGACTTTCTTCCATAAAGTCGCCGTCCAGAAGCCATGCGACTGCTGTAACGTCCCAGATGGGCCTTGTCCACGTAGAACCGCCATAGCATTCCAGCGCTTCCTTTGTCGTGACGTCTACAAGATAGTCGCAGATCTTATTCTTCCCTCTCAGATGATACTCTAATTCCGGTCCGCTGGTAGTAAAGGCTGACACAACGCCCATACAGGGCAGTTGTACAAGCGGTACTTCGCAGCCAAATACGATCCTGGCTCCGGCTACGTCCTGATAAAGATTGAATTCCTTATTATGAGGCCAGTGTATGGCATTACCTCCAAGCCAGATCAGTACGATCCGGTCTTTGATCTCAGGCTTGAGAAGAAGGGCGGAGGATACGTTGGTAATTGCCCCGATTGCAATGACGTACAAGGGATTTTCCTGCGTATACTCCATGGCGCGGGCAGCCAGGTCTTTCGCTGCATCGGATATTACAGGTTCGTCTTCAGAGGGCATGTATCTGGTGGAACCTCTGAAAACCACGTCTTTCAGATCTTCTCTTTCCATCAGTGTCAGGACTCTTAGTATTTCCTGATAACTTTTTTCCATTCCATCAGCCGGGCCGGAAGATTTGTGGTTGAAGAAGGGAGCGGCATAGATGGCTTTTAAGTTCAGTTTGTCATCTGACCGGATCAGATATGCCAGTGCAAACTGGTCGTCAATCTCATTATATGTATCGGTATCAATAACTACGTCTGCTTTTCCCTCTGGCTTCTTCAGCCGTAAGATCAGCTTTGCCTGTTCAGACAGGTCTGGTGCGGGAGCGTTTGTAAATGCTTCCCATTCTTTTTTTGCTTCGTCCTTACTCATAATTCTCCTTTCCATTCAGAAATATCTTGTGTGGTGAGTTTGAGATATATTATTTAGAAAAAAGCTTTCCTAAATAATTTTCCTATGCACATATACTACATTACATTTTCGGGAATGTCAACACTTATTTCTAAAAATGTATAATAAAAATATTTTCTTACATAGTTTTCTTATGCAATTTATACATTCTGCTGTTTGGGGAAGTTGACAAAATCTGGATTTTCATACATAATGGTTACATAAAAGTTAAGAAGAGGAAAAACCTATGACAATTAAGGAGATTGCAAATCTGGCTGGTGTTTCCATATCTACTGTTTCCAAGATCGTGAACAATAAAGATCAGAATATCAATCCGGAAACCCGCAGCCGGGTGCTGAAAATTGTAAAAGAATATAATTATACACCTTATGGTAATGTAAAAAGTATCTCTACGGCCAAAAGCTTTCTGATCGGGGTTCTTTTAAGAAGAGGATCCCAGACAAATCTTATGCTGAACGGAATTCTGTGCGTAGCGCAGGAGTATGGTTATAGCGTTCTTGTGTATGACAGCAAAGACGATATGGAGACGGAGCTTCGGCATGTTACGTCTCTGTGTAAGAATCATGTAGATGGGATTATATGGGAGCCGGTGTCGGAACAGAGTGTGCAGTACGAACGTTATTTTACAGAGCAGAATATTTCGGTCTGTTATATTAATGGATTTACGGAAGAATCTTTCTTCATTGATTTTGTGAGAATGGGATATGTCCTGACTGAAAAACTCCTGGATTATAAGCATATGAGGCTTGCCTGTCTCATGAAAAAGAGAAGTCAGCGCTCGGCCCTTGTGCTGGAGGGGTTCAAGAAATGCCTTTATGATAATCATGTCCCATACAGCGACAAGATGGAATTATATATTTCGGATAAGGAATATTTTTCTAAGATTATCCATTATGATATATCGGGAATCGTCAGCTCCCACTTTGCATCTTCTCTGATCCTGTACGAACAGATGGAGAGGCTTCATTATTATATACCTTCTGACCTGTCTCTGGTCAGCCTTAAGGACGATGTGAGAGAAGGGATATCCTTCCCGCATATTTCAAGCGTTAAAATTCCCTACCTGGAATTCGGACGGTATGTATGCATGCAGCTGATCGGAAAGTGTGAGAAGAAAGATCAGGATCCGGTGTATCTTTTTAAGGCGCCGTATGGGTTTGATAATGAAGACAGTCTGGATCCGCCGGCGTTTATGCGCGTGAAAAAGCTGGTGGTGGTCGGGAGTATCAATCTTGACGTTACATTTAATGTGGACATGCTGCCTCAGTCCGGGAAGACGACAACCATTCTTAATTCTACCACGACTGCGGGGGGGAAGGGAGCGAATCAGGCGATCGGGGCGGCGAAACTCTACAGGGAAGTTTCCCTGATCGGTGAGATTGGCAATGATGCAGATGCGGCTTTTCTTTTTGATACGCTGGAGCGGGAGAATGTGACGACTCAGGGGATACACAGGGATCTGAATGCGCAGACCGGGAAAGCTTATATTTATATTGAAAAGGGCGGTGAGAGTGCGGTAACGATTCTTTCCGGCGCGAATGGAAACCTATCGGCAGAGGGAATCCGCAAGCGGCAGTATCTTTTTAAAAATGCCGGCTTCTGCCTTCTGGCAACGGAGATTCCGATTGATACGGTAATGGAAGCGGCCAGGGTTTCCAGGGAATACGGTGTGAAGAATATTCTGAAGCCGGCGGCTTTAAAGACGATCCCAAAGGAGCTTCTGGAACTGACGGATATCTTTATTCCCAACCGTAAGGAAGCGGCGGCTCTTTGCCCGGTGACCGGCTCTGTGAAAGAACAGGCGGAATATTTTCTGGGAAAAGGGATGGAGGCGGTGATCATCACTCTGGGCGAGGAGGGGTGCTATCTGAAGACGGCGAATGTTTCCAGGTATTTTCCGGCGGCGGATTTTATGTCGATCGACGCAACGGGAGGCGCAGACGCCTTTATCTCAGCGTTTGCTTCCTACTTAAGCGAAGGATTTTCGCTGGAACATTCGATCCGGATCGCAACCTATGCCGCGGGATTCTGTGTATCAAGACAGGGAGTGGTGCCGGCTCTGGTGGACAGGAATACACTGGAGATGCATATCAGCAGGCTGGAACCGGAACTGCTGGGGACAAAGTAAGGACGGCTGCGAAATTTAAACGTAGCCGTCTTCGTTCGATACTTACTTCTTAAGAGTTCTGATAAAACTGATTAGAATTTAAAAGCTTTTCTTTCTGGATATCTGTAATCTCGTCTGTGATATCTTTGACAAATACATAGAACAAACGGTGTTCTTCTCCCCACTCGGAATTCTCCAGATGTCCGCAGTCGTCCAGCCAGCGAATCGTTCCGTCTTTTCGGATGATCCGGTACTGAACGTAATCCATGTTCTCGTTGGAATGCCTGATCTGATCCTGGATCTCCCACTCTACCCGGTTCCGGTCTTCTGGATGGACTAGACTTTTGAATGACCCGTCCACCAGTTCCATGAATTCATCCATTGTGCTGCAGCCAAATATGGTCATAATGGCCGGATTCGCATATAGGATCCGTTCATCATCTACTGCCCGGTAGATAAAGAAGCCGTCCGACATGCTGGCCAGGGACTGTGCCATCCGCAGATGACGCTTGTCCTCTTCGTCTTTGATAATATTATCAATGCTTCGGATGGTGATGACGGCAGTCTTAGGAATTCCTTTCTCGCGCTCGCTGATGGTTATGCTGGTAAGACACCATTCATCCTCAATGCCATAGTCCTTTGCGCTCCTGCGGTAACGGTATTCAGTGGAGTCCTGAGTCATAAGGGTAGATTTCAGGTTTTTGAGGGACAGGAAGTTTCGGACATTCTTCTCGTCGTATTTTAAAATCTTACCCGTTCCAAAGTGCCGGTCCACCACAGCCTCATAGTTTCCGCGTTCCATCAGTCCGTTGGCATCCGGATAGATCATCCGGCAGTAGTTGTCCTTAAGATGGAGGAAATATACCTCCCGATAAGCAAGCACCATGCTGTTTAAAGCGCCCTCATGGATCTGCATGTGTGTGACGTCACGCATCAGACAGGCGGCATATCCATACTCATGCTGATAGAGCGTGAGCTGGAGATAGTGGCTGGAAATGGAACTGTATACATAGTGAGTCAGGGTTTCGCCCTGATATGCCGCCTGATAGGCTTTGGTAATCAGTTCCTTCTGGTCGTCTCTGAACGCCCTTAGAATCAGGTGCCGCAGAAGCCTTACGTCTCCGCTGCAAGTCTTGGCCATCTCCCGATTGATGTAGATAATATCATAATCTGTCGGAGCGCCGGAAGAATCGAGAATAATCTTTGCCAGTCCGAACCCGCAGGGGATACTGCCATAATAGTGTTCCAGCTTCTCTTGTTCCTGTTCCGTGAATTCCGAAGCTTCCAGGTTATCCGTCTTTGTATTCAGGTCCTTTTCCCGGAAAGCGGTGACGTCGGCAAGGGAACAATAGAACATCTTATGCCCGATCTTTTCCCGCAGAAAAAATACCTTCAGGAACACCCACAATACTTTTCCGTCCGTGCGAAGAAAGTGCACAGATCCTTCCGCACAGCCTGGTCGTTTTTCGTAGGCCTGTTCAAACAGTGCGAACAACTGGGGTCTGTCGTCGTCTCTGACGTGATCCCAGAGTTTTTTATCATAGTCCTGCGCATCACGAACATCCACGCCGACAAGCTGGAAATATTGCTCGTTGACACGGGTAATCTCAATCCGGTTCTCGTATATATCATAGAATGCGGCCGCTCCCAGGATGTTATTCACCATCGTGTCTGTGAACAGGTTGCCGTCTATGAATTCTCTTGTGTGGATTGCCTCAACCTGCTTGACGCACATACCGGCGAAGTCCAGATTCCGTTCATCTGCCAGTAGGTTCTCAAACTGATTCACGGGTAAAGGCTGGTAATAATAGTATCCTTGTGCATAACGGCAGCCCATGTTCCGCATGAAGTTCTCCTGGCGCTGATTCTCGACGCCTTCGAGGACGATGGGAATGCCAAGAAGTCTTGCCATGTTCACAACGGACTCCAGAATTCCGATCCCTTTCTGTTCCTCCTCGATGCTCATCTCAAGAAAACACATGTCAATCTTGAGTACGTCCACATCCATGCTTTTCAAGGTGTTCAGAGAAGAATACCCGCTTCCAAAATCGTCCATCATGACTTGGAAACCGGCTTCCTGCAGTCGTTTTGCCGTTTCTTTGACCTTCTGACCGTCTTCTGCGTATGCGCTTTCCGTAATCTCGCATTTAATGTATTTCTTTGGAACCTGGTATGTATCGGTCAGGCTGACCAGGTATTCCGGCACGTCGATCGACAGAATGTCAAGCCTTGATATATTAATGGAAATCGGGACGGGGCGGTACCCTTTGGCGATCCAGCTATGAAGCCAGGCGATAACCTTCGTCCATACGGCCTGATCAAGGGCTGTGACAGACTGATTCTTCTCAAGGACAGGAATAAACGTTCCCGGAGAGATCAGTTTTCCGTAATGAATCCAGCGCACCAGCGCTTCCGCTCCGACAATCTTCCTGGTTGTGATGTCGTATTGCGGCTGTGCATAGAAAGTGAATTCATCATTTTCCAGGGCTGCTTTTACATCGGAAAGGATCTGCCATTCCCGTTCCAGTGAATTCTCCATGCTGGAATCATAGATCCGGATGCGGTTCATGTGACTCCCAAGTGCGTAGGAAAGCGCCATGGTCGCCCGGTCATACATGATCTCCGGCGCTATAGTAAGATCATCTAACGTGTAAATCCCGATAGCCGGGAGGGAATGGGCAATACCGCTTTTCTGTCCCATGTTAGAGGCAATCTCGTCCCAGATAGAACGAAAGAGTTCCAGCTTAAAGGGCATGATAATACAGAAGTCGTCTCCGTTAAAATGTCCGGCGACTCCTCCATGTTCTTTCAGATTCCTTTTGAGACAATCTGCAATAAAGATAAGAAGCTCGTCCCCCTTATCTCTGCCACAAAATGTATTAATCATTCGGAAATGCTCAATGTCGATTGCGGCCATGGCATACGCTCCTGGCTGGACATCTTCTAGATAGATCCTCGCCGCGTTCATAAAGCTTCGCATATAATGCAGCCCAGTTAAAGGGTGTAATTCGAAAGCTACCGGTTCAGGATTACTGATTCCGGTAGTGATACTTTTTTCCACGCAGTGTTACCTCCCAGATATAAATGGATTTCATTTCATATGGAGATATTGTACTACGATCTGATAACAAAATCAAGTGAGGAATGCGGTGCTTCTTTCCAGAATCCCTTTCATATATGCAATGACAGTCCCATAATTGGTGATGGGTATATTGGCATCTTCTGCACATTTCAGGCGGTATCTCATCTCGCGTTCGTTCAGCGTACATCCGCCGCAGTGTATGATCAGACGGTACGTTCCAAGCTGCGCCGGAAATTCGGTTCCGCTGGTGAATTCGAAATTCAGTTTCTTCCCGGTGTGTGTAAGGATCCATGCGGGAAGTTTCTCTGTGCCGATATCTCCGCATTGCCTGTGGTGGGTGCAGCCCTCGCAGATCAGCAGGGTATCCCCGTCCTTCAGATGATCCAGAACTCTGGCGCCCTTTACCAGATGCTTCAGATTTCCCTTATATCTTGCGAACAGGATGGAAAATGAAGTCAGAGGAATCTCTCCCGGCACATCGCCGGCCACCTGTTCAAAAGCCTGACTGTCCGTTATAACGAGAGAGGGTTTACGGCCAAGGGAGGCAAGGGTGTCTTTCAGTTCCGTATTCCTGGTCACGACGGAAACTGCCCCTGTATCCAGGATATCGCGGATGGTCTGCT
The DNA here is from genome assembly GCA_910579925.1 of uncultured Dorea sp. GTDB lineage: Bacteria > Bacillota > Clostridia > Lachnospirales > Lachnospiraceae > Sporofaciens. The sequence goes on from CAJTVY010000035.1 coordinate 11,011, forward strand.
GCTGGGGCAGGATGAGCCGCCCTTTGGGGGCCGCCTTGTCGATGGGAATGACCAGGACGATAAGGTCAGAAGGACGAATCAGATCACCTACGATACGGCGTTTGGAATCTTCGGCAGGGGCAAGGGCGGCGATCCGTTCTTTGAGTTCCTCGATGTTGGTATGATCTGCTGAACTGACCCAGAGTGTAGGGACGCCGGCAGAATGGGAAGGCGGGGGCGTCTGATCTGACAGCAGGTCGGATTTGTTCATAACAACTACGCAAGGAATGGACTTATCGTTTATTTTCTTAAGGATGGCATGATCTTCTTTTGTCATGCCGACTGTGCCGTCAACAATAAGAAGGGCAATATCCGTTTTATTTAATATCTGATAAGCCTTCTGGACACGGAGTGCGCCCAGGCCGCCTTCATCGTCAAGGCCCGGGGTGTCGATCATGACGACCGGGCCAAGGGGAAGGAGTTCCATGGCTTTTGGTACCGGATCGGTGGTGGTTCCCTTAATATCAGAAACAATAGCAATGCTCTGTCCGGTCAGAGCATTGATGAGACTTGATTTTCCGGCGTTGCGCTTCCCGAAGAGGCCGATGTGAATACGTTCGCCGGAGGGGGTACTGTTTAAACTCATGAGATAGTTTCTCCTTAATATAGTAGATTTGGGTTTCAGACACTACATTAGATGTCAGAATCGGAAATCACGCCGGTTATTTTCACGAATCAGCTTCAGATTCTCAAGTACGACCGAACGAGCTTTCTCGTTTGGCACATTTAAGACCTCTTTATCAATAAGCTTATCTCCAATTGCCTTGGTAGCGGGCGAGGCGTAGTCCATCAGGTATTCTTCCAGGGTCATCAGCGCATTGGGGTGGCAGCAGTTCTGGATCTGGCCGCTTTTACACAAGGACATGAAGCGGTCGCCGGTACGTCCTTCCCGGTAACATGCCGTGCAGAAGCTTGGCAGATAGTCCATCTCCATAAGCCACCGCACAACCTCGTCCAGGGTACGGTTGTCGATGACGTCGAACTGCTCGGACTTCGCGTCTTCCGGTTCCGGCTCACAGTAACCGCCGACACTGGTCTTAGAACCGCCGCTGATCTGGGAGATGCCTAGATGAAGGACACGCTCGCGAGTCTTCTGGCTCTCTCGGGTGGAGATAATCATGCCTGTGTAGGGAACGGCGATGCGGATACAGGCGACAATCTTGGCAAAGGTGTCGTCGTCGATTCCATTAGTAAAGGAATCCGCATCGATATCATCGGCATTGCGAAGCCTTGGCACGCTGATGGTGTGAGGACCGACGCCGAAGGCTGCTTCTAAGTGTTCCGCATGCATAAGGAGTCCGGCAAATTCGTAACGGTACTTGTCAAGGCCGAAGAGTACCCCGACGCCTACGTCGTCGATTCCGCCTTCCATGGCGCGGTCCATGGCTGTGGTATGGTAGTCATAGTCGTGCTTGGGTCCGGTGGGGTGAAGTTCCAGGTAGCTTTCTTTATGGTAGGTTTCCTGGAACAGGATGTAGGTGCCGATTCCGGCTTCTTTCAGAAGGCGGTAGTTGTCAACGGTGGTAGCCGCAATATTGATGTTCACCCGGCGGATGGCGCCATTTTTATGCTTGATGCTGTAAATGGTATTGATGCAGTCCAGATAGTAGTCCATCGTGTTGTGAACAGGGTCTTCGCCTGCTTCTAAGGCGAGCCGTTTATGCCCCATATCCTGGAGAGCGATTACTTCACGGCGGATTTCCTCTTGAGTCAGTTTCTTTCTGGCAATGTGTCTGTTCTTCATATGGTATGGACAGTAGGTGCAGCCGTTGATGCAGTAGTTGGACAGGTACAAAGGTGCGAAGAGAACGATGCGGTTGCCGTAGAAGTCTTTTTTGATCTGTTCTGCCAGCCGGAAGATTTTCTGGTTCATTTCTTCATCGTCGCAGGCGAGAAGGACGGAGGCCTCCCGGTGGGATAATCCTTTGCGGAGCGCGGCTTTTTCAATCAAGGATTCGATGAGTCTGGAGTTGTTCTTGTTCTCGTTCGCATAGGCGATGGTGTCAAGAATCTCTTCGTGGCTGATAAATTCTTCGGGGTTCTTGGAATGAACGTCATACATGGTTGTTTCCTCCTGTTTCTAAATATTGTTTTGTATTGTTTTATAGCTTTGATATTGACGAAAACGGCGGATCATAAGCGGTTGAGCGAATCACCCCGCGCAGTGACAATCTGATAGCCGACGGCTTCCATACGCCTTTCCAGACAACTCCTGCATTCGGCTGCTTCGTCTCCCGTACAGATTTTGTTGTCGTACAGGGAATAGTCCTTGCGGACGCCGGTCGGAGACAGGTTTGGCATCAAGACGTTTGCACCGGCCAGGATTCCCAGTTCCCGTCCTTTGGGATCGATGGTTCCCAGGGCGGTGGTTGCCGGGAGCAGTACCTTTGGGAGCATGAGTCTTAAAAGACCCAGCATGAACAAGGTCAGCTCCAGTGTGCCGGAAGTCTGGTCGGCAAACGGGGTGTCGCGGTGTACGATGAACGGGCCGATTCCGACCATCTGGGGGTTCAGTTCCCGGATAAACAGCATATCCTCCGCCAGATGTTCGGCCGTCTGGTATGGCGAACCAACCATGAACCCCGTCCCTACCTGATAGCCGATTTCTTTCAGGTTCCACAGGCATTCTTTCCTTGCGGATGCAATGAGAGAAGGAGGGTGGAGTCTGGAATAATGGGCTTCATTACTGGTTTCGTGGCGTAAAAGGTAGCGGTCTGCGCCGGCTTCAAAGTATCGTCTGTAACTTTGACAGGATTTCTCGCCGATGGACAGCGTAAGGGCGCAGTCGGGATAGCGGTCTTTAATACTGCCTGTCAGGCGGACGATTCTGTCATCCGTATAAGATGCGTCCTCTCCACCTTGGAGGACGAATGTGCGGAAACCCAGTTCGTATCCGGTACGGCAGCAGGAGAGGATCTCTTCTTCTGAGAGCCGGTAGCGGTTGGCGCGGGAATTGCTTTTTCGGATTCCGCAGTACAGGCAGTCGTTTTTGCAATAGTTGGTGAATTCAATCAGTCCGCGTATATAGACGTCGTGCCCGTAATGGGCGTGTCGTTCTTCCCGGGCAATCGCGAATAAGTATTCGGCGGCTTCGGGGGTGCGTTCTGTGATAAGCTGCACCCATTCCTGTTTTGTCAGAGTGCGGTCTTCTTTTAGTTTGTCAATGAGAAATATTTGTTTCTGCATAAATCACTCCTGATTTAAAATAAAAAGACCGGACGCAGGAAAGGCGTCAGGTCTCGATGGGCTGTATGGGCAGTCCTTAAAAGGGCAGGAAATCCCTGCCCTGTAATCTTATCTGAATCTGTGCGCCTTTTCACGCAGTATATACTGTAAATCGTAACGGTTCAGACAAGCTTCCCTGCTACTGTAAAATATCAGAATACCTTTGTGATCAGTACGTCTACAATTATATCATAAGGGGGAATGATGTACAATAAAAGTTTAAGTTTTCACAATATTTTCTCTGAAATGCGCATTGAACGGAGGAAATATTAGAATTAAAATATTTGGTGGTGATGAAAATGGAGAAAAGACAGAGAGAGTATCTTTTTGATAACTATAAGGTACTATTGATTGTGCTGGTGGTGATTGGCCACTTTATAGAGCCTTGCTACGACCAAAATCCGTTTTTGTACGAGCTGAAATGGGGAATCGTAGCGTTTCATATGCCGGCATTTATATTTATATCAGGATATTTTTCAAAAAAGGTTCCGTCTGTGAAGAAGCTGGTTGGCGGGCTGGTGGTGCCTTATTTTGTGTATGAGGTCGTCTACTACCTGCTGTATACATATGTCCTGGACAAAGAGACGGAACTGTATTTTACCAGACCCAAATTTACCCTGTGGTATCTGCTGGCGTTGTGCGTCTGGAGGCTGGCTGCGCCTGTGGTCAGGAAGCTTCCCGGTCATCTATTGATTTCTCTGGCGGCCGGGCTCGTCGTAGGGATGTTTGAGATTGGGAATTTTCTTTCGATTCCGAGAATTTTGTTCTTCTTCCCGTTTTTTCTGGCAGGGATGGAGTTTGACAGCACGTGGCTTGCAAGATTTCGAAACCGGAAGGGATATATAGGGGCCCTTGGCGTCATGGCAGGTATGGCGGTGTTCTTGTTTACGGACGAATACCACCGCCGGCTGCCGGTGAAAATTTTCTATGGGCGATATTCCTATGAGGAACTGAGGATGCCGCCTTGGGACGGGATCATGATACGGATTGTATGTTATGGGATTTCATTTTTGCTGATTTACCTGTTCATGCTGGTACTCCCGACGGACAAGAAGTCATACTCGTATCTGGGGGAGCGGACGATGGCGGTGTATATTTTCCATGGGATGATCTATAGCTGCCTGAAACATCGCTCGTCGGTTCTGGGGGCTGTAAAGAGCGATGCAGAGAGTATCCTGCTGATCCTGTTTTGCATCGCCGTGGTGTGGGTCGTGTCCCGTAAGCCTTTTGTAAGGCTTACGGATAAGATTGCACATCTAGTGTGCTGACCGCATTATATTCAGGCAAACCTCCTTGTCTATCCGCTCATCTGCTGCGTTGGATTTTCTATCCGTAGCCACCGCTACGCCGTCGAAAATCCGCCTTGCTGATGAGCGAATATCCTGCGGAGTTTCGCCAGATATAATGTGGTCAGCACACTAGTGTAGTGTCTGCATTAGTGTGATGACACATTTCCTATTGATATGCATTTACTGACGCCGGAATCTGTAATATCCGGCGAACATTCCCCCGGCGCCGACGGCAACCGCAATGCTCAGGTGCAGAGCCATCTGGTCTGCCGAGAACCCGAATCCTGTGCTCATTGGAAGGTAAACCGGCATGGAGGTCATAAAATGGCTGATGATTCTTGACAGCGTCATCCCAATGGGAAACATCCGTCCCAGAATCTTAATCCAGGCAATGGGGAACAGATATCCGGAAAGGGCAAGTATCAGCGCAAGGAAAGGGTTCTGGCATACGGCTGAGATTCCTGTCACTATTCCGGTCAGAAGAAGAGAGCCGGAGATGGCGAGGCATGTGATATACAGGAAAAAGCCAAAGACGCTTTCCGGGCAATAGCCGAATGGAGTGGTAAAATTCAGGAGGACGGCGGACGCATTTAGTCCCTGCAGGCCGTATACGGAAAGGTAGATGACCCACAGATAGGCGCAGGCTGCTAAGGTCAGGGCGACGGCAAAACAGGCGGATGCAAGAATTTTCATCCAGATACCGCTTCCCCCTCCCCGGCGTGTGGTACGGAGGATGTCTGCCGTCTTTAGCTGGTACTCCTCGGCGAAGACCGGGGACAGACCCAGGATTAATACGACGAACAGAGCAAGTATGATTAAGATATACATTTCTGCAAAATCATTCCATCCGTACACGTAGTCGAAACGTACTTCGTTTTCCAGAAGGTACGCGCAATTATTTTCCCAGTCCGCCCCTTTGCGGAAATGGATTTCATTAGGGTTATTCCCGTCTGTCTGCATGAAGTTGGTAAAATTTTCCGTCACAAAACGGTTTAAATAGTTTCCGACTGCATGATCCTTTGCATCATAATAAAAAAATCCGTAGTCTTTGTAGATTTGCGCGACGGCCTCTTCGGTCAGAGGCCCCGAATAGAGACTTGCTAATGCTTTGTCTTTGCGGATCGCCTCTTGTCCATGGTAAACCGTATCGTCTATGGTCGTTGTATAGTGATCTCCTTCGTTGTACAGGCGTATGGTTGCGAAAGATAGCAGAAGGAATACGCCAAGCCAGATGATTTTTCGGGATTTTATCTTATAAAGTTCTTCTTTCCAGATTGTCCACATGTTCTGACACCTCCTCAAAAATCGGATTCTTTGAACTTTTGCCCCTGGTATCATGATACAGATATACGTCTTCCAGGCCGGGGGGCGCCAAAACTGCGCCTTCGCAGGGGCGCTTGTCCGACACAAGACGCAGGCGCACCATTTCGCCTTCGTTTTTCAGGCTGCTGACTGCGAAAATATCATTAAGACGGCCTGCTTCCTCTGGTCTTGCCAGATATTCCCACACCTTGCCTGTTACGCTTTCTGTGACTTCTGCGACGGTTCCCTGTTTTACGATACGCCCCTGTTTCATGAGCAGGATTTTATCTGCGATGAATTCCACGTCGGATACGATATGGGTGGACAGGATAATAATACGTCCTTTGGATAAGGAACTGATAATGTTGCGGAAACGAATTCGCTCTTTGGGGTCAAGTCCTGCCGTGGGCTCGTCCAGGATGAGGATTTCCGGGTCGTTTAGGAGCGCCTGGGCAATTCCAAGCCTCCTTATCATTCCGCCGGAAAATGTGCGGATTTTGCCGTGCTGGCTGCCGGTAAGACCGGTAAGGGTCAGCATTTCCTGGACTTTTCCTTTTGCAAGGTCTTTGGGGACTGCCTTGCACGCCGCCAGATATTCCAGATACCGTTTTGCCGTGAAATCTGGGTAGTAGCCGAAGTCCTGGGGCAGGTAACCCAGAAGATAGCGGTAATCGCCGTCCAGCCTGCCGATTTCGGTACCGTTGCACCGGATCTCCCCGGAGGTTGGTTTCAGTACGCCGCAGATCATGCGCAGCAGGGTTGTTTTACCTGCGCCGTTTGCGCCGAGAAAGCCGTACACGCCTTCCCGCAGGGTTAGGGATGCGTTGTCTACGGCGATTTTATTCTTGAAGTGTTTGGTGATACGGTCTAATGTCAGTTCGGGCATAAGTGACCTCTCTTTCTGTTAGGATGTCTGGCAGATCGTGTCGCTGTTTTCAATGCTGCCAAGCAGACGGTTAATTTGTGCTATGCACATGAGTAGTCCTGCGACCGCTAATACCTGCCAGATTATCAGGTATCCTGGCTGATAGATAGATTCCCATAATAGAGGGAAGAGCGCAAGCGAACCGCAGAGTAAGCCAAGGGCAAATGAGCGGAAACCGGAAGCAATATTTCTAAGGCTTGCCAGCATGTGCAGGTACAGGGTGTCTGACCACAGGAAGGGAACCAGCATATAGGTCAGGGCGGCTTTGGTTTCCCCGGGACTTCCGCTGCCGGTAAGGATTAATAATAAGGACAGTATGACGAAATCGGCAATCCCCGCTTCCAGTATCCGGATACATACCATCTGTTTTAAGTTTAGGTAAAGGGTCTGTTCCAGTTCAGCCATATGCCAGGAGAATAAGTCTGCTACATGGCAAAGGCAGATATTTCCTGCAAATACGAGGAATACGGAGCAGGCGGCAAGGGTTTCCGTACCGCTTGTGTTCCGCCTGCGTAAGGCGACTGCCAGAAGCATGGCGGCCAGCAGGAGAAGTCCTTGGAGGAGCCAGTGTTTCCATGAACGAAAACGAAGCTGGTTCCATAGCTGTTCCCTAAATGTGGGATAATGCCGGATATGTTTCCGGGAGGCTTCCAGACGGATTGCGGCCAGGCTTTGTTTTTTCTTTGTTTCATCCAGCGGGAATTTCCATTCTGGGGGAAATCCGCAGGGGGTTGTGTTTTCTGGTAACATTACTCTGATAAAGCTCCTTTCCTGGGTTATTTAAGTAAAATCATTCTGGCGAAGCAGTTCTTTCAGCCGGGCAAGGCCCTGGCGGATACGGGATTTTACTGCGTCGTAAGTGGCTCCGGTCATCTGGGCGATTTCCCGGTTTTTATATCCGTAAAAATGATGGAGCAGCACGGCTTCCCGTTGGGGAGCCGGGAGTTTTCTGAGGGCGTCCAATAGAAGCAGCGTTTCTTCGCTAGGTAATGCGGCTGTTTCCTGGTACTTCAGCGGTTCGGGTTTGCTAAGAATCTGTGCAGGCGTCCTTAAATACTCCCGGCACAGGTTCATGGCGATGGTCAGGAGATATCCTTTTAGATTGCGGTACTGATAATGGTCTACATATTTTATGAAACGCAGGAAGGTATCCTGTGCAAGGTCGTAGGCATCTTCTCGGCTGCCGATCTGGTAGCAGCAGAAATAATAGATGTCGTCATAATATTTGCCGGCAATCTCGTTCAAGTATTCAGTTTGTCCGCCCTGAATCCGACGAATCAGCTCCTTGTCCTCCAAAACCATTCTCCTCTCCTGCATATTTTTGTAAAACGTTTTACAATAAATATAACTCTTTTTAGCTGAAAAAGGAGTCAGAAAAGTTTCAGATGTGATATAATTTTTTTAAACTTAAATAACAAGAAAAGTTTAGAATGATATCTGCGGGAGGAGAAAAGGATGAATATACAGATTGAAAATGCCATGCCGGAAGGATTCGTGTTTGAGAGAGAACAGAATGTCATGCACGGGACTGTGAATGGGATTGAGTTTCTGATTGTGCCGGTGAAGACGATCAACCAGTTTCGGATACAGCTTCATGCAGACATAGAAAAGAACAAAGGAAAAGAAGACTTTTTAGCGTTTCTTCATGCATTAGAGCAGAGGTATCCATTTGTCCGGTATGCGGGGTACGATGAAAAGAATATGGTTTCTGTTCATGCGGCGTCCAGAGAACAGGAAGATAAGCAGAATCTGACGATTCTTGTGTCTGAACTTTCTTCAAAATGTTCAGAATGCAAAATAAGCAATTGCTGTTCACGATGTAAACATGTTCTGCCTTTGCGTGCCGCCGCGGTAGACGGCAGTCCGGCCCTGCTCTGTGAGAACTGTCTGGCACAGGAAATGAACTGGGACGGCGGACGGAAAGAAAATCTTTTCCTAGGTGTGATCGGGGCGCTTCTGGGCGCCCTGCTGGGAATGGTTTTGTGGGTGGTGATCGGCATGATTGGATATATTGCCGGAATTGCCGGGCTTGTGATGGTAATCTGCGCAATCAAAGGCTATCAGTTACTGGGAAAGAAGATTTCAAGAAAAGGTATTGTAATCTGTATTCTTATCTCCTGCCTTATGCTTGCAGGGGCGGAATATGTGTCATTGGGAATCGTCATCTTTAAAGAACTGGGGGCGGCGTATGATCTTTCCCTGACCGATTCTTTTGCCCTGGTTCCGGCATTTTTAGAAGAGCCCGGCGTTATAGGCGGTGTGAAGACGGATCTGCTTATCGGATATATCCTTGCGATCCTGTCAAGTTTTTCTTCTGTAAGGCGTCTGTGGACGCAGGGGGAAGAGGAACCGAAGTCACGTACGGTTGCGACGTTCTGATATTAATCCCACCAGAAATACCACACGTCGGACTCCTTAAGACCTGCGGCCAGTTCCGACACTTTGTAAGTCTGGGTTCCCTGCTCGACCCTGTCCGTGCAGAAGGCATAGTGTTCCCTGGCGGCTTCAAGGCTGTCGACCCCGTTCAGTCTTGCAGGTGCATAGAATTCCAGCACGTCGCTGGTAAACGCTGCCGGGACCGCCTGATATTTCTCATACCAGTATTTACAGACGGCAATCATTTCTTCTGGTGCAGGGCAGTCGTTCCAGCCGCCCATGGGAAGATAGGCAATGATTTCCCATGGGTTTTGCACGGGAACCTCAAGGAGAAGAACGTCGTCTTCTAATTTATTGCCGCAAAAGGACAGATAGCTGATGAAATGGCTTACGACTTCGCCTTCTGTCTCGTCTCCGATGAAGTCGTCCAGATCCTCGACTTCAAAATCTTCCATATATCCCTCAAAGCGTTCTTGAAGGATAGCCTTGCCGTTATCTTTGCATCCGGCAATGAGTTCGTCCCGGTTGTAATTTTCATCGTTCATGTAATCAAGCCATTCGATCATGTGCTCGTCCAACAGGACGATCGCCGGGAAGAATCCGCCTGTTTTTCCTGCGTGATATGCGGTGCGGTAGGCCTGTTCGAGCGGTTCGGGGGCAGAGCCTTTCTCGAAAACAGTGTAGTTACATTCAAATCTGTCTGCAATCTGTCTGGTTGATTCTTTCATGGCATTTTCCTCTTTTCTTAAAAATTTTGTACCCAAGATCACGATATCCCGCTCTGGGGAATGTTTTTATTATAACATACTTAAAAAATGAAATGCAATCGTTGCTGTGAGCGCCCAATAGGGTGTGAACAGTAACATGCAATCTCAGCCTGTGCCCGACAAAGGATATTGACAGGGGATTTACCAGTTGATAGAATATACAATAGAGAATTGCGCAGTCAAAGCGTCATGCGGCGGTTTCCGGGCGCCGCAGTGATCAGAGCGATATGAACGGCGTATAGAGGGGAGAACGGGCTATGTATCATTGCCATTTACAATTCTATTTAACAGGTTGTCCATGCGGTACCTTTGAGAGGATTAAAAAAATGTCCCCATTGGAGCAATTTACCCATGAGTTTATTGAAAGTGATGAGGTACAGGCCAATTTGGCTGCCAGAGTTGACGTTATTCTGGCGAATCTTATACAGAAGGAGAGCCGGCAGACATTACAGGCTCTGTTTGCCGCAAAGAGGCGGGAAGCGGAGGTTATTCTGCTTGCCGGAAAGGAGCAGATACCGTTACTTAAGGAATTATTAGGAGAGGTCTGCGATATCTGGATTCTGCCGATGGACGACGATGAGGCGGAATTTCGTTTTCGGAAGTGGCAGCAGGCGTGTAAGAGAGAGAAGGATTACTGGCAGACCAGTCAGTTTTTTGAGGCTACAATCAATCATGTTCCGAATCTGATCTGGTACAAGGATAAGGACGGGATTCATGAGAAGGTGAATGACAGCTTTTGCAGTACGGTCAACAAGACGAAGGAACAGGTACAGGGACAAGGTCACGCCTATATCTGGGACGTAGAAGAGGATGATCCGGCCTGTATCGAGTCAGAGCGGGAGGTCATGGCAAGCCGGAAGACATGTATTTCTGAGGAAACGATCAAGACGGGAGAAGGTATGAGGCTTCTGACCACCTATAAGACGCCGTTATATGATCTGGATGGAAGCGTGATGGGAACTGTGGGTGTGGCGATTGACGTGACCCAGGAGCGCGCTTATGAACAGGAGATCATGGAGAAGAACCGTACGCTTGAGGCGGTCTTTATGACTATGGATTGTGGGATCCTGTGCCATACTGTGGATGGTTCCCGGATTATCAGTACGAATAGGGCGGCGCTTAACATCCTGGGATATGATTCTCAGGAGGAGATGATGGCGGCGGGATTTCTTATGGTGGCGGATTCGGTGCTTGACGAGGATAAGCCGAAACTTCGAGAAAGTATTACCATGCTTCAGAAAGAAGGGGACAGCGCCAGTGTGGAATACCGTGTAAGGCACAAAGACGGAAAGATTCTGCACGTCATGGGAAATATTAAGCTTCTGAAGGAGAATGGAGAAGAATTCTACCAGCGTTTCCTTCTGGACTGTACGGAACAGAAATTAGAGGAAAAGAAGAAAGAACGGCATAACCAGGAACTGGTTCAGGCTTTGAGTATTGATTATAACCAGGTTTGCTATTTTGATCTGCTTACTGGAATGGGAATTCCCCTTCAGAGTGCAAAGGATCATACGGAAATGTTTGATTCTGTGTTTAGCGGCAGGATTTCGCTGGAAGAGAGCATGGAGCATTACATAGATACATTCGTCTATGAGGAAGACCGTGAAATGCTGAGGAAGGAAGTTACACGGGAGAATCTGAAGAACGAATTAAAGGAAAAAGGGATGCATTTCGTGAATTACCGCGTATTTCTGAACGGCGATACCAGATATTTTCAGATGAAGGCCGTCCGTACCGGGGCATGGGAGGAAAGTCTGGGAATTGTGGTGGGCTTTCGTAATGTGGACGGTGAGATCCGGGAGGAGATGGAAAAGAAGAATCTGTTGGAGGATGCGCTGCAGCAGGCGAACCGCGCCAGCAGAGCAAAAAGCATCTTTTTGTCCAATATGTCCCACGATATCCGTACGCCTATGAATGCGATTGTTGGTTTTACCGCTCTGGCCCTTACTCATATTGATAAACACGACCGGGTGGAAGAATATTTAAAGAAGATTATGACGTCGGGGAATCACCTGCTGAGTCTGATTAACGACGTGCTGGACATGAGCCGGATTGAAAGCGGAAGGATGCGCCTCGACGAGAAGGAGTGCAGTCTGCCAGAGATTCTCCATGGACTGCGTAATATTCTCCAGGCGGATATTCATGCAAAACAGATAGAACTGTACATAGATACGGTAGACGTATTCGACGAAGAGATTTATTGTGACAAACTGCGTCTCAATCAGGTACTTCTGAATCTGCTGAGTAATGCAGTAAAATATACGGGAGCGGGCGGAATTGTCAGCCTGCGGATTACGGAGAAGCCGGGGGCTCCAAAGGGCAGCGGGAATTATGAATTTATCATTAAGGATACCGGAATCGGCATGAGCCAGGAGTTTGTGGAGCATATCTTTGAGCCCTTTGAGCGTGAACGTAATTCTACGATCAGCGGGATTCAGGGAACCGGACTTGGAATGGCGATCACGAAGAACATTGTCAATATGATGGGCGGTTCCATTGTTGTGAACAGCGAGCAGGGAGCGGGAACGGAGGTAACGGTTTCCTTTACGTTCCGGCTGTCTTCCAAAGAAAACGAACCAAAGGACCTTCCAGAACTCAAGGGGCTTCGGGCGTTGGTAGTAGACGATGATTTTAACTGCTGCGACTCCGTGTCTTATATGCTGGGACAGATCGGTCTGCGGGCGGAGTGGACTTTGTCGGGAAAAGAGGCGGTTCTGCGTACCCGCCAGGCTTTAATGCGTAATGACGTTTACAGTGTTTATATGATCGACTGGCTTCTGCCGGATATGAATGGTATTGAGGTGGTAAGGCGCATCCGCAAGGAGATGGGCGAACACGCATCGATCATTCTGCTGACTGCATATGACTGGGCAGAGATTGAAGAGGAGGCGAGAGAGGCCGGTGTCACGGCATTCTGTAGTAAGCCTATGTTTTTCTCTGAGCTGAGACGCTGTCTTTCTGACATTGTAAACAGAGGCGGAGACGGAAGAAAGGTGATCGCAGAGAAGAGGAAGCGTCATACCGGGCGGATTCTGCTGGCTGAGGATAATGAACTGAACCAGGAGATCGCCGAGGTGATTCTGGAAGAAGCGGGCTTTACGCTGGATATTGCCGAGGACGGGCAGAAGGCTGTTAACATGCTTACGGAAGCGGGAGCAGGATATTATAAGCTGATTCTTATGGATATCCAGATGCCGAACATGAACGGTTATGATGCAGCGCGGGCAATCCGTAAGCTTGAGGACCAGGAACTGGCTGCAATCCCTATCATTGCCATGACGGCTAATGCTTTTGAAGAGGATCGGCAGGAAGCATTGAAGAGCGGAATGAACGGGCATATTGCGAAGCCCATAGATGTGGATCTTTTGTTTGGTGTGTTAGAGGAGATTCTGAGTTAGCCTTTTATATGCAGTATTTAGGGGTATCTGGAAACGGATACCCCCTTTTTATGGCAGCATTATTCTGGAAACGGTTCTATATCAGACCCGCATAGGCCTTCCCAGATAATTTCGTGGTAACGCCTCGGATCGGTGTCGCCTTCCGTAGACACCAGAAGAACCTGTGAATTCCCGTCAAGCTTTAATGCCTCCTTGAGTTCCCGGTATTCAGGCTTCGTCATGACTGCATGCAGCAGCCCAAGGGTAACGGCGCCAGATTCACCGGAGATGATTCGTTGGTCGCCCTTGACCGGAGCGGCGTAGATTCTGGATCCATTTGCACTTACCCAGTCTGGACAGGATATAAATGCGTCTGCATGGTTTCGTAAGATGTCCCAGGAAACAGTATTGGCTTCGCCGCATGCAAGTCCTGCCATAATGGTGAACATGTCTCCTGTCACATTCACACGGCTTCCGTCACCTTGTACTGCGGAGCGATAATGACAGTCAGCCCTATTTGCCTCTACAACAGCCATTATGGTTTCAGTCCCAGATATTCAGAAAGCCCGGATAACCTTGTAAGAGGTGTTTCTGCGTATTGGGGAAAACTTTTGTGGAAATGGATTGCTTTTGCCATTTCTTCTGCGGACATCTTTTGAATCTGCCGGTCCTCACTTTTCTTAATGTTATTCAATGTCCATTTTAGATCTGTGTTCATGTGGAAACCTCCTGTTTTGTTTCTGTCTGAAAAAATATTTTACCATGCTGTCCCTGGATTATGCAATAGAGAGGCTGGTGTTTTGAATCAGTAAGGTAACAGTGAAGCCGGAAGGCTGAACTGTTACTCAGTAAGAGAAGCGTATTAGTTCTGTCTGGAAATGTTCATATGGAAAAGATTCAGAGGGGGTGTTCTAAGAAAATTCTGACACGAAAGAAGGTTGTGTATAAAGAATATCGTTTGAATCTAAGGATACAATAACCATCAGTCCGGGAAAGCCAGGCTGGTGGTTATTATTACTGTCTGCCTAATCGCTGATCTCGCTCAGATACCGGTAAATCGTCGCAGTAGAGCAGGAGAACTTCTTCGCAACGAAGGAAATCGCGCCTTTAAGCTGAAACAGTCCCTGTTCCTGCAGACGTTCAATAATCTCCTTGCGTTCATGCTGGTTCAGGCGGTCAATAGGCGTCGTAAGAGACATGGTGGCATCGTCAAACATCTTCTGCATCAGAGAAGAGATATCCATTGAGAAACTCTCCGTGATAGAGTCTGAAGAAGTATATGTGTTCTTTGGCGGCTCCTGGCTGTCGAAATGCTCAACCGGGTCTTGCTGCGCAAGGAAAATATTGGGATGTATCGTATTAAGCAGTTTGTCATTCAATTCCGCAAAACGGCTGTCATCAAAATTAATACAAAGAAACCCAATCGGATTGCCTTCCTCGTTCTTGATAAACAATGTGGAAGAGCGCAGGACACGCCCGTTTCCGGCAATGCCTCTGTAGTTACATAAAAAGTCATTCGACTCATAAGCCCTGGACGAAAGCATTTGAAGTGAGGCATCGGTCAGGGGGCCGCCCACCCGGCGTCCACTGATGTGACCATTAGCGATTGCGACAATAGCTTGATGCTCCGGGTTCAGGTCTTGTAGGACAACCTCATAGTCCGGGCCGAGAGTCTTTCCAAGAAATTCAACAATAGTAACGTATTGTTGAAGGTTGTTAAATCCCATAGTATTACTCCGTTTCGATTGTAGCTAGATTTGAAAGTTTCTTAGTATTAATTATCTCACGATGTCCAATAAAATTCAATACAAAATTCAGTCAATAACAGAGAAATACTTGACATATCCCACAATATTTAACAAAAATATTATTATTATAATAAAAATGCAATGCGAAGAGGAACTTTTAGAATAGTTCAACTTGAGGAAAAAGGAAAAATATGTCATAATAGATATAGTGTAAGGTCGTAAGACAAAGGGGATTGGATTTCTATGAATTTAACAGCTCATGTGGCGGATTCAGGCAATGGAAGAGTGGAACAGAGTTTGAAGGAGCACTGTCTGAATACAGCGGAGTATGGGGTTTTGAGTATTGAGAATGCAGGATTGCGCCATACTGCCTATCTGGCAGGGCTTCTTCATGATGCGGGAAAAGCCAAGACAGAATTCAAGGAATACATAGAAAAGGCATATCAGGGAGAAAAAGTAATACGAGGTTCTGTGAACCACACCTTTGCCGGTGTGATATGGATTCTGGAAAGATACCATACAGATGAGTCGTCGATATGGGAGAAACTGGCGAGCGAGACTATCGGCTATGCCGTTGGCTCCCATCACGGAATGTTTGATTGTGCGGATTTGAATGGGGAAAATGGTTTTCTGCACCGTCTAAAAAAAGACAGGAAAGAAATATTTTATCAAGAAGCGATGCAGAATTATTTTACATATGTGTGGAAAGAAGAGGCGTTGGATCGGATTTTTCAGAAGTCGGTTCAGGAGATAGAGTCATTTTTCCAGAGTGTAAAGGAAACGTATCCGGACCGTAAGGCCGCCTTTTTTCAGATGGGTATGCTGGTAAGGCTTATTCTGTCTGCAGTTATTTATGGAGACCGAAGAGATACCAGTGAATTTCTGGGCAGCTGTCTTCCCGGCGCTGTCTGTGGAGATGGAAAAGATACCGTAGAGTTTGTCCGGCGGTTAGAAAAAGCCAGGGATGACAGGGCGGACTGGAAAAGGCGAAGAGAATATTTTGAAAAGAAGATAGGGATGCTTGGGAAGGATTCGCCCATAAACCGCGTCAGGAATGCTATTTCTAACCAATGTATGGAAGCGTCGGGAAGGGAGCCTGGCATTTATCGGCTGAACGTGCCGACAGGGGGCGGAAAGACATTGTGTACATTGAGGTATTCACTGGCACATGCAGAAAAATATAATAAGAAAAGAATCATTTTTATCATCCCTCTTTTGAGCGTCCTGGATCAGAATGTGAAAGTAATTAAAGATTTTGTGCCGGATGAGAGTGAAGTATTGGAGCATCATTCTAATGTGGTCAGAGAACGGGAAATGAATGGAGAAGAACTGGATTATTACGAATATCTGACCGATAGCTGGAACTATCCAATTGTGGTGTCAACACTGGTTCAGTTGTTGAATATCCTGTTCTCCCATCAGACCTCGGCGGTAGGGAGGATGCAGGCATTATGCGACAGCGTGATTGTGATTGATGAGGTGCAGTCGCTGCCGAAGAAGGTAACGGTCATGTTCAATATGGCGATGAATTTCCTTCGGCAATTCTGTAATGCGACTATCGTGCTGTCATCGGCGACCCAGCCTTGTTTTGAAGAGCTGAAATGGTCCCTTCGTCTGGCGAAAGAGCCGGATCTGGTCAGGCTGAATCAAGAGCAGCTGCAGGTGTTCAAACGGGCGGCTGTGATTGACCATACAGATAAATATGGTATGGATTGGGAAGAGTGCGCCGCTTTTTGCAATGAGATAATGGAGCAAAATGATTCCTTGCTGATTGTATGCAATACGAAGTCAGAAGCGAGAAGATTATTCGAAAAACTGAAAGAACAGTCAGAGGATCTGGATTGGGATATCTACCACCTGTCAACGGCGATGTGCCAGGAACATAGGTGGAATGTGATGGAAGGGATGAAAGAGAGTCTGAGAAAAGTACAGCATAGCGCAAAGGATGGTGAGGAAGCGCTAAAAGGGGACGTTGCGTATAAAAGAGGCGGCGATCTTAAAGGCGTTTGCTTACGAAAAGTAGTGTGCGTTTCCACACAGTTGATTGAAGCCGGGGTGGATATTTCCTTTGCAAGCGTCGTACGTGTCATGGCAGGCCTTGACAATCTTGCCCAGGCGGCGGGAAGATGCAACCGCGGCAATGAATATGGACAGGTAGGAAAAGTATATCTGATTAAACTAAAAAATGAAAACCTGAGCATGCTTCCGGAAATCAAAAAGGCGCAGGACAGCACGAGAAAGGAGCTGGATACAAGAAAATCATTGGATACAGGGGACGAATGGGAAGGCGGACTGCTGGATGAACAGTCAATACGGAGGTTCTACCGGTATCTGTTCAAGGAAACGGAAAAAGAGATACGCTATCCCATCCAGGACTGCGGCAGGACGGTATATCTTGCGGATTTATTGTCGAATAAAAACGACGATGCAGAGCAAGGTGTCAACAAAAGTAAAAATGCAGCATACGTTTTGAGGCAGCCATTTAAAACAGCCGGGAAGAATTTCCGGGTATTTGCCCAGGATACAACGGATATTCTGGTCCCTTATGGAGATGGAGCCCAAATTGCAGGGCAGTTGGAATCAATGCAGAATGAATGGTTTGATTTCGGGAAATTCAAGGAAATCATGGGACAGGCGAAAAAATACACAATCAGTATATATGAATGGCAGAAGGAGAATCTTTACCAGGCAGGACTGCTTTTGGCCGTTCTGGATGGAAGGGCGTTGGTATTAGACGAGAAAGCGTATGACGAGTGCTTTGGGCTGACGGTTGTGAATGAGCAGCCGGTGGATCATTTTATATTGTAGCTGCAGGAAATAGATTGACAGGAAGAGGAGAAAGGGTGAGGAGAAAAGAATGAAGCACAGGAACTCAGTAGAATTTGAAGTCATAGGAGATTACGGGCTGTTCGCAGACCCGGTTACGCGTGTGGGCGGAGAGAAGTTCTCCTATCAGGCGCCGACGTATGAAGCGTTGAAGGGAATCCTGCAAAGCGTATACTGGAAACCGACGATTATCTGGATTATTGACGAAGTACGGATTATGAACCAGATCCAGACGGAGACGAAAGGCGTGCGTCCAATTAAATATTACAATGATAAGAACGACCTTTCCTACTATACATACCTGAAAGACTGCCGGTATCAGGTGAGGGCGCATTTTATCTGGAATGAAAACCGTCCGGAGCTTGAAAATGACCGGAATGAGAACAAGCACCATAATATTGCCCGTAGAATGATTGGACGAGGCGGAAGGCGGGATATTTTTCTGGGGACCAGGGAGTGCCAGGGGTATGTAAGGCCTTGTAATTTTGGAGAAGGTGAAGGGTTCTATGACAACCTTGCAGAGTTGAGTTTTGGGATGATGTACCATGGAATCACCTATGCTGACGAAGCGTATTCGGAGGAAACGGAAGGGATGATGACGGTACGGCTGTGGCAGGCAGTGATGAAAAACGGCGTGATTTCATTTCTGCCGCCGTGGGAATGTATCCACAGGCCAGTGCGGAAAATGGATATGAAAAAGTTTGACGAGGCGTCTGGCAACTTTTCGGTAATCAGTGAGGAAGGAGGGGGAATGGATGTCATGGATGAGCCAGCTTTATAAAACATATGAAAGGAATATTGGCAAAGGGCAGCAAGACGATGTCCCGCTTACGCCGGTGGCTCATATGAATGCCAATGCGCAGATTGAAATTACGTTAGATAGGGAAGGGGAATTTCTGGCGGCAGAGATTGTGGACAAAAAGGATTCTGCAACTCTGATACCCGTCACGGAGTCGTCGGCAGGGAGAAGCTCGGGTGTCGCGCCCCATGCATTATGCGATATGCTTCCGTATATCGCAGGAGATTTTCACGTATATTGCGATAATGAGAAGCAGCAGAAGAGCGCAAAAGAGAAGTTCAGGGCTTTTTGTGGAAATTTAGGAAAATGGGCAGAATCCGAAGAATCCCATCCGAAAGCGAGGGCAATTTATTATTACATTTCCAGAGAAACAATGACAGAAGACTTGGTAAAAGCCGGCCTGGTTGAATTGACGGCAGAGGGGACGTTTGATAAGAAGAAAATCAGCGGGCAGCCCTATGAAAAAGTATTGGCCAGGTTTAGGGTACTTGACGGCATACAGGAAGAAGACTGCACTTGGAAAGACGTTTCTCTGATAGAAGCTTATACGAAATATTATCTAAAAGGGCAGCAAGGAGAGAAAGATATCTGTTATTATACGGGCGAAGAGAGAACCATTTCCACAAATCATCCCAAAGGCGTTGTGGCGTCTGATTATGGGGCGAAGTTAGTGTCGGCAAATGACGGGCAAGGTTATACTTATCGAGGAAGGTTTCAGGATGCCGGGCAGTCATATGCATTGAGCTATGAGGCTTCCCAGAAAATACACAGCGCTTTGACCTGGCTCGTCAAAAAGCAAGGAGCATATGTCGGGAGCCAGGACAAGAGAACCTTTATCTGCTGGAATCCGGATGGAAAGAAGACACCGGAGCTGTTTGACGAATTAGGGCTTTTTGAGGACGAGGAGGAAGAGAATACAGAGATTTCTTACCAAAAGCAGTTAAAGAAAGCATTGAGGGGATATCAGGAGCAGTTCGATGAAACGGATTCTATTATAGTCATGGCTCTGGATGCGGCAACGACAGGGCGCTTATCCGTGACGTACTATCACGAACAGGCTGCGCTGGATTTTTTAGAACGTATTTTTTACTGGGGAGATACCTGCAGCTGGCAGTATTTGAAGTTTAACGAGAAGAAACAGCCCTATTATGTGGTCGAGACGCCGATTTTTCGCAGGATTGTGGAGTGTGCGTTCGGGAGGGAGCGCGGTAATTTTATTGAAGCGGACGATAAAGTTTTGAAGGAGCATACGCAGCGCCTGGTGAAATGTATGCTCGAGAGGCAGCCGGTTCCATATGATATCGTACATGCGCTTGCCATACGTGCGTCCACGCCGACGGCATACACGAGAGGAAACAGGGAACGGGTATTGTCTACGGCGTGCGCATTAATCAGTAAATTTTATTACGAGAAAAATACAAAAGGACAGGGGGAGAAAGCGAAGATGAAACTGGATTTAGAGAATCAGGACAGGAGCTATCTGTATGGACGGCTTTTGGCTGTGTGTGAAAAGGTAGAGAGAATCACGTATGACAGAGGGGAATCCCGGGAAACGAATGCAATCCGCCTACAGTCGGCGTTTGTGAATCGTCCGATGCAGACCTGGAAAATATTAGAGGGACTGTTAAATCCTTATTTCCAGAAATTGCGTCCGGGTTCCAGAGAATACTACAGAGAGTTAATCAGCAGTATTGTGGCTTCGTTTCGGGACGAGGATGACATGGCGTTAAACCAGGAGTTGAAAGAGACGTATTTATTAGGGTACTACTTGCAGAGGGCGGAATTGAATAAGAAAAAGGAAGAGAAAGAGGAGGTACAGGAGAATGAGTAGTTTGCAGAATAAGATTGATTTTACGGTATTGATTAAGGTGGTGAATGCGAATCCGAATGGAGATCCGTTGAATGGGAACAGGCCGAGGACGACATACACGGGACAGGGAGAGATATCGGATGTATGTCTGAAAAGAAAAATCCGGAACCGCTTTCAAGATATGGGAGAGCAGATTTTCGTGCAGTCAGCCGACCGAAGCGACGATGAATGTACTTCTTTAAGTGAGCGGGCTTCCAAGAATATTACGAAGTATGAATCCAATGATGATTATGCACGGCAAGCATGTGAGAAATGGATGGATGTGCGTACATTTGGACAGGTATTTGCGTTCAAGCCCAATAAGGATAAGAAGGAAAAAGAGGGAGTCTCCGTGGGAGTGCGCGGCCCGGTGTCGGTTCATCAGGCGGTCAGTTGTTCACCTGTTGACGTCAACAGTATGCAGATTACGAAGAGTGTCAACAGCGAGCCGGAGAAAGGGAAAAGTTCCGATACGATGGGGACGAAGCATTTTGTTGAATTCGGGCTGTACCGGATGAAAGGTTCCATAAACGTACAACTGGCTGAGAAGACCGGGTTTTCAGAAGAAGATGCACAAAAGTTAAAGGAAGCGCTGCGGACGCTGTTTATTAATGATGCGTCTTCGGCAAGGCCGGATGGCAGTATGGAGGTGGTTTCGGTTTACTGGTGGGAACACAATACCAAGATTGGGCAATATTCTGCGGCAAAGGTACATGACTCTTTGAAGATTTCTTTAAAGAAAGACGTATTAGTGCCGGCTTCTGTGGATGATTATGAGATTAGGGTTGAACATCTGCCGGAGTTGGAGCCGGAGGTGATTGAGGGCATATAAGAGATGTATCGGGAAGAAGATTACTTGATGTTATCTGGACTTCAGCATTTTGCATATTGCAGAAGGCAGTGGGCGCTCATACATATTGAACAGCAGTGGGCGGAAAATGAACGGACTGTGGACGGACAGATTTTTCATTCTGTGGCGCATGACAAGGCGCGGATAGAGAAGAGGGGAGATCTGCTCATTACCCGCGGGCTTCCGGTTAAGTCTGCAAAGTTAGGGATGTCGGGAATCTGTGATGTGGTGGAGTTCCATAAGTCTGAGGAGGGCGTTTCACTGGCTTCGTATGAGGGATTGTGGCAGCCTTATCCGGTTGAGTATAAAAAAGGCCTGCCCAAATTGAATGAAGCGGATGAGATGCAATTATGCGGGCAGGCGATTTGCCTGGAAGAGATGCTGCTCTGTCGTATCCCGGGCGGGAGTTTGTTTTATGGAGAGAACCGCCGAAGGGAGCCGGTGGAATTTACGGAAGAGCTTAGGGGCAAAGTTTATGATATGGCGAAAGAAATGCATGTTCTGTGGGATAAGGGATATACGCCGAGAGTGAAGCCGCAGAAAGGGTGTAATGCCTGTTCGCTGAAGGAAATATGTGTGCCGAGGCTTGGAAGAGTAAAATCGGTTTCTGCTTATATCGAAGGCAGTCTGTCGGGGGAGTGACGGTATGAGGAAATTATTGAATACATTGTTTATTACAACGGAGAATGCTTTTCTATCGCTGGAAGGGGAGACAGTCTGTGTTGAAATTAATAAAAAGAAGGCGGGGCAATTTCCGCTGCATACATTAGAGGGGATCATCTGTTTCACTTATAATGGGGCGACTCCGGCTTTTATGGGGGCTTGTGCGAAGAGGGGGATTCATTTGGCGTTCTTTAGCCCTTTTGGAAAATTTTTATGTAGGGTGGTTGGTGAAAACCAGGGGAATGTATTGTTGAGGAAACAGCAGTATCGAATATCTGACCGGAAAGAGGAGAGCTGCCGGATAGCGAGAAATTTCATATTGGGAAAAGTCTTTAATTGCAGGTGGAGCATTGACAGGACTTTGCGCGACCATGCGCTCAGGGTAAATGAGGAAGGCTGCCGGAATGCAAAGCAGTATTTGTCAAATGCCATGGAAAAGATAAGGTGTGTGGAAGATCTGGATTCACTCAGGGGGTTAGAAGGCGAGTGTGCTTCGGTGTATTTTGGGGTTTTTGACGAGCTTATTTTGAATCAGAAAGAAGTGTTTTTCTTCCGGGGGAGGAATAAACGGCCTCCTCTGGATTGCGTGAATGCGATGTTGTCTTTTGGATATACTTTGCTGGCAAATGATTGTGCGGGAGCGTTGGAAGGTGTAGGCCTGGATTCCTTTGTCGGCTTTCTGCATCGTGACCGTCCGGGAAGGAAATCTCTGGCTCTTGATTTGATGGAAGAAATGAGGGCGGTGCTGGTGGATCGATTTGTGTTGACTTTGATTAATAATCGTCAGATCAGGAAGGAGCATTTTCGGATATCCGAAAGTGGAGCGGTGGAGTTTACGGATGATGGAAGGAAGAAATTTCTGACGGCGTGGCAGGAGAGAAAACGGGAGCAGATTACACATCCTTTTTTGCAGGAGAAAATATGCTGGGGGTTGGTGCCTTACGTCCAGGCGTTGTTGCTTGCAAGATATTTGCGGGGGGATATAGATGGGTATCCGCCGTTTTTGTGGAAGTGAGGGAGATTTATGCTTGTGCTGATTACATACGATGTGAATACGGAGGACGCTAAGGGAAAGAGCCGACTACGTAAGGTGGCAAAACAGTGTGTGGATTATGGACAGAGGGTACAAAATTCGGTGTTTGAATGTGTTGTAGACCCGGGACAGAGTAAATTGCTGAAGAATCAGTTGTTGAAGATTGTGGATTTAGATAAGGATAGCTTGAGGTTCTATTATTTAGGTAATCAGTATCAGAATAAAATAGAACATTATGGTGCGAAGAAGACGGTTGAACAGGAAGGCGTGCTGATTTTGTAGTTGCGAAGGGGGAGCATACATAAAATGCGGGGGTGGTTCGCACCGGAATGAAGGGGTGGGGGAGGTAGGAATGAAGATAAAGTTGGGAAGGGAGGAGAGGGTTTTGTTAATAATAGACAAATATGGGTGAATATGAGAGGGGGAATTTGTTTGTATTTGCTGTCACTCCCTGTGTGGGAGTGTGGATTGAAATCAGTATATTGTATCAATTGATTGGTTTCCCTTTTGTCACTCCCTGTGTGGGAGTGTGGATTGAAATAGTACATTGTATCAATTGATTGGTTTCCATTTTTGTCACTCCCTGTGTGGGAGTGTGGATTGAAATTTAATCCCGCTGATTGTTTAACGGGATTGGATTTGTCACTCCCTGTGTGGGAGTGTGGATTGAAATCTGTTTAGTCATACTATACTTGCTATACAAAAGGTCACTCCCTGTGTGGGAGTGTGGATTGAAATAGATTTTATGTTTACTGATGGTAGTTATGATGTCACTCCCTGTGTGGGAGTGTGGATTGAAATCCATTGCGGCGTGTGCATGGATGGCTCTGTCACAGTCACTCCCTGTGTGGGAGTGTGGATTGAAATCCGGTCAAGACGGCCGAGGACGAAGACGCTCGTACGTCACTCCCTGTGTGGGAGTGTGGATTGAAATATTGAAAAATCTAATAATGATATTACAGATATGGTCACTCCCTGTGTGGGAGTGTGGATTGAAATTATTAATAGGGCCTTTAAATTTACAGATTACATCAGTCACTCCCTGTGTGGGAGTGTGGATTGAAATTTACAATACAGTCAGAATTTGAAAATAATATCACGTCACTCCCTGTGTGGGAGTGTGGATTGAAATTTTTCCCACATGGTAACGTCGTCAATCGTGATACGTCACTCCCTGTGTGGGAGTGTGGATTGAAATCATCTAAAATCATTATTAACGGACTTAAATGGATGTCACTCCCTGTGTGGGAGTGTGGATTGAAATGATCTCCCGTCCACTGTCCCAGACCGTATCCACGTCACTCCCTGTGTGGGAGTGTGGATTGAAATGTTTCAATATTCAGTTTTTGGTTTAGGATGTACGTCACTCCCTGTGTGGGAGTGTGGATTGAAATTTTAATGGCGTAAGACTCAAAATAAACGTTGCCGTCACTCCCTGTGTGGGAGTGTGGATTGAAATGCTACTCTCTAACAAGTGTACACCAAGACCACGCGTCACTCCCTGTGTGGGAGTGTGGATTGAAATAAATGCTAAATTGTGTACATAAATAACCAGAGTCGTCACTCCCTGTGTGGGAGTGTGGATTGAAATATCATTGCTTTGTTCTCCTTTTTTTGCGTTGTTTGTCACTCCCTGTGTGGGAGTGTGGATTGAAATAAACATCTCCATAATGTCCTCGGAGTCCAAAGCAGGTCACTCCCTGTGTGGGAGTGTGGATTGAAATTAACCTAAGGATCCTCCTGT
>CAJTVY010000036.1 GCA_910579925.1 uncultured Dorea sp.
ATATTTTTGACTCGTATTGATGAGTAATGTTTGAAACACCAATATAAGATTGACAATACTCTTCTCATTCTTTCATTTCATCACTCTCAAGAATCAATCTTTGGAAATAAACATAATACCTTAATTACTTACACCATACCAAAAAATTTTAACACAGCTCGTATAGCGGCTTCTTTCTCTGGCGGGTATTTCGGCTGTCTGGAATCTTCCGATTTTGGCAGGTTATAGTTTGCTCTCTCAATAATACCGCATTTCTGCTTTACCTGTGCAATATGCAAGTTGCTGACTTTTAATCCTGTATGTTCCAGAACATAATCCGTAATATCCTCATAAGTCGTTTTACTCTCCGAAGTCGTCAAATCAAGCTCATCCATCTATAATTCCACATTGATATGCTTCAACTAATTTGATTTAAGTTTGGAAAGCAAAGCGACACTCTCGACATAATTATCGTTGTCCAAACCTATACTTAAATCATTTTTAATAATCAGCAGCTTAAACCAAATTGATTTAAGCCACTGACCAATGTGTTTGCGTTCCTCATAAATCTGTATTTCATCAATCAACGCTTCAATAAGCTGTCGCCGTTCCACATCATTCATAGCGAAATACAATTTGTCAAAACAAATCAATACTTTGTAAATATTATCTCCTGTGACTTTTTCGGCTTCGATAGATGTCTTTTTCGCTCTGGCATCAATCAACTGTGATTCCAGTTCCTCTATCTTGTCATATTTCTTGGTCTATTGCGGTTTGCTACTATAATCATCTTTACTAAAATTACTGCCATTTCCTTCTATCATAAGTTTCTTGACACATTATCCTTTCAGCATTAATGTCATCAATGCTGTTTCTACACTTACTCCATCATTATGCCACAATATTCCGTTATTCAACAGCATATTAAATCAAAAGTGACACTAATAAATGTTATACAGAAATCAATTTATAATGTCTTTGTTATTCGCATCAAACTCAATCATATTTTCTTATCGGAATATTTGAATGGGCAATTTTCACATTTTCTAATTTCTTCATCCATAATAAGTTTCTTATCCCAAGTTCAAACATTGAATCAGTTTCTTTTTCATATGGATTAATAGTTATTCTTTTTATACTTTCCGGCTTAAATTTATAATCCACATATGGAATTAAAATATTCCCTTTCTTAAAAACGCCTTTGGCTTTTATTTCATCAACTAAAGTCTCTGCTAGTAATAAATCCTCTGGAATTTTTAATACAGTTCTATATTCTTCTTCGCTTCTAAACGATTCATTTTTAAAAAAGCATCGCATATTATTTATTGCCTCTTTAAAGGCATATAAAATTGAACCTTTATATTTTTCCAAATTATCTTCTACTTCTTCAAAAATCTTTGCTAATCTATTCAGCAACTCTACAACACACTTCTCCTTATCATCTCTCGAATACAAAATTAATCTGCGATAAATCATAATATCGTTGCTTAATTTTTCCCCAATATTGACTTCTGTTTTTTCGCATCCTTTAAACATATTCCAAGCAAAATCAAAAACCACATTAAGTCCAGCAGTTGTAGTACCATAGTAATTCCACATACTAAGCGAATCGCTATTTGTAGAAAATGAGCATGTATATGTATGATAGAATGTCTGTTTAAAATCATGCTCCATTCGCGAAAAACCTATATAAGATTGTTTATACTCCTCCAATTCGCAAATCGCTTTACTATTTAAAAGAAACTCTCTGAAACTTGAGGGATAGTGTATTCCATTCAGCACTTCTTTTATAAGTGGTATAATCTCTACAAATTCCGTTGAATCATTCAAAAAACGAACATCCGTAAAACGTAACGATTTATCTTTGAGAATTGAATTTAACGTATCAACTGTACAGTAATGGCATATTCCAGATGCTTTATTTGCAAATCCATCTACTTTATATAAATCAATTACCGACTCACCTTTATATGGCGTATTTAAAAAATGACTTTGAGCAATTGCCATACATTTTGATCTAATACATCCATCCGTCATAATAATCTCCTCATTGTTTATTTAATCATTTGAAAATGTTCCAATGCCTCCCTTATAGCGGCTTCTTTCTCTGGCGGACATTTTGGCTGTCTGGAGTTTTCCGATTTCGGCAGGTTATAATTCACCCTCTCAATAATACCGCATTTCTGCTTTACCTGTGCAATATGCAAGTTGCTGACTTTTAATCCTGTATGTTCCAGAACATAATCCGTAATATCCTCATAAGTCGTTTTACTCTCCGAAGTCGTCAAATCAAGCTCATCCATCTATAATTCCACATTGATATGCTTCAACTAATTTGATTTAAGTTTGGAAAGCAAAGCGACACTCTCAACATGATAAGTCCCCGGAAATAAATCAATCCCCCTTATCCTCTCCACCCGATATCCTCGCCCCTGCAGCATCTCCAGATCCCGCACCAGACTGGTGGGCTTACACGCAATATACACCATCCTCTCCACCCCGAAATCAAGTATCTTCCGAAGCGCCTTCGGATTCACACCATCCCTCGGCGGATCCAGTACGATCAAGTCCGGCACTTCACCCAGTTCATCAATCACCTGCAGCACATCCCCCGCCCAGAATGAACAGTTCACAAGCCCGTTCCCTCTGGCATTCTCCTTCGCAGCCTCCACGGCTTCTTCGACAATCTCCACCCCCGTCACCTTACCGGCGACCGGCGCAAGAATCTGCGCAATGGTTCCCGTCCCACTGTACAGATCAAAAACCACCTTGTCCCTTGTCTCCCCTATAAATTCCCTGACCGTCTCATACAATACCTCCGCCCCAAGGGAATTGGTCTGAAAGAAAGAAAAAGGCGTAATCTTAAACCGCATTCCCAGCAGTTCTTCATAGAAATAATCCCGTCCATAGAGAACCTGCGTTCCCTCATCCCGAACCACATCCGCCACACTGTCATTCCTGGTGTGAAGAATCCCGGCAACTTCACCCTTGAGCGAAAGAGAAAGCAGACGTCTCGTCCACTCCTTCCCATCGAACTGCTGATCAGAAGCATTTCCCCCCAGACAACGTCCCTGAACAACCGCCCCGGTTGTCACCAGGTCAATCAGGATCTCTCCCGTCTTCGCCGCCTTTCTAACCAGCAAATGACGAAAAAAACCTTCGTGGCGCATCCTGTGATAATAAGGAAGCCCCGTCTCTTTCGCATATTCCAGCGTGCAGACAAGCACCTGCCGTAAGTCCTCGTCCACAATCTGACATTCCGGTACATTGACAATGTCATGGAAACTTCCCCGCCTGTGCATCCCCAGAGCAAGCGGGCCGTCCTTATACTCGTCCCCAAACGAAAATTCCATCTTATTGCGGTATCCACTCTTCACCGGGCTGGGTCTGACTCCCTCCCAGATATAATCGCCGTCAACAGCCCCATCCATCATCTCTTTCAACTGAGTTTCCTTCAACTTCAACTGCTCCTCGTAGGGGAGATTCTGGTAGGTACATCCCCCGCACTGCCCGAAATGCGGACATGGCGAGGGAATCTCCAGATCAGAAGGGGCGATTACCTCCAATATGCGCCCCTCTGCCTTTCCCTTGCGGACCTTATTGATCGAGAATCTTACCTTCTGTCCTGGAATCCCATTCTTCACAGTAATCACCCGTTCCTCCGAAGGAAGCGTGATCTTCCCATGATTCGGGAATTCCACCCTGTCTATCACACCTTCATATACCTGACCCTTTTTCATCATCTTTTACTCCTCTGTCTGAAATCTCAGATTACCTTATCCTTTAAATTCCTTTCTTATACTTTGCCTTCAGAATCGTTCCTTCCTGGTCCACCTCAATCCTGTCAATACTCTTAACATACTGATTGAACTGCGCATACCCATAATCGCTGATTCTGAAATCTGCATACTCTTCATATACTTTATTGCCAAGGGTACTGAGTTCAATCCCGTTCCTCCCTGCCTTCTTTACCAGGTAGACCACATACCGGTCAATATCCTCCTTCATGCCCCAGTCTTCCTTCAGCGCTACTGACACAAGATTCCCATGCTTGATAAGCTGAATTCTGGAAAACTCCTCCAGAAACTTCGACAGCATATTATAACCGTAACTGCGGACGTCAAAATCTGGATACAGGCTTACCAGACGACTGCCCACTTCCCCAAGTCCGGTCACCTTATTGTCATCCTGGTTCTCAATAATCATCTTGATAATCGCATCTTCGATCTTCTCCTTACTCAGGCTGTCATGGGCCTCCTCGGTCTTCGTACTTCCCGGCTCCTGCTCTGACAGCAGGTTCTCCAGTATGGTAAATTTATCGCACGCCTTGCGAAACGGCTCCGGCGTCTTGTTCTCTCCCATGCCGATCACCATCTTGGCGCTCTCCCGGATCCGTGTCACCAGACGTGTAAAATCACTGTCACTGGACACGATACAGAACCCGTCCACATCATTCGTATATAAAATATCCATAGCGTCAATAATCATCGCCGAATCCGTAGCATTCTTCCCCTGAGTATAACTAAACTGCTGAATCGGCATAATTGAATTGGTCAGAAGCTCGTCCTTCCAACTGGAATGCTGTGTGTTCGTCCAGTCTCCATAAATTCTTTTATAGGTGATCACACCATACTTCGATAACTCCGTAAGTATAGGTTTGATATACTTCGCAGATACGTTATCTGCATCTATCAGTAATGCATAACACTGTTCATCCATCTCATTCTCCTTTTTCTTCTTCCTGGTCAATGCAGACCGCTTACAGACGGCAATTCTTCTAATACACATCAGCGCGCTCTCACGAAAAAAGCAGGAAAGATGCCCTTTTCTTCAACTGATAGGCCTCCAACCTGCTTCCTCTATCGTACGTCCTACGACATATTCTCTTATACCTGATCATCTTCATTGAAGAAATCATCATCAAAATCGTCCTCGAAATCTTCTTCGAAGTCTTCGAGATAATCGGGTGTAAAAAAACAATATACCGCATAAGCGATTGCTGCAATACCAGCAACTGCGCCCATGATTGCAAGAACCCACAAAAGCGTCTTGCTGGTCTTGTCTTCTTCCTTCTTATTCATCAGCTCACTCAATCTTGATGCTGCAATCAGCTCTTCAACTTTATTCATGCTCCCACATCCTTTCCATATGCTCTTTCCAGCACTTCAAATATTATAGATATTATAACACTATATTTTTAAGATTACTACACATTTCTGGAAATCTTTTTAAAAAGTGTAACAGCTACACTATATCTTCTGAAGTTTCGCAAAAGCTGCAAACATTTTCTTGGTGCCCCGTTCGTCAAATTCAACCGTCACCTCATAATCCCGGCCGCCTTCCACGATCGCTTTCACGGTTCCTTCCCCAAACTTGCTATGTCTTACCCGGTCGCCCGCCTCGTATGCAAGCTTCCCGCCGGAAGGTGCGCCGAACTGTCTGGCCGGCTTCTGAGCTGCGTACAGTTTCGTCTGAAACGCCTGTTTCGCCTGCCTGTATACATTCTTTACCGGCAGTTCTTCCACCGTTTTCTCAACCTTCGCTCCTGTTGATACCAGTTCCGGCGGTATCTCATTTAAGAAACGGGACATCCTGTTATACTGTGTCTCTCCCCGGATCATACGGCGCCTTGCACAGGTCAGCGTCAGATTCTTCTCGGCTCTGGTGATTCCTACATAGCAAAGCCGCCGTTCCTCCTCCAGATCCCCAGGATCCTCGGAAGTAATCGTCATATAACTTGGGAAAATCCCATCTTCCAGGCCCGCCAGATACACATGGGGGAACTCCAGCCCCTTGGCGCTATGTAACGTCATCAGCACAACATAACCTTTGCTCGCATCCACACTGTCAATATCCGCCACCAGGGCTACCTCCGCCAGAAAGCCGCTGAGAGTCACGGGCTCATGCATCTCCTCGCAGGTCTCTTCGTAGGCCACAATCTTACTGATCAGCTCGTCAATATTCTCAATCCTGGCCTCAGCCTCTTCATCACCCTCAGCTTTCAGGCTCTCCACATATCCCGTCTCTTCAATGATCTCTTCCATCAGCTTAGATACAGACATCTCTTTCGCCGACATCTTAAAGTGCTCGATCAACGCCACAAACGACTCAAGCTTTGCCTGGCCCCTTCCAATATTGGGAATCAGATCTACCGCCAGAAGAGCCTCATAGAAACCGATTTCTCTCTCAGCGGCATATTCCTGGACACGGTTTATGCTGGTCAGACCGATTCCCCTCTTCGGCACATTGACAATCCTGCGCACTGCAAGGTCATCCTGCCCGTTATCTACGGTTTTCAGATAACAAAGCAGATCCTTGATCTCACGTCTTGCATAGAAATTAATGCCCCCTACCACCTTATACGGAATATTCTCTGTCACGAACTTCTCCTCAAACATACGGGACTGGGCATTGGTACGGTACAGAATCGCATGATCCTGGTAGGAACATTCCCCCCGCTTCACATTCCTGCGGATATCATTTACAATATACTCTGCCTCGTCATACGCTGTATCGAACTGACGAAGCGAAAGCTTCTCCCCCTCGCCGTTGGCTGTCCAAAGCGTCTTATCTTTGCGCCCCACGTTATGACGGATCACCGCATTAGCCGCATTGAGAATATGCTCTGTAGACCGATAATTCTGTTCCAGCTTGATCACCCTGGCCTCTTCGAAAACCTGTTCAAAATCCAGGATATTCTTAATATTAGCCCCCCGGAACTTGTAAATGGACTGGTCGTCGTCCCCCACCACACAGAGATTCCTGTACTTTGAAGCCAGAATCCGCACCAGTTCAAACTGCACAGTATTCGTATCCTGGTACTCGTCCACCATAATATATCGAAAACGCTCCTGATAATTTTCCAGCACGTCCGGGTGAGTCTGAAAAAGCTGTACGGTCTTCACCAGCAGATCGTCAAAATCCAGCGAATTATTGGACCGAAGCTGCTTTTCGTACTCCTCATACACTTCTGCAATCTTCTGTCTGCCGTAATCCCCTTCTGCCCTGCGACGAAGTTCCTCTGGCGTCAGAAGTTCCTCTTTTGCATGTGACACTGCTCCCAGAAGCGACCGTTCCTTGTACACTTTGGTATCAATCTGCAGCATCTTACAGATATCCTTCATCAGCGTCTTCTGGTCATCGGTATCGTAGATGGTAAAATTCGTATCATACCCCAGCAGGCCGATATGTCTGCGAAGAATCCGTACGCACATAGAATGAAAGGTGCTTACCCATACGCTCTCTGCGCCAAACTCCACCAGTTTGTCCACACGTTCCCGCATCTCACCTGCCGCCTTGTTGGTAAATGTAATCGCCAGGATATTCCAGGGATTAATGCCCATCTCCTCAATCAGATAGACAATCCTGTGGGTCAGCACCCTTGTCTTACCGGAACCGGCCCCTGCAAGCACCAGAAGCGGTCCTTCTGTATGAAGCACCGCCTCTCTCTGTTGTTCATTTAACGTATCGTATATACCCACTCTTCCTTTATCCTCCCTCATCTGCATGTTCCCATGTCTGAATAGCACAAAAGTAACTGGATATATTATAGTGTTTTCTACTGAAAACTGCAAGAAACATTCCTGGTTTCCCTGATTTTATTTTCACATAACGTTACGATTCTTCTACATCTGCCTCATCAGATTAACCATCTCAATGGCCGACAGCGCACAGTCGTACCCCTTGTTACCCGCCTTACTTCCTGCCCGCGCAATGGCCTGCTCAATATTCTCCGTGGTCACCACGCCGAACAACACGGGAATCCCTGTCGCAAGCCCTACCTGTGCCACGCCTTTGGAAACTTCGTTACACACATAATCATAATGGGACGTATCCCCGCGGATCACCGCACCCACGCACACAACTGCGTCATATTTCCCCGACTGCGCCATCTTAGAGGCCACTACCGGGATTTCGAATGCTCCCGGCACCCAGGCGGCCGTAATATTCTCCTCTTCCACACCGTGGCGCACCAGGCCGTCTAACGCGCCGCCAAGCAGTTTGTTTACAATGATTTCGTTAAATCTGGACGCAACGATTCCGACCTTCATCCCTGCCGGCGCTACAACTTTTCCTTCCAATACCTGAATCTGTCTCATGTTCATTTCCTCCTTAATTTTTATATAAAATTATTTATAATGCAATCTTGTTAAAGATATGTCCCATCTTCTCCTGTTTTGTCTTCATATAGTTCAGATCATATTTCTGGGGTGCAATCTCAATCGGTACACGCTCCCGAATCTCCAGGCCGAAATCACTTAGTCCGTACACCTTATCCGGATTATTGGTCAGCAGACGAAGGGAGCGCACGCCAAGTTCCGACAGGATCTGGGCCCCTACCCAGTATTCCCGCAGATCCGGTGCAAATCCAAGGCTTATGTTCGCCTCCACGGTGTCCATCCCCTGTTCCTGGAGCTGATAGGCTTTCAGCTTGTTAATCAGTCCGATCCCCCGCCCCTCCTGGCGCATATAGAGGATAATCCCCCTTCCTTCTTCCTCGATCTGCCGCATTGCCTCATTGAGCTGATTTCCGCAGTCGCAGCGAAGAGATCCGAAGACGTCTCCAGTCAGACATTCCGAGTGTACCCTGCACAGTACGTTTTCCCCATCCCCGATATCACCTTTGACCAGCGCCACATGATGCTCTCCTGTTATATCATTGATAAAACCGTGAATCTTGAAATGACCGTACTGGGTAGGCATGTCCGCACAAGCCTCTTTCACCACATGTTTTTCATGAATCCTGCAATAATCCTGAAGATCTTTAATGGTAATGAATTTCAGATTATAGGCTTTCGCAAGTTTCCAGAGATTCGGGGTACGCATCATCGTACCGTCGTCCTCCATAATCTCACAGCAGACTCCGCATTCCTCCAAGCCTGCCAGACGCATCAGGTCAACCGTGGCTTCGGTGTGTCCATTGCGCACCAGAACACCGCCTGTTCTTGCGATTAGTGGAAATACATGCCCCGGTTTTCGGAAATCTTCTGGCTTTGCGGCGCCGTCCACACATTTCATCATAGTATAGGAACGCTCTGCGGCTGAAATCCCTGTTGTGGTGTCCTTATGGTCAACAGACACCGTAAATGCCGTACCATGGTTGTCCGTATTTTCCGACACCATAGGCAGAAATCCAAGCCCTGCCGCAACTTCCCCGCTCATGGGAGTGCAGATAAGCCCTTTTGCATGACTCGCCATAAAATTAATGTTCTCCTGGGTGGCAAACTGCGCCGCACAGATCATATCTCCTTCATTTTCACGATCCGGGTCATCGGTCGCCAGGATGATCCTACCTGCCCGCAAGTCTTCAATCGCTTCTTCAATCCTGTGATACTGATACTGCTGTTCCATATCATCTCTCCTTCTATATTCCGTACTCTTTTAAAAAATCCATAGTAAGCCCGGAAGAACTCTCTTTCTGGTCTGCTTTTCCAGTCCCCAGAAGCTTCTCCACATATTTCCCGACAATGTCATTCTCCAGATTCACCAGATCTCCCGGTTTCTTCTTAAGCAACGTCGTCTCCTCGCCTGTATGGGGAATGACAGATACCTTAAATCCCCTGTCACTGACGGCTGCTACCGTCAGACTGATTCCATCAATACCCACAGAACCTTTCTCCACAATCAGGCGGAGAATCTCAGGTTTCGTGCGGACGCTTACCCAGACGGCGTTTTCTTCTCTTCGCATGCTCTCGATCACACCCGTCCCGTCAATATGTCCCGACATAATATGCCCTCCAAACCTTCCGTCGGCGGCCATCGCCCGCTCCAGATTCACCAGATCACCGGCTTTCTGTTGTCCAAGGCCGCTTCTTCTGTAAGTTTCTGCCATGATGTCTGCCGTAAACTCATCCTGGCCTAAGGAAGTTACGGTAAGACACACGCCGTTTACCGCAATGCTGTCCCCTTCCTTTGTTCCTTCCAGCACCTTCCTGGCCTCAATCCGGATCTTTCCGGAGTTCCCCGCCATCAGAATCTGCCGGATCCTTCCCGTCTCCTCTACGATTCCTGTAAACATCTCTCCACCTGCCTTACTCTATATTCGATCAGCAGATCTTCTCCGATCTGCTCTGCTCTTCGGAATTCCAGCATCACCGCCTCATCCGGCAGTGCGATGCCCGTACCTGCAACCGGTGTCCTGGCGTCATTCCCCCCAAAGAGTTTCGGAGCGATAAATGCATGCACCTCATTTACGATGCCCGCCCGCAGGGCACTGTCATTTAACATGCCGCCGCCTTCCAGCAGAATACTGTCAATTCCCCGTGCTCCAAGAATCTTCATGAGTTTTCTTAAATCTACCTGTCCGTGTCCGTCTGAAACCGGAATCACTTCCACGCCCAAGTTCTTCAACCGGCGAATTTTTTCCCGTTCTTTCTCCTTCTGCCCCGCTTCTTCCGGAGCATAAGCTATGATCGTAGGATATTCTGCCGCTGTCAGGCAGATCCGGCTGTCATCGGGAAGCCGCAGACGGCTGTCACAGATGATCCGTACCGGGCTTTTTCCATCTGGAATCCGTACATTCAGCAGCGGGTCGTCGGCAAGCACAGTCCCGATCCCCACCATAATTCCCATACATCTGTGACGCAGCTTCTGTACTTTCAGACGGGCCGCCTCTCCTGTAATCCACTTGGACGCCCCGGTTTTCGTTGCAATCTTTCCGTCTGCGGTCATCGCATATTTCATCACCACATATGGGGTACGGCTGGTAATATAATGGAAGAAGACAGGATTTAATCTGTCACATTCCTCCCTCATAAAGTTCTCTTCCACCTGTACGCCGGCATCTCTGAGTATCTGCGCCCCCTTACCTGCCACTTTAGGGTTCGGATCAGCCGAACCGATTACCACTCTTTGAATCCCGTTTTCAAGAATTGCCTCTGTACATGGCGGCGTCTTTCCATAATGGCAGCAGGGTTCCAGCGTCACGTATAGCGTCGCCCCCTCTGCCGGTTCCGCTAAAGAGGCAATGGCGTTTCGCTCTGCATGGAGTTCTCCGTACCTCCTGTGATATCCCTCTCCGATGATACGGCCTTTCTTTACGATGACCGCGCCCACCAGAGGGTTGGGGTTCGTCCACCCAGTTCCTCCCTTTGCAAGTTCTATGGCCCGCCTCATATAATCCTGATCGGTCAAATGCATCCCCTTCTTTCCCGAACTGCCTTCACAAAGCAAAAACCCCTGCAGAATCCTCTACAGGGGTCATCTTTCCTACACGGAATGAAAACTTCAGCTTCATGCGAGCGGGCATCCTCCCATTTGTTTTTATGATTTAAGGAATGAAGTTTCTTATATCATAAAAAATGCTCTGAATTGAATCATCATTCCAGAGCATCTCACACAAAGTATATGTATACTACTATACGATTATCTTCTTCCATCCAGACTATACTGTCGGCCCCGGAATCTCACCGGATCAGCCTTACGGCTCGCGGGCTTTACCGCCGGTAGGGACTTACACCCCGCCCTGAAGACATTATTCTCTTTTTGTATATGTCTCATTATAACTCAGTTCAGCTAAGATTTCAAGACGTTTAATAAAAATTCTGTGCCTCCGGTACATTCCGGTACATCTGGCTTAACTGATCCTCGATAGAGAAAAAACTATCCAGCAGACGCGGGTTAAAGCTTCCGCACTGCCCGGTTCCGATCATCTCTATCACCATATCCCGGGAATAGGGAGCCTTATATACTCTCCTGCAGCTTAGAGCGTCATAGACATCTGCAAGAGACACCACCTGCGCCCACAAAGAGATACTGCTTCCTTCAAGCCCGTCAGGATATCCTTTGCCATCCCATCGCTCATGATGATGTAAAGCGATGTCACAGGCGTAATCGAAAATCATACTGTCGCGAAGCTGTGGAATGCTTTCAAGAAGTACGACCCCTTTTGTGGTATGGGTCTTCATCACTTCATATTCATCCGGCGTCAGCCGCCCAGGCTTTGTCAATATGGCATCCGGTATACCAATCTTCCCAACATCATGCATAGTAGAAGCAATTACAATATGATCAATCTCCTCCTGGTTAAGCCCGTTACCAATACGGGTGTTTTCCAGAATAATCCGCGTTATGTCCGAAATTCTCTGGACATGGCCGCCGGACTCCTCATTCCGGAACTCAATGGCAGTAGCCAGCGCTTCGATCATTCCCTGGTTCAGCTGAATGATCTGGTTCGCCTGTTCTAACAGTCTTTCCTGCTGCTTTTCTACTACACTGTTCAGATGACGCCGCGCTTCAAACAGTTCAATTACAGATTCTACACGCCTTCTCACCACATAAGAGACGTAGGGTTTTCGGATCACGTCCATTACGCCAAGCTCACAGGCTTCTTTCATCACATCCTCATTCATCTCCGCCGTAATAAGGAATACAGGGATCTCGTTAAGAAGCCCTCTTCCCTTCATATACCTTACGACCTCGATTCCAGACATTTCTGGCATAATGACATCCAGAAGCACTGCGCAAAAGCGGTTCCCGGAATCTAAAATCTTCTTAAGTCCCTGACGGCCATTCTCTGCTTCTTCTACCGAAAAGGAGCCTGTAAAGATCTTCCGCAGGATCATACGATTTATTGCATCATCGTCTACAATTAAAAGATTACCGTTTCTAAATTGTTTCATTTCTCAAAGCATCCTTCCTGGAAAATCGGTCAGGCATTCTCACTTCGCCTGATACATTCCATCACCCTATCCTGAATCGTTCCCACCTGTACAAAAGCTGCCTTTGCCT
This sequence comes from uncultured Dorea sp., assembly GCA_910579925.1. Taxonomy (GTDB): domain Bacteria; phylum Bacillota; class Clostridia; order Lachnospirales; family Lachnospiraceae; genus Sporofaciens. Next base: position 12,709 of record CAJTVY010000036.1, read on the forward strand.
CCCCTCGCCTTCCTTCACGCAGCAGGTTCAGAATTTTTGTATATTGCTCATAAAGAGAGCCGATGGACAGATTACCGGCAGTACCTTTTAGCATATGTACCCGTCTAATCAGTTCCTCACAGTCTTCACCGTCAAAATCTCCCTCCTGTATGGGATTTTGCTCAATGACATCCACAAACATTCCAAGCATCATTCTGTACAAAGATTCGTCTCCCAAAACGCGGTTAAGCCCTTCCTTCACGTTTACGCCCAACTCTTTTAATTCATCCATTAACTCCATACCAAAAATTCCTTTCCTTACTTTGTCAGACCCTCTATTTCTTCCCCTTTCGCTCCATCACTTCCCGGAATGCAGCCTTTAACTGTTCTACCACAACAGGCTTTGAAACATGTGCGTCCATACCAGACTCTATCGCATCTCTGATATCATCCACAAATGCGTTTGCAGTCATGGCAATGATGGGCACACTCTTTGCTGACGGGTGACTGCCTGCACGGATGGCTCTCGTGGCCCCATACCCATCCAGGACGGGCATCTGTACGTCCATAAAAATGACGTCATATTCACCAGGAAGAGAGCTTTCAAACATATCCACAGCAACCTGGCCATTTTCAGCAACATCACAGACAGCCGCCCCCATAGACTCCAGAAGCTTAACCAGGATCATCTGATTGATCTCAATGTCATCCACCACAAGAATGTGTTTCCCCTCGAATGTTCCCTTCTCCTTTTCACCCGGCATAATAGAATGTTCATCCTTTCCCCCGCCTAAAGCCTGTGCAACTGCCTCCTTAAAACTATGCATGAAGAAAGGCTTTGTCAGAAAATGATTTACCCCGGCCTTAAGAGCCTCTTCTTCAATCTCGCTCCAGTCATAAGAGGTAAAAATGATAACAGGAATATGCTCAGAATCATCTTTATGAAGCAGCTTGACTGTTTGCAGGCCGTCAAAATCCGGCATCTTCCAATCCAGCAGCATCAGATCATAATTCTCGCCCTTTTTCCTGGCGCCGCGCAGCATAGCGATCGCCTGCATACCATTCGTGGTATAACTGACCTCCACTCCGGTACATTTCATTGCCTGGGCGATATTACGGCAGACATATTCATCATCATCCGCCACAATCATACGGCGGATATTATACTTCTCCCAGAATGAAGGGTCCTTCTCTGAAGCCTCACAGATCCTTAAGTCCAGCTGCAGCCTGAATATAGATCCTGCCCCAAGTTCACTCTCAACCTCGATCGTGCCGCCCATCAGATCTACCAGATTCTTCGTGATCGCCATTCCAAGCCCCGTCCCCTGTATCTCAGATGCGGCCAGATTCTGCTCGCGGGTAAATGGATCAAAGATTACTTCCAGATATTCCTTAGACATTCCCTGTCCGTTGTCCCTAATGACAAACTCCACGCGACTATATCCTTCCGCCACCCCTGTCAGTTCATTAACATACATCTCAATACTGCCGTTCTCCGGCGTATACTTGACCGCATTAGACAGGATATTAATCAGCACCTGGGAAATACGAAGCTTGTCTCCCAACAGATACTCGTAATCAAAAGGTGTGGCAAAGATCCTGAACGACTGATTCTTAGCCCTGCTCTGAGGCCGTATAATGACGTTCAGTTCTTCTATAATATCCGAAATGTCTATATCTGTAATATTCAAGGTTGCATTACCGCCTTCAATCTTGTTCATATCCAGAACGTCATTAATCAACCCTAACAGATGCCGGCTGGCGGCATCGATCTGATGGGTATACTCCAGTACGCGTTCAGGGTTATCCGCTTCATTCTCAAGAAGCGATACCAGGCCCGTAATCGCATTCATCGGAGTACGGATATCATGGCTTACATTACCAAGGAACGCGCTCTTTGCCTTATTTGCCACCTGCGCCATCTCCAGCGCCTGGGTCAGTCTGTCCTGCGTCTTACGCTCACTGGTACGGTCAGAAAGATAGAAGATAATCTTCCTTTCTCCCTGCAGCATAGTGCTGTAGATGGATTCTCTGAACCATCTGCGCTCCCCGGTCTTCATATGGATCCTTTCACTCATAACGCCGGTAATGGAACTTCCAGGCTTTAACTTATCCAGATCTTCGAATTCGATCTTCTTTCCATCATAATACCAGGTATGCCCAATAGCTTCCACATTCTCAAAAATCTGTTCTGCCAGAACCCCAAGCACCCGTTCCACATTCGGGCTCACATATTCTACACGGTGTTCTCTGACGTTCATCATTACATAAACATTATCCGTGTTATTGGCCAGATATGTAGAAAAAATGTCAAATTGCTGCTTATTATACTCGATCTCCCGTTCTTTCTCCCTGATCTCTCTCTGGTTTTTCCAGTTGAGCAGAAGGAAACATAAAACGAATATCATGGCGGCCACCATAAGCACTACCGTAACCTGTGAATTTCGAATAATCTCATTTGCCTCATTCATAACTGCAGAAAACGGCACCACCGAAACCAGATACCATCCCTCTACATTTTCGACAGGAACATAAGTATAGATATACTTTCCCCTTTCTCCTTCGAACAGAATCGTGCCTTCCTCCCAGTTCTGCAGCGTATCTGATAAATCTTCCCTATTCCTTCTCTCATCGCTCAATACAATATCAAAAATATTATCATATGAATATTCATTATTTTTGCTCTCAGATCTTAGCAGGATATCGCCCTCGCTGTTTACCACATATCCCCGGCCCTGTCCTCCATAAAAAGAAAGAGAAAATTCCTCAGACACTTTCGTGCAGACATAGCTTTTCTGTAACATTCCGGCTACGCCGTCAGAAAACTCAAATCTCTCATAATAGCCAAATGCAGTCTCGCCCGAATACAGGCCTTTATAGGGATCCCTGACATTCGAGCCCGTAAGGGAACGATAAGTCTCAAGTTCTTCTCCCTGCATCTGATAAGCCTGATCAGACTTATTATTATAATACGTCCCTGTCTCCAGATTAATAATGGAATAGTTGGCATTCACTTTAGAAAACGCTTTCAGCTTCTCATTGATTTCCATTGTGTCCCTGGAATCCGTCTGCGAAAAATATACGGCAAAACTATGCAGACGTTCTCTGTCCGACGAGATGAAGGTATGAAAGGCCTGCTGCTGCTGTCGCGTCATATCCATAACGTCCGCTACCGCCTGATCCATCAGATTACTGCGCAGCATATACAGATAACCTATGCCGCCAAACAGGATAATTACAATACACACACCAATCAGAACATTTATTACACTATATCGTTTCTTTTTAACTCTTTTTGTTCTGTTCACCATCATCCGCCCTTTATTTCTCAATCATATTCTCAATCGTCTCCAGCAACAGGGCAAGATCCATGGGCTTTGAAAGGCAGGCGTCGATTCCGCTCTTCATGGCCTTATCACGGCTGTCTGGCCGAATATCCGCAGACAGCGCAACAATCGGGATATGTGCCAGAGTCGGATCTTTAAGCCGCCGGATCGCTTCTGATGCCTGCCACCCGTCCATCACAGGCATCTGCAGGTCCATAATCACCAGATCGTAATCTCCCGGAGAAGCGCATTCCATTTTCTCGACGGCAATCTGCCCGTTTTCCGCCGGTTCAACGCTAAATCCCATTCTCTCCAGAAGTTCCGTCTCAATCTCCCTGTTAATCTCATTATCCTCCACAAGCAGAATACTCATGCTCGTACCAGCCATACATGCTTCTCCTATGGAAGCATCCGGCAGAGGCTGTGCACGGAACGTGAAAGCAACGGTAAATTTACTTCCCTCATCCACCACACTCTTCACGTCAATGCTTCCATGCAGCATGTCCACGATATTCCTTGCAATAGTAAGTCCAAGTCCGATACCATGAACGCCGCTTAAGGTCGAATCTTTCTCACGGCAGAATGGTTCAAAGATATTTTCCAGAAATTCCTCGCTGATCCCAATACCGTTATCCTCCACAATGATGTTATAGACGACATAACTGTTGGGAAGTTCCTCTTTTTCCAGAAGGGTAATGCTGACTTTTCCGCCGGGTTCTGTATATGTCAAAGCATTGTTAGCCAGATTGAGAACAAGCTGACGCAGCTTTTCCCGATCTGCATAAATAATATGATGTCTGATTCCACTGCAGTCCAGGCTGAAAGCTATTGATTTTTCCTGTGCCTGGGGTTTCAGGAACTGATACGATTCCCGCACTGTCTGGCAGAAATCGCATTCTACCTCAGAAGGACCGGCCGCATTAGCCAGTGACGAAATATCCAGCACCTTTGTAATCATGTCAAGCAGCTGGCGGCTGGCTGTTTCCACATGATCCAGATATTCCATCACTTTATCAGAGTCCTTGATTTCCAGCTTTGCCAGAGATGTAAACCCAAAAATCGCATTCAAGGGTGTGCGCATCTCATGAGAAATATTTGACAGGAATGTGTTTTTAGCTTTCACAGACAGATTCGCCTTCTCAAGCGCCTCTGCCAGCAGCCGTTTCTGCCCCATCTGCTGCTGGTTTCTTTCATCTGAGGAATCTCCGATAAATACATAAAAAACGTCTCCTGTCGTCTCTCCCTGGATAAAGTGTCCATAATCCGCCACCCAGCGGACCGTACCATCCTTGCGGCGGATACGGTATTCCACATAATCCAGATTATACTGGTTCCTGGTAATCTGTCTCTTAATACTCTCCTCCACCACATCCAGATCCTCGGGACAGACCATGCCGCAAAAGGAATTCCCGGTAAATTCCCGGAACTCCCGCATAGTTTCACATTGAACAATGCGCAGCAGACCCCGACTTGCATAGATGATTTTCTCGTCGCCATCCGCATGGTAGACCAGAAAACCTCCCGGCATCTCCTCTATGAAACGAAGAATTTCACAGGTTTCCTTAAAAGTCTTTCCGTCTGCCGTCAGAATTCGCTCTTCGGGCCACCCTGACTCCAGTATCTCCTCCACCTCAATCCCATTCTCTTCCAGAAGATTCATGAGACGTATCATTCGTTCAATCAAGCGCTCTTCCTGTCTGTGCACGCCCATACATAACACCCCCCGTTTATCCCGACTTTATATCGCTTTCTCACGCCATTTTCCACGTCTATAGAAGAAACTTGTAATGATTGCACCGAGCACCCATGAAATCAGAAGGGACACATAGACGCTTTCTTTGCGCCCGCCCGGAAAATCTACGCTCTTTGTCAGATATACCAGCCCGTAAGCAATCGGCACCCGCAGGAAAATGGTCATCACGATAGAGATCCACATGGGTGTTACCGTATCCCCTGCGCCGCGCATAACCCCTGACAGACTCTGGATGATAGCCATGGCAATATATCCGGCCGCCAGTATTCTCATCATATTCATACTGAGCGTCACCAGTTCCTCCGTATTCGTAAAAATGGACATCAGATTTCTTCCGAACAAAAGGATCAGCCCTGTGATCGCCGCTGAAAAACCTACTGCCATCAAGGTGCCCTGCTTTGCGCCTTTTGTAACACGGTCATACGCTCTCGCCCCTACATTCTGCCCGGCATAGGTGGTCATCGCCGTACCAAAAGAGAAGTTCGGCAGCATAGCAAATCCGTCCACCCTCATAACGATTACATTTGATGCAATAAACTGCTCTCCGAAACTATTCGTAAGGGACTGTACCACCAGCATCGCCATAGACATAATCGCCTGCGTCACTCCGGAGGGAACGCCAAGCCTGATAATCCCCATTCCGTGCCGGCTGGTCAGCTTAAAATACTGCATCTTGAAATCAAAGAGGTCTTTCATCCGCATCAGTTTTAACACACACAACACTGCGGAAACCGCCTGTGCAATTACCGTTGCCAGCGCCACTCCGCTGACCCCCATGTCAAACCGGATGACAAATAGCAGATCCAGAATGATATTCAGCACACTGGAAACGATCAGATATAAAAGGGCCGAAATCGAGTCTCCAAGCCCTCGCAGGATTCCGCTTAATATATTGTAAAAAGCCAGTCCCGACACGCCAAGGAACAGAATCCGCAGATAAGACGTACACCAGTCAAGAATACTGTCCGGCGTCTTTAAAAGTACCAGCAGCGGTCTTGCCGCCACCGTTGCCAGGGCCATTACTATAATAGAAGAAATGGCCGTCAGAACAATACTGTTGGCAATGGCAATAGACAGATCCTCCCGCTTCCTGGCGCCAAAATACTGGGACACCATAATACTCGCGCCCACACTGATCCCGATAAACAGCACGATCAGCAGATTTAAGATCGGCCCCGCGCTTCCCACTGCGGCCAGGGCATTATCTCCCACATAATTCCCTACCACCACGCTGTCGACGGTATTATACAACTGCTGTGCAATATTGCCGATCAGCATCGGAACCGTGAAAATCAGAATATCCTCCCAGGGCTTTCCTACCGTCATGTCCACCGGGGCAAACAATTTCTTCAGTACACTCATATGTTTCCTCCTCATATATTCCCTTACTATCTGTTATAACATAAATTATTAAATTTTAATAGAGTATTTAAAAAATCCTTGTGATATAGTTTTAAAAACTATATAATAGTTCCATTGAGGTGATAAAATGACAATTAATACAAAGGACATGCTGAACAGTATTCTTTCCAGCATCTCAAGGATTGAGTATGTAAGGCCTGGTTCCATACCAAACATAGACCTGTACATGGACCAGGTTACGACATTTATGGAAGAGCAGCTTTCCTCCACTAAGCGGCATGAGGAAGACAAGATCCTGACCAAGACCATGATCAACAACTATGCAAAGAATAACCTTCTGCCCCCGCCAGTGAAGAAAAAGTATTCCAAGGAACACGTCCTCGCACTGATCTTCATCTACTATTTTAAAAATATTCTGTCCATCAAGGATATTGAAACCCTTCTTGCTCCGATTACGGAGAAATATTTTGACTCTGACGGGGAATCTGACATGACCTCCATCTATGAGGAGATCTGTCAGCTTGAAAAATCCAGGATCGACGCCCTGAAAAAAGATGTGGCAAGATCCTACCACTGTGCCATGGACAGCTTTGCAGGTGTGCCTGAGGAAGAGAAGGACTATCTGCAATTATTTTCCTTCATCTGTTCCTTAAGCTTCGACGTTTATGTTAAAAAACTGCTGATTGAAAAACTGATTGACGGACTTCCGGAACCGGTACACGAAAAAAAGAAGAAATAAGGCTCTCCAAGTCTTGTTTCTTCTTAATCTTCCCAGTCGATTCACCTGGTTCCTGCCCTTCTTATGATTCTTCCTTATTGATCCGTGCAAACACCATATCATAACCATCATTGCCATAGTTCAGCGAACGGTTCACCCGGCTGATGGTGGCAGTGGAAGCGCCTGTCTTCTCGGCAATCTCAAGATAGGTCTTATGATCCCTAAGCATCTTCGCTACTTCGAATCTCTGAGACAGCGATAACAATTCGTTGATCGTGCAGATATCCTCAAAAAATGTATAACACTCCTCTTTATTCTCCAGGCTTAAAATCGCACGGAACAGATAGTCTACCGCCTCAGTCCTGATCTTCTTACTCATATAGCATTATCTCCTTCGCAGACTTCTCAGATTCTCTTTTATTTTAGCACACTAAATTCATAAAGTCTATAGCTTTTTCCTTCGTTTCAGACAAGACTTTAATTTTTCCAGTGATGTGTTTGCAATCAGTTCTTGGGGAAAATTCACCTCCTCAAGGGCACGGTACGCATACACGTAATCTGCAATGTCCTCATCTATATGAGAATCACTTCCCAGCACCACCATCGCTCCCTGTTTTCGGCATTCCCACAGCATGTCCCGGCAGTTCTCTGCGGTATTCACCCGGAATCCTTCTGGACGCAGGGAAGAATTGTTCACCTCCAGAAGAGTTCCTGTATTCTTTGCCTCCCTGACCAGCGTCTCCATATCCACCGGAAATCTCCCGTCGTCGGGATGGCCGATAATATCCACATAAGGATTCTGCATCACATTTGTATATGCCTTTGTTACCATTTCTCTGGAACGTTCCCCTTTATAACAGGGCAGATGCATGCTGGCAATGGCGATATCCATCTCTCCCAGTAGTTCCTGTGAAAGATCCACCTTCCCGTCTTCATCCAGAATATTCAGTTCTGTCCCCATCAGAAGCTCGATTCCATACATCTGTCTCGGCACCACCCGTAAATTCTGGAAATAATATATATGGCAGGTTCCTGGCATATCCACCGCATGTTCTGTGACTGCCAGCCCCTTCAGTCCCTTCTTTGCCGCCGCTGCCGCCATCTCGCGGATGGTATTGTATGCGTGCCCGCTGGAAAGCGTATGGGAGTGGGTATCAATTTCAATTTTCATAAATCATCGTCCTTCTTTCCTATTCATTTCATTTTCAAACATGGAAATATTATACAGTATATGTACGGCATTTTCTACACAATCTAAAATGAATCTTAATTAAAACGGAGGTTAAGCCATGAAAGATAAGAAAAATCAGGAAATCATTGATGAGTTCGACTATCTGTCCAACGCAGCTTCTTCGCAGGATTGTACAGGGCTGATTCCGTCCGCACCTGTTTCCACGGAGGAGGTAGAAGCTTACGAGGAGCTGTATCACTTTCTGCCGCCGAACGGAAGAGCTTCTGCAATCAGGCCAGACGAACACTTGAAATAATACCGCATATACTAATGAAAAAGTGGAGTTTTCATCATGCCTTCTATGAATTTGGTTCCGGTAAACGGCGTGATTCAGCGTATTAACTCATTTAGCAATAACTGCTGTATGCTCGAGGTCACGATCCGCAATTCCGATGGAATCACGAATTTTATTGTAAGTCCTGATACTTACGTGATCAATGAGGTCCGCCTGCGGGCCGGAATGAATGTCACAGCGTTTTACGACGCAAGCCTGCCGATCCCACTAATCTTTCCGCCACAGTACCAGGCAATCTTTATTGGGCGGCGAAATCCGACAGAGACTATCTATGCAGGAGAATTTGACGGAAGTCTCGAATCCCTTGACGGAGCTTTGAAACTGAATATCGGGAGGTCTACCGAGATTGTAACGTCCAACGGGCAGCCTTTCGACTGTTCTCTTGAAGGGCAGATGCTGATTGTGTATTATAGCGCTACTACCAGAAGTATTCCTCCGCAGACAACGCCGCGGAAAATCATTGTAATCTGTTAAATCTATAACTTAGGACGTAGTAAAATGTAATTTTACTACGTCCTAAGTTGCGTTTTAGAAAATACGCTACATTTTTTTCTTAATTTTTGAAAAAACCGACATTTTTTTCTTCCTTCTTTTCTGTTTCTGTGCTATAATCAAGACATGGGGCATTAGCGCAGTTGGGAGCGCGCCACACTGGCAGTGTGGAGGCCACGGGTTCAAGTCCCGTATGCTCCATTCTGCAAGGCAGAGCCATGTGAAGTCTGTTTTAAGCGGGGGCTTCATGAAACTGAATGAACCAAATGAACATGGCTCATGAAAAGGTGGTGAGCATATGCCTATCAACCTTGAAATTGTGAAAACTGCTATTGATGATTTTGCAAAAGTACAAAGACGTATGCTATTAGCAAAAAAGGAAAATGCACCAGAAACATACGCCGATTTGAAAGAGGAATATATCTCTCTGAAAGCATTGCTCAATATCGCAGGCGTCAATCTCAACGAACTGGATAAAATCAAAGAGTAGTAACAAAATACCTGTATGTTCTACTCTGCAAGGCATAGCCAGATTTTGATATTTTGGCTATGCTTTTTTTATTTTCTCTACGCTGAAAATCAGATACGGGCAGTGTTCAAGTAAGAGACAATGCGGTGTTCTAAGGATGAAGGGGTGCAAGTATACGGCTACTGTATGGCACTCTCCCACTTTATAAATCGTTTAAAAGAAAGTCAGCCTATCATGAATTTTGGTATGCTGACTCTTTTTATTGCAAAAGATTGCTGTCATTTACAATGATACCTCCACTTATGGCGACAACTACGGCGACAGCGTCGTCGTCAGCTATTATGCAAGCATATTCATGCATTTCTTAAAAATTCTACTTTCTATAAACATATCTTACGAAATGATTTTCTTTATGAAATGACTATCTGTTTTTTATCTGAAATTATTTCTATGTAATAATGCTTAAACACCAAGAGAATGAATAAAAAAGATTAACAGCGGATTTTCTGTGTACCCCCGTCCCTTATGGGAGGGGATGAGGAACGGGGGTACATAGAATAAAGCAATTACTACGATTTTTCGGGAAAGGAACTACTATGAGTAAAAATTTTGAGCAGAGATTATATGAAGGCAATTACTGGGAAAATGGCAATGAATGTCTGAATCCGCATGATATTAACAAACCGCCGGATTTCTATGAGGGTACGGAAAAGGAATGGATTGAGGAACTGACTACCTATATCTCTCTTTATCCGAAAGAATGGGAAATCCTATATCAGCAATACTTATCGTTATATAAAAATGAATCCACCCTGCAATTCTACCGGAATGAGGAAGGCTATTTAAGGAAGTTTGGGGTAAATGAAATATATTTAAAAGTCTTTGGGCGTATTATGCCTCTATCTTATAAGGAATTAAACCATATAGGGAGATTGCTAACGGAATGGGACGAAGAATTATACTGGTCATTCTTAGAATATGGAAGTATGGATGAATCTGAAAAAGACCTATGGAGAGAACGGATGGAAACCTATATCAAGAAACTGGTAAATAAAACAGATTTGTCTGTTTTGGTTACGGATACTTTGGATAATTCAGGTTTCTTAGGGAACGAGTTATATTTTGATTTATTAAATAATTACTACATCATTCTTTAAGCAAAAAACAGAAAGGGGAAAATCTATGAAAAACTTAGTAAAAACGGATATAGCCGTGAAAACAGAGATACTATCATCAGAGGACGGGAACAGGACATACAGCATTAAGAAAGAGATTACGGGGATTGCAGGCAGTCATGTATACTTTATCTTATTATACCCTACCAGAACGCAGGAAAATTGCTATGTGGAGGATTCCACTAATAACCATCTTCTGAACCATCTTGCTGAATTAGGATTAAATTCATACACCATCATTAATCTGTTTGCACAGGTGACGCAGAGCCGACTTTCCTTAGCCGGATTAACTGTGGATGAAGAAAATATGAACTATATTAGGGAAACTGCCTTTTCAAGCCTTACGGATGATTCCAAGGTGGTGATAGCATGGGGAAACAGCCAGCAGAACTCTCCCGTTATCTGCCAGTCAAAACAGAGAATCCTTGAACTCTGGGAGAGCGAACAGCCTTCAAGACCACTCTATCAGCTAACTGCAGACGGGATGAAGAATGATAATATCGGCGTCCATCCGCTTTTCCTGGGAATCCGCCACAGCCAGTCCTATTGGAAACTGGTGGAAAATCCCAGAAAGAAAATCTTAAAGGAGTTATTAGAACGGATGAAGCCTAAGAAAAACGAAAAAGAGACAAAGAGTAAAACTACGGCGAAGAACTCCGTTAAGGGGAAACAGAAATAGTACGGTTAATCTTTAAATATAAAAAGTTTATAAACAGGTATTTCCAAGGTATCGGCAATATTAAACAAGGTTTCCAACGATATAGACGTAGGAATATTAGGGGCTTCGATATTACTCATGTGTGTACGGCTGATATTGACCGACTCAGCTAGTTTTAACTGCGTTAATCCTTTCAACTTGCGGTAATAAGCGATATTCAACCCTAACTTGGTATATTCTTCTATATGTGAACCTGTTTTATCCATACAATCACCCCACTGATAAAATTTTATATGAATTAATGATTTGCATAAACAATGTAAAATATAATATTTGCAATGTAATATATTGCATTTCTAAAATAGCAATGGTATAATGCCATTAATAGAAAATCATACGGAAGACAAGCCGAGGTGCAAAACATGCGCTTCGGCTTTCTTCTATATAAGGAGGAAGGTTATACATATGCAGATTAAAATATTTAACCAGAATCAGCTTTCAATTTTAAGGAATATAAATCCTTTACTGAAAGAATATAAAATCCCAAGAATGGTGCTTCATGAAATCGGCTATATCCTTGAGTTTGAAAAAGCAAGTGATAACGACTATGTAACATTATTCTTGAACCCGCTTCTGAATGATTTGATTGAGATTTTAGATAGACTGCACTTATATACCGAAGAAGTGGAGTATTCAGAGAATAATTTCCATACCATTGAAGTTAAAGGCAAGAAACATCCTATGAAGAAGAAACGTATATAGAGTTGGTACGATATCTCCATTCCAGCCCAAGACCGTACTATTTTTGTGGTCTACTCTATGAAAAAGAAAGATTTAAAAAAGAAAGGGGGTTTTTAATCTATGAGAATTAAAAGATGGGGCAACCAACCAAAAAGAATTAAAAATATCGTCACCTGCAAAGAACTGGAAATCGTTCTAATGGAACTGGAAACCGAAAACATAAACCCAGATGTATATAGATACCGTACTGAATGGGGGATTAACGTTGTTTATTATATATTCGATTTCCAACTTATGGATGAATTAATCTTTCAGCCGATTTACTTAAATAATTCTGATATTTTCTATTTTGGAATGACGGAAAATGAACTTTTCCAAAAAGTATTAAAAAATACCGTTATTATGACTCAGCCTAGAATTATGCTTTTCCCAGAATATTTAGAAGACTTGGAACGGGTTTGTGAAAGGTCATTAATTCCGGTAATCAAGAGACTGGTAGCAGTAATGAGGAAAATTGAGAATAAGAATAAACGGCTTTGGTGTGTTACTAATATCCTTGGAGAACGTGGTGCGGTTGGAGGATTCTATAAACGTTCATTAAGGAAATTTTGCATGGCTCACGATTGCAGGCATTTATTAGTAGGATTCTCTAATAACGATTATGCTCTCCTCAGCATGGTAAATGAAAATTCCATTATGGCTATAAGGGAGTTGCTTGATGGAGTTGGAAGTGTGCGTTCGGATTCGGGGAAGATTATACAGAGACAACTTCTTATTTATGATTACGGGAAAGATTCTTTTGAAGAATTTGAAGAAATGGATTTTGTATAAAAAAATACTTATGACTTTAGATTGGAGGAAACAGAATGAAAATATGGACAGCCGAGCAGTTACCTATGGTTCAAGAATTAGTGAAAGATGGCAGGATACCGAAAGCCGTTGCAGACGAATCCCTAAGAGTCGTTTCTATACTGGATGAATACTATGGGACTGAGAGAAACGTTGATAATGATGATGGAGGTTATCTGCTTATATATACGGAGTGCATGGAAGATAACAGAGAAATACAAAGATTCCTTGATAAATACCACGTCCGGCTGGATGATATAGAACTGGATGACACTATCTGTACTGATGATGGAATTACATGGAAGTCTGTATTATATTTGGTGTCAAATGACTATGGAATTACTCTTATATACCCATATAGGAATACAGAGAAATAGAAGGTTTTTTGTGAATGTATTAAATTCGCAATGTGATGTTACTAAGAAAAAATATTTTCAGTGGCGATAGGGACAGAAGGGACACAAAAAATTAATAATGTTGCTGAGGTAAAAACACTACTCTTTTTTTTAGAGACTGTAAAATAAACTGTGTATTGTCGTAAATTGGTATGTAAAATGTTGCTTTTTCGACATTGCCAAAAGCAATTTTCAGTGCTGAGTTTTTTACATTTTCCATTTTTTTCGACGCTATTTTCGATTTCCTTATATGAATAGTATTGCCATTTTCTGGTGATACTATTCATTTATTTTTCTTTCTTTTATTCTCCATTCCTTAACATTGTTTCATAGGAGTCCAGCCGGACGTTATCCATGTAGACTTTTTTGATCTCACTTTCCGTATAAAAATCATAAAGCATCTCCATCAGTATACTTAAATATTCCTCTGACATTTCCTGCCCTTCGTATTCCATGATCCGATAGGCTACACAGGCATACGCTCTGGAAGATTGATGTGTCATATCTTTGTTTCCTTTACTGCTGGTTTTTATTTTCTGGTTTGGTCATAAATTATCAGGTTCTAATAGCGAGGTTTTTTGGCCTTCCTTTTTTCATAGTCATTTGATTTCAAAAGGAATAGGTTCACCACTGTATTCTTCGATATATTTCTGTGATTCTTTCCAAAAACCTTTCTGCCCTATGAATTCCTCCAGATAAAATAGCTTTCTTTCTAATTCACGTACCCGGTCTTTTAGTGTTTCAACGGTGTATTCTTCTTTTTCTGCCGTTTTTTCTGTCCATCCATAGTAATCCAATACATATTTTCTTGCTTCTTCACTCCCCATACCGGCTGTCGCTTTACGCAATGCCTCTTCTTCCCTGTATATATCAAGAAAATCAATCGGCTTGTTCCCATCATCAACAGCACAACAGGTATCTCATGTACACTATATCCTGCATTTATCCATTCATGGAGCTCCCTGCGCTCGTCTTGGGTCATAGGCGTTCTTTTTTCATATTCCTTTAATTCCTGCTTCAGAAATCGTTTTCTTTCCTTACTGATCGGCATTTCTATACACCTCTCTGGTTGCATTATCCCTTACTTTAGTTATTGCCGCCTGTATGGTTCTTATGCACGAAATGCCTATGCATAAAAACCATACAGGCGGCATTTCGGTGATCAAGGGATAAAGGGCAATGCTGCTGTAATTTACAGCCAGATCCATTTCTGTTTCTATGCTTTAAGCAATCCTGGCCCTGTCGCCAAATTCAATCACAAACTGTCCATAGGTTTCGTCCCAATCACGATACGGCATGGACCATTTTTTGATAATATCCCTGGTAGACAAGTAGATGGTTTTCCTTAATGCCTCATCATTCGGAAAGAGCGCTTTGCTCTTTGTAACTTTACGCAGCTGTCGGTTAAAACCTTCCACCGTGTTGGTGGTATATATTAATTTGCGGATTTGATGGCCATAGCAGAAATACGTGGAAAGATGCTCCCACTTATCAAGCCAGTTATCCAGGACAACGGCATACTTTTTCCAGGTATCCATCATGCCCTCCAGGTTCCGCATCGCAATCTCTTCACTTTCTGCACCATATACACGCTTTAAATCCCTCATAAATGCTTTCTGGTCTTTATAAGCAATATATTTCAGCGTATTGCGGATCTGGTGGATGATACATAATTGGATCCGTGTTTCTGGAAATACCGTATGGATTGCATCCGGGAAACCTTTCAGACCATCCACACAGGCAATCAAAATGTCAGAAACTCCTCTGTTTTTCAATTCATTGCATACTTTTAACCAGAACTTGGCACCTTCATTCTCTCCGATCCATATCCCCAGGATATCCTTATAACCGTCTCCATTGATCCCCAACGCGACATAGGCCGTTTTGATTGTTTTGGAGCTGCTTCCATTTTTAGTGACTTTATTCCCATTTTCCTTTGCATCCACAATATACTCATTTACTTCCTTACGGAGTATCTGTTCCACTGCATCCTTTATCACTTTCTGGATCAAACCATCTGGACCTGTAATATCTTCCATTGTGTTACATTTTGCTATTTCTGCCTGATCGTCAATTTTCTGTGACATAGTCGTTTCCTCCTAAAAATTATTCTACCAATTTTTTCCAACTAATCACAGTATTGTCGAATCCATTATGCATTATACAAAAAACGGGTGTGTCGAATAATCTGTGATGATTTACACAGATTATTTTACACACCCTATATTTCTCCATTTGAAAAAATTTAGACGCTAAAATAAGCCCCACAATCAATTCTATTGAATCAACTGCACGACTTATTTTAAAGACCGAAATACTTAATTCCTCATAAACATTCAGCTCTATTTTAATCCTTTCATCATGCGGGATGAAATCAAGCATTCGTCTCCATTGACCATATGGATCACCCGGTTCTGAAAATCAATCTCCTTGATATTATCTTTGTTCACCAGAAACGACCGGTGACAGCGATAAAACCTCCCGTCCACTTTCCTTTCAATCTCTTTGATTTTCCCCAAAAATTCCATCTGTCGGTTTTTGCAATGCAAAATAATCTTGTGTACATTGGGCGACGTTTCAAAAAACAGAATATCGTCGTAATCTACCGTAAATACCTTCTCATTCACTTTCACCGAAAAATTTGCATGCACTTTATTATTAACAGACGCAAATCTTTGATTCGCCTTAAGAATACATTCGTATATCCTTTTTCCCAAATCTTCGGGGGCATCTTTCAATATGAAATCCAGCGCCTCTAATTTGTAGATGAACGTCATGTAACTCATTTCCGAATGGGTCGTAACAAAAATGATAAAACCTCTTGGATCATATTTTCTGATTTCCTGCGCAAGGGTCAGTCCCGTCATGTCCGCACCCAGAGCAATATCCAGAAAATATATTCCAACCTCCTCCGTTTCTTTCACCTTCTCGAGGATTCTATACGGATCTTCCGAAACACAGCAAAGTTCCATGTCCAGATCTTCCATGAGAACAATATTCTCGATCACCTGCTGTATTTTATTTCTCTGCACTTCTATATCTTCACATATATATATTTTTAACATCCTGCATTTACTCCTAACGGACGTCCCCTTACCTTAGCCAGGCCAACGCCTGACCGCCGTACCAAGGACATTTTGTCTAAGATTATTATTACGAAATGTCCGGAATTTGTCAACCCGAAACGCCTCCTCTTTGTTCTAACCGGCTTTTAACATCCTCTACTCTTTCATAAGGTCTAAGAATGTGTCCTCCAGAGTTTCGCTTGCCTCATAAAGTCCTGTCATCACCACATTGCGGGACGCCAGTAATTTTGCAGCGTCACTCTTCCGGCCTGCGGCAATCTTGATCCGTACCTCCTGCTCATTCTGTGAAACTATGTGGTATCCATTTTCCAAAAGAACCTTCTGCGCGGCTTCTATATCCGGACTTTCAATAACATAAGTAATCTTTTTTTCCTTACTATCGCTGCTAAAATCCATAAACTGAATGATTTCACCTTTTTTGATTATGATCGCCCTGTCGCACATCTTTTCCAATTCCCCCAACAAGTGGCTTGAAATCAATACCGTAATATTCTTTTCATCTGCGATTTTCCGGATATACTCGCGAACTTCATGTATACCTTCCGGATCCAGTCCATTGGTCGGTTCATCCAATACTAAAACGTCGGGATCCTTCAATAACGCCTGGGCGATTCCCAATCTTTGCCTCATGCCAAGGGAGTATGCCTTAACATTTTTATTTGCCGCCCCCTTAAGGCCTAACAATTCCAACAATTCTTCTACTTTCTTTTTTCCCACGCCGTTTAATCCGGCAAAGTACATTAGATTCTGATATCCCGTGTTGTATGGATAGAAATTAGGAGTTTCAATCATGCAGCCTATATCTCTGACGCCGCTTAAGTCCACTTCCCCGGTATAATTTCTGGTCAGCCCTACTAAGATTTTCATGATACTGGTTTTTCCGGCTCCATTTGGCCCAATCAACCCGGTAATCTCTCCGCTCCCAAGTTCAAAGGATACTTTATTTAAAATCTGAAAATCTTTTGCTTTCTTACTGACATTATTAACTCTTAATACACTGTTCATATCTTCTCCTCCTACTCCTGCCGCTCAGGCCTTCCTTTTTTCTTGACAACTCTATTATAAAACAAAAAATCATTATTCTGTCTTTTTTGTCGTAAACGCCGATTTTCAAATCGTAAATGCGTTTTCCCTTGCCAATTTATCTGCAATAAACTATAATAATAGAGCGAAATTGTACGGCTTGAAGGAGTTTTCATGATGACACTAATTTTGTTCTCTTCCATACTTGTTGGGCTTATGTTGACCTGCGACGTTTTTATATTGACCCATCCGCTTCTTTCCGCAAATAAATACCTTATTTTCTTTCTATCCTTGTCTTCCCTTGCTTTTCTGCAAACCAATTTTAACCTTCCTCTTGTGTTATTTATTACCCTAGGGTTAAATTCTCTCCTGTTAGTAAAATTCTCTAAAAAATTATATACTATTTTTTATATACCGCTGGGTTATATCATAAACTGCGTTTTAGTCAATGTAATCGGGCTTGCAGGCAATATATTGTGGGATATCTCCGTCAAAGATTTAAACTCAGATAAATTTCTTCTTATCATAAACTGTCTTTGTACAATAGCGGCGTCCTGTCCCGCTCTTTATCTGGTCAGGCTATTGTTTCAGAAATATCTGATTCGTATGTTTGAGACAATGAACAAAAAACTTATTGCTTTACTTGTATTCATCCTTCTGCTCTGTGCCTTTTTGATTTTTATGCTGGCTTCCTTTTTTGATACCTTGGAAATTACCCACAGAGAATATTTTTTAATGTCTTCTTCGGTCCTCCTTTATTCTGTGTTTACAATTAGTATCATCATTTTTGTACTGCGCACAGAAAAAAAGAGCTTTGAAGCTCAGGAACGAGTAGAATATCTGAAAAACCTAAATGAATACACAAAAAATCTGGAAATGGTATATCAAAACTTACGTTCTTTCCGGCATGACTATTTCAATATTATGGTTTCCCTTGCCGCATATATTGACGCCAAAAAGTATGATGAATTAGAAACCTTTTTCTATAGGCACATTTTACCTATGCAGAAGAACCTTACGCTAAAAAACAGCGCGTTAAACAACCTGCTTCATATCCATATATTGGAACTGAAAAGTATTCTATATACCAAGCTGCTCTTAGCCGTCAATCAGGATATCGAAGTGAATATTGATATTCCGGACGAAATCGATTCTGTTGCCATGGACCCCGTCGACATGACCCGAATGTTTGGAATTTATCTGGATAATGCCATAGAGGCGTGTCTGGAAACAAATCATCCGGTCGTGAATCTTCATCTGGGTAAGATGAATCAGGATATCGTATTTATTATTTCAAATACGTTTATTGACAAAGGCCTTTCCGTTGCGCAGATGCACAAAAAGGGCGTAACCACAAAGGGAGACGGTCATGGCGTCGGCCTTTGCAATGTGTCTGAAATATTGAACCGCTATAATAATATTTACCATGAAACCTTGATGAGAGAAGGGTTATTCATACAACAAGTTCAGATATCAAAAAGTATACTGATATAAGGAGTTTTTTATGATTACACTATATTTGACAGCTTCCATACTTATTGCGCTTATGCTGGTCTGCGACATTTTTATATTGACTTACCCCCGTCTTTCCGTAAATAAATACCCCATTTTCTTTTTATCATTTTTTACGCTTTTTTACATATTAATATATTTTAATTTTAACGCTATGCTGTTTGTTATACTGGGAGTAAATTCCATTCTGTTAGCCAGCTTCACAAAGAAATTATATTCGGTTTTTTTTATTCCGATCGGTTATGTTATAAACTGCGTTTTAGATAATCTAATAGGGCTTGCAGCCAATATGTTATGGGGACTCTCCGTTAAAGAATTAAATGCAAATATATACCGTGTCATCCTAGTTCTCCTCTGTACGATAGCCGCCTCCTGCCCTGTCCTTTATCTGGTCAGGCTGTTGTTCCAAAGATACTTGAGCAGTATTTTTGAAAAAATGAACAAGAAACTAACTGCTTTGATCGCTATAACCCTTTTTCTTTGCGCAACTATGATTCTTACGCTGGCTTCCTTTTTTGATACTCTGGAAATTACGCGCAGGGAGTTCTTTTTAATGGTTTCTTCGGTTGTCCTCTATTCTGTGTTCACAATCAGTATGATTCTTTTCGTACTTTACACAGCTAAAAAAGTTATGAAGCTCAGAAAAAAGTGGAGTATCTGGAAAACCTGAATGAGTACACCCAAAACCTTGAGATGGTATATAATAATCTTCGTTCTTTCCGGCATGATTATATCAATATTATGGCTTCCCTCTCCGCATATATTGATGAGAAAAAATATGATGAACTTGAAACCTTTTTTTATGAACATATTTTTCCTATGCAAAAAAATCTTACGCAAAAGAACAGCGAATTAAACAACTTATTACATATCCATATATTGGAATTGAAAAGTATCTTGTATACCAAACTGCTTCTGGCCGTCAATCAGGATATTGAAGTGAATATTGATATTCCGGATGAAATTGATTCCGTTCACATGGATCCCGTTGACATGACCAGAATGTTTGGGATTTATCTGGATAATGCCATTGAGGCGTGTCTGGAAACAAATCATCCGGTCGTGAATCTTCATCTGGGTAAGATGAATCAGGATATCGTATTTATTATTTCAAATACGTTTATTGACAAAGGCCTTTCCGTTGCGCAGATGCACAAAAAGGGCGTAACCACAAAGGGAGACGGTCATGGCGTCGGCCTTTGCAATGTGTCTGAAATATTGAACCGCTATGATAATATTTACCATGAAACCTTGATAAAAGACGGATTGTTCATACAACAGATCCAGATATCATAAAGATGCTGCTTCTTACAAATCTTTCTTTTGTAAAACAGTCATGGCGATGATTGTAAATGCAATACCTGTGACCAAAAATACCGTAATATTTTTGATACTCCAATCCTGATACATCAGGAATTGATCAGACAGGCAGAACAGCACATAATCCAATACTTTTCCAAGCGCCCTTATTTTCTGTCCGATCATCTGTAAAAGACCCGGCATTACCCAAAACAGTACGATCAGATAAATAAAAGGCGTTATGGTTGTATTGTAAAAGCATGTGACCATCACTGCCGTTGCGCCTATGGCAAAACCATAAACCATATATATCAAAATTTCTTTTCCAATGGTTCCCAGTAGCATAGGTACTGTCCATGGCTGTTTGCAGATCACCAATGCAGCGTCATACAAAATCCCGCCACATAAACCAATCAACATATTGACAATGGTTACGCTCACGATTTTTGCAATAATGATCTGGATTCTGCTGCTTCTTGATGTAAAAACAAACGTCGCTGTTTTTAAATCAAATTCTTCTCCTAAACTCTTTACTGCCAAAAACATGATTAAAATACTGGAAAAGTTTCCGAAAAACGCGATTACATTGCTGACTCCAAAACTATCAGGAAACGCATACGCACCGTATGTCATTCCGCCTCCCATGATAAGCACCATAATCAGGCCGAACAGAAATTCTCTTTTTTTCAGTATTTTTGTCAGTTCCAGCATCGTAATGTTTATTGTCCTTTTCATAACTATGTCTCTCCTTTCGATTTATTCCCATTATAAACAATCTGGATCTCTATTCTCATTTTTTTCTTAAACGGTCATAAATTTGTCGTAAGCGCTAAATTGTGTGCATTCGCCACATTTATAATCGCCATTTTTCCATTATTCCTTTGAAGGATCTGCTCTTAAATATCCAGTCACACAATCCCCTCGAAAGAATATACTATACCATTAGGAATTTGAAGGAGGATATGTATGAAAAAGCGTTTACTTGCCGTAGCACTTGTAATTGCACTAGCACTCACAACCCTGCTGGCATGCTCATCCAAAGAAAAAAATTCAGAAACTTCCACACCGAAAACAGAAAATAAAAACACGAAAAATACTGAAGATACTGAAATAGAAGAAACACTTCCAAAATCCACAAAAGTCATTCTAAACGAAGTCGCTCACTCCATTTTTTATGCCCCGATGTATATCGCAATTGAAGAAGGATACTTTGAAGATGAAGGCATTGATCTGGAACTTGTGACTGGTTTTGGAGCAGATAAAACTATGACCGCTGTAATCTCCGGAAGCGCAGACATTGGTTTCATGGGATCCGAAGCTTCCATTTATACTTATAATGAAGGCGCTAACGACTATGTGGTAAACTTCGCACAATTGACTCAGCGCGCCGGAAATTTCCTGGTAGCACGAGAAGAAATGCCTGATTTTACATGGGATGCGCTTAAAGGTAAGAATGTTCTTGGTGGTCGGAAAGGCGGTATGCCCAGCCACGATGTAACATGGGAACACATCAGAGGGATTTATGAGTGGACAAGCCGGAAAGCCCCGGATTTAAAGGTTTTTAAATATGAGGAAACGGTTGTTTCCGTCTCATAGCATAACTGCATTTACTCACTTTGCCAGAAGAAGGACAGGCCAAGACCGGGAGCCTCTCAAAATCTATATGGGGCGCTCACTAAAATACTGTTGTAAAATATGCTGTTGAATTTTACATCAAATCAGGGTATACTAAGGGCAGGAAAGGAGAATGTGATTATGCCGAATATCAAACCAATCTCTGATTTGAGGAATTACAGTGATGTGCTCCGTGACGTATCTGTGGGCGCACCGGTCTTTCTCACCAAAAACGGACGCGGGCGCTATGCAATCATTGACATGCAGGACTATGAAAGAACACGGGCGACCCTGAAACTCATGGGCGAACTTGCAAAAGGAAAAAAATCTGGAGAGGAAAAGGGATGGCTTTCGTCCTCGGATGTGAGAGCACATTTCCGGGCAAAGGCAAATGAAGAATAACATTCATTACTCCCCGGAAGCCCAGAACGACCTGGACGAAATCTGGGAGTATATTACCTTTGAATTATGTAATCCGCAAGCCGCTGAAAACACCGTAAACAAAATCATGGACACTGTTGATGAACTGGAAAATTTTTCAGAAATCGGCGCTCCGCTGTCCTCTGTGACAGATATAGAAAGCGACTACCGATTTCTCACCAGTGGAAATTACATGGTTTTTTACCGTGTGAATGGGCAGGACGTGTACATTGACCGTGTTCTCTATGGCAGACGGGATTATCTTCGGATTCTGTTTCCTGATCTGCCGCAGTATGACAACGAAAGATAAAACAAAATATAATAACGATGGAACCGCTGGCTGACGCTGGCGGTTTTTTATTGCTCCGGGCCAACTGGACCTATGTCAATACTTTGGACAAAAAAAGTTGAAAGCTTATGCTGCTTTT
>CAJTVY010000037.1 GCA_910579925.1 uncultured Dorea sp.
TTCGGTAAACATATGTTTTTCTTTGCGTGTCAATAGGTCGGAATTTCCTATAAAGCAAAAAAGGCGTTCCCTTTCTTGCAGGAACACCTCTTCATACATCTGCCTCTGGCTGCCAGTATACCCTACTCGCCGTCCACCATGAACTTCACCAGTCTGTCTATATCTTCCTTCTCATATGCAATGATCTCCAGTTCCGGGATCTCTCCGTTCGAGAAAATATTCGCCATAGATACATACTGAGACAGCTTGGACTTCAGATTCAGCCTGTCTCCCTCTCCTGTTACTAATTCTACTTTTCCTGAGCAATCGTCAATTACAGAAAAAAATTTGTCAATATTCGTAATGTTCTGCACTTTCATGATCCAAAAAGCTCCTTTCTTCATTCCTTATCTTTCCTTCGTTGTCTCTCCTATTATAACCTATCTCTTACGAATTTCAATAGATTTTTCACAAATTTCTATCTGCCCTTCCTTTAGCAGACGTCCGATTGCCCGTTTAAATGCGTTCTTGCTCATGCCGAATTCCTTCTTAATCTTTTCCGGATCCGCTTTATCCGTAAATGGAAGACGCCCTCCGTACTCATCCATCCGCTCCACAATCATCTGCACATCTGTATCCATCTGAAGAAACGCTTTCTTACGCACCGCAAGATCCAGTTTCCCGTCTTCCTTGACTTTTGTAACCCGGGCATGAACCCGATCTCCCACTTTCAGACTGCCGTAGGCCTCCCGCCTGGGAATCAGCGCAGAATAACGGTCATCCACGGCAACGAATACGCCGAAATTGTCGCTGGTATCATAAATGATCCCTTCCACCTCATCGTCCTTCTGATAAGGAGAATCCTGGCGGAGCCGTTCATAGACTTTCATAGTCGCACATAGTCTGCCGGACTTGTCCACATACAGGGCTGAAAGGACCTCGTCGCCCTTCTTCACTTTCGCCGTCTGTTCCCTGAAGGGAAGCAGCAGATCTTTCTCAAGCCCCCAGTCCAGAAACGCGCCGATCTTCCCTACGTCCGCAACCTTAAGAACCGCCAGTTCCCCAAGCGTAATCTTCGGCTCATTCGTGGTGGCGATCAATCTGTCCGATGAATCTTTGTACAGGAATACCTCAACCGGATCTCCTGCTTCCACGCCGCAGGGAACCTGCTTTTTCGGGAGCAGCACTTTCTCCCGGCTGTTGCCGAGATAGACGCCGAACTCCACTTCTTTTATAATCATTAACCTTACTTTCTTTCCTAAATTATCTGATAATGCCATCTGTAATTCCCTTTCCTATTATGTATCTATGTACATATCATTTTCTTTTTATCCTGGAAACAAAATCATAAAAATTTTTAAATGATTTTAAGTGTTCTGTATTCACGATCCGATCCACAATTCCTCTGAAATACTTCTCTGTCGCAACATTTTGGGGCCTGTTCTTAGAATACCGAATTTTGTTATACCGCAATAACTCATGGAGATAATGGAAGTGATATTTTGCAATTGTATCCCCATTACCCTCCGGCGGTTTCATTTCCTCTGGATCGGATTCTTCTATATTGTAATCCATATAATATTGATAGAAATCCGATTTTTCATTAACTCTTTCTTTCGGATACAATCCACAACAGCCTAACAGCCATGTCTCAAAACAATGATTACATACCAGGACCTCTATATGAAAATCGATCTTTTCGATATTCCAATACTCTCGAATCTGCTCATTCACTTTTTGTTTCCGTTCTACACTTTCTAATTCCTCGGCATCTAATATAATTACTAACTTATCAATTTTCCCTGGATTTAATAAAATAGTATCCAGTGTATCAAAAAGAACTTTAGTCACCAGTTGCGTAACTCCATGTCCGCTTTGTAAAATATAATTATTTTCTTTCACCTCCTGTATATCAGCAACCCGGCTATAGCCAAAGTCCATATATTCAAGCCATTGGGGCAGTACTTTTAAAAAAGACTTTTCATCTTCTAACAAAAAGTAAAAATTCATTATATCTTTCCCTCAAACTCCCATCTGTTAATTAAGTTGAAATAGGCGTCATGCTGGCTGTTCCCGATTCCATAAACCAGGCTTTCGCTATTTCTGACTACGTTGGCCTCTCTATCAATGATCTTCCATTTATCTATATCAACAGCCTTAATAATTTTGGGATGATGGCTGGTTATTATAAATTGAAGATCGTCTCTTTCTGACAGCATCAATTCAGAAAGTAAATCAATACAATTAACGCCTAACCCATTTTCAAATTCATCAATTAATACTAACGAATCTTCAGACATGGTAAACAACTCAACGATATAGTATATTGTTTTCAGCATTCCATTTGAAATATCATGCTGTAACAGTTTCTTTCCATATACCTGAATAGATACTAAGTACATTTCTCTGGCACGATCTTCCTCTACATCTATATCCTCGATTTCTATAAACAGTTCTTTTACAGCCTCAAAAATTTTAACGTATAAATCATAGTAATAATTTTTTGAAATATAGATTTTCATCGCTGCCGGAAGATGGCTGAAGGTCTTAAAATCTGCGTCGTTTTCATCTTTTAGAATATCTCTTACTTTTGACTTCCAACGACTAAAACTCTCACTTCTGATTCCTCCCTTGACTTCTAATTCCATTTCTACCGAATACAGCTTTCGTATGCCCCCAATCAATGTGTCCAGATTTTCATCTTCTGAATACTGCAAAATCAGACTTTCATCTTTTTTCGGCTGCGGAACTTTATCATAACCAATTACGCTTACCTTCTCATTCTTTCTTTCAAAAATCTTCTCTCCGTTATGCGTCAGCTTTTCAAATATGAATCCATGCCTGTTTTCTTCATTTATCAAGTCATCTTCATGAATCTTATTAATCTCGTAAAACCATTCATATTCATCACTTCCAATTAAAATCCCCATCCCAACACGATAAGGATGTAAAATCACATCCTTATCAACCGCAAGACGCAAAGAATATTCCACAGCAGACAGAATCTGTGTTTTTCCAACACCGGATAAACCGACTAACAAAGTAACGTCTTTATTAAAATGAATCCGCTCTATTTTTAGTCCTGTTTTTAAATTTTCAAGCTCAATCCACTGTATTTTCACGTATTTCACTCCTTCATTCATGCGGCATTCCCTCCATTATATATAATATCCAGATATATGGAAGAAAATGCCTCCTGTCTCTCATCTTACAGACTCTGTTTCAACTCTACCACCGCATAGGCATTCCCATTTTCATCACTCAGTTCCACCACGGTCCTGTCCTCTTCATATGCCACTTTCGGATAGATCACGTCCCCATACACAGCCGACTTCTTATACTCCACCCGCATCTTCTCTACTTCCACCGGCTTCTCAAGCCCCTCCAGCGCCATCTGCACATACTGACAGTTATTCACATGCTCGTTCGTATCAATATGGTATTTCCGCACCGGAAAGGGCTCTTTTATTTTCCATTCTCCAGGCATCTCAATCTTCCTTTTTGCATACTCCATGGGAAGGGGATCTCCTGTTCCATAAAGTTCAATCTCCCGCCTGTCAGGCCTTGTGGGCCGTCCTTTCTCAAGGTCCATATAGACCCACACAGAATTCGCCCACGCCACCGTCTGCTGTCCCTCATCTTCCATACGGAAGTTGCGAAGCCCCAGAAGTCCCTCAAACTTCGTTGCCCAGGTACTTACCCTGACCGGTTCTCCCATCAGAGGATACCGCATAACCTCCACCTGCCACGCCGACAGAATCCACACCCTCTTATGTTCGGCATAGTAAGAAATCCCGACTCCAAGGCTCTCTGAATGGAAGGTACTGCAGTCCTGAAAATAATTAATGATTGCCGGCAGCGTGATCCTTCTTGTATGATCCACCTCGCTGAACCGTACCCTGCTTTCTAATGTATATTGATTACTCCTTTGCACTGCCTATGTAACTCCTTTCTGTCGAAATATGACATCGATACCTATGATCCGTAATCTGCAGAAGCTTACCAATCGTTACCTTCAGTTCCTCCTGCTTCTTCTCATCATATTCAAAAGGCACCTCCATGTCAAAGATCAGATTCACCTTCTCTTCCCCACTCACCATACGGAAATCATGAATTGACACTGCCGGATCAAGAGCGTTCAGAATCTGCTCCACTTGTCCCCGCACCTGAATGACGCGCAAATCCCGTGTCTCCACCGGATCCATATGAATTACCAGCAACACACCAAGCTGCCTTAACGCCTCTCTCTCAATCTTATCTATGACCTCATGGGAAACCTCAATCTCCACATCATTAGGCACCTCCGCATGGATAGACGCCATACTCCTTCCCGGCCCGTAATTATGCACAATCAAGTCATGGCTTCCAAGGACACCCTCGTATCCTTCCACAAAATTCGTAATCCTCTCATACTCTTCAGGCTCCACCGCCTTGCCGATCAGCGGCTTAAGCGTATCTTTCGCGATCCCGATACCAGCCCACATCACCACCAGCGACACGCCAAGACCAACGATCCCGTCAATATTCAGTCCCGTTATACGGAAAAATAAAAGAGATGCAATCGTCGCCGTTGTGGTGATCACGTCCCCCATGGCATCCGCCGCAGTCGCCATCATCACTTTAGAATCAATCCGCCGCCCAAGCTTCCGGTTAAAGAATGAAAGCCAAAGCTTCACCCCCACCGACAGCACCAGAATCACTACCGAAACCGCCTGGAACTTCAGTTCCTCCGGCCTGCGAATCTTCTCCACCGCATCCTTTAGAAATGTAAAGCCCACCTCCATCACCAGAAAGGCCACAATCAGAGCCGCAATATATTCAATCCTTCCATGCCCGAAGGGATGATCCCGATCCGCCGGTTTGCCCGCCATCTTCACCCCCACAAGTCCGATGACCGAGGAACCTGCATCCGACAGATTATTAAACGCATCCGCCATAACTGAAATACTGTGCAGGTAATATCCTACCGTCCATTTTACTACAAACAAAAGCATATTGCAAAGGATGCCTATCCCACTCGCCAACACACCGTAGGCGGTTCTGACAGACACCCTCTCAATCTCCGTATAATCTTTTACAAAATGCTTTACTAAAAAATCTGTCATGCATTTCCTCCATTATTCCTCTTTCGCACCGTCTCCAAAGAAAAACCACTTAATCTTAAAATCTGATGTCGCTGTAACCATCTCGTATTCCTCTGCCGTCAGAACTTCCTTAAGTCCGTTCTTTCCCTCGTCACTGACTACAGAACAAGTCGTATCGGTAAAGCACAGGCTGGGATAGAGGACGCACCACCAGTTATGCCCCCGCGCCTTTCCAAGCTTAATCTTCAACGCTTCGTACTCTCCCTGGGGAAAGAAAATATCTCCATACTGTTTATCCGGGAAATAGCTGACTTCCACTTCCGCCCTGGACTGATACAGATACCCCTCCTGTGCAACCGTCCTGTCAGCCACCTCCTCAAGTTCACGCAAATGTGTTTCCACCCACGTCCTTGTCGCTCCGGCATCCGGCTCTGCCTTAAGTTCCTGCTCCATGTTCTCCTCCATATATGCAAGCACCGCATCCCGTACCTTGACTTTCACCGCCTGGTCCTCTTCGCTGTCACTGTTCGCCAGAACATGAAAACGCAGCACCTCTTTAGCCAGCGTCTTCTGCGTCTGTTCCATCTTCGCCTCCACACGCTGAATCCCACGCTCCACACAACTTCCTGTCAGCAGCGCGGCGACACAGATTCCACACACCAGACATACAACCTGCCGGATACTTCTGCTAAAACAAACCTCACTCTTTCTATTCATATGTAACTACCTCCTCATCAAATGATCGCTCATGTTATATAAGGAGTGTTGACACATGAACTATTGCTTATACAAAATATGCGGAATTTATTTTACACTAAATTTATCCTTTCTTCGTGCGGATCACATCTATCACCGCCTCCACCTGATTGTCAATATGCCTGCAGACAATCTCTGCCGCCCGTTCCTTATCCTTGTTCTCAATCCGCCGGATGATATCTTCATGCTCCGCTAAAAGCTGTGGATAAGCCTCCCGCCGTTTCAGATACTCGATACGATAGCGGTACATCTGTTCCCGCAGATTATTCAGAAGCTGAATCAGCTTCTGGTTATCCGTCGCCTCACAGATCACGTCATGAAAGCGTACGTCAGCTTCGGCAATCTGCGTAATATCGCTGCTCTTAAGCGTCTTTCTGAACTCCTCGGCCGCCTTCTTCAGTTCCCCGATCTGCGCGCTCTTAATCTTGTCGCATGCAAGCTTGACTGCCAGTTCCTCAAGCGCTTTGCGCACCTCCAGTACATCCCTTAAGCTCTTCTCAGAAATATCCGCTACCTCTGCTCCTTTCCTTGGAACCATCAGCACCAGTCCTTCCAGTTCAAGCTTACGGATCGCCTCTCGGATGGGCGTACGGCTTACCCCCAGCTTATTGGCAAGCGAAATCTCCATCAGCCTTTCCCCCGGTTTTAATTCCCCCCGCAGGATTGCCTGGCGCAACGTGTTGAACACCACGTCTCTAAGCGGAAGATATTCGCTCATATTGACCTTCAGTTCCATCCTTTATCTCCTCCTCGTATTGTGTATGCCGGTAACGTATGTCTGCCTTGAAAGCTGCATTTCTCTTATACGAAACGCCGCTTTCTTCGCCTTTCTCTTATCATCATACAACCCGAAGACCGTAGGACCGCTGCCGCTCATCATGGCGTTAAGCGCCCCATGTTTCTTCATGACCTCCTTAATCTCATGAATGACCGGATAAGCCTGCACCGTAACCTTCTCAAGGACATTTCCCATGCTTAAAGCTACTTTCATAAGATCCCGCCCTTTAAGCCCGTCAATAATCCGGTCAATGTCTGGATGTTCTTCAATCTCATGTGCATCCAGTTTCTCATATACCAGTTTCGTAGAAACGCTGACGGATGGCTTTGCCAGCAGCACGAAACACTTCGGCATAGGAGGCAGGGGCGTAAGTATCTCTCCGATCCCTTCCGCAAGTACGGTTCCCCTCATGATACAGTAGGGAACATCCGCTCCAAGCTGCACCCCCCTTTCCATCAGTTCCTTCTGAGACAGTCCCAGTGAAAACATACGATTCATCCCAAAAAGAACCGCGGCAGCGTTAGAACTGCCTCCCGCCATCCCGGCGGCCACCGGGATATGTTTATCCAGTATGATCTTCACACCTTCCTGTATCCTGAATTCTTTCATTAAAATGTCTGCCGCCCGGTAGGCAAGATTATTTTCATTCACAGGCAGATAGAACAGATTCGTATGAAGCTGTATTCCCGGTTCCTTTGTCTTCACCATCCAGATCTGGTCATAGAGATAAACCGTCTGCATGACCATACGCACGTCATGGTATCCGTTTTCCCTCCTGCCCAGCACATCCAGTCCCAGATTAATCTTACCGAGTGCTTTTAATTCTAATTTATCCATAAGTTTTCTCCTTGTATCCTGTATACAGTGTACCTATAGTATACTCATATTTTCCTTAAAAATCAATATCCTGTCACCCGCTTTTATTTCTTCCGACGACAGTTCGTTCACCTCCATGATACCCTCCACCGTGGTATTGTACTTCTTCGCAAGATCCCACAGAAGATCTCCGTCACGGACGATGTAGCCTGTAATGCCCGGCCTTCTTTCCAGCTCTTCCATATCAAATGGAGTAAATTCCATCTCGCGGATATTCTTGATACATACCGGCTCCTTTAAGAAACTGTGGAATGCCAGAACCGCTTTAATTTCAATCTCGTCTGTTCCCAGAAGCCCGATGGATAGCTGCTCTACCGCATAAGTCAGGCCATAAGTCATGTTTTCCGCCGTCTCATTGCTTTCCAGAAGATAGGAAAACGGAACCATTCCCTGCCAGGTATCAAATGGAATCGCATCATCTGCCTTCACATACAGAAAGCTGATATGAAGCACTCCTTCAATCTGGACGCCGCCTTCTGTTGCCTCAGTATGCTCAATCTGGATCCGCGCGCTGCTATGGCAGATCTGCAGAATGTCATCCTTGATCTCCGGCAATGACAACTGTTCCGCCACCTTGCATTTGGAGTGATTCTGCATCAAAAGCCGTTCCATCTTCTCCTCCGTTATCTTCGGCGTACAGATCTGATCCAGAGAATATGCGTCTGCCAGAATCTCAAGCCTCTCTTCTTCATATACGGTCAGTCTTACCTCCAGGGTGGCCTCCACACCGATCAGCCTCATTTCTCCGTCTTCGTCCATCCGTATGTCTATATTTACATCCGTAAGTTCCGGGTAGATCTGATGATACATCTTATCCTGGGCTCCGTAACACTCGATACGTCCCTCATAGGGAACCGTCTGCTCAATCCAGTCTGTTTTACCGTCCAGAGACTCATAGAAGCAGAATAAAAGCAGTTCTCCCTGAATTTTCAGCTCATCCGCCTCAAGACGCGTATCCAGCTTCCGGCTCGTCACCTCCGTCCAGAGCAGGGTGCCGATATTCTCCTTCGTCCCTCCAATAGACACTTCTTCTTTAATGCGGTAGGTATCCTTCATGGCTGCAAATACCTTGAGAAATTCTTTGCTTTCGAACCTCTTGTACAAAGGCGGATCACAGTCAATATCTGTGGTAAGTTCCGTCTCATGCTTTCCCTCTGAGCAGATCGTAAGTTCCGCCAGCGTCTTAATGCCAAGCTTCCGGGAGTGGATCGCCGTGACGGTCAGATCCACGCTTGAGGACTGTACGAACAGATTCCCCACCGGCTCCTGCTCTAAGTAAACCATTTCCTCGAAAGGAATCCTGCCCTCCAGACACGAAAGTCTCGTCTCCCCCTCGTCCGTCACGTAAAGCACTTTGAAGTTCAGCTTTCCGGATACTTTTATGTAATTCTCCACCACCTTCATATCTTCCACGGTAAGCGTCCCTTCTCCTAAGATGACCTTCTTTACGTCGCTTTTGGCGTCTGGTACATTGTAATCATCGTCAATATAAAACTGATCGGTGATTCTGTTTCCCGTCCTGTAAGTCTGCATCTGCCTGGTTACATATTCCATGCTTTCCCTCCTACTCAAATTCAATCTGCTTATCTGTATATTCCATCTTTATCACCACATAAGGGTATGTTTTCTTCTTCAGAATCTTCTCCTCTTTCCCCGGCCCTAAGAGACTGGTTCCGATCCGTATCTCCTGCTCCGTCTCGAAACACTGATCCACAGTCACGCTGTATCCGCTGGTCTCCTGAACTCCGTAGCCTCTGGCAGCATAGAGATATCCCTTGTCGCCGAAACTAAGTTTCATCTGTCCTTCTTTTTCTTCTTCAATCCGGGCGAGAAATTCTTCGGGAACATCTTCCCGGTCAACCACGGTAAATTCGATATTCCTTATTTTCTCATGATCCGTCTTTCCTGCGGCGCACGCTCCAAGCAGCAGAATGCACAGGGGCAGAGCCAAAAAAGTATAATATTTCTTCATGAGAACCTCTTGTCAATGCATTTTCATATATTCTCTTTACATCATACACACCAAGTCTAGGAAAAATTACAAATTTGTAGTATAATTGGATTTATTAGTGACTAAGAAAATGAATGAAGGAGATTTATATGAAAAATAATGAACGACTTTCCGGGATTCTGCTGCACCCTACGTCCCTGCCCTCTCCTTATGGGATCGGTGATCTGGGGGCGGCGGCATACAGATTCGTAGATTTTCTTGAGAAGGCTGGACAGCATCTGTGGCAGATCCTTCCTCTCACTCACACAGGATACGGGGACTCTCCTTATCAGAGTTTTTCCGCCTACGCAGGACAGCCGCTTTTGATAAGTCCTGACCACTTAATGGAACTTGGCCTGGTGAATGCAGCTGACCTCTCAGACGTTCCCGCAGGCTGTCCCGAAGCGGTTGACTATGGAACCATCATTCCCTGGAAACAGTCTGTGTATGAGAAGGCTTATACACATTTCATGGATGCAAGCCCAAGAAGGCTTCCCCTTTACACGGAGTTTCTGGATTTTATACAGACGGAAAAAGACTGGCTTGACGACTACGCCCTGTTTATGGCATGTAAATCGGCGAACGACGGGGTAAGCTGGCTCGAATGGGAAGACAAATACCGTATTCCCACCCCGGAATTTAAGGAAAAGCTGCGAGGTATCCTGAAGGAGCAGATCGGGTTCTATCAGTTCCTGCAGTTTATCTTCTATAAAGAATGGATGCAGTTAAAATCTTATGCCAATGACCACGGCGTGCGGATCATCGGCGACATTCCAATTTTTGTGTCCATGGACAGTGCGGACGTCTGGGCGAACCAGCATCTGTTCCAGCTTGATACCAAGGGATTCCCGCTCAAAGTCGCAGGGGTTCCGCCGGATTATTTTTCTGCCACCGGGCAGTTATGGGGCAATCCGCTGTATGACTGGGAGGCCCATGAGAAAGAAGGATTCTCCTGGTGGATTTCCCGCATCCGGCATCAGCTTCGGTCTCTTGATATTCTGAGGATCGACCATTTCCGCGGGTTCGAGTCTTACTGGGCCGTTCCTTACGGCGAAAAGACTGCCATCCATGGCAAATGGGTTCCTGCGCCCGGATCTGAGTTGTTCCGTGCCATTCAGGACGCCCTGGGCGACGATCTTCCGATCATTGCCGAAGACTTAGGGATTATCACCCCGGAGGTTGACGCGCTGAGACAGGAATTCCACTTCCCCGGTATGAAAGTGCTGCAGTTCGCTTTCGATAATCTGGGGGAGAATGATTATCTTCCTTACCGGTTTACTACCCCGGACTGTGTGTGTTACACGGGAACCCACGACAATGATACGACCCTGGGATGGTATCGGACGTTAAGCCCCAAATGCCAGCGAAGAATCCGGCAGTATATCCGCTGTACAGACGACGATACGAGAATCAGCCGGGAGATGATTGCCGCTGCGCTGGGAAGTATTGCCGGTTATGTGATCTTCCCGCTTCAGGATGTTCTGGGTTACGGTTCCTCTGCAAGGATGAACACCCCGGGAACTGCTTCCGGCAACTGGAGCTGGCGTTTTACGCAAGGGGCTCTTCGGGAGGAGCTGGCAGAGGCATTGCGGGAAGATACTCTATTATATGGAAGATACCATACGCCAGATCCTACGGAAGAGGAGGCGCCGGACGAAGAAGAAACGTTGGATGAGCAGGAATCCCTGATCTGTAATGAATCTATTGGCGGGAATGAAGACAGCCTCCTGATTGGAGGAGACGAAAAATGATACGATTTCTATTTTTAGTCCTCTTCCTCTTTGGCTTCCTGCTCTTTGGAATCCCCATGCTGGTGATTGAATGGCTTCTTGGCAAATGCCTGAAGAATTTTAACCAGGAAGCCAGCGACTATCGGTGTCTGCGGGTCGTGCAATGGGCTTTCCGGGTTCTTCTGTGGATTACCGGAGTGGACGTGACCGTAATCGGTGAAGAAAACGTACCGGATGAACCGGTACTGTTCATCGCCAATCACAGAAGCTACTTTGACATCCTTCTGACCTACTCCCGCTGCAGGCGGCTGACAGGATACGTCGCCAAGAAAGAGATGCTGCGCTATCCCATCCTCAGGGACTGGATGAAACGCCTGTACTGTCTCTTCCTTGACCGTGATAATCCGAAAGAGGGGCTCAAAAGCATTCTCGAAGCTATTGACCACATAAAAAACGGAATTTCCATCTGCATTTTCCCCGAAGGGACGCGCAACGATGGAGAAGAACTCAGCATGCTGCCGTTTCACAGCGGTTCCTTCAAAATTGCGGAGAAATCCGGCTGCGCCATCGTTCCCATCAGTCTGAACAACACGCACACCATGTTCGAGCAGCACATCCCAAGAATCGAGAAGACTCATGTGGTGATTGAATACGGCAGACCCATTTACCCGAAGGAACTGGATCAGGAAGCCCGGAAACGGATCGCCCCCTATTGCCAGAACTTAATCCAGGAAACCATAAATCGTAATCAGACATTGGTGTAAATGGTAACAGTGAAGCCGGAAGGCTGAACTGTTACTGTAAATGGATGTTTGTCAGACTCAGCATTTTACATTTACTCCGGCAAGTGCTATAATAGAACAAATTTACCTGACAATCAAAGGAGCAGAAGCACAAAATGAACAGACAAGATTTAACTTTGCTGACAGACCTCTACGAATTGACCATGATGCAGGGATACTATGCGAAGGGCCAGCATGAGAAGGTCATTTTCGATGTATTTTTCCGGCAGAATCCGTGTAATAACGGCTATTCCGTCTGCGCCGGGCTTGAGCAAGTGATTCAGTATATTAAAAACCTTAACTTCACTTACGAGGACGTGGACTACCTGCGGGGACTTGGCATATTCAGCGAAGATTTTCTTCAATATCTAAGCGGTTTTCATTTCAGCGGGGACATCTACGCCATTCCCGAGGGAACGGTGGTATTTCCCAAAGAACCCCTGCTGAAAGTAATTGCCCCCATCATGGAGGCACAACTGGTTGAGACGGCGATTCTTAATATTATCAATCATCAGTCGCTTATTGCAACCAAGACGTCCCGGATCGTATTCGCCGCTTCCGGGGACGGAATCATGGAATTCGGCCTCAGACGTGCCCAGGGGCCGGATGCCGGGTTATACGGAGCAAGGGCGGCAATTATCGGCGGCTGCGTGGGAACTTCTAACGTCCTGGCAGGACGGCTTTTTGATGTCCCCGTGATGGGAACCCACGCCCATAGCTGGATTATGAGTTTTCCCGATGAATACACGGCATTCAAGACTTATGCCGAGATGTACCGGGATAACTGCACCCTCCTGGTAGATACCTACGATACCTTAAAGTCCGGCGTTCCTAACGCCATTCGTGTATTTCAGGAGTTCCGGGATGCCGGAAAATCCTTCAAAAAGTACGGAATCCGTCTGGACAGCGGAGATCTTGCCTATCTGTCCAAAGAGGCCCGAAAGATGCTTGACGCCGCCGGTTTTCCCGATGCTTCCATCTGCGCCTCCAACGACCTGGACGAGTATCTTCTGCATGACCTGAAAATCCAGGGGGCTGCCATCGACTCCTGGGGCGTGGGAACGAACCTCATTACCTCCAAGGACAACCCTTCTTTCGGAGGTGTGTACAAGCTGGCCGCCATTCAGAACGAGGCGGGAGAATTCGTCCCTAAGATAAAAATTTCTGAAAACACGGAGAAAATTACGAATCCAGGTAACAAAACTATTTTTAGAATCTATGATAAAACAACAGGTAAGGTAAAGGCAGATCTCATCTGTTTTGCAGAGGAGACTTTCGATCCCAATGAAGATATGCTCCTTTTTGACCCTATAGAGACCTGGAAGAAAACAAAGCTGCCCGGCGGTTCTTACACCATGCGGGAGATTCTTGTACCGGTCTTTAAAAACGGCGAGTGTATCTACCAGTCGCCCTCCGTGACTGAAATTGCGGATTACTGCCGGCGTGAGAAGAAGACTCTGTGGGATGAGACAAAGCGTCTCTTCTATCCCCACCGGGTCTACGTGGATCTGTCGCCAAAGCTTTACGAAGTGAAGAAAACTCTGCTGAATCAGATGAGCATTACCGAATAGAAGGAGACTTTTTGTATGAAGATAATTGTATTAGCGGGCGGACTAAGCCCGGAACGCGACGTATCACTGACCTCTGGCGCAGGAATCTGCCGGACTTTGCGCCAAAAGGGTCACCAGGCATTTCTCATGGACGTATTTTTCGGATATCCCTGTGATGCCGACAAACTGGAAGAAGTCTTTGACCTTCCAGGCTATGGACTTGAGATTGCAGCGGGT
Source organism: uncultured Dorea sp. (assembly GCA_910579925.1). Lineage (GTDB taxonomy): Bacteria > Bacillota > Clostridia > Lachnospirales > Lachnospiraceae > Sporofaciens. Next base: position 13,763 of record CAJTVY010000037.1, read on the forward strand.
ATTAAGACAACAGCCCCGGACTTAGAGGCTCTTCGCAGATCCCGCCCCGGTGACTCCCCAAGCCTTATCGGCCCCAATGTCATCGAACTCTGCCAGATGGCAGATATTACTTTCATGGGGCTGCACGGTTCCATCGGGGAGGACGGAAAACTGCAGGCTACTTTTGACGTGCTGGGAATCCGTTATACCGGCCCTAATGCGCTTGGCTGTTCCCTGTCCATGAATAAGCTGGTGGCAAAGCAGATCTTCAAGATGTCCGGCGTTCCGACTCCGCGAGGCACTTCCCTCACCAGAAAGACCAAAGATACGCCCCTTGCAGACCTGGGTTACTATCTGCCCCTGGTCGTTAAGCCATGTGCAAGCGGCTCCAGTATCGGAGTTTACATCGTACATACGGAGGAGGAATATAAGGAGGCAATTCACAAGTCTTTTGACATTGACCAGGAAGAAGAGGTGGTCATTGAGCCTTATATCAAGGGCCGTGAATTTGCCTGCGGCATCATTGCCGGAAAAGCGCTTCCGCTGGTGGAGATTATCCCGAAAAGCGGTTTCTTTGATTATGCCAATAAATACCAGGACGGAGGGGCAAAGGAGATCTGCCCGCCTCAGTCTCTTGACGCCGAAACCCAGCGGCAGATCCAGCGGGCAGGCGAGAAAGCTTTCGAGGCTTTACGGATGGATGTCTACTCACGGGCCGACTTTATCGTTGACGATGAGGACGGCAGTTTCTACTGTCTGGAGGTCAACGCCCTGCCGGGAATGACTCCTGCCAGCCTTCTTCCAAAGGCGGCGAATGCAGACGGTCTTGCGTACGATGTGCTGTGTGAACGGATTATCGAAGAGTCTTTCCGGGCGCGGTACAGGAATACAACAGCATAAGGAGGCGTATATCCCATGAAAAACCTTACCCTTCAAAATATTACAAAAGCCTGCCAGGGCGCCTATCACGGGGACGACCGTCTCTATGACAGGGAAGTGGAGGGTGTCGTGATTGACAGCCGGAAAGTAAAACCCGGCTATCTCTTCGTTGCCATCGACGGCGTGAAGGTCAACGCACATCAATTTATCCCAGATACCGTCAAGGCAGGGGCCCTCTGCGTGGTTTCTCATGAAGATCTGGGGGAGACAGATTTCCCGTACATCCTCGTGGAATCCACGGGACAGGCGCTGCTTGATATTGCCAAACTGTATCGGGATTCCTTCGACATCAAAGTCGTGGGAATTACCGGCAGCGCCGGCAAGACCAGTACAAAAGAAATGATTGCTTCCGTTGTGGCTCAGAAATACCAGGTGCACAAGACTCTGGGGAATTTTAATAACGAGTGGGGGTTACCCATTACCATTTTCGGTCTGGAAGAAGGACACCAGGCAGCGATCCTTGAGATGGGGGTCAATCATTTCGGCGAGATGCGCCGCCTCTCTTCTGTTGCAAGTCCGGACATCTGCCTGATCACCAACATCGGCGTGGCACACCTGGAATTTTTCAAGACAAGGGAAGGCATTTTCCAGGAAAAGACACAGATGATCCAGGATATGAAGAACGGAGGTACGATTATTCTGAACGGCGACGACGACCTTCTGTCGCAGACCGCCCCGATTAAGGGTGTAAAGCCCGTCTTCTTCGGCCTTGGCGAAGAGAATCAGTTCCGGGCCGACCACATAGAGCCTCTGGGGCTTAAAGGAACCGGCTGCACAATCTACCTTCCCAATGACACTTTCTTCGAATGTATTGTTCCGCTGCCTGGGATTCATATGGTCTCCAATGCCCTTGCAGGGGCGGCCGTAGGTTATACGCTTGGCCTTGACAACCAGGAGATCAAAGCCGGAATCGAAGGGCTTCCTTCCATTCCAGGGCGCAACAACATTATTAAGACAAAGCGTCTGATTGTTCTGGACGACTGTTATAATGCAAATCCGGTGTCTATGAAGGCTTCGGTCGACGTACTGGATATGGCGATCGGACGTAAGGTTGCCATTCTGGGCGATATGGGTGAACTGGGCGACAAAACCAGGGAATTGCACAGAGAGGTGGGTACATATGCAGCGGAGAAAGAGATCGACCTTGTTTGCGGGATCGGGCCTATTTCGAAAGAACTTGTAGACGGCGCTGTAAAAGGAAACGGCTGTACGGAAGGCCTCTGGTTCGAAACAAAGGCTGAATTTCTGGCTGCTATGCGTAAGGTAATCAAAGATGGAGATAATGTACTTGTAAAAGCCTCTCATGGAATGCAGTTTACTGAGATTGTGGATGCACTTCAGACGTTCTGACATACCGTTCTTTCTCTCATATATGATATGAGCAGTTCCTGTATGGGTCTGCCGATAACGATCATCAAGAAGAACCCCTTTGGATCTTAGAAAGCCTACGCCTTAAAGATCCAAAGGGGTTCTTTTTCATATGAGGAAATGATAAAGGTTTTAGCCACAGCCTACACTCCCTCCCCGTCAAACTCGGGGATAAAACTCTCAAGCGCCGCCTCTCCTTCCTGGATATAGCCGCACTCCACTCCTAGTTCCAGAGCATAATCCACAACCTTTTCATATTCTCTTTTCGTCACCTTCCGTCCAAGAAGCGGATGTCCATTCATCTGCGGCATCGGCGTATACTGATTCATAATACTGAGCAGAATGCCGTTTCCATAGGTCTCATACAGATACCTGATCACTTCCCTGGCATTTCTTACCTGTCCCGGCAGCACCAGATGGCGCACCACCACCCCCTTCTTAAGAAGACCAGTGTCTGGGTCCGTCTTGAAATCCCCTGTCTGGAAGAACATCTCCTCCAGCGCACGCTTTGCATACGAGGGATAATCCGGCGCATGAGAATATTCGCATGCAGTCTTTTCGTCCATATATTTAAAATCCGGCAGATAGACGTCCACATAACCTCTCAGCAGCCGTAATGTCTCTACTCGCTCATATCCGCTGGTATTATATATTACCGGAAGGTTCATTCCATTCTCTTTCGCCAGTTTAAGCGCCTCAATAATCTGGGGTACATAATGTGTGGGCGTAATAAGATTAATGTTGTTCGCTTTCTGCCTTTGCAGCTCCAGAAAAATCTCCGCCAGTCTCCCCACCGTTATTGTCTTTCCGGCCTGGGCCCGGGAAATATTGTAATTCTGACAGAAGACGCATCCCATATTACATCCCGAGAAGAAGACTGCTCCTGATCCCTTTTCGCCGGAAATACATTCTTCCTCCCACATATGCAGCGCCGCTCTTGCCACTACAAGCTTCGCAGTCTCTTTGCATAAGCCGGTATATCCTGCCAGACGGTTCGCATGGCACATCCTGGGACACAAAACACAATCCGCCATATGCTTTTTTATGAAATCCAGAGCCTTATTCCCCTCCCACATAAACATGTTCAATCGGTCCATTCACCTCTGCACCAAGTCCATACACCACATGACTGAGTACATACTGGCCGTCGTTTACAAATATTTCAATCAGATTACTATCCACGAATATATCCAGCTTATACCTGCCGCCAAGCTTCGGCGTACTTCCCGTCAGCCGGTATCCCTTGATTCCTTCAAATACTCTGCCTCTGTCTGCCCGTACCCGATCATCCTCCACCCAGATACGATACCCTCCGATATCAAGCTTCTCACCTTCCGAAAGCCTGGTCTTCAGACGGCAGGGCAGACGGCCGGTTCTCCCTGTCTCTTTCAGATTCTTTCTGTCGGCGTTCAGCTCCTCCATAGAAATCTCTTTCCCAAAATACCGGTCAGCCTCTGGATGTACCTGGAAGAAAATATGTCCATTCTGAATCTTAACAACTCTCGGCAGACACATCATCCCATTCCATGACTTCCCCTCATCATTTTCCACCGCCTCCGGCATCCGCATCCATGCGATCATAACCCGTCTGCCATCTTTGTCTATATTCGTCTGGGGCGCATACAGATCCATACCGTAATCCACCGGCCTCATTCCTGGATCCGTCCCCAGGCGGACACTTCCTTCCCGCCTGGAAGCAGCATTGGTTACAGTATCCGCAGCTATACACAAATCACAGGTCTCTTGATCAAATTCCGCCAGTCCGCACATGGCATGATGCTGATACTCCAGTCCATCCTCTGACACATACATAGGCGACCCCATAAAAACATACCTTCCATCTGCCTTGAACAGATCCGGACACTCCATAATCTTTCCGAACCGTTCGTCCCGGCGCTGATTCACATATTCCCAATCTTTCCCATCCTTACTACGATAAAACAACACTCGTCCCTTTATTCCCTGACAAGTGCTTCCAAGGGTCATAAAATAATCATTCCCTTCCTTCCACACCTTCGGATCCCTCGTATGCGTCCGGTCTCCAATCTCTGAATCCTCTATAACCGGGATTATCAATTTCTTATCTTTCCAGTTATCAAAATCCATTCCGTCCTTCGACACAATCATGGCCTGGCTCGTCTCATAACGGTCTTGATACGCAACATGAATATTCTCCTTATCCGTCTCCAGATATCTCACTGCCGAATAGTACAGATACAATTCACCATCCTTCTCAATGGCGCTCCCGGAAAATACACCATTCTGGTCATAAGCTTTTGTGGGAAACAGCGCAATCCCCAGATGTTCCCAGTGAATCAGATCCTCGCTCACCGCATGTCCCCAGTGCATGGTTCCCCATACGGCTGCATATGGGAAATGCTGATAAAACAGGTGATATTTCCCTTTATAATAAATAAACCCGTTCGGATCGTTCAACCAGTTCCCCGGCGCTTTCAAATGTAATACATCTTTTTTCATACTAATGCATCCTCTTCTATTGCTAAATTCTATCACTATACGGAAATGATCTGATATATTGTTCCATGTATTCAAACATATGTTCTATAGTATTATAACATTTTCTTTACTAAAGTCAAGAAAATGTTTTACCCGTTCACTATAAAGTAAAGAAAAAGAGGGCTGACACGCCCTCTTTTATGCATTACATCTATTTTACCGCTCCAGCCACGACTCCGCCGATAATCTGCTTCTGCAGCGCCACATACAACACCAGAATCGGTACTACGCACAGCAAAAGCCCCGCCATGATCGTACCATAATCCGCCGAATACGTTCCATAGAAACTATAGGTAGACAGCGGCAGCGTCAGAAGCTTCTTATCCGACAGCACCAGCGACGGAAGCAGGAAGTCGTTCCAGAAGGCCATGGAATTGAGAATCACCATGGTAGAAATAATCGGTTTCAGCAACGGAAGCACAATTTTAAAAAATGTCTGAGAGTGTGTGCAGCCGTCTATGTAGGCCGCTTCTTCCAGTGCAATCGGGACATTCCCCTTGATGAACCCATGGAACATGAATACGGACATTGCCATGGAAAATCCGGTATGCATGAAGATCAGCGTAATCCTGTGGTTCAGCACATTTAACGTGCCGCCATAGATGCTGACCAGCGGGATCATGATCGCCTGGAAGGGAATGATCATGGAGGCAACCATCAAGGCAAACGTAATCTTGGAAATACCATTATTGTGACGCACTATATAGTATGCAAGCATCGCCGCCAGTAAAGTCACCAGCACCGTTGCCGAAACCGTTACAATCAGAGAGTTCTTAAAAGCATTCAGAAAATCCATCTGTGTAAATGCCTTTACGAAATTGTCAAAGGACAGTCCCTTAATGGTATACAGCCATGAAAACGGACTCTTAATAATATCTCTCTTCTGCTTCAGAGAATTGATTACCACCATGATAAAAGGGAACATGTAAGCCACAAAGATAATAAGCAGTCCTGCCATTGCAAGAAAATTCGCCGCTTTTCTTTTATTACCGCCGATTGTCGTCTGTTTCATTATGCCTCAACCTCCTGTCTCTTCGTCAGATATACCTGAATACCGCTAATGCAGGCAACGATAATGAATAAGATCAATGCTTCCGCCTGTCCTACTCCAAACTGTCTGGATGTAAAGGCCTTCTCATATACATGCATAGCCGCCATCTCCGTAGTTCCATAAGGCGCGCCGGCCGTCAGAGACAGATTCACGTCATATACCATAAATGCCCGGGACAGCGTCAGAAACAGACAGATGGTCACAGACGACATCATAAGCGGCATAATAATATTCTTAAGCTTGATAAATCCAGAAGCCCCGTCAATACTTGCGGCCTCCATAACGTCCTCGCTCAGTCCCATGAATCCAGCCACATAGATCAGAATCATATAGCCGGACAACTGCCATACGGACACCAGTACCAGCGCCGCAAACGCTTTCGCCGGATCAGACAGCCAGGACACTTCAAACAGGCTCCAGCCCGTAGATTCCCCAATGCTCACAAAAACCCTTGAAAATACAAACTGCCAGATATAACCAAGCACGATACCGCCGATCAGATTCGGAGTAAAAAAGCCTGCCCGGAAAAAATTCTGTCCCCTGATTCCCCTTGTCAGAAGGTATGCGATTGCAAAGGCAAGTACATTCACCAGAACCACCACTAAGATTACATACTTAAAAGTCAGCAGCAGCGACGTCCAGAACTGACCGTCCCTGGCCACGCCGGCAAAATTTTTAAAACCGATAAAATTCTTTACCTTTGCCACTCCGTCCCAATCCGTCAGCGTCAGATAGATACCATAGACAAACGGCACGATAACCACTGCGAAGAAACAGAACATCCCCGGAAGTGCAAACATACAGAAATCTTTTCCATTATTTTTTGATCTCATGTCTTATCCCTCTTTTCTACTGATATTCCTCAATTACTTCTGTTCATCCCAATATTCCTGTATAGACTCCGTCAGCTCTTCCCTGTCGCTTCTCCCTGCAAGATACTTCTGCATAGCCGAACCAAGAACGGCCCAATGGTCGTTGGGCACGATAGCAGACGCATTGAACGCCTTATCTTCATGCACCTTCTCATAAATATCGCAGCTTAAGGGGTCGTCTGGCTCATAAGGATTATTCTGAAAAGGCGGGATGATACTGCAGGTCTTCACCAGCATCTGCTGCCCGATCTCACTGAATACAATCCAGTTAAGAAATTCCTTTGCCGCCGCCTTCTGGTCATCCGTCGCAAGCTGCCCGTCAAGCATAATCTGCTTCGAAGGCGAACCTTGAATCTTCTGATTTGCAAAATCCTTCGAATCGTTATTCAGGAAATACGGAAGGAAACCATATTCATCCTCCGCTTCGGCTCCCGCTTCCTCCAGATTGGGCCAGGCCCAGTTCCCATTAAACCAGATTGCCGTCTTGCCGTCCACAAGATCAATAGCCATCTCATCATAATCGGCTCCCAGCGGATCCCCCTTGGCCACGTTATACTTCTTCAGTACGTCAAACATATCCAGGAATTCTGTCAGACGGTCATAGGATTTGAGATCTATCTTCCCGTCCTTAATTGACTGAATAATCTCTTGCGCACCTTCTGACGTCCCGTCGTATGTCTCATAGATATACTGTAAATGGTGCGCGCCCAGAGACCAGTCTTCTTTGGCCATGGAAACCGGTTTTTCAATACCTCCCGCCACCAGCCTGTCAAGAAGCTCTACAAAATCCTTCTGCGTCTCAACCGTATCCGGGTCAAACTCCTCTCCCAGAGCCTCTTCAATCACAGCCTTATGATAGATCAGACCCCGTCCTTCGATACAAAGCGGAAAACTATACACCTTATCGTCAACCTCCGTCAGATAGCCTTCCGCCTCTTTTATCCATGCCTCGTCAGACAGATCCTCCGCTTTTTCTTCGGCCAGCGCAATCACGTCCGTGGTGTCCAGAATCGACAGCGTAGGGGCGCTTCCTGAATTATACATACTTACTACCTTGGTATATGGGGAATCCCCGTCTGTCACCGGCATGACTTCCACATGAACCCCGGACCTGTCCTCGAATTCTGCCGCCATCTTCTCCAGCGCAACCTGGATCTCTGCTTTCGAATTCAATAACGTAATGCTGGTTCCGTCCAGGGTGGAATCATACTCAAATGTGTCCACCGAAGTGTCAATCGGTATCTCCTCCTCCACCTCGTTAGGATCATCCGGATCACTGGCAAATCCAAATCTGCATCCGGTCAGCATAGTTGTTGTCAGCGCCGTGACAAGCCCAAATGCGGCGACTCTTGTCATAAGATTTCTTTTCATGACCATTCCTCCTACTGATTTCCTTCATTCTCTGCATATTTCATAGCATTATAACCGGTTAAGTAATCGGTAAAGTAACCGGTTACTTTATGGGTTTATAGTAGCACTTTTCTGCAATTTCGTCAATCACAAAAAATAACTTTATGAATCTTCTACGAAAACACAGATCTAAAATTGTACATTCTTTACAAAACCGGTTACTTAACCAGTTACTTATTGTTCTTTATCCTGTTTTTTGGTATACTGATATCTGAAAAAAGATTTATAAAGGAATAGATTCATCATGGCACAGAAAAAAAACGTAACTTTCAGCGATATCGCAGAATATACACATTTTTCCAAAACCACCATCTCGAGATACTTCAACAATCCGGACTCCCTTACCCTTGAGAACCAGGCGATTATCTCGGATGCGCTTGTCAAACTGAATTATAAAGAGAATAAGGTCGCCCGTATTCTGGCAAACGGAAAGACGGAATTCATCGGCATCATCATCCCCAGCCTTTATCTGCACTATTTTTCCGAGATGCTGAATCAGATTCTGTCCACTTATGAGACGTTCGGGTATAAATTCCTTGTTTTCGTTGGAAATGAAAAGAAAGAGATTGAAAAACAATACATCCAGGAACTTCTCGCCTATAAGATTGAGGGACTGATCATACTGAGCCATACCATCCCCTCCCAGTCGCTTGCGGCGCTCTCCATCCCCATCGTATCCATCGAGAGAGAAGATGAATATATCTGCAGCGTCAATACGGACAACTATATGGGCGGCGTTCAGGCCGCCGGACTGCTTGCCAGCCACAACTGTGACATTCTGATCCATATTAATTCTCCGACGGCAGAAAATATTCCCACTTACGGACGAATCCAGGGCTTTCTGGACGTCTGTGAGCAGCACCGTCTGAAACACGAGATTCTATACAGGGAGATGAAAGACAACTATGAATCCCTTAAGGCGCAGCTTAACGAGATCATCGACAGACTTGACTGCGATTATAGCGGACAGAAGAAAGGCATCTTTATCTCTAATGACACCCATGCAAATATTTTTCTGAACCTGCTTTTCCGAAAACACGGCAGGCTTCCAGACGACTATCTGATTGTGGGCTTTGATAACTCCCCGATTTCCCGGGAAGCCGTCATTCCCATCAGCACGGTAGGACAGCAGATTGACAAGATTGCTTTTGAAGCCGTAAGTCTTCTGGTGGAACAGATGAATGAGCGGAAAAAGAGAAAGCCCGTTCCTCTTAAAAAGCCTGTTCACAAGATCATTCCGCCTGTCCTCATACGACGGGAGACAACGGAGCGGTAACTCTCGATCCATACAAACGGCCGACAGGAACTGTGATTCCCGGATTAAATTCTTCCGAAAACAACGGTTCCAGTCAGCCGCTTTATTCTACATATTCATTCTTTTAACAATCTCCGCCGCTTTCACACTTGCGGCCACGCCTCCGAATCCGGTCTCCCTGAGGCTTACATCCATCTTGTCCCCTACTTCCTTCATCGCATCAATGACCTGATCTACCGGAATCTGGCTCTCGATTCCTGCCAGAGCCATGTCTGCCGCCGCAATGGCGTTAAACGCACCGCCCACATTCCTCTTGACACACGGAACTTCTACCAGGCCGCCCACCGGATCACACACCAGCCCCATCAGGTTCTTAAGCGCCATGGCGCAGGCATGTCCGATCTTAGCCGTGTCTCCGCCTTTCACATGGCAGATTGCGGCAGCCGCCATGCCGGAACCGGAACCCACCTCTGCCTGGCAGCCGCCGGAGGCTCCCGCAAGATACGCACGGTTGGCAATAATCTGCCCGATTCCCGCCGCCACATACAACGCCTCGATCATCTTCTCCTCCGGCACGTCATACTCCCTGTAATAAGTAACCAGAACCGCCGGCATCACACCGCACGCTCCCGCCGTGGGCGCCGCCACAATCCGCTTCATACAGGCATTGTTACAGCCCATCTTCAAGGCATTGCTCATGACCTTCGCCATAAAATCCCCGCACAGGGTATCTCCTGCTTCCCGGTAGGCATCCATCAGCCCGCCTTCTCTTCCCACCATCCGGCTCCTTGACATCAGTTCCGGCTCATAGGCGTCGAGGCCGTCTGACATGGCCTGCCACATACGTTTCATTTCCTTCCAGGAAGCTTCTTCTGTAACGTCCCGCTCCTTTGCATCTTCAAGCTGAACCGCCTTCCAGAACTGGATTCCTTCTTTCTCGCACCTTACCTGTGCCTCTTCCATTGATTGATAAGACATAACTTTTTACGATCCTCTCTTTCCACGAATTCATCTTTCATCAGTTGGCAACCAGGAACTTCACGCGGATAATCCCCTTCTTGCTCTCCAGTTCCTTCATTGCCTCTTCCGGCACAATCTGATCCGTCTCCACTACCATGATGGCATAACCTCCCCGTTTATCACGGAATACCTGCATGGTGGCAATATTGATCTGGGCATTGCTTAGTGCCGCCGCCACTTCCTTAATCATTCCAGGCTCGTCCACATTGCGGATGATCAGGGTATTACTCTCCCCGCTGAAATTCACGTCAATCCCGTCTACCTTGCAGACCCGGATCCGTCCGCCGCCTATGGAATATGCCTGAACCTTCATAGGATTCACACCTTCCGCTTCCATAATCACCTGCGCCGTATTCGGGTGCGCCTCTTTGATCTCTTTTTCTGCAATCGAAAACTCCATTCCTTCCTCTTTCGCAACCTCAAAGCTTTCCGGAATTCTCATATCGTCCGGCTTCATACCCAGAAGTCCCGCAATCAGCGCCCGGTCGGTTCCATGTCCCTTTCCCGTTGCCGCAAATGAACCGTGCAGATACACCGTCGCCTTCCTGGGCTGTCTCCCGAAAAGCTGTCTTGCCACCATCCCAATCCTTGCTGCTCCCGCCGTGTGAGAACTGGAGGGGCCGACCATGACAGGTCCTAAGATGTCAAATATACTTGCCATTTTCTCTTCCTCTTTCTTTCTTATTTTGACATATTTTTTCTTCTATTATACTTGAAACCGGGATTGTTTACAATCATCAGAATCGCACATCTTTCAAATTTCCGGCATACAATGCAGTAACTATCAATTTATGACAGAAAGGAGCCAATTATGTATATCATATTCCCCTGCATAATGTTTTTCCTGGTGATCTGCGCCCTTCTGATGTTCTGGCGCAGGAAATGCATCATCAGAAAAATCTGCTGCATGTCCGTCAAAGAGAAACTGTGCCGGTTAAATGAACTGGTAAATCCTTTTGGGTTTGAATACCTCTTATCCCAGGATATTTTCACATCCAGAAAAGATGCCTGGCAGAGAGATTTCGGCTACTGCCATCTCTATGACAAAAGCGCAGATCTGTTTAACATGGTATTCGACTGCGAACCTATTTACTTTGACTATGAGGGATGTACCTGGATGATCGAACTGTGGAAAGGACAGTATGGCATCAACATTGGTGCAGAGATTGGGATCTACCGGGCAGACGGCCTTGTTTCCAGGCGGCATAGGAACTCTGCTATGTTCCACACCGTGCCGGACGACGATCTGCCGTTCTTCTCATACACCTTGTATCAGGGATCCTGTCCACTGTACCGGATCGCACAGCGTCACTGGTGGCTGACCGGTTTCCAGATGGGACAGTACACAAAACCCGATCTTCTGCATATGAAAGTAGAGATCCTGTTCCCATCCTGTGAAATGCAGAATGCATTCGTACAGGGACTGCTTGACTGCGGCTATGCTTCAGAAAACATCCATATCTGGAACCAGCAGATTTCCTTCTGTTTTTCATGCCCGCACACCAGACAGCCAAGATGTTCCCGCCGTATCCGCACTGCATTTGCACAATGGAAGAACCGTATTTTCCTGAAAATCTACTGCCATGTAACGAAACACTTCTGTTTCACCATGGACAAATTACTGTACCTGTACGAGTATCTTCCCTTCGCATTCCGCCACATGGTACGGATCCGGCACAAGAAGAAACGAAGAAGGAGAAGAAAACATGTCCGCTGACGGCAGGCTTAACGCCGCATTTGCCCGGGCGCCTGTATTCCCCCTTACTGCGGCCTCCCGGTACGTTCTGTTCAGCGACTGCCACAGGGGCTGCGGTACAAACAACGACAACTTTCTGAAAAACCAGAATCTGTACTTTGCGGCCCTCAAACATTACTATCGCCGCGGCTTCACCTATGTGGAACTGGGTGACGGAGACGAATTATGGGAAAACCGTTCTTTCGATGCCATTAAGTCTATCCACAACAATGTGTTCTGGCTCTTATCCCGGTTCTACCGGGAAGACCGGCTGATCATGCTGTACGGCAATCACGACATCGTAAAGCGGAATTCCCGGTTCACAGGCAGAAGCTGTGCCTCTTATCCATGCAGCGCCTGCCAGGAAGAAGAACTGTTTCCGGGTCTTGACTTCTATCCTGGCGTAATTCTGAAAAATGCAGAAAGCCCCAGGGAAATCTATCTCACCCATGGGCATCAGGCGGATTTCTTCAACAGCGTTCTGTGGCGGACGTCGCGCTTTCTGGTCCGATATGTCTGGAAGCCCCTGGAAGCAGCCGGCTTCCTGGACCCGACCAGTGCGGCGAAGAACAATACCAAAAAGAAGAAAGTAGAAAAGATTCTGTCCGGGTGGGCAGATGAGGCCGGGTGCGTTCTGATCACGGGACATACCCACAGGCCTATGCTGGATGATTCTGTTTCCTACTGCAATACGGGAAGCTGCGTACATCCCCGATGCATTACCTGTATTGAGATCGAGCAGCTTAAAATCCTGCTGGTAAAATGGACGCTGGCAACCCGTCCGGACCGGACGCTCTATGTAACGAGGCAGGTCTTGTCCGGACCGTTTGCATTGAATTAGGAAATTTACTTTGGGATGGGCAGGGCGCCGGAAGTCAGAATCCAGGCTCCCCGCGCCTGCCGCCAAAATCTCTGCCGCCTCACAATCTCTTACAACTCTTCCAAAAGCCCCCGAAGCAGCATAATATGATATTCCTCATCCTTGATAATCCTTGCCAGCACAGCGGTCACACAATCGTCCTGGATCATCTTGATATGCATCTGATACTGATCAATCGCCTCTTTCTCTGATGTGATACCTGCCTGTATCATTTTCGCAGCATTTTCCGGAAGCGTCAGATACTCCGGCGTCCACATCCGTTTAGCCCCGTTCCTGTGCTTTGCCGTATAATTCACGTTTCCGCCAAGCAGCACGATCAGTTCTCCTAATTTCTGCAAATGCATCATTTCCGCCATGGCAATACTCAGAATCGTCTTTGCCACGGAACAGTTTTCATAAGAAAGACGGTTTTCATTATTAATGTACTGGGCAACCGCAGACAACTCAGAAACCTGGCCGCAGTAATCAACGCTCAACAGATTGGCGTACGCCTGGTTCCTTCCCCATACCTGGACCTGTGGATAAGGCAGATCCGCCATAGCCGGTCTCATTCCGGTAAATTTACAGTTCCCTGTCAATACTTTCTTTTTTTCCTCCATTTCATTCGTTCTCCTTTTACACCTTTTATAAAATAATATATATAATTTCTGAAATCATGTGCATAACTTCAGTTGCTGTTCAGCCTGAAACTGACACCGTTCTTGCCAATCTGCCCCAGATATGCTAAGATTGGAGAAGTTTCAGAAAGGGAAGTGTAACTATTATGAACAAGAAAGAAGTGCTTGAGATCCGCAGACAATTTACCCCGGAAAACTGCGCTATTACACGAATCTGCGGCTGTTATGTGGATCACGAAAAGGAAAAGAAGACGGAGCTTAAGAAAGCCTTCCTGTCCCTGCCGGAAGAAGAGGCTTTCAAATACTTTGACATTTTCAGACATACCCTGTCCGGCACCTTAGGGAAGAATCTGCTCAACATGGATTTCCCGCTTGATGCAGAGTTAGAAGGCGGAACCCAGGAGCTACTCCTGAAGCTAAGGGACAGCAGACTGGAAGACGACCTTCTGTTAGAAGAATTCTACGACCGGGTGATTGACAATTACATCTATGCTGAGAATTACTACATCATCTTAATCCACGCCGTCTATGACGTTCCAGGGAAATCCTCAGACGGTATGGAGATGTTCGATGCCTCTGATACGGTGTTTGAACATATTCTGTGCAGTATCTGTCCGGTAAATCTGACAAAGGCTGGCCTTACATATAACTCAGAAACCAACAATATTGAAGACCGGATCCGCGACTGGATCGTGGAGGCTCCTGTGAAAGGGTTCCTGTTCCCGGCATTCCAGGACCGTTCAAGCGATGTCCATCATATCCTGTATTACACAAAGAAACCAGAAGACATCCAGCCGGATCTGATTGCCAATGTACTTGGCAGTACCATTCCGCTGACTGCCGGAGACCAGAAGACGACGTTCCAGTCCATCATCAGCGATACTCTCGGGGAGGAATGTGATTACGAGGTGATCCGCAGCATCCACGACAATCTGAACGAGATGCTGGAAGAGACGAAGGAAGAGCCGGAACCACTGGAACTTTCCAGGCCGGATGTACGCAGGCTGCTTGCAAAAAGCGGCGTACCGGAGGAACGATTAGAAACCTTTGATGAAGAGTTCGAAGATGCTGTGGGAGAAAAACAGACGCTGCTTGCTTCTAATATCGCAAGTGTAAGGACATTTCAGATTGAGACACCCGATGTTATCGTAAAGGTAAACCCGGAACGGTCCGACCTGGTGGAAACACGGGAAATCGACGGGCGACGCTGCCTGGTAATCGCCATTGACGACCATCTGGAAGTAAATGGAATCCAGGTTCATAAGTAGAAGATCCGATGTTCCATGCGACTGACAGTCAGAGCCGGAAGCTGAAAAAAAACAGCTTCCGGCTCTGACTATCTGCGAAAGCAACTGCCTACCGGTCAAAGAACGGTGATTTTCCGGATACACAGAGCGGGATTCCCACCATCTGAGACACCCTGTCGCCCAAAAGTTTCATCTCCATGGCAGCCCGTCCAACAGAGAACATCACACGGTTATCCACCCTTGCGTCTGCCGCCATACTGACTGCCGAACCAATCGCAATACCTAAATCCATCGCCGTGTAAGCACAATTCCCTCCTGCTTCCATACATGCCTTGCAGTTGTCAAAACCGCAGAACCGGCAGCCTTCATTTAAGCCGCGTACCGCATTCTCCTGGCCGATCAGAACTACTGCCTGTGCCTTTCGAAGATTATCTGCGTCTCTATGGAAGAATTGATAGTGGAATTCATCTGCAAGCCGGTCCATCTCACCTGCAAGCTTTTCCTTATCTTCCCCTGTCAGAACCGCCGTATGTAAGAAATCCATGCCCTTCGCTTTTGGAGCCGTCCTTGCCGCCTGGCACATGGCCTTTGCCGTCTGGATGACGGCCTCTTCTTCTGCCTGCTTTTCCCGTATAAACATAATGATCCTCCTTATATACATTAATCGTCCACATACACACTATCACATCTGTTTTGGATTATCAACTTCATAGCCTATGGATTTTATAAAATTTTTAGAATATTTTTTTGAAAAAGTATTTGCAAAATGAAAACTTTTGTGATAGAATAACTTTTGTCAGCGGAGATGGCGGAATGGCAGACGCGCTAGATTCAGGTTCTAGTGGGAGCAATCCTGTGAGGGTTCAAGTCCCTTTCTCCGCATTGAAATTAAATCCCGAAGCCTATAAGAATGAAGGTTTTCGGGATTTTTCTTTGCTTATAATTCGAAAATGGGGCAGAAATAGGGCAAGCATAGATTACGCTTACTTGTACGCCTTTACCTCTTTTTAAAACAACTGGATCCGATCAATGGCCTTGCCGAAACAACCAGCATAGCCATCCTGGATCTCGTCAACCTCATCATCGTACTGCCAGCCGTAATAATCCCTATTTACGGGGCTTACACGGTACTGCGCTTTCTGCTATCCCTGCTGACGCACGATATCATCCGGGGTATTGTAGTACACCCGGACTGCGTCAATTGGCTTATGATCGCCAGCGAAGCCGTTCACCGTGTCTCTCCAGTCACACCCGGATACTTTTGGCAGCCAGTCATCCGGGGCGTTTCCGAGGATATGCACCTGGTACCATAAAGATCCTTTGTTACACCGGATCGCCATATCCGTGATCCGCTTCCCCCGAATCCCTGCATAATCGGCAAGATTTGTTACATCCGGCAAGATCTTCCCGTCTTCTGTTCGCACGGAATAGGTAAAATTAACAAGCGCATTGTAAGATCCTCCGCTTGGAATGGCGGCCGGTGCTTTGCCCGTGCTTGCGCCCTCCCCGTAATCCACGTCACACAGCTTGATAATGTGGGTAAATTTATTCTTTGACAATGGGTAGTGTACCATATTACGGGCGGAACCGTCCATGGCGTAATAACCTCCGTTCCCGTCGTAGATACCGATGTGGCCGGACATCCAGACGCCCCATCCTCTCATATGCGGCTTTCTCTGGCTGATGGGATAGCATTCTACAGCCGTGGACTTGTACTGTGCCGATCCACGGATCACTCCCGTTGCAGAGGCGGGCAGCCCGCTGCAGTCACAACAGATCTTACCCGCCTTGTTGCTGTCCGACCACCACACGCAGTTGGATCCGTACAGATTCCGCAATGCGTCGATCTGCGCCCTGCTCAACACGGTTCCCTTTGCACCATAGACATACTGCCATTTCTGCGATAGTGCGAGTTCACATTTCTTCATCAGCTGTTCAACCGTACAACTCATAACTTCACGCATCCTTCCTGCCGGCTCTTTTCGCCGACGCAAAAAAAAGAAAGCCCTTTCAATTTTTCGGACTCTCCAAATTTTACATTGCAATATCATTCAATTTACTCTATAATACAAATAGGAAGAGATGACCGCCCACAAAGTGGTTGACCTCCGAAGTATGACGTATAAGCCTACCCGACCGCCAAGTACAAGGTAGGCTTATTTATTTTCGCTTGTTGTTCCTATCAATGTAGGCAAGCAATGCAACGAGGAACGAACCGCCTAAGAATAACAGGCTTAAAACTTCGTATGTACTCATCTGCACCACCTCCCTTCTTTTTCTCAAGTGAGGGAGGCTGTCCACCTTGCAACACGGTCATCTCATTATCATATTATCATTCCGTCCCCGCTCTGACAACCTTTATTTAGGCTTTCTGTATGTTAGCGCCTGCCGGCTGTCATAGATTCCATCCGTTGTCGGATCCGTCACAATTCCAAGGATGGCAAGTACCCCAAACGCCGCATTCACCACTGCCAGAAGGTTATTTCCCAATTCCCCCAAATCCAACGCATACCCCAACGTTGCCGCAACCGTTTGGATCAACAGCAACACGGCCGGTACCACCGACATCCAGAAAACCTTGTTCTTCAATCTTACTTTCCAGTTAATCATACTTCTTTCTCCTTTACTTTCTGACTTCCAGTTCCAAAACCTCTTCATACATCTTCGTTACCATGCCATTTCCACCCAGATCATGGTAGGCTTCATACATTTCAATAAAGTTCTCCAGGGCGTATGACGGGATGTGTCCCTCTTTCATGTACCGGTCATGGTACTCGATCAACTGCACCCGCAAAAGGAGCATGGTTCCTTTCCCGTTTGCGTCCTGGTCTTTTTTTCGGCTTTTCAGCAGCCAGACGATATAGCCGAGCACGATCGGCAGCGACATGGTACACACCTCCATGATAAATTGCTGCATTGGCTTAAACCTCCCTTTGCAGGGCAGCCATATGACCGCCCCGTTCCCCTACTCTGCCAGTTCCGGCACGTCCAGATCTGCAAGGATCTCCCTCACCTGTGCCTGGATCCTCTCCGGCACCTGGTCGAACGTCTTCTTTCCCTTTATGATTAAAGTCGTATAAATGACTGCCACAGCGCTCATCTCCTCCCTAAAAATCTTCTGCAATATGAAAAACAGCAGATTCCTAATCAACCTTCTCACTCTCCTGGTTGAGGATCCGCCGCACTTCCGCCATTAACTTTTCCGGTACCTGGTCGATCGTCTTTTCTCCCTTACGCACCAGGGTCGCATATACCTTTGCCATGGAATTCATGGTTACACCTCCATTCCTTCGTACAGTTCGCAGATCGCCATCTGAAGATCCGTCACCTGGGTCGCCGTCTCCGTGGACATGGTCTTTGCCACTTCTGCGGCAGTATTGGCCGCAATGGCTCTGGCCTCCGCATTCGTAAGCCGCTGTTCCGTCATGTCAAGGGCTTTGGTAAGGATTACCGTCTTGGTATTTCCCAGGGTCATGACTCCTCCGTATACGGTCCATCCAGGCACGTCGCCGATCTTCTCTTCGTTCTCGGTCAGCAGTTCGATATTGGTCAGAAGAGCCGGGACAGAAAAGGTGTCCTGAAGTTCTTCCGCATCCCTTCCCTGGAAATCAACCTCCAGTCTTCCGTTTGTTATTTCCGCACGGGTCACTTCATGTACGGATCCGTCAATAAGTCTGATTTTTTCCATATCTTTCATTCCTTTCTTTTTTAATTGTATTCAAACTTTATCAGTGTAAAAAAAATAAGACCTCATGGTCCTGCTCTGATCTCTCTCATTTCATTCTCCTCTTTTCTTCTACTGCGCTAAATGGTAAATTAATGAAGGCAAAAACCATTGTAAAAAGTATGAATGCAGATTATGTAGTTTTTGCCCCATCAGAGTTGGGTATAGGTAATGCGCATATTATAACTGCTTATATACCGAGGGAGCCTACATATGGTTATTACTATGTTACTGGCATAGGTGTGGATATCAGCGGTAATCTATTTGTGTATTTTAGCGGTGCTGTAAAGCATAGTGGGGTGCCAGTAAAAATTTATTATATGTCCGTATAATAGCACTCTATAATTTTACCCAATAACGATCCACATAACATAAATGTTGTCGGCATTGTAACTGCAGCCGATCTTTATGCTTGATGTCGTTAAATCCAAAATATGTGCTTGTGGCAGCCCGGACGGGTATTTTACGCTTACCGTGCCCCATACTGGATCTTTAAGCCCGTACTCCGTTAAGCTTAAGGTAGTTATATAGGTGCCAGATCCGCCATTATGCGTCATGGAATTGGCCGGATACATCCCAAACACCATCTTTAGCCCGTTAGGGAGGTTGATGTACCCTGCCTTGTCTTCCAAGGGCGTCCTCTATCTGGGGCGATGTATACAGCCTCTCCACCGGAATGTCCCTTGCAAACGATGTATGCTCCATTTCAAAAAAAGCCTCATACATGGCTCCCCTCCTCCTTCCCGCACTCTCCGAAAGAAAGCGCCCGCGCCATCTGCCCGTGGTCTTCCTTATATTTCTTTTCCAGTGCGTCCAAAAGCCTTGACGTTTCCGGGATGTTTCCCGTCATCCCCAAAGGCACGGGCGGCACTTTGGATGCAAATGCCCCAATCTCCATCCGGTGCGCCTGGATCGGGGACGCCCCCCGGCAGCATACCGTAACGGTTTCCATGTCCATGGGGTCATAAGCTATTTCCGCCTCCAGGTTTGCCAGTGCCGCGCTTGCTTCATACCTGTTCCCGCCAGGGAAAAACACCCCGCCTCATCTATCCTGCGCGTCTCCCGGTGCAGGAACGCTTCCGCCACTACGGAAACATCCAGAAAAACAAGCCCCCTTTCGTCCCTCATCCATTCCCGCTCCGGCGTGATCCCGTAGGAAGGCACAGACGCGCCATAGGATTCATAATACTCCTTGATCCCTGCATGTGCCTCCTTCTGGCATTCCTGCTCCAAAAAAAACCTCCACCTGCGGTTCAGTTCTTCCACGGAATGCACATGTGCCACACGTATCTCTGCTGTGAACTGGTCCACTTTCTGGTGGAATTTTTCTATTTTGCCTTTTGACTGGCACGCACCTGGCTTTGCATGGACAATCCTTATCCCAAGCTTCGCGCATGCCCGCCCCAGATGCCCCGCTGTGTACTGCACCCCGTTGTCCAGATAAGCGCAGTCAAACTTTCCGGCTTTTAAAACCGCCTTATGGAAGGTGTCCTCCACGATCTCCTGCCTCTGGTTATCATAAAACTCTGACTGCACGATATACCTGGAATGGTCATCGATCAGGGAGGATAAATAGGTCTTTACCAGTTCCCCGTCCGTTGTCCGCAGCTCTGGGCCGTGCTTGATGTCCCCCTGTAAAAGCTCCATCCGGTGCGGCCTGCAGAAACGTCTGGATGATACCGTCCGTTTCTCTGCGTACCGCTTCATCTGTTTCCTCCCAAAGCCTGCATCATAAAGATGTCTCTGCATCGTGGACGGTTTCAGCACGCCCGGCTCCGCAAAACCTTCCAGTTCCAGCACCTTTATGATCTGCCGCACGCTCCGTTTCGGGACCTCCCGCTTTAACTGCACTGCCTGCTCCATGATCCCTTCAAAGTTTTCCGGGAGCCTCTGCCGTCTCTTTTTCGTCCGGCTGGCTGGACGCAGCCCTCCGAACCCTTCCTCACGGTAACTTTTTTCATAACGGTACAGCGTCCTTTTGGATATGCCGTTCTTCTCCGCGGCTTCCTCCCGCAGCTGCCGCCTTTTCCCTTCATCCATGTCCGGGTCCAGAAGCGGCGCTATCATCCGGTATCTTCTGAGCGCCTCCTCATCCTGCCATTTTTTTACTTCTTTTTTCTCCATCTGTATGGCCCTCCTTCCATGAGACAGCATACACCGGAATAAAAATGACAGCGAACAAAAGCAGGCGCAGGCTCATGCCCCGGCTGGATACGGCTCTATCCGCCCTCCGCTGTTATATATGGCCCTGACCGCCGCCTTAAGCCAGCCAGGGCTTATCCGTTCCCTTAACCCTCCCAGTAAAGAAGCCCCGGATTTCAGGAACTTTCCATCCAGATCCAGGAAACGGTGCGCCGCCTCCCTGATCTGCCCCTCCATGTTTTTTTCATTCATGCGGCTCCACCATCTCCAATGTTTCATGGTTCCTTCACAGGGATAGTCCTCCGTTTCCGTATCGGCTTCGCTGACCACGCCGTCCGCCACATCCTCGATCAAGCCTGCATCATAATGCTTATAAGGTCAGAGGCAGTCCGGCAGTTCGTTATGGAGCCTCCCGCATTTATCATTACTACATTTCAGCCGCCGGATCAGGTACCATTCCTTCCCTCCTCCCGCAATCCCGTGCACCCGTTTCCTGCTGTCCCTGTATTTAAGAGGGCTCCCACAGCAAGGACAGATACCTTCTTCTTTACTGTTAATTAAAAATATCTTCAGCTTCCTTGTATTCCACTTCATATTTTGATATAATGACCATGTTTTTATGATGGTTTCAGACACAGCTCTGTGCAAAAGATTAGTGTCCTGAAACCTTTTCCTTTCTCTGTTCTCATGTCATTATATCGGTTAATTCTGTGACAGGCAACCAGCGTAATTATAGGTCAGGCAAAATGGGTAGCAACA
>CAJTVY010000038.1 GCA_910579925.1 uncultured Dorea sp.
CTGTTTTGGCTGGTGTAGCCTGCCACTACATCATCAAATGGTTAGACAGTGACGATAAGAGCAACAACTAACCTAGTGGGTACTTTGCCACTATAAAAGAAAAGAAGAATCCCCAAACTGTGCTGCAACACGGTTTGGGGATTCACTTTTTGTCCGCATGGACTTGTGATTTCTTTTTGCCTATTGGCATTATAGCATATGCAAAAACTTTTTTCAATATTCTTTTTTCAATCTGAAATTAAGGAGTGTGTACTTGTGACAAATCGTGTAAGGGAGTTTGAACGGGTGGAAAGGCTACTGGTCGAAAACTGGACGGAATGACACCAGAAAGTCATATGTCCGGACTCAAAAGGACGCAGAATAAAAGGGGAATTAAAAAAAATCGCAGAGTAAGATACTCTGCGATTTTTCTTTTCTATAGCATATCTATTATAACCATCTCAAATTAAGAAATCAATACCTAATTTATTTTTGCCAATGTTTTACAAAAAATATAGATAAAATTCATTAGAATTATCACTCTATTCAGTTTTTGGATCAAATTATATGTGTTTTTTGTTACAAATTCAGATAAAAAATTTCGCAGAGTATCTTACTCTACGAAAGAGGGGATTGCTATCTGGTACTTATTAGCCTGCCAGGAGCAGGAAGAAGAAAATGTTTTACTCTTGTGCAAAGAACGATTGTCTCAAAGAGCGCTTCTGGATGCATTCATATTAACTTATGACAGGATGTGCAGATATAAGGGCGCATGGCATCTGGAGCAGAAACTGTTATTCCCGGCAGCCGTTTTTCTGGAAAGTGAGAATGCACAGACGTTGTCCAGAGAACTGATGGAATGCGTTGAACTTGCGAAGGGGAGGAATTGTCTGATTCCGCTGAACCTTGAGGAAGAGGTTTTTCTGAAATCCCTATGCGGGGATGAGCGCCATCTGAGAATATCCAGGGGAATTATCCGAAAAGGTATTACAAAGATAACGGAAGGCCCTCTGATGGGACTGGAAAACAGAATCTGTAAGATTGACCGGCATAAACGGCTGGCGAAAATTGCGACAACTATGCGGCAGAATAACCATTATATTACGGCAGGTCTGGAGATCACGGAGAAAATTCTGTGAGCATGGATTGAAAATGAGAAGAAGAGGGCAGTCAGAATCGGATTTTATCGGGGCCATTCATCAATCTGGAGGGGCAGATCAGGAAAGTGAAGCGACGGAGATCGAAGAAGGAAGTATAGGAGCAAAAAGATGTATGATTTTAAGAAGGATTCCAGATTTTCTGGCATCCAGCCTTTTGAGAAAAAAATATGGCTTTCATCCCCTACAATGCATGGGGATGAATGGAAGTATATGCGGGAAGCGTTTGAAACAAATTGGATGAGTACCGTAGGTACAAATATTGATACCGTTGAGAAAATGGTCGCCAGAAAAGTCGGCGTGAAATATGCGGTTGCATTAAGTGCCGGAACCGCCGCTGTGCATCTTGCGGTAAAGCTTGCGGCAGAACATATCTATAACAGTTCCACGGGTATCCGCAATCCTTCCGGCATGGGCAGCGGCGGTGCGTTGCTGGGGAAACGTGTTTTCTGTTCCGATCTGACATTTGACGCAACAGTGAATCCCGTCATCTATGAAGGCGGCGAACCAGTTTTTATAGATACAGAATATGATACCTGGAATATGGATCCGGAGGCTCTTAAGAAAGCGTTTGAGATGTACCCGGACGTGAGGATCGTAGTGCTTGCGCATCTGTACGGCGTTCCGGGAAAGATCGAAGAGTTAACAGATGTATGCAGAAGGCATGGGGCGCTGATTGTTGAAGATGCGGCGGAAAGCCTTGGGGCCGAATATAAAGGAATTCAGACGGGAAGCTTCGGAGAATTTAATGCAGTTAGCTTTAACGGAAACAAGATTATTACGGGAAGTTCCGGCGGTATGTTTCTGACGGATCATTTATCAGATGCGGACAAATGCCGAAAATGGTCAACACAGAGCAGGGAAGCTGCGCCGTGGTATCAGCATGAGGAGATTGGCTACAATTATCGCATGAGCAATATAATTGCCGGGGTACTCAGAGGACAGATGCCGTATCTGGAAGAACACATACGACAAAAGAAACGGATTTATGAAAGGTACAGGGAAGGGCTGAAAAATCTGCCGGTAAGCTTGAATCCCTTTGATAAAGAAAAGAGTGCGCCGAATTACTGGCTGACAGCATTGCTGATAGATGAGAAAGCCATGGCATCTCAGATTCGCGGAGAACGGGACGTGCTGTGGACAACGGAACCGGGAAAATCCACGCCTACGGAGATTTTAGAGGCGCTTGAATATTTCAATGCGGAAGGAAGACCGGTGTGGAAACCAATGCATATGCAGCCGATTTACCGCAGGCACGCCTTTATTACGGCGGAGGGTTCCAAAAAGGCAGTCAGTGATGTTTATATTGCGGAAAAAAAGAAAACAGACGTTGGAGCAGATATTTTCCAGCGGGGTCTCTGTCTTCCCAGTGACAACAAGATGGAAGCAGGGGAACAGGAGCGGATTATCGAAATCATTCGCAGATGTTTTGAATAAAAACAGTTTCATAAATTACAGTATGGGGGGCAGACGATTATTTTGGGAAATCATATGAGCAATAAGTTAGAAATCAATACGGTTACGGTGGTTGGGGCAAACGGTGTTATGGGAAGGAATATAGCTGCGATCTTTGCTTCTTTTGGTAATGCCAAGGTCTATCTTGTAAGCCGTTCCATGGAGAAATCCATAGAGGCTATAGAAAAAGCATATCTGTCTGTCAGAGCCGAAAGCATTCGTAATAAAATGATTCCGTCCGATTATGAACATCTGTGTGAGTGCGTAGGCAAGTCGGATCTAATCTTTGAAGCGTGTGCAGAAGACTGGAACGTTAAAGAAGAAATACATACTAGAATTGCAAATGCCGCAAAGGCGGATGGAAACGGGAAAATCTTCTGTTCTGGTACATCGGGCCTTTCGATTACAGGGCTTGCACGATTGTATCCATTACAATGCCGTTCCCGTTTCATGGGTATGCATTTTTTTAATCCGCCATACCAGATGACGCTCTGCGAGATGACGCCCACAAAGTATATGGATGACGATAAATTCTATTTTAACTTTATGAAGACGTATGCAGAGAAAGTTCTTTACAGAACGGTGGTTGAGACGGCGGACGTACCGGCGTTCATGGGAAACCGTATTGGATTTCAGTTTATCAACGAGAGTTTACAGATGGCGGATGCCTATCGGGATAACGGGGGAATTGACTATATCGATGCTGTCGTCGGTCCGTTTACCGGTCGGTCTATGCCGCCGCTCGTTACGGCAGATTTTGTTGGACTGGATGTTCATAAGGCAATCGTAGAGAATCTGTATGAAAATACGGATGATTATGCCCATTCTTCCTTTCAACTTCCAGGTTTTACTCAGAGACTGGTAAGAGACGGAAAGACGGGAAGAAAAGTGGGCGCCGGTCTGTATAAGACGGTGGTTCATGACAGCGGCAGGAAGATTTATCAAGTTTATGACATTGCGCATGGATTTTACCGGGAACGAATGAAGTATACTTTCCCATTTTCGGAAGAAATGGTCCGGTTTTTACGAATCGGAGATTATGAGGCCGCATTCCATACATTAGTGACGAATCAGTCCCAGGAAGCAAAGCTGTGTTGCGAATTATTGCTGAAGTATATTATATATTCACTCAATGCGGCCACGCTTCTGAAATGTGGAATGGACGCTGCGGACGATGTCATGGCAGCAGGGTTTCACTGGTGTCCGCCTCTGGCTCTGCTGGAGGCATTCGCTTTGGCGGCAGATTTCGAAAAATTATGCGAAGAACATCTGGAACCGAAAATTGTTGGAGTCATAAATCAACGGAAATTACTGGATGGCGTCAAAAAATCCAGATATGATTACCGGAAGTTTTTATTAGCCAAAAAATAAGAGCAGAAAGGAATTCTATGGGGAAAGTATATGTGCTCGGTGGAGCGCAGACGGATTTTGAGCGTAACTGGACGAAAGAAGGAAAGAATGTTATCGCTCTTTTAAAAGAGGTTATGACCGACGCATTTAACCAGGTAGGGATCGGCTTTTCCGATATCGAAGAATTAAATAAAGAGAACAGGACAGCATGCTTTGTAGGAAATTTTATTGCAGAGGAGTATATTCATCAAGGACATCTGGGAGCCTTGCTTACGGAAGTGTCCCCGTCGTTCTATGGCGTGCCTTCCGCCAGGTACGAGGCGGCCTGTGCGTCGGGATCGGCAGCGCTGGATGCGGCTATTACGAAAGTAAAGGCAGGGGAATATGATCTGGCGGTCGCAGTTTGCTGGGAGTTGATGAAGACGGTTGATTCAAAAACCTGCGGAGATATTCTGGGAAGGGCGGCTTATTACGAAAGTGAAGGGAAAGATATTTCTTTTCCTTTTCCCAGATTATTTGGCAGGCTTGCGGATGAGACCATTTCAAAGTATGGTTTGGATGAAAAACGTTATCTGGATGCACTTGCGAGAATTTCGAATTTAAATTACGGTAATGCAAAAAGAAATCCTCTTGCACAGACCAGAAAATGGTTTATGAATTATGAACAAGCCAGCCGCCGGGGGACAGACACCAATGCGCTGATCGGAGGCAGGCTTGCGGTTTCTGACTGCTCGCAGGTCACAGATGGAGCGGCGGTAGTCGTGCTGGCAAGCGAGCATATGGTTAAGGAACTGGGAAGGAAAGCAGAGGACATGCCCTATGTAAAAGGGTATGGACACAGGACGGCGCCCATGCTATTTGACAAGAAGCTGTGGGAACAGCCAAAGAGCCGATATCTTCTGCCATGGACAAGGCAGGCGGTTCTGGACGCCTATAGAAGAAGCGGCCTTACGGTTGATGACATCGACGTATTTGAAACCCATGACTGTTTTACCTCTTCGGAATATGCGGCGCTGTCCGCTTTTGGAATCTGCGAACCCGGGGGAGAATTAAAGACGGTTGAAGAAGGAATGATAGAATTTGAAGGGAAAAAACCGATAAATCCAGGCGGTGGGCTGATCGGATGCGGGCATCCGGTTGGAGCCACGGGCTGCAGGATGTTTCTGGACCTGTATAAACAGGTGTCGGGAAAGGCTTTTGGATATCAAGTTGTGAGGAATGGCATGAGGCCGGAAAATGGGATGATGCTCAATATAGGAGGAACAGCCACAACAAATTATGTATTCATAGTAGGAAGATAGGATGGAATCATGATGAAAAATGTTTATTTTGATGTGGATGTAAGCAGGTATGTGCCAGAAAAGAATTTTCATGTTCGCAGACCGGCTTCCTTTCAACACCCCAGAGATTATGCGGTCATGTTTCTGACGGAAAAACATATGGTTCATCGGGAAGTGCTGGAATCCGTAGAGAACTGCCTGGTTTTTCTGCCGGATGGATGTGAGACTCCAGAGACACTGCTTAGAAAACATGCGGTTGTCATATGCAGAGACCCGCATGGAGAATATTGCCGGTTCTTCAGAGATAACAATATTACATACCTTCCTGAAAAAGAGAGCGTAAAAGTTGTCGATGGGGCGTGGATTGCAGACAAAGCACAGATCGGAAAGAATGTGACTATTATGCCGGGGGCTTATATCGGCGGGCAGTGTGTGATTCGGGATCGTGCATATATAGGAGCAGGGGCAAAACTGGTGGGAGAGGTAGAAATAGGGGAAAACGTAGTAATCCGGGAAAATACGGTGATCGGAGCGGATGGCCTGACAACTGACAGGGAGAATGACGGAAAAGCGATTACGATGCCACAGTTTGGGAAAGTTATTGTGGAGAGAGACGTTCAGATCGGGGCCAATGTGGTGATTGCACGGGGTGCAATAGACGAAACCCGGATATGCAGAGGAACTAAGATAGATAGCTGCACATTCATTTCGCATAATGTAAGGATTGATGAAGATACGTTTGTGGTGGGAGAGACCATTCTGTTTGGCAGCTCTTCGGTAGGAAAACGTTGTCTGGTATCTGGAAACGCGACATTGATGAATCTGGTTCATATAGGGGATGAAAGCGTTGTAGGAGCAGGAGCGGTGGTTGTGCGGACGGTACCAGAAAAAAGTGTTGTGAAAGGGAATCCCGCAAAGTGAGGGGAGAGCGGATCTATGGAAGAAAGGCTGCCAAATGTGAAGAAATCGGTTTATACAATTGTGATTAAGCGGTTGCTGGATATTTTTCTGAGCAGTTTAGCAATCTCGATACTTAGCCCATTATTTCTGCTTATTGCTATTTTTGAACTGATTTACCACGGAAGCCCGATTTTATACTCACAGGAACGCCCGGGATTACATGGAGAAATATTTAGGATATATAAATTTCGCTCAATGACAAATGCAACAGATAAGGATGGGGAATTACTTCCTGGCGAGCAGAGACTGACGGGTTTTGGCCGTATTATAAGGCGTTTTTCGCTTGATGAACTACCGGAGTTATTTTGTATATTTACAGGAAAAATGAGTATTATCGGTCCTAGACCTTTGTTGGTAAATTACCTTCCGCTCTATACAGAACGACACAAGATGAGGCATGAAGTAAGGCCGGGCTTTGCATGTGTTCCATTAGAACCCATTAAGACATGGTCATGGAATGATCAATTTGAAAACGACATCTGGTATATAGAGAATTGCAGCTTTCTTGTGGACTGTAAGATGGTTTTTGCGGTTTTGAGGGAAGCCATTGCAGGAAGTAAGTATAGGGTAGAAGATACAAGAACAGAATTTACAGGCGCAAATTTATATTATGATGCAAAACATGACGTAGAATAGAGGCAATACAATGAGCAGATTGGTTATAGTCGGTGCAAGTGGACATGGAAAAGTTGTTGCGGATATAGCGGCGCTAAATGCGTATACAAATATCATCTTTGCCGATGACAATAAGGATATCAGAATATGCGCAGGATATACAGTTGTTGCGGATAGCAGGCATGCGCCGGAGGGGGATCTTTTTGTAGCAATAGGTAATGCCCGGTTCAGAAAGGATCTGATGAGATTGTACCGTAATCGAGCGTTGCCTGTTTTAATCCATCCAACAGCTGTTATTGCAAGGAACGTAGAAATCGGGGAAGGATCTGTAGTAATGGCGGGAGCAGTTATTAATCCAGGCGTAAGAATCGGAAAAGGCTGTATTATTAATACCAGTAGTTCCATTGATCATGATTGTGTAATTAAGGACTATGTACATATCTCCGTCGGCGCAAACCTGTCTGGAACCGTGACTGTTGGAGAAGGCGCCTGGATAGGAGCGGGAGCGACAATTTCTAATAATGTCGATATCTGTCCGAACGTCACCATAGGAGCGGGGGCGGTTGTCATAAAAGATATAGGAGAAAGCGGAACCTATATAGGAGTTCCGGCAAAGAAAATGTTTAAATATAACACTTCTCGATAGGATGATAAATATATGAATATTTTGGTGATAGCTCCTCATCCAGACGATGAAATTCTTGGAGTGGGCGGAACAATAGCAAAAAGAGCGGAAGAGGGACATGCTGCTTATGTCTGTATTGTAACGAAAGGCTACGAACCATTATTCCATGAGCCGATAATCGAGCAAGGCAGAAATGAGTGCCGTGCGGCGGACAAGTATTTGGGAGTAAAAGAAACTATTTTTTTAGATTTCCCTGCGGCAATGCTTGAAGAAGTGCCGAGATACAAGTTGAATGATGGAATCCTTAATGTTGTACAACGAGTGAAGCCGGAAGAAGTATATATTCCCCATCGCGGGGATATGCAGATCGACCATAAGATGGTCGTTGACGCTGCAATGGTCGCTCTGCGGCCTAAGTACGACCATAAGGTAAAGCGTATATATGCTTATGAGACATTATCTGAAACCGGCTGGGATGTTCCAAATACTGTTAATGAATTTATCCCGACGGTATATGAAGATATCAGCATTACCGTAGAGAAGAAGGTGAAGGCAATGAATATGTTCCAGACACAGTTAGAGAAGTTTCCAAATGCCCGATCCATAGGTGCAATAGAAGCGCTGGCGAGATATCGGGGAAGTACAATAACCGTAGATGCTGCAGAAGCATTTGCTCTTGTCCGGGAAATTAAGTTATAAAGAGGAATTGTCATGCGGAAAATATTAATAATAACAAGTTATATTGAATTTCCATGGGAAAAAGGCAATCATAGATATTGTTATTTAGCCGACTTGCTGTCAGAGACATATGATGTAGAAATAATAACTTCAGATTTTGTACACACCAGGAAAGCGCACAGACCGGTGAAAGGCAGCGATACATATAAAATATCTTTATTGCACGAACCTGGTTATAAAAATAATATAAGCATAATGCGGGTTATTTCTCATAAGGTTTTCGAAAATAGGGTAGGAAAGTATTTAAAAAAATGTAAAAAACCGGATTTAATCTATATTGGTGTTCCCCCAATCGGACTGGCAAAAAAAATAATTCGTTTTGCCTTGAAAGAAAATGTGAAAACGATTATCGACGTTCAGGATATGTGGCCGGAGGGTTTTGAATTTGTATTCCATTTTGTTAAATGGAGAATTTTTAATTTCTTGAGAAATGATGCAGATTATGTATATAGAAATGCAGAAAAAGTAATTGCTGTATCTGATACCTATATAAATAGAGCTATGAGAGTCAGAAATAAAAAAGACAAAGGAACTGCCGTGTTTCTTGGAACAGATATGCATATGTTTGATGGATTGGCAAAACAGGTAAAAAATAAGCATGATGGAAAAGTTCATATAGTTTATGTAGGAACCATCGGAGCCAGTTACGATTTGAAGCTGCTTATTGATTCGGTTGCAGCGCTCCCTGGAGAGGTGCGGGGACTGATCGTGTGTGAATTTTTGGGAAGTGGACCGGATTTAGAAGAATTACAAAGATATTCTGATAAAAAGAAGATTAGCGCCGTATATTATGGAAGAATACCTTATGAAGATATGGTAAAAAAATTAGTGCAGTGTGACATTGCGGTTAATCTTATAAAATATGGCACCATGCAAAGCATAATCAACAAAGTAGGAGACTATGCTATGGCTGGGCTTCCTGTCATCAATACACAGAATAATGATGAATACAGGGAACTTATAGATACATATAATTGCGGGATTAATTGTACGAATGGATCTGCCGAAGAAGTTTCAGCCGCTATACTGAAATTGACGATAGACAAGGATTATAGAATAGAACTAGGAAAAAACAATCGGAGATTGGGAGAAGAATTATTCGATCGTGCAAAAACTTATCCTGCGATTGTTGAAACAATCAATTCGATGATAGATGAGGAATGAAAATGCAAATACAGGTACATCTTCTTGGAGGATTAGGGAATCAACTTTTTCAATATGCGGCCGCTCGCTATTACCAAGAGAAGTATAATGCAGAATCTGTTATTATTGAAACAAGTAATTACAAGACTTTTAAACTAAGAGAATTAGAACTTGGTCATTATAAACTGGACGGCATGTGCGCGTTTAGTGATGACACAGGTTTTTTACAAAAATTATTTTTTTTTGTATACCGTGTATATCAGAAGCTTTATTCAATGATTTTAGGGAAATTTGCCAGGCCATGGAATTTTAAAATGATGAAGAAAAGTTATTTATGTACATCGGTATATACCCCGAAGACTCTTAGAATTTCAAATGAAGTATTTCTTTACGGCTATTTTGTATCCAATGAAATTGCCTGGAGTATGAGAAAGAAACTTATGGGTGAAATAGTGCTAAAAGAAACAGGTTCTTCGACATATTTAGATTTTCTACAGATAATTGAGACGACAAATTCTATCGGAATCAGCATCCGTTGTGATGAAGACTATGTGAAAAACAGATGGCCGATAGGGACAAAGAAATATTATCATGAAGGAATCAGGCTTATTAAGCAGAAGTTTCATGATATAGATATTTTTGTTTTTGCTGATCGTATTGACAAGGTGAAAAATGAACAATGGTTTTCAGAGTGGAATGTTTACTATATAGAAAATACGACTGTAACTGAAAGCTTCGAATTATTGAGAAGATGCAGGCACCACATTATATCAAACAGCACTTTTTCATGGTGGGGAGCTTTCCTTAAATATAGAAATGGTGGTATTTGTGTTTGTATGAATAGATTTTTTAATGATCGATACAAAGAAGATGATAAGCTGACAATGATAAAAGACGCCATATATTTAGACTACATAACTGGCGAAATTGTTAAATGCTAGAGGGGGCGTTATGAAATCAATCAAGTTGTTTGATTCATTGTATAAATTAATAGGGATTCCCACGCTGTTCATGATAGCCGTCACATCGAGAGGGTTTACGGAGATAAAAATCGGCTTGTTATTAGTTTTAGCTATCGTAAGTTTTTTAGAATTATCTGTAACCAGGAAAGGTGTCAACAGAGGATTTTTTATTTACATCTGTATCTTTATTACTTATATGATGGGAAGCCTGTTGTGGGGAATTGTAAATGGTTATGAATTTAGTCTGAGCAAAGATGAGCCGTTGCTAAGGTATTATCTGACAACACCGTTCCTTCTTCTTCTATACTCGACGATTTATACGAATAGATATGATCGGCTCGCTTACACTATTTCAGTTTTAAGACATATAACGTTATATATAGTTATTGGAGACCTTTACAAAATTCTTTCTTTACGAATTGTTTTGCCTGACCTGGATCCTATTGGATTATTTACATTCACAAATGTGAATTATGAAGATGCTATTTTAAGAATATCAAATGAGACTCAACTTATGTATCTTCTTCCTCTCTACATTGTTCTTTTATTTGAGAACAAAGGGATCAAAGCAAAAGTGGAGAAGGCGGAATGCTGGGTTATTGTTATAGGAGGGTTATTGTACTGTATTCTTAGTGGCAGAAAAATGCTGGAATTCGTAGTCTTTGCGACGCTTTTTTTCATGGTCGTTCGCGATATGGTCAAAAGATATTCTGTACATAAGATTAAAAGAATAATGTTAGTTTTGACTGGTGCGACGGTCTTTATTTTATTGATCAATAGATTTTCATCTATCTTAAAAATAACGAATATATTTGATACTGCGATCAACACATTTACGGCAGGCCTTAGTAGAAACGATTATGGAGTGACAAAAAGAGCAAATGATATAAAAAATCTTTTTTCTATGTTTCTTGATTCTCCAATAATCGGTAATGGATTGAATTCATATGTGGAAGGCCGGCAATCGGCACATAATAACTGGTCTTATGAAGTATATTTTAATGCATTGCTGGCTCAGACTGGAATTGCGGGTATTGGAATATTTGGATTTGGTATATATTTTTTAGTTTCAAGGCTGCAAAGGTTCTACAAACAGAATAGAAATCCAATGTTCTTTGCTTTTAACGTCGGATTCGTCTCATTTTTAGCTTGTGCTGCTACAAATCCAATTATTAACGATATGCTGCCCTGGTTTTTCACGATGGCAATCGTATTTGCATATATAAATAATTTTAGATAGGAGAAATCTGAAGATGGAGTTAGAGAATTATGTAATAACCCATAAATCAACATTTATTCCCGCAAATGATTATTTGATGCCAATTCAGGTTGGTTCATGTCATCACGATCACATAAACGGATATCTACATGATGACGAAGGCGATAATATTTCAGAATTAAATAAGGATTACTGTGAACTGACAGGAATGTATTGGATTTGGAAAAATAGGAATCGGGGAGTTGATTATGTGGGGATTTCCCATTATAGGCGTTATCTTTGCCTGAACCCGGATTATGCACATAAGTTTTTTACACATTGGAAAAGATACTATATAATTAATTCGCTGACATCTATGACCTTTTCAGAACTTGGGTATCATAGGGTTAATGTGGAGAAAATATTAGATAGCGTAGATATTGTTATTCCCGAATGTTCAAATTGTACGGAACGAGGAATGAAAAACTTTTATGAACTTTACATTAATACTAAGAGACAGGATTTATTAGATCACATTCTTGATTATATGATTGAACGATACCCTGAATACAAAGAGGCTTCGGAATTAGTAAGGAACTCAACGAAGGGTTATCATTGTAATATCTTTATAATGAAAGCGGATATTTACGACAATTATTGTGAATGGATTTTCAGCATACTCGATCATGTATATAAGGAATACAGACAAGGGAAAATCGATTCGAAAGAGAGCCGCTTTATCGGGTATTATGCTGAATACCTTTCGGGTATATTTTTTGTTAAATGTCAATTGGACGGGAAAAAAGTTGTGGAGTATCCAGCTGTATTTTTTCGGCATTGCGATGGTAAAGATCGTTCTCTAAATGACAAATGGGAAGCAGCAAAAAAAAGTATCTATAGGTTTTGCGTTCCTATATCTTCTGTGCGTGAGAAATTTGTCTATTCTTTAAAGGACAAAGTATCGAGGAAGTTCGAGGGATAATCATATGGATTTCAGAAATAAAACAAGAGTATTGTTCATCTCAGCTGGCTGTAATGAAAAATCCGGAGCTTTTTTAAGCATGGCAGTTTTAATTAGCTTATTACAGGAGAAACATAACACAGATTGTCTGGTCGTTCTGCCTAAACATGGAAGTGGGGAACGAATCCTAAAAAAATATAATATTGAGTACATCGTTATAAGAGCTTTTTCTTGGATAACAGTGAAAGAATACAAATCTTTCATAGAGTTTTTAACGCAAAACTGCGTTATGTTAGGGAAAGTCCTATTTACCAGATTGATATCAGATAAAAGAATCAGCTCCCTCATAAACGATTTTATGCCCGATGTAATACATATAAATGAATTGGGGACTTTTTTAGGAGCAAATGTTGCTTTGAATAAGGGGATTCCGTTGGTCTGGCATATGAGAGAATTCCTGGAGGAGGATCATGGAACAAGAATATGGTGTAAGAAATATGGATTTGAATTACTAAACAGAGCTGCTGAATTAATTGCCATATCTGAGTCTGTCAAGAAAAAGTATGCATATACTTTGAATAATGCTTCCATTAGAATGATTTATAATGGCATTAAACCCGAGTTGTTTAATTATAACGAGGTAGAAAAACTTGATCCTATCTATATAGTATGCATAGGATCGTTAAGTAAAGGTAAAAGGCAGGATCTGGTAATTAGGGCTCTTGGGGAAATTGCAAATCAAGTAAGCCGCACATTTGTTTTACACATTGTTGGGAGCGGAACAGAGGAAGAATTTTTAAAAGAACTGGCAGTTGAGATTGGGCTGAAAGATCAAATTATTTTTGATGGGTTTCAAAGCAATGTCTCGGGATATTTCTCTTTGGCAAATATTGCCGTCGTACCATCTGTTTCTGAAGCATTTGGACGCATTACGGTAGAGGCGATGTTAAGCGGAACGCTTGTGATAGGCGCTGATACTGCCGGAACAAGGGAAATATTAGGAGATGAGGCGAATGGTATTATGTTCCGCGCAGATGACGTAAGAGATTTATCTGTTAAATTGCTTGAGGCCATAAATCATTATGAAAGTAAAATAGAAGTTATTAGAAATGGAAGAATGCGCGCCGAAGAAATGTTTTCTGCCGAAAAAAATGCGAAGAATATCAGCAAGCTATATGATGAAATTCTATTTATGAAGAGAGTGAAATAAATGCAGCTGGATGTTGTCAAAAATGCGAAGAGGAATTTAATTTTTGGATGTATTAATAAAATGGTAGTTCTTCTTTGTCCTTTTGTGGAAAGGTTTGTAATACAAGGCGTACTGGGGGCACAGTATCTGGGGCTTGACAGCTTGTACGCATCGCTCATCTCTGTCCTAAGCCTTTCGGAGCTGGGATTCAGTGCGGCAATGGTTTATAATATGTATAAACCTATGGCAGAAGGAAATGTTGAAAAGATGAATGCGCTTCTGAATTTTTATAAAAAGGTTTACCGAATCATAGGATTTGTAATTCTCGGTGCAGGACTTCTGATGATTCCATTCCTGTCGAATTTCATCAATGGATCGTATCCCACTGATATTAATTTAGTGAAACTGTATCTGATCTACCTGGCAAATGCTGTTCTGAGTTATTTCATGTTCGCATATCTTTCATCTCTGATTGTCGTATATCAGCGAGATGATGTAAACAGTACTATTAACTCAGTTGTAAAGTCGGGGCTGATGGTATCAAAAGTGGCTTTATTAGTATTAACTCGCAATTATTATTTGTTTTCAATTATGATGCCCGTTTTTACAATTCTGAATAATCTGCTGATTGCATGGAGAGTGCGTGTATTATTTCCCCAATATAAGGCTGTGGGTTATTTGTCAGGTAAAGACAAGGCAGGGATAAGAAAGCTTGTCGTTGGTACTTTCATACAGCAGGCCTGCAGTGTTACAAGAAATTCATTAGATAGTATTTGTGTTTCTGCTTTTATTGGGCTTACGTTGACAGCAATATACAATAATTATTATTTAATAATTACGGGAATTATTTCTTTTGCATCAATTGTTACGGCATCTTTTATGGGCGGCATAGGTAATCACGTTACTACGAGAAGCGTAGAAGAAAATTATCAGGAAATGAAAATCCTCGATTTTGTATATCTCTGGCTTTGTGGCTGGTGTATGATATGTCTGTTGTGTCTGTTTCAGCCATTTATGAAGATCTGGATGGGAAAAGATATGCAGCTTCCCATGTCAGCTGTAATTATGTTATGTTTATACTTTTATCTATTGAAGCTGGGAGATATAAGGTCAATGTATTCGTCGGCAAATGGCCTGTGGTGGCAGCAAAGATACAGAGCTTTATGTGAAACCCTGCTAAATCTAACACTTAACCTTGCTTTGGGAAAAATATTTGGCATTCATGGCATTATTCTTGCTACAATGATTAGTCTGTTTTTGTGTAACTATTTATGGTCGGTGGGAATCACTTTTCGATTATATTTTTCGATAAGTAAACGTAGAGATTATTATATCTATCAGGGAAAGCAAACTTTTCTGATCTTTATTGTAGCGGCGCTTACATATTTTATTTGTTTAAAGGTAACCAAAGAAGGAGATTTGATGCAATTATTAATTCGAGGTATTGTTTGTATCATTTTGCCAAATTCAATTTTTTATTTCGTTTATAGGAAGACAAAACAATTTCAATATGCAAAAAGAATAATTATGAGGAGGTAAGCTAAGTGTGAGATTAATTAAGGAATTAAGAAAGATTGGACCTATGGTAGATATCGGTGGGTTAAATCTTCTTCTGTTTAAGATGGAAGATAGGATCTTCGGAGGTAATAATGGAGGCGAGTATAAGTACAATATCATGAAGCAGGCAGATGTAGAAGAATATCCGCGGTTGATTAAAGATTTATATAAAATTACGATGGGTGGGGGGGGGGTAAATCTTTGCAATCCACAATATTTTACAGAAAAGATCCAATGGCTAAAAATTTATGATACGACAAGTTTGAAGTCAAAACTTACCGATAAGTATCAAGTAAGAGAATGGATTCATGAAAAGATCGGTAGTAAGCATCTTATTCCGCTTCTCGGAGTATGGGATACGTTCGAAGATATAAGCTTTTCTTCGCTTCCTCAAAAATGTATTCTGAAATGCAATCATGGAAGCAATATGAATCTTATAGTTAATAGAACGGAAATGTTAGACAAAGAAAAGTATAGAGAGCAATTTGACAAATGGATGTGTGTGGATTATGCGTTTGCAGGTAGTCTGGAACTTCAATATAAAGATATACCGAAAAAAATAATAGCTGAGAAATATATAGAAGAGATGAATGGATCTTTAAAGGATTATAAGTTTCACTGTTTTGGAGGAAACCCTGTTTTTATTCAATGTATAGGTGACCGTGATCTAAAGAATCATACGGGATATCAAAAAAATTATGATATTAACTGGCATGAACTTGACTGGACGTTTGAAGATTATCCAAGATTTCCTTACGAAGTTTCACGACCTGCCATGCTGAGTGAAATGGTTGAAATTGCAAAAATATTATCAAAAGATTTTCTTTATGTAAGAGTTGATTTGTATGAGATTAAAGGGTCAATCTATTTTGGAGAAATGACGTTTACTCCTGCATCAGGATATTATCAGCATAAAGGAACATTTACGAAAGAAATTGATAAACGATTAGGGGATCTGATTACGCTTCCGACTTAGGCGATCAACAAAGCCAAAACAGAAGAAAATTGTGCGTTCGAACTTAAAAGGATACGATATATAAGGAGAATTCTAAAAAAAATCGCAGAGTAGGTTACTCTGCGATTTTTCTTTTTTATAGCATATCTATTATAACCATCTGAAATTAAGAAATCAATACCTAATTTATTTTTGCTAAAGATTTACACAAAATCCAAAAGAATTCTATTGAAATTATCACATTTTTTAGTTTTTGGATCGAAATATATATATTTTTTGTTAAAAATTCAGATAAAAAATTTCGCAGAGTTACCTACTCTACGAAAGAGGGGATTGCTATCTGGTACTTATTAGCCTGCCAGGAGCAGGAAGAAGAAAATGTTTTACTCTTGTGCAAAGAACGATTGTCTCAAAGAGCGCTTCTGGATGCATTCATATTAACTTATGACAGGATGTGCAGATATAAGGGCGCATGGCATCTGGAGCAGAAACTGTTATTCCCGGCAGCCGTTTTTCTGGAAAGTGAGAATGCACAGACGTTGTCCAGAGAACTGATGGAATGCGTTGAACTTGCGAAGGGGAGGAATTGTCTGATTCCGCTGAACCTTGAGGAAGAGGTTTTTCTGAAATCCCTATGCGGGGATGAGCGCCATCTGAGAATATCCAGGGGAATTATCCGAAAAGGTATTACAAAGATAACGGAAGGCCCTCTGATGGGACTGGAAAACAGAATCTGTAAGATTGACCGGCATAAACGGCTGGCGAAAATTGCGACAACTATGCGGCAGAATAACCATTATATACTTGCAGGTCTTGAGATTACAGAGAAGGTTTTGTGAAAAGTCAGGATATAGGTTACGGCAATATGCAAAATCAGATCAGGAGAGAATGAGAGATGTCCAAGAAGATTAAAAAGATAGCCGGGATTGCTGCCGTGGCGACGGGTGTTGCTTTCGCCGGCTTTTCTCTGTTGGCAAAATGTAAAAAGGGAGACGCCGTCTATAATGACGAGCCGGAAGAGCAGAATCCTTTCGAGGGCAAAAAAGTTGTTTTTATTGAGGACGAGAATGACAGAATGAATGCGGATGGGTTTAAGGGACATCTCGAAGTTGTCGGGGAGAGCGAATATAAGCCGTCCGTCTATTCTAAATACGTGAAAAGAGGACTGGATATTGTTCTGTCCTTCGGTGGTCTGGTTGTGCTGTCGCCTGTCATGGGAGTGATTGCTCTGGCAATTAAAATCGAAGATCCCGGTCCGGTGTATTTTATTCAGAAAAGGGTCGGGCAAAATAAGAAGTTTTTCCGTTTACATAAATTCAGATCCATGAAGATGTCCACGCCCCATGGTGTTCCTACTCACATGATGGAAAATCCGGACAAGTACATTACAAAGGTCGGGAAATTCTTAAGGGCACATTCCTTAGATGAACTTCCGCAGATATGGGATATTTTCGTGGGAAATATGAGTGTCATAGGGCCTCGGCCCGCTCTTTGGAATCAAGAGTTGCTTATTTCCGAAAGAGATAAATATGGAGCAAATGATATTAGGCCTGGCCTGACTGGGTGGGCGCAGATTAATGGGCGTGATGAGCTGGAAATCCCTGTTAAGGCAAAACTTGACGGAGAATATGTAGAGAAAGAAGGGCTTGCATTTGATATAAAGGTTTTCCTAAATTCTGTCCATGTCTTTGGCCATGATGATTCTGTAGTTGAAGGCGGTACTGGAAAGAAAAAGGCCGTCCGTCATTATACGGATGGAAAAAGTACCGAGGAACTGATTGGTCACATTGGATTTGGTGAACCGGTTCAGATTGATGTGGAAACAGAGAAAAGAATCCTGATTATCGGGGCTGGTTCCTATATCGGGGAGACTTTCAGAGCATACGCCGAAAAGCATTATCCCAATCTGACTGTTTACGCTGTCGGTACTCTTAATGGCGAGTGGAAAGAGACGGACTTTTCGCTTTATGATATGGTCTTTCATGTTGCCGGTATTGCTCATGCGGACGTTGGTAACGTAGATGTGTCCACAAAAGAAAAGTACTATTCCGTGAATACAGATCTTGCAATGGAGGTCGCAGAGAAGGCAAAGGCAGCGGGTGTGAAAGAATTTATCTTCATGAGCAGTATGATCGTTTATGGCGATTCCGCCCCATATGGTAAACAGAAGATTGTGGACGAACATACAGTTCCTGCTCCTGCTAGTTTCTATGGAGACAGCAAGTTACAGGCAGATGTAGGTCTGAGAGATCTGGCAGATTGTAGGTTCAAAGTAATTGTTCTGCGGCCGCCAATGATTTACGGAAAAGATAGCAAAGGAAATTATTCTGTTCTTGCGAAGTTTGCAAAGAAACTGCCTGTGTTTCCTGATGTAGATAATCAGCGGTCAATGCTCTACGTTGAAAACCTATGCGAATTCTTATGCCAGATTATGTCTGTTAAAGAATTTCAAAGAGAATCTGTAGTTCTGATTCCACAGAATGCCGAATGGACGAAGACAAGTCAGATGGTAAAGGAGATTGCCGGAGTAAGTGGAAAGAAAGGCCGACAATCGGTGATTATAAAGCCCGTTATCTTACTTGGCAAAAAGATGCCCGGGCAGATCGGTCGGCTTGTGAATAAGGCATTCGGGAATAACTGCTACAGGCATGAGATTTCGGTTTATGAAGGACTTGATTATCAGAAGGTATGCCTAAAGGAGTCTATACGAAGAACAGAAGGAGCATTCATGGAGATAGAGGCCGCGGAGATGAAAATACAAAAATCCATGCTTATGCTGGCGTCTGTAGCATCCATGATTGACCAGTTCAATATGAATAATATTGGTATCCTTCTCAATCTTGGATACAAGGTTGACATAGCCTGCAATTTTGAGGCTGGAAACACATGTTCAGACGAGAGAATCGCTGATCTGAAGAAAAGGCTTACAGAACTTGGAACCGACTATTATCAGATTGATTTCGTAAGAAATGTTGGGAATCTTCCTCAGTTCTTTAAAGCATTAGAACAGGTTAAGGATCTTGTCAGAAAAAACGGTTACAAATTTATTCACTGTCACTCTCCAATCGGTGGAGTCGTAGGAAGAATTGTAGGGCATGAGTGCAAAGTTAAGGTTATCTACACAGCTCATGGATTCCATTTCTATGATGGGGCGCCGAAAAAAAACTGGGTGATTTACTATCCGATAGAGAAGTTTTTCTCTAAATGGACAGATATGCTGATCACGATAAATAAGGAAGACTTTCAAAGAGCCAGAAAAGAATTTTATGCAGGGAAAACAGTATATGTACCAGGCGTTGGTGTGGATTTAGAAAAGTTTGGCAATCACAAAGAAATTCAAGGAGGAAATCGAATTAGGGAAGAACTGGGAATTCCCGAAGAGGCGCTGTTTCTCTTTGCTGCCGGAGAACTGAATGAAAACAAAAATCATAAGGCGGTCATAAGAGCATTGAGAGAGATAGAAAGTAAGTTCTTTTTTGCAATCGCTGGACAGGGCGAAATGAGAGACCGGCTGCAAAAAGTTATTGATGAATGCGGGCTGAGTAAGAAAGTAAAACTTCTGGGATATAGATCGGATATTGCAGATATCTACGAGGCGGCAGATATTTATGTCCTGCCTTCTCACAGAGAAGGCCTCAATGTCAGTCTCATGGAAGCCATGGCAAGCGGACTTCCCTGTGCCTGCGGGAAAATAAGAGGGAACGTTGACCTTATCAATGAGAACGGCGGAGCGCTTTTTGAGCCGGACAACATAGAGGATATAAAAGAAAAGCTGGAAAAACTGATAGGAAAGAGCACAGAAAAAAGGAAGAGGATGGGGCGGTATAACCTTGAGAAAATACAAAAGTTTGACAGAGTTACGGTTGAAAAAGCTATGGAAAGGGTTTATGGGGAAACCCTACAAAATCTGGGGGGGGGGGGTACGGTACTGATTGGCACAGAACATCTCGTAAAGATGTTTAAGAGAAATGAAATCAGAGAAAATCTTGGATGCAGAATAGATGAGGCAATGCTTATTTCTGTAGGCGAACTTAGTGTAAGAAAGAACCACAGAGTGGTTATTGAAGCGTTGAAAGAACTGGCCGATTATGATTTCCGGTACTATATCATTGGCCAGGGAGAGCTAAAAGAAGAACTGGAAAAGCTGGCTGACGAGTATGGATTAAAAGATAAGGTTTATCTCCTTGGTTTCAGGACAGATGTGAACGAACTCTTAGAAGCAGCGGATTTGTTTGTATTCCCGAGCCTGCAGGAAGGACTGCCGGTTGCATTAATGGAAGCGATTGCGAATGGAAAGACTTGTATATGCAGCAGAATCAGAGGAAATACAGATCTGATCAAGGATGAAGAATATTTATTTGAACCAGGGGATATAGAAAGGCTAAGAAAGATGCTTGAGAGGCAGATGACAACGGAGAATAGTGGAGACACAAATAGAAAGATGATGAACTTTAGCACAGAACGAGTAAAAGAAGCAATGACCGTCATATATAAAGCAGTGTAATAATAGAAAGAAAAATGCAGGCAGAATAAAGTACAGTCGTATAAGAATTATTAAAATTGATGGAGCGGCGGATTATGTGTAGATTTAGTGTAATTATCCCTGTGTACAATACAGAAAAGTATATTGACGAATGTTTGCAGAGCGTACAAAAACAAACATTTCAAAATTTTGAAATCATTCTGGTAGACGATGGTTCCAAAGATAATAGTGGAGTTATATGTAATAAATATTCAGAAAACGACAAGCGAATTCATGTATTACATAAAAATAATGGTGGTCTGTCTTCTGCGAGAAATTTTGGTCTGGACAGGGCTGCAGGAGAGTATGTTTTATTCCTGGACAGCGACGATTATTGGTGCGATAAAGAAATGCTTACAACAATTGATCAATATATAAACTGTTATGAGGCAGATGTATTTATCTTTGGATTTAAAAAGTTTTATCAGAATGACGGAATCTACAAGGAAATTAAAATTCATGATTGTAATGAAGCCGCTTTATCTAGGACAGAGGCAATCAGGCTTCTGATGGAAGAAAATCTATTTGTTGCCTGTGCCTGGGATAAAGTAATCAGACGAAGTTTTATTGATGATAATCAGTTGTGCTTTGTGGAAAAACAACTGAGTGAAGATATCGAGTGGTGTGCGCGTATTTTGTCAACAGAGCCTCGGATAAAAGTTATACCTAACTATTTTTATGTCTATCGGCAGCAGAACAGCGCATCAATAACAGCAAATGTAGGCAGAAAGAATCTGGAAGATATATTAGAAGTCATAAAGAAGTATGTTCAGTTTAAGGACGACTGTTTGCCATTAATGCATTTTATTTCGAATCAATATGTAATATGGATGGTAACCTCAAATTATGTCAGAAAAGGCGAAATAGAGGATTTACTTCACGCAGCGCAAAATTATTGGGGGTTGCTTGACTATAACTGGTATCCATATGTCAGAAAAGTTTCTGATTTAAAATTATTAGGTTTTGGTGCGGTTCGTTACTTGTTAGGCTTGTATAGGCGATTTAAATTACGGAAAGTTGTCAGGTAAGTTAAATAATGAAAATCTTGATTATTTCGATGGAAGTATGGAGAAATGATAATAATGGAGGAAATGTACTGACCAATATCTTTGACGGATTCGAGGCTGAGTATGCGCAAATTTATTGTTCGGCCGGGACACCAGATAATGACATATGTAAGAATTATTTCCAGATGACGGACGGCATGGCAATTCAGAATATATTGCATAGAAAGCAAATAGGAAGGAAGATCAGTTTAACAGACTCAGGAGAGGCAGACGGCAATTCGAATAAAGAAGATTCGGTGATCCGCAAGGTAAAAAAACTGGGAAGCTTTGAAATTTTCAGAGTAGCAAGAGAAGTGGTATGGGGATTATCAGACTATCAGAATGATTCTGTTAAAGCGTTTGTAAATGCATTTGATCCAGATATTATATTTGCTCCATGTTATGGTGTGACCTATATGTTATCACTTACCAGATATGTGGCCGGAATGATTAATAAACCGGTTATCTCATATATATCTGATGATTTTTACACATTAAGACAATTTTCTCTTTCACCGGTTTTTTGGGGAAATCGATTTGTTATCAGGCATTTTGTCAGAAAAACATGGAATTATTATAGTCTGATTTACACGATGACTTCTGCTCAGAGACAGGCAATGAGTAAATTAGGAAGGCCTATTAAAATTTTAAAGAAAAGTGGTAATTTTGCTCAGTTAAGACCGGACTATGTGGTGGACTTTCCGATAAAGATCGTTTATGGCGGCAGCGTTTATGCTGACAGATGGAAAACTCTTTGCTACTTAGCGGAGGCAATTAAAAAGATGAACAGCAAGGGCGGGAAGTTTGCTCTGGATATCTATACTGCTAACAAAATTCCGGAAAAAGCTATGAAGATTTTAAATAATGGATATGATTCAAAAGTAC
The DNA here is from genome assembly GCA_910579925.1 of uncultured Dorea sp. Lineage (GTDB taxonomy): Bacteria > Bacillota > Clostridia > Lachnospirales > Lachnospiraceae > Sporofaciens. The sequence goes on from CAJTVY010000038.1 coordinate 22,578, forward strand.
ATAAGCCGGTAGCGTTTGATGAACTGATGAACATATATAAACATAGTGATATAGCTTTACATGTTGAATCATTTGATCTGAAAAACAGATTAAATGTCAGAATGTCTTTTTCTACAAAAATAATAGATTGTATGGATAGCGGATGTGCTGTAATGGCAATTTGTGATAAAAAGCAAGGGGGTTATACATACTTGAAAGAAAATGACATAGCTCTCTGTGCAGATTCAAGGAAAGGTATACTGGAGTTGCTTTCGCAGATTGCTGGTCAACCTGGTATATTGAAAGATTATCAAAGAAAAGCGATTATGTTTGGAAGAAAAAACCACCTTCATGAAAACATATTAAAATCTATAAAAACCGATTTTTGTCTGATAGCAGGAAGGAATAAAACGAAAGGTGGATATGGGATAACTGAGATATGAAAGAAATGCTGGTAATATGCGTCTTACTCTGTTTGATAAACTGTAGATATAATAATAAAAAATTGAATGGTGTGATTCTGGTTATTATGACGATGATTATGTCATGTAATAACAAAGCTACAGATGAAATGAATTTATATTATGGATATATGGAATTAAAAAATGGAATAGGAGTGGACATTACAAATTTTCTGTATGTAAATGTATTGATGGGCTTGGCCAATAAACTTGGTATGAGTTTTGGCGTATTTAACTTTGCGACTTTTCTTCCCGCTTTTCTTCTGCTTGATAAAGGGTTAAGAAAAATAATAAATAACCCGTCATTAGTATATCTTCTGTTTTGTATGACATCAATTTTTTTGGATACTACACTGGCAAGACAATTTATATCAAGCGTTTTTATTATATACGCACTTCATTATCTTCTGGGTGAAGAGAAAAATGTAAAGAAATATGTGATATTTATTGTAATCGCAATGCTGTTTCATTTTTCAACGATTGTATTTCTGGCGTACTTACTTATTGAGCTTAACATATCCAGAAGACAAATGGGAATTGCCGTAGTAGGTATGTCGACAGCATTCCTTGGGGTGACATTACTTAATCATAAGCAGATTGTCGGGATCTCGCAGATTTTGTCTCTAATAGGAAGTAATAAACTCAATTACGGAGTCAGCGGCGGCGTTCAGAATGGGTGGATGTACACAGTAGTTGTGTGGTTTCTGATGTTTGTAACTGCATTTGCCATAAAAAATTATAGTGTTAATGTGATGAAGGACGAAGATATTGTTATTGTTGACAGATTAATGCTGATGATTGGGATCTCGCTGATGTTTACTTCATTCAGTATGATGACGTTGGTCTATAGCAGACTCTTAAGGCCAGTCAGCTTTATTGTATTCATATTGATTACAAAATGGCGTGAATACAGGAAATCCTTTTTTAAAGTTAATCTTATCGTATTGCTCCTTAGTATCACATTTTTAGCTGGGTATTATTATGTGTTTAATATAGCAATATTTGATTATAATGCTACGATACGCGCCGTGAGTGATGGAATTCCGTTCTGGGATCAAGACTACTCAAAACTGCCATGGCCATCGTCGTATGACTGAAGTTTTTGCCAATGAATGATTTCAACCGTAATTTACATAGGTTACATCGGAGGAGGACAGAATGTCTCAGATTAGGAAAGGAGCATTTATTTCGTATATTACAGTTGCATTCAGTATTATATCGGGACTGTTTTATACACCGTACCTTATTGGCAAGGTGGGAAACGGCTCATATGGAATATATACACTTGTTTCAACCTTTCTTAATTATTTTCTGATCGACTTTGGACTGGGGAACGCAGTTGCAAAGTATTTATCAGCGTATCGGGTGAAGAATGAGCGGGAACAGGCGGGAAAGTTTATATCAGTTATCTTTAAACTGTTTCTTATGCTTGCCGCAGTCATAGGAATGATATTAAGTGTTATATATTTTTTTCTTGAAAGTTTTTTTACCGGACTGACTGGTACAGAACTTATTATATTAAAACAAATGTATATCATCAGCGGCGTATCGTCAGTTCTGTTGTTTGTTTTTATTCCTCTCGATGGAATCTTGACGTCTTATGAGTTATTTACAGAGTTAAGAGCCATTGAACTATTAAGAAAAATCTTTGTAATAGTATTGTCGGTAATGGCCTTAAGACATAGTGCAAATGTAGTAAATATTGTAATTGTAAATGCAGTTGCAGGATTTATAATGGTTGGTCTGAAGCTTTTTTATGTCTGTAGAAAAACAGATTTAAAAGTGGAGTGGAAGCATTTTGATATAAAAATCATTAAGACTGTGGGAACATTTTCTCTCTGGCTTACGATCATTATGGTAGCTCAGAGGTTTATCATCCCGATTGCGCCCACGATTTTAGGAAAGTTTTCTAATTCAACGGAGATTAGTATTTTTTCTATTGCGACTACAGTGGAAGGGTATGTCTTCACGTTTGCATCATGTCTGAACGGGCTTTTTTTACCCAGACTGACACAGCTTTATATAGAACATGACAATGAAGAGATCAACAGATTATTCAATAAGGTGGGAAGATTACAAGTATATATTATTGGAATGATTCTTTCTGCGTTTATCATTTTTGGTCAAGAATTTATAATGGTCTGGGTTGGCGCGGATTTTCTGAAAGCCTACTGGGTGATACTTCTGATCATGCCGACGTCGGTGATTGTATATGCGCAGGAAGTGGCTAATTCGATTCTGATGATCCAGGATAAGTTAAAATATAAAGCTATGTGTTACAGTGTTGGCGCAGTTTTTTCTACGGTTGTTTCCTGCGTATTAAGCGGTCGTTACGGAGCAGTCGGAGCTGGAGTCGGAGTTGCTGCCTGTCTCTGGGGCTCTCATGTTTTCATGATGAATTTCATATATACCAGGATCACGAGTCTTGATATCAAGAATTTTTTTACAGACTGCTATGGAAGGACCTTACCGTGTCTGGCAGGAAGTGTTGTAATCGGAATATGGATTAACAGATCTGCTATTACAGATTCTGTTATGTTAGTAGGTGTTAAAATCGCTGTTTTCTGCTTTGTTCTTCTTATTATTTATTATTTCCTGGCATTTAAGGAAGATGACAAAGTAATGATTAAGACTATGTTAAACAGATTAATAAAAAGGTAGTGCGGTTATGAAAAAAATACTGATTGTTGCGCCTCACTTTGCGCCATACAGAGATGATATTTTTTTAAAGCTTTTAGAAACAGAAAAATATAAAATTAAATTTCTGATTACTAAGGGTAATTCGAACCATACAGAATGGAACTATAAAGGAAGAGGCTTTGACTACATTCAAAGCAGTTCGGGTAAAGATTATGGAAGTCTGGGATATTTATATGATGCATACAAAGAACTGCTTGTTAGTTTTAATCCAGATATTGTTCTGACCTGTGGTGAATTGATTAATATCATTTATCTGAAAATTCATTATAAAAATAAAAAAATTATATATATTTCCGATCAGATGAAAGTTGGAAGAAGCCAGAGAAACATATTGCGTAAGATGCTCCTCAAGTCTGTTTATCGGTTAGCAGACGGATTTTATGTTCCTGGAATTGCCGGGAAAAAATACTTTGAAAAATTCGTTGATACCTCCAGAATTCGCATGGGCTGTTACACCAATGACGTTGAAAGAATACTCGAAGCAAGTAAACGTTTTAATCGAAAGCGGGAGAGAAAGAAGCTGGGAATCGCTGAGGATGATTATGTATTTTTGTTTGTGGGAAAATTGATTCCAAACAGGGAAATTGATAAAATTCTGTCAATAGCCAAGGAGTTTGGGAAGAAATCGGGGAATGTTAAGTTTCTGATTATTGGAGACGGACCAGAGACATTTAGGGTAAAGAATTATATGTCTGAAGGTAAGGTCAATGTTGTATACATCCCGAAAGTTTCACTGGATGAACTCGAAAAGGTATATGTTGTATCGGATGCATATTTATACCTTGGCTGGGAGCCATATTCATTAGCGTTATACGAGGCTGCAATCCTGGGTCTGCCTGTTATTGCAAACGCAGAAATAGGAGCGGTTTATGATTGCGTTAAGGATGATATTAATGGGAAAGCAATAGATAAATTTGATTTAGATCGAGTGCTCAATGCCTGTAGAAGGGCTGTTTATGGTGAATTTAACCAGGGAGCAGAAAGAATGAAGCGGTTTATATATGAGGAACGCGGTACAAAATGGGCGGCAGAGCAGTTAATGGAGTTATTAAAAAATGAAAGTATTGCAGATTAATGCGATTTATGGTCAGTTTAGCACCGGGAGAATTGTAAAAGAATTACATGAAGAAATGGAAGGACGGGGTATCGATTGTTACGTTGCCAGTCCGATTATTTTTAATTCTATAGAAAATGTTTATAAAATTGGAAATGTCGCTGACCAGAAGTTTCATGCAATGATGTCAAGAATATCAGGCCGGCAGGGATATTTTTCGAAAAAAGCAACAAAGAGGCTGCTGCGTTATATGGATGACATAAAACCAGATATTGTAGTCTTGCATAATCTCCACAGCAATTATATCAATTTAAAACTGCTGCTTGGGTATCTTGCAGATCACCATATTGCATCCATTTGCGTTTTGCATGATTGCTGGCTCTTTACAGGAAAATGTATGCATTTTATTGAATTTGACTGTAACAGATGGACAAAAAAGTGCGGCAAATGTCCGGCTAAACATAATGGCAATACTAGTTTTTTCTTTGATAAAAGCAGTAAATGCCTGACAGATAAGAAAAAATATTTTGAAAAAATTGACAGGCTTGGAGTTATTGCCGTCTCTAAATGGGTTGCGGAGAGCGCGGCAGGTTCAATTTTAAAAGGAGCTGCAATGATAAGACATATTTACAATTGGATTGATCTGGAAATATTCAGACCTCAGAGTTGTAAAAATTTCTGGGGGGGGGGTGATTACCAAATACGAGAATCATTTATTATATTCGGTATTTCCGCTGGTTGGAGTGCGTCAAAAGGAATAGACGTATTGACAGAACTGGCAGATATCCTGCCGGCGGACTGTAGGATCGTTCTTGCAGGCGACGTATCGGAAGTCAGTGAAACGAACAATAAAATAAAATTACTTGGCACGGTAACTGATATTGATTTACTGGCAAAAATGTATGCCATGTCAGATGTTTTTGTAAATCCGTCTATACAGGAGACTTTTGGCCTTACAACGGCTGAAGCTTTAGCATGCGGAACACCTGTAGTTGCGTATAACGCAACTGCCAATACTGAACTTGTGGGAACAGATGAATCCTGCGGATTCCTTGTAGACGAAAATAAGGCAGAAAATTATTTGCAGAATATTCTGAAAATAAAAGAAAAATCAAAAGAATATTACGCTGCTGCTGCGAGAAAACGAGCAGAGGAGATGTTTTGCAAAGATAAGAATATCAGGCAGTATATAGATACTTTTAAAAGTCTTTTAGCTATGTAAGACCGTCTATTGTCTGTGTGCCCAAGGAGATGAATATGTATCTATTATTTAATGAAAGGGAGCAGACAATGCAATGAAGGTTATACAAATTAATGCGGTGTATGAAACGTCGAGTACCGGGCGTACCACAATGGAAATGCACGAAGCGATGCTGCATATGGGAATTGAATCCTATGTGGCAAGCCCAAATCTGGCGGCGCTTAAAGAGAACTCATATCAGATCGGTCACAGAGCAGATTGGAAAAGACATGCATTACTTTCAAGAATAACCGGAAAACAGGGATATTTTTCGTCAGGTGCAACAAGGCAATTGTTAAAATATCTTGATCAGTTAAATCCAGATATCATTCATCTTCGAAATCTGCATGCCAACTATATCAATCTAAATATGCTGTTGTCAGAGATCTCCAAGCGTGATATCTGTACAGTTATTACACTGCATGATTGCTGGTTTTATACGGGCAGGTGTGTTTATTATATTGAATGCGGCTGTAATCGCTGGCTGCAGGAATGTGGGAACTGTCCTGCTTTACATAGCGGAAATAATAGTCTTATCTTTGACAGAAGCAGTCAGATGCTTGCGGATAAAAAAAGGTTATTTTCTGCAATCAGAAAACTTGCTGTGATAGGGGTGTCGCAGTGGGTAACAAACGACGCTTCAAGATCAATTCTGAAGGATGCGTCAATCATAAAATGCATTTATAACTGGATTGATATGGATATATTCAGACCGCAGGATTGCGCAGCGCTGAGAGAAGAAATGAACCTGAAAGGAAAATTCGTCATTCTGGGAGTATCAGCGGGATGGTCAAAACAGAAGGGAATTGAGGTTTTTACTGATTTAGCAGATATGCTTCCTGAAGATTGCCAGATTGTTCTTGCGGGCGATGCTTCATCCGTTATCAATAAACACGATAAAATAAAATTTATTGGATCTGTTGCTGATATTGGACGATTATCAGAATTGTATTCAATGGCGGATGTTTTTGTAAATCCGACAATTCAGGAAACATTCGGGAAAACGACTGCTGAAGCAATGGCATCCGGGACCCCGGTTGTTGCTTATAATGGGACGGCTACTCCGGAACTTGTTGGAACAGACGGTACAGGAGGATATCTGATTGATCAAAATAGAGCAAATCTTTATTTTGAACAGATTATGGTAATAAGACAGAATTCAAAGCTTTTTTATACGGAACAAGTACGGGCGAGAGCAGAGCAGATGTTTTCGAAAGATAAAAATATTCAAAGTTATATTGAGGTGTATAAAGCGCTTATGGAAACTCCATAAGTTTAAATTGAAATTCTGATGACAATATAGGAGAGCAAAGATATGTCTTTATTTAAGAATAAAACACTGATGATAACAGGAGGAACAGGTTCTTTTGGGAATGCTGTGCTGAAACGATTCCTTAAAACAGATATAGGAGAAATCAGAATTTTTTCCAGGGATGAGAAGAAGCAGGATGATATGCGTCACCATTTCCAGACAATACTTCCTGAGTTTGCGGATAAGATTAAATTTTATATTGGAGATGTAAGAGATCTCTCATCGGTTAAATCTGCCATGCCGGGGGTCGATTACATTTTTCATGCAGCTGCTTTGAAGCAGGTTCCGTCCTGTGAATTCTTCCCGATGGAAGCGGTGAGAACCAATGTGATAGGGACGGATCATGTTCTTACCGCAGCGATTGAGGAGGGGGTAGAATGTGTAATCTGCCTTTCTACCGATAAGGCGGCCTATCCTATTAATGCTATGGGAATTACAAAAGCGATTGAGGAGAAGGTTGCCGTTGCAAAAAGCCGCAACAGTGGGAAGACGAAGATCTGTTGTACCCGGTATGGGAACGTGATGTGTTCCCGTGGTTCGGTCATTCCTCTCTGGATAGAACAGATCAAAGGCGGAAATCCCATTACCATTACAGATGGTACAATGACTCGATTTATTATGTCTCTGGAAGAGGCGGTAGATCTGGTTCTCTTTGCTTTTGAACATGGAGAAAACGGCGACATCCTGATTCAGAAGGCTCCGGCCTGTACAATCCAGATACAGGCAGAAGCCGTATGTGAACTTTTCGGCGGCAACAAGAAAGATATTAAAACGATCGGTATCAGACATGGAGAGAAGATGTTTGAAACGCTTTTGACCAATGAAGAGTGTGCGAAAGCTATTGACATGGGGAATTTCTACCGGGTTCCGGCCGATAACAGGGGATTAAACTATGACAAGTATTTCAAAGAAGGCGATGAAGCAAGAAATACTCTGACTGAGTTCAATTCTCATAACACAAGGCAATTAACTCTGGAAGAGACGAAAGAGAAGATTGCTTCGCTTTCAATTATTTAGAAAATGGAGAAAAAGACGTGAAAATATTAGTCACAGGCAGCAAAGGTTTCGTGGGCAGAAACCTGGTTGAAAATCTAAAGAATATAAAAAACGGGAAGAACCGGACAAGGCCCAACCTCTCCATTTCCGAAATATACGAATATGACAGGAATACAGACCCGGCTCTTTTAAATCAATATTGTATGGAATCCGACTTCGTATTTCATCTTGCAGGAGTAAACAGGCCGAAAGATATTTCTGAATTCATGGATGGAAATTATGGTTTCACGTCCCGACTGCTGGATACTTTAAAACGAAACCGCAATTCCTGTCCCGTTATGCTTGCAAGTTCCGTGCAGGCGGGTCTTACCGGTCGGTTCGCAGATTCAGAATATGGTAAAAGCAAGCTGGCGGGGGAGGAACTGTTTTTTCAGTATGCGCAGTCTGCAGGAGCAAAAGTATTGGTTTACCGTTTTCCTAATTTGTTTGGAAAATGGTGCAGATCCAATTATAATTCCGCAGTTGCGACCTTCTGTGAGGCAGTGGCTAATAACAGGGAGTATACGGTAAACGATCGTTCTACAGAATTAGAACTGCTCTATATAGACGACCTGGTCAAAGAACTCCTTGACGCATTGGAAGGGAGAGAACATCATTGTGAATATGAAGGCCTGAAAGCGGTTCCAGCAGACCGGGGACGCTATTGCCATGTTCCGGTTACTCATCATGCTACATTGGGAGAGATTGTGGATCTGCTTAAGACGTTCCATGAGACACCCAAGACGCTGATGGTACCAGAGCAGCCAGAAGATTCCTTTTCAAAAAAATTATACAGTACCTATCTGTCTTATGTTCCGGAGTCTGGAATATCTTATGATTTCCGGTCAAATATTGACGAAAGAGGAAATTTTACAGAACTTTTTCATACAAAGAATTGTGGGCAGATATCGGTAAATATTGCGAAACCGGGAACTACAAGGGGACAGCACTGGCATAATTCTAAATGGGAGATTTTTATTGTGGTGTCCGGTCATGGGCTGATTCAGCAGCAAAAAATCGGTATCAATCCAGAAACTGGAAAGAAATATCCGGTTATTAAATTTGAAGTCAGTGGGGAAGACCTTCGCGCAGTTCAGATGCTTCCCGGATATACCCATAATATCATCAATGTGTCTGACACGGAAAACCTGGTTACAATCATGTGGGCAAACGAGGTCTTTGATGAAAAAAATCCTGATACTTTTTTTGAAAAAGTTGCAGACGAAGAGGGATAAGAACAGCCAGACGGGAAAAGGAGGGGAAGTATGACGAGTATAGATTTTAGCAATATTACCTGGAAGGATAACGGCAGGATTAAGCTGCTGATTATTGTTGGCACAAGACCCGAAATTATAAGACTGTCAGCGGTGATCAACAAATGCAGGCAATATTTTGACTGTATCCTGGCACATACGGGACAGAACTACGACTACAATCTAAACGGAGTCTTTTTCAAAGAATTGGGAATAGCTGACCCGGATGTATATCTGAATGCGGCAGGAGACGACCTCGGAACTACGATGGGTAACATCATTCAGTATTCCTATAAACTGATGAATGCAATCAGACCAGATGCAGTCCTTGTCCTTGGTGATACTAATTCCTGTCTGTCAGTTATAGGGGCAAAACGGCTTCATATTCCGATCTTCCATATGGAGGCCGGAAACCGTTGTAAGGATGAATGTCTGCCGGAAGAAACGAACAGGAGGATCGTGGACATTATATCAGATGTGAATCTTGCCTATTCCGAACATGCCAGAAGATATCTGGCTGACTGTGGGCTTCCAAAGGAGAGGACATATGTTACGGGGTCGCCCATGGCCGAAGTTCTGGAGAATAATATACAGTCGATCCTGCGGTCAGATATCCATGACAGATTAACATCTGAGACAGGGGTTGGCATTAAAAAAGGAAAGTATATTCTTCTGTCCGCTCACAGGGAAGAGAATATAGATACAGAGAGGAACTTTGTTTCACTGTTTACGGCTGTAAACGCCATGGCCGGAAAGTATGACATGCCGGTACTCTATTCCTGTCATCCGAGAAGCCAAAAGAAGCTGGAACAGTCGGGATTTTTGCTTGACCGCCGTGTGATTGCCCATGAACCCCTGGGATTTCATGATTATAACTGCCTGCAGATAAATGCGTATGCAGTAGTGTCAGATTCTGGGACATTGCCGGAAGAAAGCAGTTATTTTACTTCTGTTGGCATGCCCTTTCCGGCGGTGTGCATTCGTACCAGCACTGAACGGCCGGAGGCAATGGATAAGGCGTGTTTTATCTTATCCGGGATAAGTAAAGAAGGGCTGCTTAAGTCTGTAGAGCTGGCCGTGGCTATGAACGAAAATGGGGATTATGGCATTCCGGCGCCGGATTATGTGGATACAAATGTAAGTACAAAGGTTGTTAAGATGATCCAGAGTTATACAGGGATTGTTAATCGGGTGGTGTGGAGAAAGACCTGTGAAGGGAGTTATAGATTGTAAAGCATAAAGGGATGTTTTGAATCCATCCCTTTATAAGCGCTTTTCCTGCGTTAGAGGTTAACCAGTCCTTGAGATCTTACTTATTTTCAATCTTTTCACTTGACTGCTCGGGTAATTTTCCATTCTCCATGTCAATCCGATCCCTTAATTCATCAAACTGGTTCCCGATCGCAGTCAGACTCTTGGTCGAATATTCGAATGCATTACACTCTATTTCTGCTTTTTTCATATAGTCCTTCCATTCCTTTGAATTTTTCCGGCACTCAGTCATGGCATAATGGAAATAAGAATCCGCAAGAATAAGCTGAACATGGTACTGTAAGACCATTTGCTCATGGGGCTGTAAACCGGTCATCAGAGTCAGATCGGAATCCGCTTCGTCTTCCGGTGTTGCTCCTGCCTCAAAAAAAGCTTCACAATGTTTGATCGCCGAGGCATACTGGCCCTTATTAAACGCCTCCGTCGCATAAAAGGCATTCTGTAAAGCCGAAGCTTTTTCTATCTGAGCCGTATCCATATCTGAAGACGCCGGCAATCCGAGACAGTCTCGCAGCATCAGCTGTGAAAGCAATAATTTTTCCTTTTCATCTGGATCGTCGGTTTTGGCAAGTTTTTTTTCCACCTGTTTCAGAAGGGATTCCACCGATTTTTTGTCAGTATATACTTTGTCGGGATTATTGACGTACCAGTTCGCCTTTATGGCCGCACTGTCTGCATCTAAGTCCTTGTCCTTTGAACTGCCTACATCGGCAATATATCCCCATAATTCATCATATCTGTTTGTCAGAAATAGATATCTCATCAGATAAATATCTTCAAGCCCTGTAAAATATCCTGTGTTTTCAAGCTCATATATGCTCCGTAGTTCGGCCTCGTCGTCAATCTGAATACCGGCCAGGTCTGCGCAGATACATTTCAGTATTTTGACCATGGCGCTTTTGTTCTGAAAGTCCTCATCGGCCTTATTAAGCCGGTTATAGGCAGATTCTGCATTGGAGTTCTGGGCTGCGGCGCAAGCGCCGTATAAAATACTCATTGATAAGTCCTTTGGATCGTTCTGGTTATTCAGAACAGTCGCGGCATCTGTTAATAATAACTCTTCTTTCTCGTCGTCTGTCCAATCGTAAATTGCACTAATATAATGAGATAACAGTCTGCTTTTACTTCCTTCATATTTTAACGCATTGTTTACACATTCACGAATTGCGGTTCTATTGCGCAGTTCAATATAGACCAGAATCATATTATCGTATAATGCGATACTTCCGCCGTTAATCTCTTCGCTTTTTCTATATGACTTTATTGCTTCATCCTGGCATTTTTCTACAGTGATTGATGGGTCATATTCAAAATATGAAATATCAAGATACATGAAATGCCACATTACTCCTATGTAAAAATAATTATTATCATGTTCTCCTTTTAAAAAAAGATCGTATGCTTTCAAAAGGTAATCCTTGTTATCCATTCCGGGAGCATATGTATTGTTGATAATGGCGCTTAAATAGTCAGCGAAATGATCTGGTTCTTCATATTCCTCAGTTTCATCACTGGCTGTATTACCGGAAGACTCAGAATGATCAGAAGCAGGCAGCAGGTAGCTGCCATCCCCGATATTCCTTAATAAATCCCCGGACAGTGCCAGTGGATAAGCATTTACCCTGGAATTGACAATGGACGAAACGGATTCAATCGGCATAGAGTACTGGGGACGGTTCATCAGCTTAAAAGATCCCAGAAAATACATAAAACTACTGGAAATAGTTGAAAGAACCAATATAACACAAAGAATCAGATTCGCAGACTTCTTCCTGCTCTTCTGGCTTTTTAAAGCCCAGCCTGCCAGTAACGCCGCAATAAGTGGGATCACGAAATCGGTCCACTGAGTTTTTGCGATTTCCTTCAGTAAGGTGCGAAGACTTTCCTGTCCAGGTTCAAAATGCAGTAGTATTTTTAGAAACAGTATTGTAATAATCACATTCAGTACGAACACCAATATACATAACAGAAGATACCATGCCGATTTGGCCACCGGCTTTGCAATCCGTTCCGATTTTTCCGACCATTGCCACTTTTCCGACCATTTCAGGTTTTTGACCCATTTCCATTTTTTTACCTGGTTCAGAATCTGGGTAGTGTCAAGTTTGCTACCCTATTTTTGTTTCTAAACCTTTATTTTTGGGA
>CAJTVY010000039.1 GCA_910579925.1 uncultured Dorea sp.
TTTAGTAACAAAAAATGCCGTATTTATGCGGCTTGTGGCGTTTCGCAAACGCCTATTTGAGAAAAGAAGGGAGGTGGTGCAGATGAGTACATACGAAGTTTTAAGCCTGCTATTTTTAGGCGGTTCGTTCCTCGTTGCATTGCTTGCCTATATAGATAGGAACAACAAGCGAAAATAAATAAGCCTACCTTGTAATCTTGGCGGATTAGGTAGGCTTATTGTCAATCCATGAGGCTAACCACTTTGTGGGCGGTTATCTCTTCTGTTTGTATTATATGATAAATTGAATAAGATTGCAATGTAAAATTTGGAGAGCCCCAAAATTGAGCGGGCTTTCTTTTTTTTGTGCCGGCGCAAACGCTGGCGGGAAGGATGTGGAAAGCTATGAGTTGTACAGTTGAACAGCTGATGAAGAAATGCGAACTCGCACTATCGCAGAAATGGCAGTATGTCTATGGTGCAAAGGGAACCGTGTTGAGCAGGGCGCAGATCGACGCATTGCGGAATCTGTACGGATCCAACTGCGTGTGGTGGTCGGACAGCAACAAGGCGGGTAAGATCTGTTGTGACTGCAGCGGGCTGCCCGCCTCTGCAACGGGAGTGATCCGTGGATCGGCACAGTACAAGTCCACGGCTGTAGAATGCTATCCCATCAGCCAGAGAAAGCCGCATATGAGAGGATGGGGCGTCTGGATGTCCGGCCACATCGGTATCTACGACGGGAACGGAGGTTATTACGCCATGGACGGTTCCGCCCGTAATATGGTACACTACCCATTGTCAAAGAATAAATTTACCCACATTATCAAGCTGTGTGACGTGGATTACGGGGAGGGCGCAAGCACGGGCAAAGCACCGGCCGCCATTCCAAGCGGAGGATCTTACAATGCGCTTGTTAATTTTACCTATTCCGTGCGAACAGAAGACGGGAAGATCTTGCCGGATGTAATAAATTTTGCCGATTATGCAGGGATTCGGGGGAAGCGGATCACGGATATGGCGATTCGGTGTGATAAGGGAAGCTTATGGTACCAGGTGCATATCCTTGGAGGTGACTGGCTGCCAAAAGTATCCGGGTGCAACTGGAATGACTCGGAGAACGGCTTCGCAGGCGATCATAAGCCGATCGACGCAGTGAGGGTATATTACAATACCCCAGATGATATCGTGAGTCAGCAGGGATATCAGAAAGCGCAGTACCGTGTAAGCCCCGTAAATAGGGATTATTACGGCTGGCAGTACGATGATGAGGTTGACGAGATCCAGGATGGCTATGCTGGTTGTTTCGGCAAGGCCATTGATCGGATCCAGTTGTTCTGATATATGGAAAAATTAATCAAAATTCGACACAATTCGTAACGGGAAATTACAGGTAAAAACAAACGGTTAGCGACACGTTAGCGACAAAAACAACGGAAATACGCCGTTTCCGTTAACATCTCTTAACAATTCCTTAATATATTGAAAAAAATACCAGATAGTGCTAAAATTAAAAGCGTACCAGCAGACACACGATCATTTAATAAGGGGACAAAGGAGGAGTAGAATGCGAAGAATAAGAAGATTTCTGGTACTTACACTTCTTATATGCCTTGGCGCAGCCATGCCGGGCATAAAGAGTTATGCAGAGGAAACGTCAGGGGAGCAGGCTTCTGCAGGTTTAGAGGACGAGAACCCTCAGCGTCTTGATTCAGTTACGGCCATGGACGAAGACGGTAACATTTTTGAGGTGGACGAAGAGGGCGGAGAACTGGACGACCCGGGAATCGCAGCGTTTTCACGGGATGCGTCTGTGAAAGTAGTCAATTTTAAGACGAAAGGCAATGCAATTACAGAATATAAGGAATTCCAGACCGGAGCGGCGGGCTATACCAACGGGGCCTATGGAGCGGATGCCGCCTATCTGGGAACGTCTGGCAGTAAGGTTCGTTTCATGCTGTCCGGTGTCGTGGGAGAAGTGGCGGCAGAGGAAGTCCAGGTGGTGGATTTCGCCTCAGCCGGGTCTGTCAGCTATTATGCGGCAGAGGGCGGAAGGCTTCGCCATTACATCACCCAGGATATGTCAAAGACAAAACATGCAACATCTCTGGATAACGGCAATGCGCCGTCATATCTGCAGGCAGGGACAGAGTATTACAGTTATGACGGTCATTATTTCTACACGGATTACGGCACGATGCTTACAGATTATCAGAACGGGACGCGTTCTGCTTCCGTGAATCCGGGGAATCCTTATTATAATTATTACCAGTATCTGCCGTTTCGCAGCAGGACGTCTTATAGTAGTGGGGAACTTGACAGTCTGATTGGGGGAAAGACGACTGGTTCATCAAAACTGAAGAATACTGGAAATTATTTCACCGGCAGCCAAAATCAATATGGTGTTAACGCCCTTATCATGGTAGGGATCGGAGCCAATGAAAGCGGATGGGGGACAAGCAGCATTTGTCAGAATAAGAATAATCTTTTCGGGTTAAACGCCGTAGACTCATCGCCGGGAACCAGCGCCAGTACATACGCAAGCGTGGAAGAATGTATCCGGCAGTTTGCGGATGGCTGGATGTCCAGGAAATACTTAGATCCTAAAAGCGGAGTCTATAAAGGTGGATTTCTTGGAAATAAGGCCAGCGGAGTTAATGTAAAATATGCCTCTGACCCGTACTGGGGCGAGAAAGCGGCCAACATTATCTGGGGACTTGACCAGACCGGAGGAAGCCGGGATGCCAATTCTTATACCATAGGTATTAAAGATACGCTTGCCACAGGACATACCAGCGTGAACGTACGAAACCAGAGTAATCAGTCCGGGGTGAGTCTGTATAAGACCGGTACATCTTCTAATTATGCCGTGCTGATTCAGGATCAGAATCTGGAGAACGGATATTACAGGATTCAGAGTGATGCGGTGCTCAACAGCGACCGGTCAGGTGTAAAGACCGGGACAGGAGAGTATGATTTTGACCAGATGTATGCATATATGCATTCCGATTATGTAGCGGTTGTCAGTCAGGGGAAGAATGTGGCGGCTAAGAAAGAACTGCAGTCTGTGAACATCAGTCAGGCTCCGGCAAAGATCGCATATACTGCGGGCGAGATATTTGATCCTTCAGGTATGGCTGTGACGGCCGGCTTTAATGACGGTACCCAGGAGGATGTGACGGGAGCTGTTTCTTACAGCCAGGAGCCATTACAGGCAGGAATAGAAAGTATTTCAGTATCCTATACATATGAAGAAACAACGAAATCAGCAGAGCAGGCAATTACGGTGACAGATCCGGCGGCCGATCCGGATTCGACACCGGGACCGGATACAACGCCAGGAACAGACGGAGAGCCAGACCCGACACCGGGAACAGACGGGGCACCGACACCGGAACCGGTAACAACGCCAGGAACAGACGGGGCACTGACACCGGGACCGGTAACAACGCCAGGAACGGACGAGGCACCGACACCGGGACCGGATACAACGCCAGGAGCAGACGGAGAGCCAGATCCGGCGCCAGGAACAGACGGGGCACCGACACCAGGGCCAGGTACAACGCCAGGAGCAGATGGGGCACCGACACCGGGAGCAGATGGAGAGCCAGATCCGACACCGGGAACAGAGGGAACACCGTCAGTCCCGGGTTCCACGCCGGACTCAGATGCGACACAGATAGAACCTCCTGTTCCAGATTCGACAGAAAAGCCGGAAGCGGCGCCAGCGCCTGTCGTTAAAAATGAAAGTACAGGCATCTGGATCCAGGGTGAAATCAGCGATGGGACAGAATGTAAGGTTCAGATCATTGCAAAGGATTCTGAGCAGTACCGGTCTTATATAGAACCGGTCAAAGACAGAGTGATCCTTGGCGTATACGATATTGAACTGACAACGAAACAGGCAGAAGGAGAGACTGTGGAACTAGGCTTCCCGGTTGGGGAACAATATAACGGAAAACAGGCAGTCGTTCTTCATTATGACAGCAGTAAGGGAATGGAGAAATTTACCCCTGTTGTAAAGAACGGGCAGGTAGTCGTAACCGTGTCAGGCTTCTCTCCATACGTGGTGGCGTTGGATGAAATCGGGACCGGGAATAGCGGTAACGAGAAAAAAGCGCCGAAGACAGGAGATGAAAGCCAGGTTGTCATGTGGGCAGTATTCCTTGCATTATCAACGTCCGAAATCATTTATCTGGGTCTGTACAGGAAAAGAAGACGCATGGAATCATAGAGGGAAAATAATGGAAAAAGAAAGGGGCTGATCAGATGACCGGTCCCTTTCTTTGAGATCGGTTATTATGAGAAAAAGTGTGAAATGGATGATTGTTTTTCTGATTCTGGCAGGAATGCTGTTTGCCTGGAGATATCTGGCCAGGCCGGAGGTAAAATCAGCGGAAGGACCAGAGGAAAGTAGTGTGAAAGAAGCCGATTCAGAGAGAGGAGATGAAAAAGCGGGGAGAGCGGATGGGATGTGGCTGCAGTCCAGACTTCTGAAAGTAATGAGCGGGAAGAAGATTTTTCCTATACTGATTTTCTGGAAGATGCTGAATTAAGGCAATATGAGTATCGGGTGGACGTAAAGGTAAAGGATGAAGAAACGTATGAGGCCGTAGAGGGGAAATCTGTCTTAGCCAGCAATATTCTGATCTGCATTGATCCAGGGCATTACGAGGGGAAAAATGCAGTAGATCCAGAAGGAGTGGCATATACGGAAGGTGATTTTACATTAGAACTTGCCTTAGAGCTGCGAAAACTTTTAAAAGAAGATTATGGAATTACGGCCTGCCTGACCAGAGATTCGGGAACCATCAATATGGGGGGGGGCTACTGAAACAGCCAGGAACGATCTGTTATCGGACGGACTGGAACGGCGATTATTACGGAGTGCTCAGAGGAGCGGCCAGTGTGGGCGTGCCGGGGATGATCATTGAACACGGTTTCCATACGGTTCCTGTGATGCGCAGTCTGGCGGCTCAAGGGACGTTAAAGGTACAATGGGCGAGAGCGGATGCAGAAGGAATTGCAGAAGGTTTTGGCCTTTTGAAAGGAATGGAGGAATAGAAAATGTTTTGTAGCAGATGTGGAAATGAACTTCCAGAGGGGGCGAAGTTCTGTACGAATTGCGGTGCGCATCTGAACGGTGAGAATAACCGTCCGAAAGAAAACAGCGGTCCGAAAGAAAACGGCGGCGGTCCGAAAAAGAGCGCCAGGATAGTGATCGGTGCGGCGGCCGGGGTTCTGGTTGTCGCATTAATATGCGGTGTTGTTTACGCAACCGCAGGATTGAACAGCCAGAAGAAGAAACTGGAGGCTGTTATCCAAAAAGCTGAGATCGAAGAGTATAATGAAAGGATGGACCGGGTTGCTGCAAGATGGGATTCCCTTGGAATTACTGAGGTTTTGGAAAAAAGAGAAGTTCTGGAGGATTTAGAAGATATAAAGGACGACGTGGAAACATTTCAGAAGTGCGCAAAAGAAGTAAAGACGCTTGAGGATGAAAAAGAAAAATATCACCTGGATGACAGTACTTACAGCGCTTATGAGAAGATCCTTGAAGAGTGCGGGAAGGCGGTGAAGGACAAGGCGGCGGACGAGGCTGTTTCTTTGTTGGAAGAGGCGGAAGATACGCTGGATGAGTTAATAGAATCTAATGACGACTACATAGAGGAGATGGTTGAGACCTATGAGGCGGCCGATCTTTCGGAAGCAGAGACGGAAGAAGCTTCTGTTTTTCAGGAATATATGGATAAGATCAGCAAGCTTACAGAGGATGAGAAGAGAGATTACCAGTCTATTAAGAAGGCCTTTGAGGAGATGAACGAGGTGGCCTGCCTGTATATCGACCCTGAAAATCCGTTGGAGATCAGTATTCAGCAGGTAGACGCAACAGAGTTTCCAAAGGTAAAATTATATCTGAATATAAAAGATCCAAGCACAGGGACTGTTCCAGATGATTTAAAGAATGGTATGTTCTATATCAAGAAAGAAGATGCCAATGCAGATTACGTGAAGCAGGAAATCTCTACGGTCAATCAGTTAAATGAGCTGGAGGCCCTGTATGTGGATATGGTTGCCGATGTCAGCGGAAGTATGGACGGCAATCCACTGGATGAGGCCAAAAGGATCATGTGCAATTTTGTAAACAGCGTCCAGTTTTCGGCGGGCGACATGGTGGAACTGACATCATTTGCGACAGGGGTCCGTCTGGAACAGGAATTCTGTAATGATGCGATGCTTCTGAACAACAGGATCAACAATCTGTATACTGGGGACATGACCAGCCTGTATGATGCCCTGTATACCTCTGTAGAACGGGTTGCTTCCAGGTCTGGAGCACGCTGCGTCATTGCATTTACGGATGGAAACGATAATTACAGTAGTTGTACAAGGGATACCGTTATAAATACGGCTCAGAGATATCATGTTCCGATCTTTATTATCGGGATTGGCACAAGCGATTATTCCGACGTAAGTTATATTGCGCAGCAGACCGGCGGCGCATATTATAATGCCTATGACGTGTATTCCATGGACAGCATCTATGAAGAAATCTATCGGATGGAAAAAGAGATGTATCTGATAGAATTTGAAGATCGTACAGGGGCTGAAATTACCGACCTGTCGAAGATTAAAACGGGTTATCGCAGCATGGAATACGGCGGGGAATGCCAGTATTCTTACACGCCGAATATATTGTTAAGTGTGAGCGGCGCCAGTATTTACAAGGATGGGCCAAAAGAAGTAGTAGAGCGATACCTGAAAGGATTCGACGATGCCATGACCATGTCTGATTTTTCATATATTTCAGACTGCTTAAAGCCAGGAAGCCCGATTTATGAGGAGCAGAAAGCGTATGTACAGAGAGATATAAAAGAACAGCTGGATTCCTTTGAAATCGTATCTGTGGATTACAGTGATCACAATCACTGTGTGGTTATGACAAGAGAGACATATTTTGTCCAGGTTGGAGATAAGCCTTTGCAGTTAATGACCCAGGAATGTCAGTATGCGGTCGAAAATGATGGAAGCGGCTGGAAACTGACGTCTTTTGCAGGAGAAATCCATGTTACATCAAGGATTAAGCAGTAAACAGAGAGTTTTCAAAATATAAACCTGACCCTTTGGAGCACGTAAATGATATTCCAAGGGGTTTTTTATTGGGAAACTTCATTCCTTAAATTCTGACATATGGTAACAGTTCAGCCTTCCGGCTTCACTGTTACGAAATCCGCCCATTTTAAAGTTTGCCTGCGGCAAAGAGGCGGATTCCCGGCTACTCCAATTCATTGGCTGCTAACTGCGCAGCAAGTGCGCAGTTGTAGGCTGAACTGTTACGGTATATGCATATTAGAGAAATAAAAATATTGACATATGAGGAGAGATATGCTAAGATAGACAAGAAAAATTTAGTGCTTTAAAGTGTAACGGTTTAAAGTGCAACACTTTAAAGCGAAGGCTAAATATAGAACTTGGAGGAAATGAGAGATGTCAAAAGAAATATTATGTATGATTATGCTGGTTGTATTCTTTGCCGTCATGATTTATGTAGGATTCTACTCAAGAAAGCATGCAACAGACGTAGACGGATTTGTGCTGGGAGGCAGGGGCGTGGGACCGTGGCTGACGGCATTTGCGTTCGGAACATCATACTTTTCAGCAGTTATTTTCGTTGGATATGCCGGGCAGTTTGGATGGAACTTTGGTATGTCGGCCACCTGGGCCGGGCTTGGCAATGCATTTATCGGATCGTTGCTTGCGTGGAACATCCTGGGAAGAAGAACCCGTGTCATGACGCAGCATCTGGATGCGAAGACTATGCCGGATTTCTTTGGAAAACGGTTTGATTCAGTTCCCCTTAAGGTTGCGGCTTCGGTCATTGTATTTATTTTTCTGATTCCTTATACGGCTTCTCTCTATAACGGCCTGTCAAGCCTCTTTGGTCTGGTGTTCGACATTCCGTACTGGGTGGTGATTGCCGTGATGGCGGTTCTGACGGGATTCTATGTTATTTTCGGCGGATACATGGC
The DNA here is from genome assembly GCA_910579925.1 of uncultured Dorea sp. Lineage (GTDB taxonomy): Bacteria > Bacillota > Clostridia > Lachnospirales > Lachnospiraceae > Sporofaciens. Next base: position 8,010 of record CAJTVY010000039.1, read on the forward strand.
GACAGCGATCAATGACTTTATCCAGGGAATTATCATGCTGTTTGGAATCTGCGCGGTAATCGGGGCTGTCCTGTCTGAAAACGGAGGGCTGCTTGAGGCGGCAAAGTCTCTTGCTTCTATTAAAGGGGATGCCGGCTGGGAAGGCGCTTATCTGGCATTTCTTGGCCCGGATCCGCTGGCGCTTCTGTTCGTGGTCGTTCTTACGTCTCTTGGTACATGGGGACTTCCGCAGATGGTGGGGAAATTCTACGCTATCAAGAGTGAGAAGGACATACATAAGGGAACCGTGATTTCAACTGTATTTGCCATAATTGTAGCGGGAGGATGTTATTTTCTGGGCGGTTTCGGAAGACTTTACAGTGATAAGGTAGTAATCAATGAGGCTACCGGAAAACCGTTGTTTGACACGATTGTACCAACTATGCTTTCCACCCTCCCGTCAGTGGTGATTGCAGTGGTAATCGTCTTAGTGCTGTCGGCTTCTATGTCCACCCTGTCGTCGCTGGTACTGACGTCTAGTTCTACTTTTACGCTGGACGTGATCAGACCTGCGTCGAAGCAGGGGATGTCAGAAAAGAAGCAGGTATCGGTTATGCGGTTTTTTATCGTGTTCTTTATCCTGGTCTCAGCTGTGATCGCCATTTTTAAAGACGCACATCCAGAGGTAACCTTTATTGCACAGATGATGGGCGTATCCTGGGGGGCGCTTGCAGGGGCGTTTCTGGCTCCGTTTCTGTATGGATTATACTGGAAAGGGATTACGAAAATCTCTGTAATCTTCTGCTTTATCTGGGGATGCGGGATTGCTTTATTACAGCTGTCTGTAACTCTGGGAGGCGTTGACGTGACCGGATGGGGGCCGGTTCTGGGATATATTTTTAAATCCTCTATTAATTCGGGCGTGATTGCAATGGTGGGCGGTCTGGCGATCGTGCCGGTAATCAGCCTGTTTACGAAGAAGCAGGATGTGGAAGAGCTGAAGAAGATTTTCGCCTGCTATGATGAGAGGGTCACAATTACGAAGAAATCTTCTCTTCAGGAGTAAAATGGAATAGGATAAAATACATCAAGGAAAGTGATTAAAATTACCACTTTCCTTTTTGTTATACTTATGTTAGGATAAGAGAGTGTTAAAAAAGAGCAATGTTTTTGATTAATCTTATGCTTGGCCATTTTTTATATGGAAGGAGAGAATAAAAGTTATGAAGAATTGTCAGAAGTATGAAAGAGCATATTTTATGCCGCCGGAAGTTACTTATGACTGGGTGAAAAAAGAGTATGTTGACAGACCGCCGATCTGGTGCAGTGTGGATTTGCGCGACGGAAACCAGGCATTGATAGAGCCAATGAGCCTTGAGGAGAAGCTTGAGTTCTTCCAGATGTTAGTAGATATCGGTTTCAAGGAGATTGAGGTTGGATTCCCTGCGGCCTCAGAGACAGAATACCAGTTTATGCGTACGCTGATTGAGAAAGATATGATCCCGGACGACGTGACGGTGCAGGTACTGACCCAGGCCAGGGAGCATATTATCAAGAAGACCTTTGAGGCGGTCAAAGGCGCGCCTCATGCGGTGGTACATCTGTATAACTCGACATCGGTTGCCCAGCGGGAACAGGTATTTCGTAAGAGTAAGGAGGAGGTTAAGCAGATTGCCATCGAAGGAGCGAAGCTTCTGTCAGAACTGGCAGCCGAGACGGACGGAAACTTTACCTTCCAGTACAGCCCCGAAAGCTTTCCGGGGACAGAGGTGGACTATGCGGTTGAGGTCTGCAATGCGGTTCTGGACGTCTGGAAACCTACGGCTGACAATAAGGCGATCATTAATATTCCGACCACGGTGGAGAATGCCATGCCTCATGTGTTTGCCTGCCAGCTGGAGTATGTGAATAAGCATCTGAATTACAGAGACAATGTGATTCTGTGCCTGCATCCTCACAATGACCGCGGCTGTGGCGTGGCTACGGCGGAACTGGGAATTCTGGCAGGTGCGGATCGGATCGAGGGGACGTTGTTTGGCAACGGAGAGAGGACCGGGAATGTGGATATCGTGACTATGGGCATGAATATGTACGCCCATGGCGTGGATCCGGGATTAGATTTTTCTGATATGAAGCATATCCGGGAGACTTATGAGAGACTGACGAGAATGCGGGTGTATGACCGCCAGCCCTATGCAGGCGATCTGGTGTTTACTGCATTTTCCGGTTCCCACCAGGATGCGATTGCCAAGGGAATGACCTGGAGGGAGGAAAAGGAATGTAAGACCTGGACGGTTCCCTATCTTCCCATTGATCCTCAGGATGTGGGCAGAAGATATGATTCCGATGTGATTCGTATCAACAGCCAGTCCGGCAAGGGAGGCGTGAATTACATTCTGAAACAGAGCCACGGGATTAATCTGCCGCAGAAGATGCGGGAAGAGGTGGGATACCTGGTGAAGGATGTTTCGGATAAGGCGCATAAGGAACTGACGCCGGACTGGGTTTACCAGATTTTCTCGGATCACTATATCAGTACCAGACCGGTATTCCATATTGACGAGTGTCATTTTAAACAGGGAGACGGTATTACGGCGGAAGTGACCATTAATCACGGAGGCGAGGCCAGAGTCATTACGGCTATGGGAAATGGACGTCTCGATGCAGTCAGCAATGCAATCAAGCAGTATTTTAACGTCAGCTATGAACTTCGTTTCTACGAGGAACATTCTCTGACCAGAGGCTCTTCTTCCAAGGCGGTTGCTTATGTGGGGATAGTCTGCAACGGCAAGGCATTCTGGGGCGTGGGAATTGATGCGGATATTATCAAGTCCTCCATGGAGGCGCTGACTGTGGCGGTGAACAAGATTGAGGAGATCGGAAATGCGGATGGGTGCAAGGACGAACGGATGATCGAGATCATGAATTACATTCAGACAAATTATATCGACGTTACGCTGGATGACCTTGCGGAGAAATTCTATCTGTCCAAACCTTACATCTCCAAGTATATTAAAGAAAAATCCGGTCTGACCTTCGGAGAACTGGTGAAGAAGATCCGGATGAAGAAAGCGAAGGCGCTGCTTAAGAGCAGTAATATGACGGTGGAGAATATTGCACTGTCGGTAGGTTATCAGAATGTAGAGCATTTTAACCGGATGTTCAAAAAGGCTTATCAGACGACGCCGATGCAGTTTCGGAATCAGAAGTAAAGAATAGACGACAGGGGTCTGAATCGAAGAAGAAGATTCTAGTGTGCTGACCACATTATATCTGGCGAAACTCCGCAGGATATTCGCTCATCAGCAAGGCGGATTTTCGACGGCGTAGCGGTGGCTACGGATAGAAAATCCAACGCAGCAGATGAGCGGATAGACAAGGAGGTTTGGCTGAATATAATGTGGTCAGCACACTAGGTTCAGACCGTTTTTTTGTACAATTATATTCCAATTTTAAGTAACTCGGTCATTTCCCAGGCAGATTCCTGCATTCCTCTTGCAAACCATTCCTCGATCCATCCATAAAGGCCATATGCAATAAACGCCGCCGTATAGGCGCTGAAGTTGGGGTGCTCTGGCTTCGGTCCGCAGATATCCAGGATTATGTCTTTCAGGAGATAGAACAGATTCCGTCTGCCAAGCAGCAGATAGAAATCTTTGTTCTCAATCAGGCAGGTAAATAGATCGCCAAGTATATCCTGGTCAGGCTGCCCGGCCGCCCGTTTCTGTCCGTTGATCCAGTCGTCCATCATCTGTTTTATATATATTCTCAGTATGTCTTCTTTGTCCTGATAATTTCTGTAAAATGAAATACGGCTCACCCCGGCTTCAGAGGCAATCTGGCTGACGGAGATGTCTTTTAATTCTTTTGTCTCAAGCAGTTCTAAGAAAGCGGCGGTAATCTGTCCTTTTACGCAGGTATTCTTTTCAGCGTTGTTCATAACTTCACATTCTCCTTGTTGTAAATCAATGTTCAATACATCATGGTGAAACAATTGTTACATCATGATGTTACAATTGTTACATTAATATCTTATTACAAAAATAATCAGATGTCAATGAATGTGAGATTTGACTGATACCGGTCAGTAACAGTGTAGTACATACTGGGGATAGAATCCGGCCGCAAGTCATATAGATAAAATTCAGATTATATATTGACATTCAACCTACTTCATCCTTTATGATAATGACAAGAACACGAAAAGCAGTTCTGGCGAATCCTATATCTGCAAAGGGAAGGGGGAAATGTGATGAAAATAAAAGAAGTAGAAGAACAGATTGGTATTACGAAAGCAAACATCCGATATTATGAAAAAGAAGGTCTGCTGGATCCGAAGAGGGATGGGGGGAATAACTATCGGGAATATTCTAAGGAGGATATCAGATGTCTGGAGCGCATCAAGGTATTGCGTCTGTTAGGCATCCCGATTGCGGAAATCAAGCAGCTCAACTGCGGGCAGCTGCTTCTTAAAGAAGTGATCGAACACCGTATGGAAAAAATTGTAGAAGAAGAGAAGAATCTTCTGGAAGTTAAGCAGGTGTGCAGGGTGATTCTGGAAAATAACATTTCTTTTATGACAGTAGATGAAAATCTTTTCGATGGAAGAAAGGAAAACTGGCATGTAGAATTAGAAAGAATCTGGCACGAAGATATTACAAAGGAACTGCTGACCAGAAAACAGTTTAATTGGAATATAGCTGTCATGCTCTTATGGGGGTATCTGATCAATGCGGTCATTACGGGAGTGGCTGGAACGTATTTTCTGACCTTTTCTGAAATAAACGTGATTCGCTGGATCTTTCTGTCAGCTGTAACCGGAAGTCTGTGCTATCTGGGCGTGTATGTAACTGCCAGCATGAAAATACACCTGGCGCTCTTTCATGTGTCGGCTTTTATTCTGACGCCTCTGTTCATAAGCGTGTATCGGCTTTTTCGGATGATTTTCAATTCTTCGGAAGCGTCTGCCGGGAATTTTGGCAGAATCAATATACTTGTATTCTGGATTCTGCTGATGGGATATGTGGCGATCTTTTTCTGCCTGGCAGAAAGATGGGGGACAGAATTAAAGGATGCGCATCTGGTCGCTCTTTCGGCCGCCTGTACGGTTCTCGTGACAGCCTTGTTTTTGATTATATGGAAAGAATGGGTCTTTCCGGCCGTGATGTTTTTCGCTTTTACACTATACATCGGAACCGTCTGGAAAGACGGGCTTGCGGCAGATCAGAATTGTAACCGTTACTATGCGGTCAGTACCGGAAGCAGAATCATCAATATCTGCGGCGCTTTCTGGAATATGTATGGAAAAACCAGTACATCCGGCTGGGTCCGGCGGTAGGGACCCGGCCTTTCAGACACCATTCAGCATCCGTTCGGTCTTGCGTATCACTGCAAAATAACTGATGACCAGTATGACGGTTGCCCCTGTCCAGGCCATGATCTCTGCATAGAAGATTCCGTTTTCTCCGATCACCATCGGAAGAAAGACGGCGGTTGCGGCCCGCATGATGAATTCCGCAATGCCGGAAACCAGGGGCAGAACCGTATTGCCCATGCCCTGGATGGCGGAACGGGTAATATGGAGGATATAGAGAACAGGCAGGCAGATGCTCATGACAGCCAGATAATAATAGGCAATCCGCAGAGTCTGTTCGAATTCTTCCGGCGTACCGGAGATGAACCATCCAAGGATTCCTTTTCCTGCGAATAACATCAAAAGTGCAATCAAAAGAGAGGTCAGAAGTGCAATCAGAACCGCTGCCTTTACGCCTCTGCGGATCCGGTCTGTTCTTCCTGCGCCTAAGTTCTGTCCCGCATACGTGACCATAGAATAGCCGTAGGAAGTGGCTGCTACTTCCAATACGCCATAGAGTTTGTTGGTTGCGGTAAATCCGGCAATAAAAATAACGCCGAATCCATTTACCACAAACTGTACGATCATGCCGCCGATGGATATGATGGCGTTCTGAAATGCCATGGGGAATCCCAGCATCAGAAGACGCAGGGGAAGACTCTTCTCCTTATTCCAAAAATCCGATGGTTTGAGGCTTAACACTTCAATCTTCCGGATATGGTACAGGCAGTACAGGCTGGAGATCATCTGAGCGATCAGCGTTGCGACAGCGGCGCCTGCAATCCCAAGGCCGAAGACCAGCACGAAGAGAAGATCCAGCGCAATATTTGTTACGGCGGCAACGATCATGGCGTGCAGAGGCGTCTTTCCGTCGCCCAGAGAGCGAAGGATGGAGGCAAGCAGATTGTAAGCCATTACAACAGGGACTCCAAGATACATAATCCGCAGGTAAAGGAGGGTATCGGGAAGAATTTCCGGCGGTGTCTTTAAAAGGTTCAGAGCAGGGTGAGCCAGAAGCTGTCCGATCCCAAGCAGCACAATGGAGGATCCCAGTGAGAGGACGGCAGAACTGCCGATGGCTCTGCGCAGCCTGTCATGTCTGCCAGCCCCGAATTCCTGTGCCATGAGAATCCCGAAGCCCTGGGTAAAGCCCTGAATAATTCCCAGCATCATCCAGTTCAGCCAGTCAGCGGCGCCAAGGGCTGCAAGCGCGCCCACGCCCAGCGCCTTTCCCACTACCATGGTATCGACGACTGTATACAGTTGCTGGAATACATTGCCCACCATCAGTGGGAGAGCAAATGCGAAAATCAGAGAAGCTGGCTTCCCATCGGTCATATTTTTAATGCGTGCGGCCATTCTGTCACCTCATTTATCTTTCTATGGAATCGTCTGCCAGACCTGTTGGAACGGGATGGAAATAGCCCCACAGGTCTTTCTGAAAGTTTACAAAAGATCATAGCACAATTTCTTTCCGGATTCAAGATAACAAATTGTACTTTCGTCTGTTTTATGATACAGTAGCCTTATAGTATTTTTGCGAGGAGGTTACATCTATGAACGTAACACAAAGAATTGCCGGACTGCGTGCATTGATGACGGAGAAGGGAATGGATGCGTACGTGGTTCCGACTGCTGATTTTCATCAGAGTGAATATGTAGGGGAACATTTTAAGGCGAGAAAGTACATATCGGGATTCAGCGGATCTTATGGAACGGTTGTCATAACCAAAGATGACGGGGGGCTGTGGACGGACGGAAGATATTTCTTCCAGGCAGAGAACGAGCTTAGGGGCAGCGGAATCCGTCTGATGAAGATGTTTGTGGGAGATACGCCCTCAATTACGGAATATCTGTGCGATCGTGTCCCGGAGGGCGGGACGGTTGCCTTCGACGGTCGTGTACTGTCTATGGGTGAGGGGCAGGAATATGAGGAAGCGCTGGCGAAGAAACAGATTCGTATCAATTACTCGGAAGACCTGATTGACGCCATCTGGAAGGACCGGCCGCCCCTTTCGGATAAGCCGGCGTTTTTTCTGGAGGAAAAATATTCTGGAGAGAGTACGGAATCGAAGCTGGCCCGTGTCCGGGGAGAGATGAAGAAACAGAACGCTTCTATCCATATTATCACATCCCTGGATGATATCTGCTGGCTTCTGAATGTAAGGGGAGATGATATTGACTTTTTCCCGCTTGTCCTTTCTTATGTAATTGTAAAAAAGGACAGGGTAGAATTATATGTGGATGAAACCAAGCTGGATGACCGGATCTTAGAAGAACTGAAGAAAAACCAGGTAACGGTTCATCCATACAATGCCGTCTATGAGGATGTAAAGAACATAGATCCCTCTGAGACGGTGCTGATTGACCCTATGAAGATGAACTATGCCCTTTATAAGAATATTCCCTGCACAATCGTGGAGGCTGCTAACCCGACGATTCTGATGAAGGCGATGAAGAATGAGGTGGAACTCGAGAACATCCGCAAGGCGCACATTAAGGACGGCGTTGCCGTCACGAAATTCATGTACTGGGTGAAGACCCGTTATGATAAGGAGAACATTACCGAACTGAGTTCCGCTAAGAAGCTTACCGGACTCCGCGCTGCGCAGGAGGGATATATCCGTGACAGCTTCGAGCCTTTGTGCGCTTTTGCGGACCATGCTGCTATGATGCACTATTCCCCTAGTGAAGAGACGGATGTCACGCTGTCATCCGGTGCATTCTTCTTAAATGACACGGGCGGCGGTTATTATGAAGGTTCCACCGATATTACCAGAACCTTTGTCCTTGGTTCCGTGGATGCACAGATGAAGCGGTATTTTACTGCGGTAGTCAGAGCGATGATGGGCCTGTCCCGGGCTCGTTTCCTCTATGGATGCTATGGATATAACCTGGATGTACTGGCAAGGGGGCCCATCTGGGATCTGGATCTGGATTACCAGTGCGGCACCGGACACGGGGTGGGATATCTTGCCAATGTCCATGAGCCGCCTACCGGTTTCCGCTGGTATGTGGTTCCCAGCAAGAATGAGCACCACCAGCTAGAAGAAGGAATGGTGATTACCGATGAGCCGGGGATTTATGAGGACGGGCAGTTCGGGATTCGTATTGAGAATGAGTTTGTCGTGAGAAAAGGCGTGAAGAATAAGTACGGGCAGTTTATGTATTTTGAGACGATTACCTTCGCACCCATTGACCTGGACGGGATTGACCCGGAGGAGATGAGCCGGGATGAACGGGAATGGCTGAATCATTACCACCGGCAGGTCTATGAGAACATCGGGCCGCACCTTACAGAAGAAGAACGGGAGTGGCTGAAAGAATATACGCGCCCTGTTTAAATGGAAAGCAGTAGGGGACCGGGAGGAAAATGTCAGTAAAAGTTATGAGGGGAGTTCATCAGAAAGGAAGTGGGGGAAGATGGAAAAAGAGATTTCAGACCGGCAGAGACGCCTGCAGCGTCGTTTTTCGCTGATCATGTATTTACTTATTTTTGCAGCTTTGTGTTATCCCTGGATTATGGTTGGGGAGAAGCGTTATAATCTGATCTCTTTCGCCATGTGTCTGAAGACGGAGGGGGCGGAAAGTATCGTGGCGCGTGCCGGTCTTATGCCGGATCCGTCCTATTCGTCGGGGCTTTGGGTGAGCGTCTGGATTTATCTGGCGTTTGCCGTGGTATGTGGGTTATATCTGGTCATCATGTTTTGGGGAAAAGACTGGCATGTGAATGTTGCCGCGCTTCTGATGTCGATTTTGTTTACCTATGTCAACATGTGGGAGTATATGATCGGTACGGTCTGCACAAATTCGATTGAAGCAATCCTGTATCCGGGCGTTCTAATGCTGCTTACGGGAGTGGAATGTATCGGACGTAAGATGATCGAGATCTGGGAGAAAGAAGTCGGGAATCGGGCTGAGTACGAGAAAAAGGAGAAGCTTGAGAAGGCAGAACGTAAAAGACGTCTTCAGTTTCCGGGAAAATACAGCCGGCTGTTTTTTGTGGTCATCTGGAAGAATTTCGTGGGAAATCTGAAAGAATATTCCGTGCTTCTCACCTGCAACTGCCTGGTGTTCGCTTTCGTGGTGGCAGGGTTCGGAATGCAGTCGCTGATTAAGGCGGGAGACATGACTTATAAGACCGGCTATCCGGCAGGCGCTGGACAGATTCTGTTCAGGGGGCTGGTTGAACTGGGGCTGGTTGGTCTTCTGATGCTGGTTCTTCTGCTTCTCTATTATCTGAGAAAACGGCTTCCGGAATACGGAGTTTTTAAGACTCTGGGAATCCGTACAAAGACCATGTATTCCTGTATGGGTATGGAACTTGGCATCGGGGCGGTCCTCTCTTTGATCGTTGGCGGCGTTCTGGGAGTGATACTGGTAATGTTGTTTCGGAAAACCACAGGCGGGCCTTTGGGATGGTTTTCTCCTCTTCTTTTCTTAAAAACGGTTCCTGTCATGCTGCTGATTTATCTGGTGACGTTTTTTGTGACCCATGATCTGTTTGTGGGACTGCGAATGGGAAGTTCGACAGATCTTCAGATGATGAAGGAGAGGATTCCGAAGCATTTTCATATTGTATTTGTGGCGGCAGGCGTTTATCTGATCTGGGCGGCGCTGACAGAATACCAGAAGAACGTAAATGCAGAAGACGCAGAATGGGTACTGAGTTGTTTCCTTGGCGCTTATCTGATTCTCCGGTATGGGATTGCAGGATATCTGATTCATCGGAAAAAAAGAAAGGGCGCTTTGTTAAAGCTGTTAAAGCATCATCCTTTTTACCACCGGTCCAGAAGTGCGGTGTGGTATATATTCGGACTCTGCGTGCTGCAGACCTGTATCATCGCCCTTTTCGGCGTGCAGTTCTTCTCGGCGCTTCTGGTAACGGATACAGAAGCCTTGTATCCCTATGACATGGTGCTGATTGCCGGGGAAGGTGAGGAAGAAGATGCATTCATTCAGAAGCTTCAGAAGACAGAAGGAGCAGAGACGGAAGTGTATCCAATGGTACGGGTATCGGGAAGCAAGTCGGATACGGCGGGGATCGGCAGTCAGAATATCGGGATTTCCGAATCTACCTACCATCATCTGAAAAAACTGCGCAATCCGGATTATCGTAAGAAAGACCTGGGGTTAGACTCCGAAGGTGAGAAGATCTATATTGTACACCAGCAGGATCTGGGGACAGAGGCAAAGCCCCTGGATCGATATGATAATTATGTGCCTATGGAAACCCCGGTGCTCTATACAGGGCCTGTGTGCGAGGGATACAGCCCGGATAATTTTCCGGCTGAATTTGCCCATTCTCTGACCGTGACTTCTTATTATGTACGGCAGATTGCAGGCGAGGAGACAGATAGTCTGATTGGAATTATGTGTCAGGGAGAACGGGAGAATCTGGTCGTATTTTCCGATACATATTTTGAAAAGGCGAAGGATGAGTGGAAGGTGACGAATCCTTTTTCGGGAAAGATTCAGACTCCGTCGCAGATGCGTATGGAGGGACTGGAGCCGAATCAGGGTCCGACGAAACTGGTGCTTATTCATGCAGACGGGAAGGTACTGAAAGGACTGGAGCCGGAATTTGCTGTGTTTAAAGAACGGCACCAGAAGGAGGACAGGTACGATTCCAAAGTAAAAAGTCATTATCTGAAGTCCGAGGTAAAGGAGCGGGCAGACGCAGAACTGCGGATGCGAAAGACCATGGCGGCGCTGCTTGCAATTGCATTTTTTATTGCTTCCATACTGCTTCTTGGAATTAAGATGATGACAGAAAAGAAGGGAAATATCCGCAGGGCACAGTTCCTCAACTGCATGGGCATGAAAAAGGCGGAACGGACGGCGCTTCTGAGGAGTGAAATCAGAGTGTACTATATTCTGACGGTACTTGTGTCGGGAATCTTAAGCGTGGGTCTTACATATGGGAGTATTACGGCCAGGCTTTATGAGACGTCTGCCGCCGGGAAGCTTCTTGAAAGGCTGATCCCTTCGGCTGTATGTGAAATGATCGTGTTTGGTATTATGGTATGGCTATTGACGGAATGGAATATCCGGCAGATAGAGAAAACGGCAGGTGAGGTGTAGGTATGGGCAGTGTATTAAAGGCAGAAGAGCTGGTGCGCAATTACAGGCTTCCCACGGCGGAAGACGGTGTGGTCAAGGTGTTGAAGGGGCTGGATTTTCAGATTGAAGAAAACGAGTTTGTGGGAATTATGGGTAAATCCGGCTGTGGAAAGACAACCCTGTTAAAACTGCTGGGGCTGATTGATCATCCCACAGGGGGAGAACTGTATTTTAAAGAAAAAAAAGTAACGGAGCTTTGGCTTGATGAGCTGGCGGACATCCGCCGGCGGGAGATTGGATTCGTCTTTCAGGATTTTTATCTGATGGACAGCCTTACCGTGGAGGAGAATATCATGCTTCCTATGATTCTCGATAAGGCAGAGGAGGAGAAATGTTTTGCCGGCGCCAGAGAACATGCAGAGCATTTCCGGATTGATCATCTGATTAAGAAATATCCTTACGAGCTGTCCGGCGGGGAACGGCAGAGAGTTGCCATCTGCCGGGCTCTGATCAACGAACCGGATCTGATTCTGGCGGACGAGCCGACGGGCAATCTGGATTCCAAATCGGGGAAGATTGTGATTGAGGCATTGAACCGGATCTACCAGGAGTACAAAAAAACCATTGTTATGGTCACTCATGACCCGCAGGTGGCAAGCAACTGCAGCCGTATCCTGTTTCTGAAGGACGGGCTGATCCTGGATGTGCTGAAACGCAGTCAGAGCCAGGAATTATTCTATCAGCAGATTCTCGGGCATATGGCGGAACTGTAGGAAATGCGGGATTATAAAAAAAATATAAACTTTTTTCTTGAATTACTTAAACTTTTCTTAAAAGTTTATATTGTTTTTTTGTTCATATCATGTTATTATATATACCACTGAAAGCTTTGGTTTGTGATATTTTGCCAAACGAAAGCAAATTTTATCATTGGAGGGTGAAACATATGGAAAAAACGAAAAAGAGTTTTCCATTTGGCTTCTATGTATGTTGTCTTTCTTTTACATTTGAACGGCTTGCATACTATGCTGCTAAGTGGGGACTCACGATTTTCATTGCCGCAGAGGCGATGAAGGGCGGACTTGGAATGGATAAGTCTGTGGCGACAACGATGGCGGCGAATCTGGTGGCGCTTACCTATATCACGCCGATCATCGGCGGATATATTGCCGACCGCTGGATCAGCCCCCGTCTTCTTGTTCCGGTTGGGGAGATCCTGATGGGTCTGGGTTATCTGTGTGCATGGAAAGCCAACGGAATCGGAATGATCTGGGCAATGGTTATCCTTGTTGCAATCGGTACTGGTTTCTTTAAAGGAAACGTGTCTGGTATTAACGGACGTCTCTTCCCTCTTGCTGATGAGGATGAACTGGATACCGTATTCAGTCTGCAGTATACATTCGTAAACATTGGTTCTTTCTGTGGTACAACGTTCCTTTCCCTTCTCGCAGGCGTGGCAGGATATCGTATGTTATTCCTTGTATGTGCAATCGCACTGTTTGTTGACTGCGTATGGTGGATCTTCGGAATGAAATTCTTCGGCGATGCCGGAAAGAAGCCATTCCTTGTTGATAACCGTGTAGAGAGCGTTGACAAAGCCGAGAAGGATACGGCCCCGCTTACGAAGCTTGAGAAGAACCGGGTTGTTGCAATCATGATCGTAACGGCATTTTCCGGTATTTTCTGGCTGATCTGGTATATGGTATACAATCCGGTATATTTCGAGTTCGGTCCTACCAGCGAGGCTGGTCTTGGATGGGCGAACTGGAATATCGGTTCCTTTACAATGCCGACAGCATGGTTTGACTCTATGAACGGTCTGCTCTGTATTATCCTGTGTCCGGTATTTGCAGGAATCTGGGCGAAGTTAAGACAGAGACCGCAGGGAGACCTTGGTATGTTCAAGAAGACGGCCCTCGGAATTATTATTCTGGGTCTTACACCGGCAACCATGGTATTTGCAGCGATTCTTGCAGGTTCTGGAACAAAGGATCCGGTAGGTATCTGGATTATCGTACTTGCAGCAGTATTTATGACAGTGGGCGAGGTTATCTTCTCACCTCTGGGGAATTCATTTATCAGCAAGTATGCGCCGAAGAAGCTGCTTGGAACACTGCTTGGTATCTGGCCGCTGGCAATCTTCTTTGCTTCTCAGGGAAGCGCAATGCTGTACAACTGGCTGTCTAAGATTGAATTTATCAAGGGTTACGGCGGAGTTGCAGTTGTAATCATCGCTTGTGGAGTAATTATGTTTGCATTCTCCGGCAAGGTTGACAGAATGGTTGAAGGAGAATAATCCTGTTTACATAAGCATAGAAGGGTATCGTAAGATAGTTAGTGATAGCTATTAAGCGATACCCTCGCTTTTTATGAAACGGGACAGGAATGCCCGGAGGCTGAGTTTATGGAAGGAAGAGATATATGGCATATAATTACCGTGTGGTATATAAGGAGACAGTAGAGACCCTGGAGGCGGTCTGTGAACTGTATGATGTGGATAACAGTGAACTGACCATGAAGGTGATTGCCCTGGGGGCGGGAATTCTGGTGCTGGTAATGATGTTCATCTACGGAGATCCAGGGGGCGGTACAGTACCCGGACTATTGTTCTTTCTTGTAAAATATCTGATTGCATGGGCAGCATTGGGGGCTTTAGCATTGCTTATCAATCGGACGGTCTGGAGAAAAGCGGTGCAGGCTACTGCTGTGGGGGATGCAGAGGAGATGTACAGATATAGAAAAGCAAAGAACGGGGAGGCGGTTGTTTCCCAGATTGATTTTTATGAGGATCGTTTTGAAAGCGTGACAAAGATTAAGGCGCGGGCATTTGAGTATGGACAGGTGCTGCGGCTGCTTGAGTCAGAGAGGGGATTCGGACTGGTCATCAAGAGGGATAAAGACACATTGGGGAGTCCAAGGGCTATGATTGGTTTTCCCAAGGAGGCTCTTGTAGATGCCGATATGGAAGAACTGAAAGGGTTTTTGCTGGAAAGATGCCCGGAAGTGAAGGGCAAGGTAAAGAAATTATAGGATGGAATCAGTGCGGGGCGTTAAAAGCCCCCTTTTCTGTGTGAAAGGATTAACAAAAGTATAGAAAATTGTTGCAGTAACCAGATAAAAGGGATATAATATAATTGGCAAAAATTTGGTTTTGCTTTTTAGTGTTACGGGTGAAACCTATTTAATATGTAAGAAAATGGAGGGCTTGACTATGGGCAACATGGCAACAGAAAGTGCAGCAAGCAGCAGAGTTACCGCTTTACTTGATGCAGGAAGCTTTGTTGAGATCGGCGGGGCGGTTACGGCCAGAACTACAGATTTCAACATGCAGGAAAAAGAGACTCCTGCCGATGGTGTGATTACCGGTTATGGAGTAATTGATGGGAATCTGGTGTATGTGTATAGCCAGGATGCAGCCGTTCTGAACGGAGCGGTTGGCGAGATGCATGCAAAGAAGATTGCGAACATCTATGATATGGCGATGAAGATGGGGGCGCCGGTGATCGGCCTTGTGGACTGTGCCGGGTTAAGGCTCCAGGAGGCGACGGATGCGCTCCATGCTTTTGGAAATCTCTATCTGAAACAGACCATGGCTTCCGGGGTAATCCCACAGATTACGGCGATTTTTGGGACATGCGGCGGCGGGCTTTCCGTGATACCTGCACTGACAGATTTCACGTTTATGGAGGCTTCCAAGGCGAAGCTGTTTGTGAATTCCCCGAACGCTCTTCCAGGTAATCATGTTTCTAAGCTGGACACGTCTTCTGCAAAGTATCAGAGTGAAGAAGCCGGGCTTGTGGATGATATCGGAACGGAGGAGGAGATTCTTGTCAATATCCGTTCACTGATAAGTATGATTCCCGGCAACAATGAGGAAAACGGAGCCTATGAAGAATGTACAGACAGCCTGAACCGTCTCTGTGAGGGTATCGAGAATGCTTCTGAGGATACTTCGATTGCACTTTCTATGATTGGGGATGAGAATGTCTTCTTTGAGACGAAGCGAAATTATGCGAAAGATATGGTGACAGGTTTTATTCGTCTGAATGGTATGACGGTGGGTGCGGTTGCAAACCGTTCCAAGGTGTATAATGAAGAGTCTGAAGTGACGGATCAGTTTGACGGATCTTTGTCTGCGGATGGTGCGAAGAAAGCGGCAGAGTTTGTGAATTTCTGCGACGCCTTTAATATTCCCGTTCTTACTCTTACGAATGTGAAAGGTTTTGCAGCATGTGAATATGAGGAGAAGAACCTTGCAAGGGAAGTGGCGAAACTTACCTATGCATTCGCCAATGCAACGGTGCCGAAGGTAAACGTTGTGATCGGAAAGGCATTTGGAAGCGCCTATGTTACCATGAACAGTAAGTCTGTTGGCGCCGATATGGTGTATGCATGGCCTGGGGCAGAGATCGGTATGATGGAAGCGGATCTTGCCGCCAAGATTATGTATGCCGGAGCAGATGCCGATACATTGAAAGAGAAAACCGCAGAGTACAGAGAACTGCAGTCAAGCCCGTTATCCGCTGCAAGAAGAGGTTATGTGGATACCATCATCGAGCCGGTCGAGACGAGGAAATACGTGATCTGGGCATTCGAGATGCTGTTCACGAAGAGAGAAGACCGTCCGATGAAAAAACATGGTTCGGTTTAGAGAGGTGAGGCAAAGTGAGGAAAAAAATTAGCTTATTACTCTGTGCGGTCGCTGTCATGCTCTGCTTTACCGCTTGCGGAAGCAGCCAGAAGGATGAGGAGACCGAATACAACAAGGCTACTATTGAGCAGACCGCAGAGTTTATGATCGAATATTGCACGAATGCTGACAAAAATATGGTCAAAGAGTTCCGCAACATGAAGAAACTGAATCTGGATTTCCAGCTGATACAGTCAGGAATTCCGATTACAGCGGAGAGTTTCGTGGGTGCGCTGGATTCATGGGAAGCGGCAGTGGACGAATGCGGAGAGTATAAAAGTCATGGCGACTATGTTCATGAGATCACGAATGAAGGTTATCTGATATCGGCGGAGGCCAAGTTTAAGGATCGGAAAGCAACCATCAGCTTTATCTTCGATGAACAGTCTTATATGGAGACGATGACGGTTGACGCAAAGTATTCAGTGGCAGAAATTCTTTCAAAGGCAGGAATGAATACCCTTCTCGGAATGGGAACCGTATTCCTGGTACTGATCTTTATTTCTTTTTTGATCTCCCGGTTCAAGATCATCCCGGCGCTTTTTGGGCCTAAGAAGAAGGAGGAGCCTGCAGGCGCAGCGGCAGTGAGCGCACCGGCGCCGACCGCACCGGCTGCGGCCGAGACACCGGAGACAGAAGATACGGAACTGATTGCAGTCATTGCGGCGGCAATCGCAGCGGCAAGGGAAGAGGCTGGCATGGACGAGGCCGGCGCCGGCGGATTCTTCGTGAGAAGTATCAGAAGACGTCCGTCAAATAAATGGAAAGCATAACAGCAAAAAGGAGGATTATTTGAGATGAAGAATTATACGATTACAGTGAACGGCAATGTATATGATGTTACGGTAGAAGAGAATAGTGCAGGAGCGCCTGCAGCGGCTGCGGCGCCAAGAGCAGCGGCGCCAAAGGCAGCGCCAGCGGCGCCGAAGGCAGCGCCTGCTGCAGGAGCCGGCTCTATTGAAGTGAAGGCAGGAGCAGCAGGCAAGGTATTTAAAATTGAAGCCAGTGTAGGACAGAGCGTGAAGAAGGGCGATGCCGTAGTGATCATTGAAGCGATGAAGATGGAGATTCCGGTTGTGGCGCCAGAAGATGGAACGGTGGCAAGTATCAATGTGGCAGTGGGAGATGCGATTGAATCCGGAGCCGTTCTTGCGACATTAAATTAGGATAATCTGGATGGTTATCTGACACGACTGGAGGTTAAAAAATGGAATATATAACAACGACATTGGGAAACCTCGTGCAGCAGACGGCATTTTTCAATCTTACCTGGCAGAATCTGGTAATGATTGGGGTTGCATGTTTTTTCCTGTATTTAGCAATCAGACATGGGTTTGAACCTCTGCTCCTTGTACCGATTGCATTTGGAATGCTGCTGGTGAATATCTTCCCGGATATCATGCTGCATGCAGAGGACGCTGCAAACGGGACGGGCGGACTGCTCTATTACTTCTATATGCTGGATGAGTGGTCGATCCTGCCGTCCCTGATCTTCCTTGGAGTAGGTGCGATGACAGACTTTGGACCGCTGATTGCCAATCCGAAGAGTTTTCTTCTGGGTGCGGCTGCGCAGTTCGGTATTTTTGCGGCGTATTTAGGCGCAATGTGGATGGGGTTCTCGGACAAGGCGGCTGCGGCGATTTCGATTATCGGCGGTGCGGACGGACCGACCTCTATCTTCCTTGCAGGTAAGCTGTCACAGACGGCGATCATGGGACCGATTGCAGTTGCGGCATATTCATATATGTCTCTGGTGCCGATCATTCAGCCTCCGATTATGAAGCTGATGACGACGGAGAAAGAACGGAAGATCAAGATGGAGCAGTTAAGACCGGTTACGAAGCTTGAAAGGATTCTGTTTCCGATCATTGTTACGATCGTAGTCTGCGTGATTCTCCCTACGACGGCTCCTCTGGTGGGTATGTTAATGCTGGGTAACCTGTTCCGTGAGTCTGGCGTAGTAAGACAGTTGACGGATACGGCAAGCAATGCGCTGATGTATATCGTAGTTATTTTGCTTGGTACTTCTGTAGGCGCCACGACGAGCGCAGAGGCATTCCTGAACTGGGATACGCTGAAAATCGTAGCCCTTGGTCTGGTTGCGTTTATGTTCGGCACGGCGGCAGGCGTCCTGTTCGGAAAGATCATGTGTGTCGCTACTGGCGGCAAGGTGAATCCTCTGATTGGCTCTGCGGGCGTATCTGCGGTTCCGATGGCGGCCAGAGTGTCCCAGAAGGTGGGGGCAGAGGCTGATCCGACCAACTTCCTTCTGATGCACGCCATGGGACCTAACGTAGCCGGCGTAATCGGTACGGCGGTTGCGGCCGGAACATTTATGGCGATTTTCGGAGTGATGTAGACATTGAAAGATCTTAAAAATTGTATGGAGGATAGAAAATGGCAGAGAAAAAACCAATTAAAATAACAGAAACCATTCTGCGTGATGCGCACCAGTCTCTGATCGCCACACGTATGACAACGGAACAGATGCTTCCGATTGTGGAGAAGATGGACAAGGTGGGATACCATTCTGTAGAGTGCTGGGGCGGCGCGACTTTTGACGCATCACTTCGTTTCTTAAAAGAAGATCCGTGGGAGCGTCTTCGTAAGTTCCGCGACGGGTTTAAGAATACCAAGCTGCAGATGTTGTTCCGCGGACAGAACATTCTGGGATATCGTCCCTATGCGGACGACGTGGTAGAATATTTTGTTCAGAAGTCGGTGGCAAACGGAATTGACGTGATCCGTATCTTTGACTGTCTGAACGATCTGCGCAACCTGCAGACAGCGGTTACGGCGGCGGTGAAGGAGAAAGCGGATGCCCAGGTTGCATTGTCCTATACCTTAGGCGATGCCTATACGCTGGAATACTGGGTTGATATTGCAAAGAAGATTGAGGATATGGGTGCGACTTCCATCTGTCTTAAGGATATGGCGGGACTTCTGGTTCCTTATAAGGCTACGGAGATGATCGAGGCGTTGAAGGAGGCTACCAGCCTTCCGATCCAGCTTCATACCCACTATACTTCTGGCGTTGCTTCCATGACCTACCTCAAAGCAGTGGAAGCGGGCGTGGATGTGATTGACACGGCGATGTCGCCGTTTGCGCTTGGAACCTCTCAGCCTGCCACCGAGGTTATGGTCGAGACGTTTAAGGGTACGCCTTATGATACGGGATTCGATCAGGGACTTCTCTCAGAGATTGCAGATCATTTCCGTCCGATCCGTGACAAGGCTCTTGAGAGCGGGCTGCTGAATCCGAAGAATATGGGCGTGAATATCAAGACTCTGCTTTACCAGGTTCCGGGCGGTATGCTGTCCAATCTGACTTCACAGCTCAAGGAGCAGAATGCGGAAGACAAGTACTACGAGGTTCTGGAAGAGGTGCCAAGAGTGCGTAAGGATCTTGGAGAGCCGCCTCTTGTTACGCCTTCTTCACAGATTGTGGGTACGCAGGCAGTCTTTAACGTACTGATGGGCGAGCGTTACAAGATGGCCACCAAGGAGACGAAGGATATCCTGAGCGGCAAATATGGCGCTACCGTAAAGCCGTTTGACGAAGAGGTGAAGAAGAAGGTTCTTGGTGAGAATCCAGAGGTTATTACCTGCCGTCCGGCAGATCTGATCCCGGATGAGCTGGATACTCTGCGCAAAGAATGTGAGCAGTGGAGCCAGCAGGATGAAGACGTGCTTTCCTATGCATTGTTCCCGCAGGTTGCTACGGACTTCTTTAAGTACAGGGAGGCGCAGCAGACGAAGATTGATCAGACGATGGCGGATACGAAGAACGGGAGTTATCCGGTTTAAATAGTAAAAGAAAACAGGAAGAGACTGATATGGCGGTTTCTTCCTGTTCTTTTTGTTATGCGTCCAACTGGCAACAGATAAAATATTCTATTGACAAAATACTAATTCATAGTTTTGTTAAGTATAGCATATGAATTCATCGGAATTCAAGATATAATTCGGCGGTCGGAAAAGTCTCTTGAATGTTTGGGCCTCAGGCTATATAATAGTAAACGGTGTGAAAGAAATGGAAAGAGGCTTTTTATTTTATGGGAAGCAAGAATGAGTTGTTGAAAAAGATAGAAGACGGTTACCCGAAGTTCAGTAAGGGTCAGAGAAAACTTGCAGATTTCATCCAGAAGGATTATGACAAGGCGGCTTTTCTGACGGCGGCTAAAATGGGGGAAGAGGTGGGCGTCAGTGAGTCTACGGTAGTGCGGTTCGCTATGGCCCTTGGCTATGAAGGGTATCCTGGATTCCAGAAAGCCCTTGGCGAGATGGTGCGGACGAAACTGAATTCTATCCAGCGTATGGAAGTCACATATGGAAGGATCAGTCAGGGGGAGATCCTGGCCACTGTGCTGCATTCGGATATAGAGAAGATTAAACTGACGATGGAGGCAATCGACCATGAGACATTTGAAATGGCGGTAGACACGATTCTGAATGCCAGGAAGATCTATGTGGTAGGAATCAGAAGCTGTGCGCCGCTCGCCAGTTTCCTCTGCTTTTATCTGAACCTGGTGTGTGACGACGTGGTTGCGGTAAATACCAGCAGCCCCAGTGAGATTTTTGAGCAGATGTTAAGAATCAATGAGGAAGATGCCATTATCGGAATCAGTTTTCCCAGATATTCCATGCGTACATTAAAAGCGCTGGAATATGCCAGTAACCGGAAGGCAAAAGTGATTACGCTGACGGACAGTGTTCATTCGCCTATGACGCTGTATTCCTCCTGTAACCTGATCGCAAGGAGCGACATGGCATCTATCGTGGATTCCCTGGTTGCGCCGTTAAGCGTGGTGAATGCGCTGGTGGTGGCATTGTGCATGAAGAGGCAGAAAGAAGTGATTACCACGCTTGAGACTCTGGAGGAGATCTGGGACGAGTACCAGGTGTATAATAAGGATGAACTGAACATGGTGGGCGAGAAGGTGGAAATGTCAGGCATACAGTCCGAAAGGAATGAAAGGGAAAAGGATGAGTAGAGTTCTGGTGGCAGGCGGCGGTGCGGCGGGAATGTTTGCCGCAATTACGGCGGCGAGGAACGGACATGACGTCAGCCTGTTTGAGAAGAATGAGAAGTTAGGGAAGAAACTGTTCATTACAGGAAAAGGAAGATGCAATATCACAAATGCCGGTGACATGGAGACCTTGTTTGCTTCGGTAGTCAGCAATTCCAGATTTCTGTACAGTAGTTTCTACGGATTTACGAACCAGGATGTGGTCAGTTTTTTTGAGGAACTGGGAGTAAAAACGAAAACGGAGCGGGGAGATCGGGTATTTCCGGCGTCAGACCATTCCTCGGACGTGATCAGAGCTATGGAGCGGGAACTGAAACGCCTGCGTGTGCAGGTCAGGCTCCATACACAGGTTGTAAAGGTATTGGCCGTAAACGGGCAGTTTGTAAAGATCGAGCTGGCAGACGGGGAAAAGATAGCAGGAGATGCCTGTATTGTGGCAACCGGCGGATTGTCTTACCAGTCAACCGGTTCAACAGGAGACGGATACCGGTTTGCCCGTGAGTGCGGGCATACGATCGTACCGTGCGCGCCGTCTCTTGTTCCGATGGAGGTAAAGGAGGACTGGGTCGGAAAGCTTATGGGGCTTTCTCTGCGAAACGTGACGGTGTCCGTTTATGAAGGAAAAAAGCGACTGTATCAGGATTTCGGAGAAATGCTCTTTACCCATTATGGAGTCAGCGGACCTCTGATCATCAGCGCAAGCAGTTATGTGGGATCAATCATGAAAGGCAGGGAACTGAGGCTTGAGATTGATCTGAAACCGGCTCTCAATGAAGAACAGATAGATCAGAGGATACGCAGAGACTTTGAAGAAAACCGTAACCGGCAGTTTAAAAATGCACTTGGAAAATTGTTCCCTTCCAAATTGATTCCGGTTATGGTAGAATTAAGCGGGATTGATCCTGAGAAAAAGGTCAATGTCATATCCAGGGAAGAGCGACTTGGATTCGTGCGTCTAATCAGGCATCTTCCATTGACGGTGACGGGGCTTCGGGATTTCAATGAGGCGATTATCACCCGGGGAGGGGTTAAGACGAAAGAGGTGGATCCAGGTACGATGGAGTCGAAGTATGTCAGAGGACTTTACTTTGCAGGAGAGGTGCTGGATCTTGATGCACTGACCGGCGGGTTTAATCTGCAGATTGCATGGTCTACGGCATATGCGGCGGGAAGCAGTATCGCTTCTTTATAACTTATGATATCTGTCTCTGGATTTGCGGGACAAAGGAAGCGCACACTGTGTAAGCAGGTAAGAATAATCAGACAGATGATATGTCAGAACAGGAGAGAATGAAGATGGGATATAATGTAGCAATTGACGGGCCTGCAGGTGCGGGAAAGAGTACGATCGCCAGGCTGGTAGCAGAAAAAAAGGAGTATATTTATGTAGATACAGGGGCTATGTACCGGGGTCTTGCCATACATTTCATTGACAAGGGCATTCGGGCAGAGGAGACGGAGAAAGTGATTGAAGCCTGCCAGGATGCGGATGTAAGGATCCGTTATGAGAACGGCACGCAGCAGGTATACCTGAATGGGACGAACATTACAGGAAGGCTGCGGGACGAAGCAGTGGGACAGATGACTTCCAAATGTTCCGTAATCCCGCAGGTTCGTGAGAAACTTCTGGATCTCCAGAGGGATCTTGCCAGGACCCAGGATGTAATCATGGACGGAAGAGATATTGGAACCTGTGTGCTTCCTAATGCAGACGTTAAAGTTTATCTGACCGCAAGCGTAGAGACCCGTGCGAAACGCCGCTATGATGAACTGACCGCAAAAGGGGAGCAATGCGATTTTGACGAGATTGCAAAGGATATTCAGGAACGTGATGAACGGGACATGAATCGTGAAACCGCGCCGCTTAAGAAAGCAGAGGATGCTGTTCTGGTTGACAGTTCAGATATGACAATCGACGAGGTGGTCAGGACAATTGTAGAACTTTGCAGATAAAACGGATTACTGTATGAAGGAGAAAGCATGCACACTGAATTAGCGAAAACTGCCGGTTTTTGTTTTGGCGTAAAACGTGCGGTAGAGACTGTCTACGAACAGATCAGACGCCATGGGGACCAGAAGATTTATACATATGGCCCTATCATACACAACGAGGAGGTCATTAAAGACTTAAGGAAGCAGGGGGTCGAGGTTATTCACTGTGAGGAAGATCTCGAGAAGATTGACGAGGGAATCGTGGTCATCCGTTCCCACGGAGTATCCAGACGTATTTATGAGTTGCTGGAAGAAAGGAACCTGACCTGTATCGATGCCACCTGCCCTTTTGTGAAGAAGATTCACAGGATCGTTGATGAAGAAAGCCGGAAAGGGTCTCATATTGTGATTATAGGGAACGGAGATCACCCGGAGGTTGAAGGTATCCGGGGATGGGCTAAAGAACGGGTCAGTGTGATCCAGTCGGCAGAGGAAGCAAAGCGTTTTCAGGCGTCGGAAGAGGGCCGGAAGGTATGCATTGTGGCCCAGACGACATTTAATTACAATAAATTCAAAGATTTAGTTGAAATTATTGATAAAAAGGGTTATGATATAATTGTTTTAAATACGATCTGCAATGCGACGAAAGAACGTCAGGAAGAAGCGTGCCGGATTGCAGGAAGAGTAGATGCTATGGTGGTAATAGGGGACAGGCGTAGTTCGAATACTCAGAAGTTATTTGAAATATGTAAGAACGAATGTTTGAATACGTACTATATACAGACACTTGACGATTTGGATATGAATCAATTAAGGTCCGTGGAAACAGTAGGTATTACAGCAGGGGCATCCACGCCCAATATTATAATTGAGGAGGTTCAAAATTATGTCAGAATTAACTTTTGAACAAATGTTGGAAGAGTCTTTCAAGACAATAAGAAATGGAGAGGTTGTAGATGGTACTGTCATCGATGTGAAGCCCGATGAAATCATCTTGAATATAGGTTACAAGGCAGACGGTATCATCACAAGAAACGAGTACACGAATGAGACGAATGCAGACCTGACTACAATGGTGTCAGTGGGGGATGCCATGACTGCAAAGGTCTTGAAGGTTAATGATGGCGAAGGTCAGGTGCTGCTGACATACAAGCGTCTTGCTGCTGAGAAGGGCAATGAAAGACTGCGGGAGGCATTCGAGAACCATGAGGTTCTGAAAGCTCCTGTAGCCCAGATTCTCGGAGGCGGTCTGAGCGTCATAGTTGAGGAGGCAAGAGTATTTATCCCTGCAAGCCTGGTTTCCGATACTTATGAAAAGGATCTGAATAAGTACCAGGGACAGGAGATTGAGTTTGTGATCAGCGAGTTTAATCCCAGAAGGAATCGTGTCATTGGAGACAGAAGACAGCTTCTGGTTGCGGAACGTGCAGAGAAGCAGAGAGAACTGTTTGCAAGAATAAAGCCGGGTGACAGGATGGAAGGTACTGTTAAGAATGTAACAGATTTCGGAGCATTTATTGATCTCGGCGGGGTTGACGGACTGCTTCATATCTCTGAGATGTCCTGGGGACGTGTTGAGAACCCGAAGAAGGTATTTAAAGTCGGCGAGAAGAGAGAAGTCATGATCAAAGAGATCAACGACACCAAGATTGCGCTTAGCCTTAAGTTCCCTGAGAGCAATCCATGGGCGAATGCTTCGGATCATTTTGCCGTAGGAACCGTGATTGAAGGAAGAGTGGCAAGAATGACAGACTTCGGAGCATTTATTGAACTGGCGCCAGGAGTCGATGCATTGCTTCATGTTTCCCAGATTTCCAGAGCACATGTGGATAAGCCGTCAGACGTTTTAACGGTAGGTCAGGAGATTTCGGCTAAGATTGTGGATCTGAATGTGGAAGAGAAGAAGATCAGTCTCAGCATGAAGGTGCTGGAGAATTCTTCAGATGCTGCACAGGCTGGCAATATCGAGGAATAAAAAGTAGATAGGGTATCAGTGAGGATAGAGGTCTGTTGTGAAGGCTTCTATCCTTTTTGACGGCCTGGAAACTGCCGGTAGATTTCTCAGGATGCGTTAAAAAATCGACAAGATGTTCGTGGAAATATACAAGGAAATACTGGAACCTACTAGATAAGTAGGGAATTTTGTTGTATAGTATATAAGAGAAAAAAGGAAGGAAGGATAAAGGGATGGCATTGTTAACATTTAAAGGTGGAATTCACCCGGATGACGGTAAGAGCCTGGCGAAAGATAAGGCCATTGTCGAAGTAAAACCCAAAGGGGATCTGGTGTACCCGGTGTCTCAGCACATTGGCGCTCCGGCTAACCCTGTTGTTGCAGTTGGCGACCGTGTCCTGAAGGGACAGTTGATAGCGGAAGCCGGGGGGTTTGTGTCTGCTCCGATCTATGCCTCGGTGTCAGGAAAGGTGAAAGCGATTGCGCCCCATCTGAACCCGACCGGGGGAACGGTGAACAGTATCGTGATCGAGAATGACGGCGAGTATGAAGAGGTTGAGTATCCGGCTGTCAGGCCTTTGGAAGAGATGACGAAAGAAGAGATACTGAACACGATCGGCACGGCCGGAGTCGTGGGTATGGGCGGCGCTGGTTTCCCGACCCGGGTGAAGCTTTCACCGAAGGAGCCGGATAAGATTGACTATATTATTGCGAACTGTGCAGAATGTGAACCATACATTACGGCGGATTACAGATGTATGCTGGAGATACCGGAGAAGCTGGTAGGCGGCATGAAGATTATCCTTAAGCTTTTTGACAATGCGAAGGGTATATTTGGGGTAGAGGATAACAAGCCGGATTGTATCGAGAAGTTAAAAGAACTGACCAAGGATGAACCAAGGATTGAAGTCCTTGCCCTTAAGACGAAGTATCCACAGGGCGGTGAGCGTCAGTTGATTTATGCGACCACAGGAAGAGCGATTAATTCTGCTATGCTTCCGGCGGACGCAGGCTGCGTGGTTGACAACGTTGCCACGATTATCAGTATCTATGAAGCAGTGGCGGAGGGAAAGCCTTCTATGGAGCGCGTGACCACCGTAAGCGGCGATGCCGTAAACGAGCCGGGGAATTTCCGTGTTCCTTTCGGACTGAACCAGGCAGAACTGATTGATGCAGCGGGCGGATATAAGAGTGAGCCGGAAAAGGTGATTTCCGGCGGCCCGATGATGGGATTCTCTATGTTTTCACTGGATGTGCCGATTACGAAGACATCCTCCTCTATCCTCTGTCTTACGAAGGACGAGGTCGCAAAGTATGAGCCTACGGCATGTATTAACTGCGGACGGTGTGTAGATGCCTGTCCGAGCCGGCTGATCCCGTCAAGGCTTGCCGATTATGCAGAGCACCATGACGAGGCGGCGTTTACGAAGTATGAGGGCCTGGAGTGTATGGAATGTGGTTCCTGCAGTTTTGTGTGTCCTGCCAAGCGGCCGCTGAAGCAGGCAATCGGTTCCATGAGAAAGATTGCGCTGGCGAACCGTAAGAAGAAATAGACTAAATGAAAAGAGAGGAAGAGGTGAACGAACGTGAGTGAGAACAAGTTAAAAATGTCATCTTCACCACACATACGTTCCAAAG
>CAJTVY010000040.1 GCA_910579925.1 uncultured Dorea sp.
AAGGAACCTGTTGACAGATTCCTTTGGATTTTTCCTTAAGTTTATGATGTTGGGTATTGTGGGCGGTCTTGGGGTTGACGGCCTTCTGGAGACGATCGGGGTGAATTTTGTTGCAAATAGAAGTATGGCGATTTTCATTATGATTCTTCTGATCACCGGTGTTCTGGAGAGAAATGGTCTGCGGGAGGCGGCGACGGATCTCATTAAGAAGGTCAAGGGTGCAACGGCGGGCAAGGTCGTAGCGGCTTATGGCATTATGCGAGGCGTTTTTGGAGCCTTTAACGTAGGATTCGGAGGTGTGGCAGGATTTGTACGTCCGGTAGTACTTCCGATGGCTGAAGCTGCCGTAAAGAATCAGGGGCATGAGGCCAGAGAGGAACATGTGGAGGATATTAAGGGAATGGCGTCCGCCATGGAGAATATTACATGGTTCTTCTGGCAGGTACTTTTTGTAGGAGGTTCCGGCGGTATTCTGGTACAGAGTACGCTGGCTTCGTTAGGCTATGAGGTGGAACTGATTGAGTTGGCGGCGGCAGAGATTCCGGTTGCGATTTTTGCGCTGTTTGTCGGTTGTACCATGACCCTTGTAACAGACAAGAGACTTACGAAGAAATACTATGGAGAAAATAAGTAGGAGGCGGGATGAGGAATGGCTGATTTAAAATTTATACAGGTAAATGAAACATTGGGCGCAAACCTGCTGAACATGGTGTGGGTATTTGTGGGCCTGATTGCGATCTATGCGGGGATTAAGAATCTCCTGGACAAAGAGAATCCGTCCAGGTATGGAACGGCGTTATTCTGGAGTTCCTTCGGTGTGGTATGCGCCTTTGGTACATGGCTTCCGGCGAAGGTTTCCGGTGTGCTGGTTATTGTGATGTGTCTTCCGCCAATTTTCAAGAAGGTGAAAGTAGGGAAGGTTGATACGCCGTCAAAAGAGCATACGATCGAGCAGTATCAGAAGGTAGGAATGAAGATCTTCTTCCCGGCGGTCTGCGTTGGTATCTTTTCGCTGGTTTTTGCGTTTTTCAGTAATATCAGCTCTATGGTAGCGGTTACGCTTGGAGTTATTGTTGCAATAATCATTCTGATGATTTATAATCCTAGTGAGAATAAACCGGTTGTGTTTTTAAAGGAGTCGGAGAGATTTCTTTCAATTATGGGACCTCTTTGTCTGCTCCCTCAGCTTCTTGGCTGTCTTGGCGGTGTGTTTACGGCTGCAGGCGTCGGGGACGTGGTTGCAAGTATCGTTGAGAAGATTGTCCCGAAGGGAAATGTGAATGTAGGAATTATTGTGTTTGCCATCGGTATGGCAATTTTTACCATGATTATGGGAAATGCCTTTGCGGCCATCACGGTCATTACTGTTGGGATTGGCGGTCCCTTCGTACTCGCATATGGGGCGGATCCGGTGATCATCGGTATGCTGGCTCTGACCTGTGGTTACTGCGGCACACTGTGTACGCCGATGGCGGCAAACTTTAATATCGTTCCGGTTGCGATCCTGAATATGAAGGATAGGTGGGGCGTTATCAAGAAACAGCTGGCTGTGGCTGCTATCATGCTGGTATTCCAGATCGGTTATATGATTATTTTCAAATAGTTCCGGATGGTTTCCGGTAAGGGATGAGAAGAGATGAGAAGAGATGTCGCATAATTTGGAGCGTGGCGCAAAGATTGTGGTTGAGAAATGGATGCGGGTGAAACCGTGGGATAGGCTTCTGATCGTTACGACTAGGGAACATGAAGAAGAGGCTGAAGTAATCCGGAGGTTTGCCGACGAATGGGTACATTCCGTGAATACCCTGGTATTGGAAGATACGGGACGGCATGTAGGGGTGTTTTTTGACAGGAATGAGGAAGTGTTTGATCCGTATTCTGCCGTGATTGCCGCTACGGATTACTCGCTGGTGACTACGAAGGCTGCGAAACGCGCAATACAGAAGCATAAGAAGTTCTTGTCTCTGCCGCTTTCCACCAATGACGGAAGGTCTATGCTGGAATATGATTTCATGATGATGGATACAAAGAAGAGCCGTCTGATGGCGAAAGTAATTATGAAGTATCTGCGTCACAGTAAGTTTATCCATGTGACAACTCCGGCAGGAACTGATCTTAAGGTGTATAAGGAGAACCGGAACCCGGGATTTTTTAATGGGGTAATCAAAGACGGGAAGGGGTATTCGTCTGCGAGTATTGAGGCCTATGTTTCCATTGAAGAGACGAAGACAACGGGAACTCTTGTGGTGGACGGTTCTTTCGGATATATCGGAAGGCCCGAAGAGCCTGTGACGGTTCTGTTTGAAAAAGGCAGGATTACGCAGATTGAGGAGAACCCTGCCGGGAAGCGCCTCAGACAGTATATGGAAGATTATCGGGATGACAGGATCTATATCGGGGGCGAGTTTGGAATCGGCCTGAACTCGTACTCTCAGTGCCTTGGGAACTGTTATATTGAGGATGAGTCGGCATACGGGACGTTTCATATCGGTCTGGGAAGGAACCTTGCTCTGGGAGGGCGGCAGAATGCCAGCGGACATTTTGACCTTGTGTGCCTGGATCCGGATATCTATACGGATAACCGACAGATTATGCAGCAGGGAAAGATTATCATACCGGAACCTGTAGTTTATTAGCAGGCTGGATTTCCCACATTGTGGGCGTAAGATGACAGGAGGTAAGTAAGCGATGAAAGTATTAGTGACAGGATTTGACCCTTTCGGGGGAGAGCCGGTGAATCCGGCGTTTGAAGCCGTGAAGCTGCTCCCGGACGAGATTGCGGGCGCAGAGATTGTGAAGCTTGAGATTCCCACCGTATTTTCTAAGAGCGGCCCGGCCGTGGAAGAAGGTATTCAGAAGTATGAGCCGGATGTGGTGATCAATGTGGGACAGGCAGGCGGACGTTCCTGCGTCACCATTGAACAGGTGGCGATTAATCTGGCGGAGGCGCGTATTCCGGATAACGAAGGGGAACAGCCTTCTGACGAACCGCTTAAGAAGGACGGAGAGCCGGCATATTACGCAACGATTCCTGTGAAGGCAATCGTAAAGAATGTCCGGGATCACGGGATTCCGTGTCATATTTCTTACACGGCGGGGACATATGTATGTAACAGTGTGATGTATAACGTGCTTCATATGGCAGCAAAGAAATATCCTCATATCCGCGCAGGGTTTATCCATGTACCATTTGCAGCGGAGCAGGCGGTGGAAAAACCGAACGGGACGCCGTTTATGTCGGTTCAGATGATTGCGAAGTCTCTGGAGTATGCGATTGAGGCGACGGTGAAGAATGATAAGGACATAGCGGGCGTGATGGGCGAGACTCATTAACCCCGGTTCCTCTGTTTACAGTACTTGTGTGAACTGTGGACAGAGGAATTTTTTTGATGGAATTGTAGTTTCTGTTTATAGAAGCGAATTTAAGTTACTGTTCATTCCTGGACCGTGCACTACGCTGCACGGTCACAGGCCATTACAGTACTGAATTTAAAACTGCTTTCAACGATATCGTTTGTCAGACTTGATTTTATCTCTTCATTGCTTTATTATATATTTAACAGAGATTTGGGGGATTTCTGAGAGCAAATAGGAGGCTGTTAATTTATGAAAAAACGTATTTTAGTTGTGGATGATGACGCAATGAATTTGATGTTGACGAAAAGGATCCTGGAAAAACAGTACGATGTGCTTCTTGCCGAGTCTGGAAGAGAGGCGCTTAATAGGATGAAAGGCGTAAAGATAGATCTGATTCTTCTTGATATTGCAATGCCGGAGATGAACGGTATTGAGACGTTTGAACATATGAAAGAGATTGCGGCGGATATCCCGGTAATTTTTCTGACGGCATCCGGGTATGAGGATGACGTGATGAATGCGATCAGGCTAGGAGCTGCGAATTATCTGAAGAAACCATTTTTCCCAAAAGAATTGATGAAGCGGGTTGCAAAGGAGCTTGATAAGGAATGAGAACAGAAGTGCAGACAAGTAAACATCTGCTCCTGGCCCTTATCGTTTCGGTGTTCAGCGTGATGCTGACCATGCTGACGATAATCATGAAGTGGGAAATATGGATGGTTCCTCTGATCATTACAGGAATGTTCAGCGTATGGTTTTTCCACATTGGCAGGAGTGGTTCTGAGATATTTTATGAGAATTTGTGTGCAGGGCTTATACTGATCGAATTTTTTTTCTTTGGCGCACACAGGGGGATTATTTTTGATATTCCTGCTGTAGCGTGTATTATGATTCTTATTTTTTCTATGTTTGACAGGAAGCGGCTGTTATATATGACGGTCGCTTTGTATGTGCTGGAAATGTTGTACCATATTCTGCTTTTACGTTCGCTTGCGGCTGGACCCGAAGACCGGGTGATCATACGTCTGCTGGTTGGAGCCACAGTGGTTGCAGGCGGAGCGGCGATAGCGCGGTACCGGATTAATAAGAGGCTGGAAACAAGGATGAAGCATGAGATTACATTTGCCCAGCTGGAAACGGCGGGAAAGCAGAATGCGGTTTTCCTGTCGAATGTGTCCCATGAACTTAGAACCCCGATCAATATGGTAATCGGGATCAGCGAGGTTATGCAGGAAAAGGAGATTTCTTCTGAGGCGCGCAAAGACCTCATGTCGATACAGATGGCAGGCAGGCGGCTGTCTAATCTGATCAATAATATGCTTGACTATACGGAGATCGTGGAGGGAACGCTTGCGCCGGCAAAGGAAGAGTACCGGTTTACTTCGGTGCTGAATGACGTGCTTACGATTATGGCCGTGCAGAACAGCAGGAGCCAGCTTGAGATGGTGTTTGACATTGACCCGAAACTTCCGTCGGTTCTGATTGGGGATTCAGAAAAGATTTCTCATGTGCTAAAGATCCTGGTGGAGAATTCCATTAAGTTTACCGAGGAGGGCGGAATTAATGTCTGTGTTGAGTTCCGTCGGGAGAGTTATGGGATTAATCTGTGTATAGATATTTTCGATACTGGTATTGGCATGACAGATTCACAGATTACGCAGATGTATGACGATTTTTATCAGGCAGATTCGGGAAGCAGCCGTCTGGCAGGCGGGCTTGGGCTTGGGCTTCCCATTGCGAGAGGGCTGCTTCATGCGATGGGCGGTTTCATTCATTTTGTCGGCAAACGGACGGAAGGGCTTCAGGCACATATTACAATTCCCCAGGGGGTGGCGGACTATACGCCCTGTATGGAGCTTGAACACGCCGATCAGATCTGTGTCGCATGCTATTTCAGGCCGGAAAAATATAGCTGTGACGAGGTCAGAAGTTATTATGACAGGCTGATCATGCATATGATGGAAGGGCTTGGCATAAAAGGATATCAGGCGCATAATTTTGAAGGGCTGATGAAACTGCAGCGTACATATAAACTGAGCCATGTCTTTATTGCTCAGGCGGAATATGAAGAGAATCGCACCTATTATGAAGAACTGGCGGGAAAACTTCGTGTGGTAGTGATTGGGGAACGAAGTTTTGCCTTGAACCAGGACAGTCGGCTTCTGGTGATCCGCAAGCCGTTTTCCGCTCTTTCAGTCGTGAATCTGCTGAACGGAGAGGTACGGGAAAATGGATTTAAAGAAGCGCAGATTGCAGGCCGCAAGCCGTTTTCCTGTGAGGGAGTCAGGGTTCTGGCCGTGGATGATGAAGAGATGAATCTGGTAGTTGCCAAGGGAGTCCTGGGTGGATATGGGATGCAGGTAGATACCTGTCTGAGCGGAAGAGAGGCAATCGAGCGATGCAGCAGAATTTCTTATGATATTGTCTTCCTGGATCATATGATGCCAGGATTTGACGGTGTGGAAACACTGAAGCGTATCCGCGAGATGAATAATGGAATATACCGCGACCGGCCTGTAATTGCTCTGACTGCAAATACCATCAGCGGTGCCAGGGAAATGTTTAGGAACGAGGGATTTTCAGAATTTATTCCAAAACCTATTGAGCGCAGTGTTCTGGAGAGGGTGCTTCGAAAAGTACTGCCGGAAAATTCCATACATTATAGCGAGACTCCTGTGTTCCGGAATAGTCCTCTGGAAAGCGTGAAGCCTGTGCTTGCGAATTCAATATTCGAAAAAAAGAAAATTGCAATATCGGACATTGCAGCGGAGGAAAAAGAAGAAGTTATAATACCGGAAACAACGGTAGAGGAAGCTGCAATACCATATATTATTGGAGAAAAAGAGGAATCTGTGCCGCCGTACGAAGCAGAAGAAAAAGAAGAATCTGTGGGTGCAGTTTCAGATGAGACTTTTTCGGAAGATACGGATCCTCTGACTGTTACCCTGGGAGGTGAAGACGGTCGGCAGGAAGATGATGATACAGAACCAGACGGATTTATGCCGGCTGGAGGCGGTACTGCAAACCATGGGGCTGCGTCTTACACGGATCTTAAGCGTGTAGGAGTTAATGTAAAGACAGGCCTTGATTATTGCTGCGGTGATGAAGAGTTCTATATGGATATGCTGCGGATGTTTCAGTCACAGAGTGCGGATAAAAAAGCAGAAATTATTTCCCTTTACGAGACTGCTAACTGGGCTGACTACGCTGTGAAGGTCCATGCATTAAAGAGTACGTCTCTTACTATCGGCGCTGAACGTCTTTCCGCTTATGCGAAGCTTTTGGAACTTGCGGGGAAGAGGGAAGATGCGAAGTATATCCGCAAGAATCACGCTGAATTTCTGAAGATGTACGATGAAGTCTGTGAGGGTATCGCAGAATTGTAAAATTTCGATGTTCTCTCTGAGAGTATACACGGATTGAGAGGAGGAAACATTTCGTGTTAAGGAAGTGGTATGAAATTATATTTGACCATAAGATCAGTCTGCGGGAGCGTATGTTCCGCCTTGTTACAGGCGTCTGCATGGTTGCGTTGATATTTATGCTGCCTATGGGGAGGACTGCCCTGAACCTGGCGCTTCTGCCAGTAAGCCTTATCAGTATGGCGCTGATTGTGAAGTTCAGTATCCGGCAGGATTGTATCCATACGGGAGCCACGGCGATTTCCGTGCTGCTGCTGATTCTTTTCCCTATCAGTTTTTTCACTGCGGGAGGATTCTACAGCGGTGTGCCGGAGTGGTTCGTAATCTGTTTCATCTATATCTGCATTACCCTGGAGGGAAGGCGTATGTATGCCTTTTTCCTATTCTGTACGGCAGAAACATTTCTCTGCTATTACGGTGCATTTTACTTTCCAGAGTTTGTTGCACAGAATTCACAGAAACATTCCTTTTTTGATTCTTCGAAGTCTGTGATTTTAGTAGGAATACTGACCAGCGTACTGCTTATGTTTCTTAACAGACTCTATGAGGAGGAGAATGAACTTTCCAGACAGCAGAAAAAGGAAATTGAAGAACTGAACAGGGCGGAGAATCATTTCTTCTCCAGTATGAGCCACGAGATCCGTACGCCGATTAATACGATTATCGGGTTAAATGAGATCATCCTGCGGGGAGATATCCCTGCCGAGGTTGCGGAAAATGCGCGTAACATCCAGGGAGCCAGCAAGCTTCTGCTTACGCTGATTAATGATATTCTTGATCTTTCTAAGATTAAATCCGGCAAGATGGAGATCGTGAAAGTCTCTTATGAGACGGGAAAGCTTTTTTCGGAAATTGTCAATATGATATGGATCAAGGCCAAGGAGAAAGGACTTGAGTTCCGGCTGCATGTGGATTCTTCGATTCCCAGTATGCTCTGCGGAGACGAGGTGCGTATCAAACAGGTTCTGATCAATCTGCTGAATAATGCGGTGAAGTATACGAGCGAGGGGTCCGTTACACTGTCTGTCAGGTGTGAGAGGCTGACGCTGAACAGGGTGCGCGTCTGGTATTCCGTGGAAGATACCGGACAGGGCGTGAAGAAGGAAAATATTCCATATATTTTCAATGCTTTCCGAAGGGTGGACGAGGAAAAAAACCGTCATATCGAGGGCACAGGATTAGGGCTTAGTATTGTGCAGCAGCTGGTGGAACTGATGGAAGGAGAGATCAGTGTCAACAGCGTTTACACTAAAGGGTCAAAATTTGTTGTCATGCTGGAACAGGACATTATTGATGATAAGGAACTGGGGACGTTTACCCTATATACCCGTTCCAGGACTAATAGCAAAGAACGCTACAAGCAGAGTTTCGAGGCGCCGGATGCCCATATACTCGTAGTAGATGATAATGAAATGAACCTGGTTGTGGTGAAAAAGCTGCTTTCGGAGACAAAGATCCAGATTGACATGGCGTTAAGCGCCGCCGAATGCCTGGAGAAGACTCAGACACAGCACTATGACGGTATTCTTATGGATCATATGATGCCAGAGATGGACGGTATTGAGTGTTTTCACGCAGTCCGCGTCCAGCCAGGAGGATTGTGCCAGAATGTGCCGGTGATCGCACTGACAGCCAATGCAGGCAGTGATAATCAGCTTCTTTATAAGAAAGAAGGGTTCAGCGGCTATCTGGCGAAGCCGGTCAGCGGCGCACTGCTTGAAGTGGCTGTTCTGAGTATTCTTCCAAAGGAACTTGTGAAGATCAGCGAGGATGCCAGTCAGTCGGACATCGGAAAGGATTTTCTGATTTTTGAACAGGCGCAGCGTATTTCCTTGCTGATTACTACGGACAGTGTGTGCGACCTTCCGGAATCACTTAAGAAAGAGTTTGGTATTACCGTATGTCCCTATTATGTCTGTACGGATGAGGGACGTTTTCTGGATGACCAGGAAGTTAAGACGGATGAGCTGCTGGTACATATGGATGAAGGACATAATGGTTATTCCGAGCCTCCTGAAGTGGAAGACTACGAGCGCTTTTTTGCCGAGAAGCTGACCGAGGCTCAGAATGTGATTCATATTACCATGGCAAAACATGCCAGCGACGGGTATCATAACGCAGTTCTGGCTGCAAAGTCGTTTGAAAACGTGACTGTCATTGATTCTGGACATCTGTCCAGCAGTATGGGTCTGTCTGTTCTGTATGCCGCCTATATGGCGGAGCATCATGCCGCAAAGCAAGAGATTATCCAGAATGTAAAGCGTCTGAGACGTTATATTTCCTCGGCTTTTATTATAGACAATACGCATATGATGTGTCGGGCGGGGCGGATATCCAGACGGGTACAGATTCTCTGTGATGCGTTGCTTTTGCACCCGGTACTGAAGCTTCGCGATAGCAGAATGGTAGTGGGCGGTCTTGAGATGGGAGATTTTGCACATATGGCAAGAAGCTATGTGCGCAGGGTGTTCAGGGATGTAAGGAGTATCGACCGGCGTATCCTGTTTATCACTTATGTAGGGATAACGGAAGAGAGGCTTCAGTATATCCAGCAGCTTGTAGGGCAGTATTGTCCGTTTGAGAGGGTTTATCTGCAGAAGGCTTCTTCTGCGATTGCAAGTAATTGCGGACCTGGTTCGTTCGGGCTTTTGTTTATGAGAAAAAATGAATCGGTGATATCTTTTGCCGAGGCGTCAAGACCAGAGCTGAATGAATAAAACTTTAATAGAATAAAAGTAATCTGCAGGGCTTTATCCGATAAAAGGGTAAAGCCCTTTTTTCGGATAAAACGATCATAATGGTATTATCGCTGAATAGGGATATCAATCTGTACAATAGAATCCTCGATGCGGTCAATGACAATTTCATTGATACACATCTCATAGGAAAATCCATGAAGTGTCAGTTCGTGCTTTTTGGCATAGGCGAATATTTCTTCGTAACGTCGGGGGATTCCATCCCAGTCCCCTTTATAAAAAGCTCTTAGGTATCTTCCAGTGGGAGGGATGTGCAGACCGGCTTTGTAGGCGAGGAACGGAATTTCTATAAAAAGTTTGGAATAATCGTCAAAGTCTCTGTTCTGCAGACTGGCGACCGTAATCATGGAGCCGTAAGAAGCATCGTGGAGGCGTCCGACATGATATTTTTCTGTTTCGGCTGTGATTAGTTCAACCGTCCTCTCAAAGGACGTGTCCCGGGTGATGTCTACTGTAACCAGGCAGCATTGCTTTTTTTCTATGATACGAATCTCGGACAGATCCATTGTCAGCAGGGTGGCCATATTCTTCCGGTGTGTGCAGAGGGTTGTCCTTATGGCCTGCAGATGATTAATCTGAAGGTCAAGGGCCGTTATTTTCTCATCCAGAAGGGTCTTCAGATTTTTAGCGGAGCGATTTTTCATGAAAACCTGTATTTCACAGATAGAAACATCGAGTTCCCGAAGCAGGAGAATGGTTTCCAGGATGGAACTTTGCTGGTAACTATAATAACGATAGCCGTTTTCGGGATTAATGGATATAGGTTGAAACAGACCGATCTCATCATACCACATCAAAGTCTTTTTATTGATCCCGTGCATAGCCGCAAACTGGCCGATCGTAAGATACTTTTTCTTTTTGTTCATATTTACCCCAAAATAAAAATTTGTGCTTGACCATACTGTTACTGTACGGTCTATGATACTACATACAGAAAGATCATACAAGGTGACTGGAGGAAAAGTTTATGGAAAACCCAAATGTATATGAAAAACCTGTAACACTGAAAACGATTCTGAAATTTGCCGTTCCAACGATTGCGATGACGGTATTTATGTCCTTCTATACAATGGTTGACGGTCTGTTTGTATCAAATCTCATTAGTACGAACGCACTTTCGGCAATCAATCTGACTGCGCCTGTTATCCAGCTTGTGACTGCGATTTCTACCATGCTTGCTACAGGAGGAAGCGCAGTCATTATGAAAAAGATGGGGGAGCATAAAACGGAAGAGGCGAAGGAAGATTTTACATTTCTGATTCTGGTAAATATAGTTGTGGGAATTGTGATGTGTGCAGTCGGATATCTGGCAATGGACCATATTTTTGCCGGAATGAACCTTTCTGCCGATGTAGAAGAATACTGCCTGGAATACTTAGGCCGTTATCTGTTGTTCACAGTGCCGATCCTTCTGATGAATAATTTTACGCTTTATATGATCGCCAGTGAAAAAGCGACACTTTCCCTGATCTGTTCAGTGGCGGGAGGGATTTTGAATATGGGGCTTGATTATGTGTTTATTGCGGTACTTGATATGGGAATCAGTGGAGCGGCGGTTGCAACAGGTCTGGGATATTCTGTAACGGCTGTCGTCGGCCTGGTTGTATTTAGCCGGAAAAAGAGCCTGCTGCAATTCAAGAAACCAGTATTCCGGTTTAAGGTGCTTGTGAATGCGGCCGCAAACGGATGTTCAGAAATGGCGACTGCGCTTGTTACAGGAATTATTACGATGATGTTTAACTGGACGATGCTTCATTATGTCGGAGAGGACGGCGTTGCGGCCGTTACCATTATCATGTATGTGCTGATGTTTGCCAGCTCTCTTTATACAGGGTATTCTTATGGTGTGGCGCCTATGCTGAGCTATTACTACGGGGAAAAGAATCATGATAAACTAAAAAAACTGGTTTCAGTGAGTTTGAAAGTAATCGCAGTGATTGCAGTAATTACGGTTTCAGTTTCGTTTCTGCTGACAAAACCGTTGGTGTCTGTATTTGCCCGCCCGGATAATCCTGTGTATGATCTGGCGGTAACGGGAAATAGAATATGTACGATCGCACTATTCTTTATTGGATTTAATATTTTTGCCAGCGGGATGTTTACTGCATTATCTAACGGAATTGTTTCGGCGGTTCTGGCTTTTTCCCGATCGTTTGTGTTCATGCTGATTACCATGATCGTGCTTCCTATGCTCCTTGGCGTGAATGGTATCTGGCTGGCTACGCCTGCGGCGGAATTGATGGCGCTTGTTCTGTGTGCGTTTATGTTCCTGAAACATAGAAAGCGGTATGGATACTAAAGAAGAACTGGACCGATACAGGCGGGGAAGCAGAACAGGCTTCCCCGCTGATTATTGAATATAAATTTCAGAAACAGTATTTTCCACACCATTGATCTGCAGTCTGACGTGAACTTTTCCATTCTCAAATTCGTTCAGAGAATATTCTAACGGTTCGGAAAGATTTGTAACGTCAATAGATTTTGCGACATCTTTCTGTACCAGCCATAAGACAAGCGTTGCTCCATCTGGTACTGTGCCGCAGGAAATATCAGCATAAAGCAGTTGGGACTCTGCGTCCGTAATCTTCATATTCTGCTCTTTCACAAATCCTTCGCTGGCGCTTCTAAAATCCAGCTTCCAGACGTCATCCAGATAAGAGTTCACATTCATATTGATTGCTCCCAGGTTCCATACTCTCTCGTTTGAAGCAACATTTGTGTTGATACCCGTTCCGGCTGCTGCACTGATGATAAATCCTGTCAGGCATACTAACATAAGCGCTATACTCACAATACCGGCAATAATAAATTTTAAGTGATGTGTTCCTTGTTTTTCCATAATGCGATCATCCTCCTTTTCGATATGTGTCCCACATTCTTCGCAATACTTTGCTTTTACTGAAATTCGCTGCCCGCAGGCAGGGCAGACCGTCTTGATTTCCAAACGGCGCAGAAAGTAAATCAGTAATCCGATAAAGGGTGTGGCGATAAAAACTACGATCGCCCATAGTACCGGGTCGTCGCCTCGCCTTTTGCAGTCCTCATATACCCATGCTGAAAAAAAGGAAGAGGCACACAGCGCAAAAAGGATAAAGCATAGAAGCAGGATAGGAATCAGCAGGGAAAGGCCGCTGAAACCATCGCTTTTCAGAAAATATACGCCAAACCGTAAAAAAATCAGCAATAATATAACTGTGATACCAATATAAAGCGGAAACCGATTCTTTTTTGCAGCATTCATGCCATTACACCTCTTTTCTCAATGCGGATTATGATGTCCTTTTTTATATTCGCTCTTTTTACGCCCACGATGGTAAGGACAATACCAGCCACGCCGGCATAAAAGCAGATACCGGCGGCAAAGTAAGATAAATAAATATTTTCAATCATTATCAGCGCCAGAAGGGCCAGCAACGAAAATGTTATCAGATTTAAAACCATCGGCAAATACCAAAGTGATAATTTATGGGCGGCAGGCTGTTTTCGCAAGACGGTTTCTTGCTGATACAGAGCCGCTTTGAGTCTGTGATTCAGTTCCGGGGCAGGATCATCCGTTATTTTCATGGAAGCCCGGATAAGTTCTTCTATTTCCAGGTCAGAACGGTTATCTCTCATAACCAACATCCTCCAATCTTTTTTTTATTAAGCTTCTTCCCTTGAACAATCGGCTTTTCACAGTTCCAGGCGGTTTCTTTATGATAGCCGCTATCTGCTCTATGGTACAATCGGAAAGATAAAATAATATCAGCGGAACTTGAAATTTTTCCGGGAGAGTCTGAATGATCTGACGGATTTCTGTAATCAGTTCTTTTTGAAGATAATCATCTTCAATACTTTCTTCAGAATATAGTACGGTTTCCGTCTTATCATCAAAATTGCTGCAAGGAGCAATCGTGTTCCGGCGCGCTTGCTTTCGTCGGTCGCTTTTCCAAAGATTATGAGCTAAAGAGAAAAACAATGCTTTTGGGTTTTTCTCCCAGTCAAGCGTCCATTGTGTTTCTAACGCTTTTAGGAACGTTCGTTGATATAAATCCTCGGCATCCGCTTTGTCCGCACAGAGTTTTAGGCAGAATCTATATATATCTGTACCGAAATCATCAATACATTTTTCTATTTCCCTTGCGTCCACTGTTTCACCTCCTCTGCCTGTTCACCTTATATACGCCATGACTTTGTATGCGGTTCATTTTTTTTAGAATTTTCTAAAAACCAGGAACGAAAATGGGATACGCTCGCTCCCGGTAATAACATATCACATTTCTAAAGATAGTCAAATGTTGATTATTTCGATCAGAAGGCGAAACTATTCTCTGTTTTATGAGAATACAATATCTCCGATTTTTGATATAATTTAATAAAATGAAACGCATATAAGACGTCTTATTGATAACAGGAGGATTTACAGATGAATAAAATATCATTGCGCATTGCTGACTTGCGTAAAAAGGCAAAAGTGACACAGCAGGAGCTGGCGGACAGCATAGGAGTATCATTTCAAACGATCAGCAAGTGGCTACAAAAGATTTCTGGAACCAAAAACTGGAATATCTTTTGCAGACACGAAAGAGTTCCTGGAATGACGACTATGTTCGCTTTCTTATTTCACAGGTATGGAAGATTGATAAACCAGTTTCTGTATTAGATTGTGGCTGCGGATATGGACTTCTAGGATTACTGTTGCTCCCTTATCTGCCCGAGGGAAGCACATAGACAGGAATTGATTTTGCAGAGGACTTGATTGAGAAGGGGAAAATTCTTTTTGAATGTCAAAAAATAGAGGCGGACTTTCTCTGTAGAAATGTTTTTGAATATTCAGCCGAAAATAGGTATGATTTTGTCGTATGTCAGGCTGTACTCAGACATTTGGATAATCCGGCAGCCTTTATACAGAAGATGATTCATTTTGCAAAACCGGATGGATATGTTGTATGTATTGAGGCCAACCGGGAATTTGAATGCTGTGGGCTTTATATAGATGGTATGGATTATCAGGAGTTATGCAGACATGAAGGACTGGAAAAAAAGTGGCAGACTGAACTTGCAATGCAGGGGCGGGATTATGCAGTGGCAATCAAAACTGCACATATGATGCAGAATCTGGGACTTATTGATGTTGACGTTAGAATGAACGATAAGGTAGAGTTTGTTACTACACAATCTGCAGATTATGATGAAACAAAAAATAATTTTATCGCATATAACGATTGGACTTCCGACATTAGTGACAAGGAGAAAGAAAAGCTGATTTTCCATTTGCTAAACCATGGATTATCCCACAAAGAAGCCGAAGATTATTGTAGTCAAAATATCAAAATAATGAATTTCTTTTTAGATAACCCTACTGTTGGATACACATTTATGAAAGGAAAAATGATTTCTTATGGGAAAAAAGCGATTCCTTCTGCTTGAATATATTTAGTGAATTGGATAAAAAGTCATATGAAAAAAATGAGTAAAGAAGGGAGCAGGAAGAGAAGACCAGGGCCTACGGACTCTACGGTCCGTAGGT
The DNA here is from genome assembly GCA_910579925.1 of uncultured Dorea sp. Taxonomy (GTDB): domain Bacteria; phylum Bacillota; class Clostridia; order Lachnospirales; family Lachnospiraceae; genus Sporofaciens. Next base: position 15,045 of record CAJTVY010000040.1, read on the forward strand.
TGCATAGATGGAAAGGGGCCGGTATGATGTATTCATAATCAGAAAGAGAGGGATTTAAAAGATGGGTTATGTTACAGGAAAGACGATAAAGGAATTAAGGGAAAGAAGTAAGATCACTCAGAAGGAGCTTGCAGAAAAAATTGGTGTGAGCGACAAGGCGGTGTCAAAGTGGGAGACTGGGAAAGGGCTTCCCGATATCGGGATTATTGAGGAACTGGCAGGGGCGCTGAACGTTTCGATTGCGGAACTGCTGACGGGAGAGCTGCGGCAAAACGGGAATCAGTCGGCGAATATGCGGAAGATGTGTTTTTATGTCTGTCCAGTCTGCGGGAATATCATTACGTCTGTGGGACATGGGGTTTTTTCCTGTTGCGGGATTGTTCTGCCAGAGGCGGAGGCTGAAAATGGGGAAGACGACCATAGGATCTGTGTCGAGACGGTGGATCATGAGCATTACGTGACGATCCGTCATCCTATGGAGAAGGGGCATTATATTTCGTTTATCGCTTATGTGACATCGGATGCGGTGGATCTGGTGAAGCTGTACCCAGAGCAGGGGATATCCGTGCGGTTTAGGAAGAAGGGGCATGGTACTATTTATGCGTATTGCAACAGGCATGGGATGTTTAAGGCGTTGATATAAAGGGAAATTTTTGATGAGGTGAACATCTGTATAATTTTATCCAAAAGCCAAAAGTCCGTAAAGGCTGAAACCCTTGCCTTGACTGGCTTTTGGCTTTTTGAGAGAGATACATTACATCGGCGTTCCGACCTCGATTAAATTGCCGTCCAGATCATAAAAACGAATTACTTTCTGTCCCCAACTGTGCGTCATCAGGGGATTAACATATTGAATGGAAGGATATAATGATTCCAGTTTTTCAATAAATGCTTCTATATTTTGTTCTTCAAAATACAGTTCACATGAATTGTTTTTGGGGATAATATCTTTTCCGAGAAATTCTTCCCATATTTTTTTATCCTGTAATACAAGGCCTTCCGTCAGAATCAGGTTGCCGTCGTTATCCAGTACCTGATCAAGACCAAACAAATCATGATAAAATTGCTTTGATTTTTCAATATCTTTTACGACTATCAGAATATTCTTTAATTTCATTGCCTTTTCTCTCCTGAATTATTTCGATTGGTATTCATTCAGTTTAGCATGTTCATGTATCATATACAAGACTTAGTTGATTTTGGATAGATTTTGACTTGTGAAATAGAAGAGGTTGACTTGACAATATAGTTATGAGACGCTATAATGAACGTTGTTCATAATGAGGTGATCAAATGAATACAGTTGTAACATCAAAAGAGGATATTTTGAAAATCAGCCGGAAATTGATTCAGCGGCAGGGATGGTCTGCGATCAATATCCGTTCTGTTGCTGCGGCCTGCGGAGTATCGGTAGGATCTATTTATAATTATTTTGATTCCAAAGCTACATTGGTGAATGCCACGGTGGAAAGCGTCTGGTGCGAAATTTTTCACCGTCCGGAGGACGGCGCAGTGTTTCAGGACACACAAGCCTGTATTGTCTGGATGTATGAGCGGATAGAACAAGGCTGCAAACAGTATCCCGGATTTTTTACGCTGCACTCTCTTGGTTTTATGCGTGAGGACAAAGATGATGGAAAACAGAAAATGCAGCAGACCTGGCAGCATATCCGGGATAAGCTGAACTCTGTCTTAAAGAGGGATGCAAGGATTCGAGCCGATGCCTTTACGGAGCAGTTTACTGCGGAAAGATTTGCAGACGTTCTGTTTTCTTTGCTGCTGTCCGCTTTGCTGCGGCAGGACTATGACCCGACGGCTCTGCTGGAGATTATTCGTAGAACCCTTTATTAAAATTCCCACGATTTAGTGGGAATTTTATATCCTGCAAAGTGAACGGCGTTCAATAAAGGAGGTGGATTATGAAAGTAAATGCTAGGCGCTTCCCTTCTGGCGGCCGGCTTACGGTCTGGTTGTAATTATGGCAGAGCGCTGTCTGCCGCCAAAGTTCAAAATAAAACATAAAGGAGAGTAAACTATGCAAGCGATTGTGGAAACCTTGTTTGATGCTGTTTATCTGAGTTCTGTCATTACCATCGGAATTTTGATGATCCGGGGCTGTAATGGAAATTGCCAATTCCGTTTGTTTGGATATATGGCTGTCGTGTTGGGGGTGGGCGACTCGTTCCATCTGATCCCCCGCGCTCTTGCCCTGTGTACCACTGGGCTGGAAAACTACACCGTTCCTCTGGGCATTGGAAAGTGGATCACCTCGGTCACAATGACTATTTTCTATGTGCTGCTCTATTATGTCTGGCGGCAGCGGTATATGATTAGCGGTCGAGTCGGTCTTACCACCGCTGTATATATTCTGGCCGGTGTGCGGATTGTGCTGTGTATGATGCCTCAGAACCAGTGGATCAGCTCCGAAGCGCCGCTTACCTGGGGGATCTACCGTAATATCCCCTTTGCCCTGCTGGGACTTCTGGTGATCGTGCTGTTCTACCATAGCGCAAAGAATCATGGGGATAAGGCATTTTGCTGGATGTGGCTGACCATCGTACTGAGCTTTGGCTTCTACATTCCGGTCGTGCTGTGGGCGGATACCATTCCCATGATTGGGATGCTGATGATCCCCAAGACCTGCGCTTATGTATGGACCGTACTTATTGGATATTTCGCTATGAGACAGGAATGTAAATAAGGAGGAAATGACTATGAAACGTTATATAAATACAGCTCTGATATATGCCGTTCTTGCGATGGCTGGCGGTATATTTTACCGGGAGTTTACAAAATTCAACGGTTATGCTGCAAAAACCACTCTTTCTGTCGTTCATACCCATTATTTTTTGTTGGGCATGTTGTTTTTCCTGCTGCTTCTAGTGTTGGAAAAGAGCTTTTCTTTTACCAATACGAAAACCGGCCGGGTTTTGGCTGTCTATCATTTCGGCCTGAATCTAACGAATGTAATGTTTATCGTACGGGGAGTGACCCAGGTGCTGGAGTCAGCTCTTTCCTCCCACATAAATGCGGCAATATCTGGCGTTGCAGGAATCGGTCACATCCTTCTGGGCGTCGGCACAATACTTCTGCTGGTGCAAATCAGGCAAAGCATACCGGCTGCACAGAGCTGATTTCTGCCGCATTGTCTATGATATGTATTAATGAATAGGAGAAAAATGGTTAAAATGCTAAAAAAATATCAAAAAAGGATAATTTTATGTATTAGTCTGTTTATTATTTGCATTTCGGCAGGATTAATAGCAGTTAATCTTATGTCGGGAGATGGTGATATGGAATATGAAAGTCTTGAAACGGAACATAAAACTGAAATGAATCAGAAAAAGGATTACCAAAAGGCTGATTTAGAAATGAAGTTACAAGATACAATACAGACGATCGTTGAAGGAAGCAACCCTCTGGTCAGTATAAATAATTTTGATTTAGAAGATCATTCAGAGACTATTGTGGCTGTGACATTATATACCGATCCGAGTAATGAAATTACAGAAGAATCAAAAATAGCAGTCGAAAATCTGATCTTAGGAAGTTTCAATGGACTTGCAAAAGATAATATTTCTATCAATGTTGAGTCCACTGAAAGATAAAATAAATATTTGTTTACAAAAAGGGCGTATGAACTTGGATCCGATAGCCTTTCATCATTAAGGATTAGAGCAAAAGATGTATGGGAGTAAATAAAATTTGAAAAAGGTATTGACTCTGACGTTATGTAATAGTTTATGCTATGATTACCACAGAGAAAGAGGTGATCAATATGATGACAGTACATGAAGTTAGTAAAATATCGGGAGTAAGTATACGTGCTCTTCATTACTACGATAAAATCGGACTTCTGCCGGCCACGGAGGTTTCTAACGCAGGATACCGCTTGTATGATGATACATCATTGGAGCGGTTACAGTATATTTTACTATTTAAGGAACTGGAATTTTCGCTGAAAGAAATCAAGAATATTCTCGATAATCCGGAGTTTGACCAGAGTAAAGCCTTGGAACAGCAGATACAGTTGCTTGAACTTCGAAAGGAGCATTTGCAGAATTTGATTGATCTCGCCTGGGGAATAAAAATGATTGGGGTAAAACATATGAGTTTTGAAGCGTTTGATACCCAAAAAATTGATGAGTATGCAAAGCGGGCAAAAGAATCCTGGGGAAAGACAGAGGCTTATAAGGAGTATGAGCAGAAAGCGGCAGGACGTAGTAAGGAGGAACAAGAGACAATTAGTGTTAAGATGATGGAAATTTTTGCTAAATTCGGTAAAATTAAAGATCAGAGCCCAGACGGAGAAGCGGCAGTGGGTTTGGCAAAGGAGTTGCAGGATTTTATTACGGAGCATTACTATACTTGTACGGATGAAATTTTATTGGGACTTGGAGCAATGTATGCGGGAGGCGGCGACTTGACGGACAATATTGATAAGGTCGGGGGAGAAGGAACTGGAGAGTTCGCAGGTAAAGCGATTCAGGCTTTTATCCGAAGCTGAACGAATCAGAAAGAACATTTTCTAGTTCGCTTACGGCAGGAACAGCGGATATGCCAGCCTTGCAGAGCGCATGATATAGAACGCTGAAAGTGAAGACGATAGGGTAGCGAATATCCTGAAATATGGGATTGCCTGCCCTATCTTGAGAAGAACATAGATTTAAAAGAAAATTTCCCCGATGTTCCTGCGACGGGTATGGCGGTTGTGCATCGGCAGTTTCGACTGGTGCGTGCAATCGAAGTATGGATAAGGGCATTGAAAGAAGAAGACCGTCCGTATTTGTTTCTGCTTTATAGCAGGGATTTCTATATTTGTATTTCTGTTTTCTCTGCTTGGCGGGGAGAACATTGCAAAAGTGTTTGCAGAGAATAGCAGAAATGTTTTTGAGATCTGCAGCCATATCTTTCCTGCGGACGTTTGGATTTATTACAGTGTTCCTTTTGGTATTGCCGAAATTTTTAGGGGTAACAGGCGTATGGCTTGCAATCCCGCTTGCAGAGCTTTTCACGCTCATGCAGACGGTATATCTCATATGCAGGCATCAGAAACAGTACCATTATTTTTGAAAGGCAGGTAAGAATGAGTTTTTAATGAGTTCTTAGAAAGTCTGTTCCATTAGACTGGGATATGCTGTATAATAGAGTCTGTTATGAAAGACAATCAATCAAGGAGGAGAAAAATGATCTGTAAAATAAGAAAATGGGCTCTGACAGATGCGGCAGATCTGGCGGCGGCTCTTTCCAATAGAAAGGTGCAGGATAATCTTAGGGATGGACTGCCGTACCCTTATACGGAACAGGACGGGGTGGCCTTTATTTCTGCTGTGCTGTTTGCGGATGAAAATGAAACCTTTGCTTTTGCCATAACAGCAGATGGACGTGTGGTGGGAAGTATCAGTGTTTTCCGTCAGGGAAATATCCACAGAAAGACAGCCGAACTGGGATATTGTATTGCGGAAAGGTACTGGGGAAAAGGGATTATGACAGAGGCCGTAAAACAGATCTGTGAATATGTTTTTGATAAAAGTGATATTATCCGTATTTATGCAGAGCCATTTGCGTATAATAAGGCCTCCTGCCGTGTGCTGGAAAAAGCAGGTTTTCAGTATGAAGGGACGTTAAGAAATAATGCTGTAAAAAACGGGAAAGTGATTGATATGAAGATGTATTCCTTATTGAAAGAGGAAATATAAAATTCAATCTAATGGGTTGGAAGCTGTAAAGGAGAAGATATGAAAAAATTAAGTGAAGAAGCTGAAAAAATAATGATAGAACGTTTTGGAAAAGATACGGTTATTGCACTGGCAACAGTAGAAAATGAAGTTCCTTATGTGCGGTATGTCAATGCGTACTATGAGAATGGTGCTTTTTATATTATTACATATGCTCTTTCAAATAAAATAAAACATATGGAAAGTAATCCTGTTATGGCAATCGCCGGAGAATGGTTTACAGCACATGGGAGGGGCATTAATTTAGGCTGGTTTGGAAAGGAAGAAAACCACAAGATTGCAAAGAGGCTGAAAAAAGTGTTTTCTGAATGGATTGATAACGGGCATAATAATTTTGATGATGAGAACACGGTTATTTTATGTGTGGAATTATCAGATGGTCTATTTCTTTCACATGGGACAAGGTACGAGTTTTAGGCTTTCGTCCTTCCTTTTTGATCTGGTTGACTGTAGGACGGCTGATCTGGAGCGTTTTCGCTATTTCTGTATTATTTTTACCAGATTTCTTTAGTTCCTGCGCCTCTCTGGCGGATTCCCACTTTTTTAGATCAGTTTCTATTTTCTTGTAACAGTCGATACATCTTCTATAAGTGCAAAATAAACTTGACTGATAAGTATTACGGGCATAAGATTTTAAAAATTGGGATGGGAATGGGGACGGAACGGTTACATTAGAGGAAATTCAAATGCAGGATCAGATTAAGAAGTAAACCGAAATTAGTGTTATTTTGGTTAGCGCTTATCTCATGTTTAATATTATGGATTGGCAGCATACTTTTTAGGATTCATAGTATGAAAAAATGTTTAGTTTTGAACAGGAGCGAGAACCACAACGATGGTATTTTAAAGAAATAGATGGAAACGTAATTGAATAAATGAAAAGAACTGCTAGTGTAGTATCTGAATATAATACAGACACTACACTAGTGTGCTGACCGCATTATATTCAGCCAAACCTCTTTGTCTATCCGCTCATCTGCTGCGTTGGATTTTCTATCCGTAGCCACCGATACGCCGTCGAAAATCCGCCTTGCTGATGAGCGAATATCCTGCGGAGTTTCGCCAGATATAATGTGGTCAGCACACTAGAAGAATATATCCTACTGACAGTTCTTTTGGTTAGTTCCATATTCGCAGTTCGGAGAGAATGGAATCTGTGATTTCAGCAGCCTTATTCCCGGTTGTTTCGGATTCTCCCTGAATGTTTGTCGCAAAATAATAAATGTGATCGGACTTTTCCACATATCCAATAAACCAGCCGTTGACATCCTGATCGTCAACACGCCCGGTTCCGGTTTTTCCATAAAAGGAACCCTCAGTCGTTGAGGCGAGATGGATAGCGTTTTTCACAGCGTCGATATTTTCTGGTGCAAACCGGAACTCATTATCATGGAATTTTTGTAACAGTTCAATTTGCTCGATTGGAGAAATCTTCAGAGAAGAATCTGTCCAATATAAATCTAAATCACTGCTGGTTATTTGATTCCCATATCCAATATCTTGTAAGAATGATTTGACGGAGTCGAATCCTACTTGTGAATCAATCGTCTGAAAATACCAGTTTACGGAATTGTGCATGGCGGAATTCAAATCTTGACCTGCTTCCCACGAATCGAAAGGATAATCCTCTCCATTCCAAGTCATATTGGAAGAGGTTGATGTAATGATTTCAGATTCCAGACCAAGTAAAGCGTCGTAAATTTTATATGTAGAATTTGGTGTGATACGTTCCATGGCGGCCTCTATATTATAAATATTCCATGAGTTTGAATATGTATCGTACAAAACAAAACTGCCGTCGTATTTCTGAAAAAATTCGTTTAAATCCAGATGAAAGATGCGCCGCTCTTTTTCATCAAAGTGATAGTTGTCCGGGGCAGAAGCATAAATAGAAAGAACAGGCGCACATTCTAATAAAAGTGCGGTAATAAAGGCGTACACGATTATACCACGGACTTTTTTTAATAAAGTTTGTTTTCTAAAACCAGCAATATTGAGGACTCTTCGTTTCATTTGTTTCATGGTGCCGCCCATTCCCAGTGTAAACGGAAATGGAGAGAGGGAGATCTTTTCGGCTAAGTTAATAAGAGTAGTTCCGTATGCTTCAAAGTCTTCCTCGTGGAGTATTTGTAATACGGCAGAATCGCAGGCAATTTCTCTGTCGCAGCGCATTTCCTTTAAAGCATACCAGATAAGAGGATTAAACCAATATACAATACCAGCGATATTCATAAAAATATTGATAAGAGTATCCTTGTGGCGGCAATGCTGTAATTCATGCAAGAGCATAAAACGCATATCCTTTGGATTAAAGTCGGAAATCAAATGGATGGGAATATAAATACGGGGTCTGAGAAAACCAACAGTAATCGGGGATTTTAAGAAAACCGTACTATATACAGGTATTGTTTCCTTAATATTCATTTCAGACAGGCATTGGTTCCAAACGTATTTTACTTTTTTGCTTTGTAGTGGCAATGCGGATTTTTCCAAAATGTGAAGTTGTCTCCAAGAATGAAATGCGAGTATGCTCATGATAACGATTCCAAATACCCATATAGTAAGAAGCAGGATATTAATAGTGGAAGGTGTCTTACTACTAATTGATACTGCAAAATCATTCATTTTATCTATTGCATAATTCTGATCTATAGGTGTAAAATTTTGTGCTTCTGGATTTGCATTCAGCATTGTAGATTTTGTGAAACTGAACCATGAAAATATCCGTAAAAAACTGGTTGCATTATTTGGAAGAAATGGAACAGCGAGTAATACAAGTAGTACAAACCAAAAGTTATATTGAATTTGTGCAGATAAATATTTCTTTAATAACTGTTTTAATCCAGTAATCACACCAATTAACAGGCATATATAAGCATTACAGATTAAAAAGCGTATACCAAAATTTAGCATAGAGTTCCCCCCTCTTTCTTATTCCTGATGAGTGGAAAGAAGGTGGCGCAGAGTATCTAGTTCTGCTTTGGACAGTTTATCGTCTTCAAGGTAAGAGGCCAGCATGGATGTAATATTTCCGTTATAATACCGTTTTAAAAAAGAATTGCTTTCCTGCCGGATATAGTCGTTTTCTTCTACCAAAGGCGTATATATAAACATGCGACTTTGTTTTTCATAAGTCAGAGCTTTTTTGGTAACAAGTCTTTTTAGCAGTGTTTGTATGGTTTTGGGATTCCAGTTTGTTGTTTTTGTTAATTTTTCTGTCACTTCATTTGTGCTGATTGGAGCATATTTCCAGACAATTTTCATTACTTCAAATTCTGCTTCAGAAATTTGCGGTAGATTGCTCATAGATGATCCCTCCAAATCTTACGAATGTAATAAAAATATTATAATAGCATTTTATAGGAAAGTCAAATGAAAGATTATGAAAGAAGCTTGTTGCGGCAGAGAATGATTTTGAGATAAAGTCTATATGCTTTAGCATTGTAATGATGCTTTTCGATCATTCAAATTATCCGCGGTTTTTGATGTGCCTGGATGTGATATTGAACTTCCAGAGAAGAAGGAACGGATAAAAATATATGTAAAGAATTTTATGCTGTCTGCAATACGCATTACGAATCATTAAGAATGAATAAAGGCTATTTTTCTTTGCCCGGCTGAATTTTATGAATGAAGCTCCAGAAACTTGCAGATCTGAATGAAATGGATGATATTTGGGACATACAAGCAGAAAGACAGACATGAATAGAGTACGGGTATAATGGTAATGCTGTTGCATTTTGAAGGAAGGAATCCTATAATAGAAACCATAAATGGAAGGGGGATTCATTCCGATGTTTTTTATCATGGGAGTTACGCAGGGAAGAAAGAATTTTGACCATGATCAGATTGTGGTTTGCGGGCATTGTGGTTCTTATGGAAGATATCAGGTGTACATGACTTACATGTGTTTGTCGTTATTCTTTATCCCCTGTTTAAAATGGAACAGACGGTACTATGTACAGAATACATGCTGCGATACGGTTTACTCTCTTGCACCGGAGATTGGAAAGCAGGTCGCAAGGGGAGAAAATGTAGAAATCCTGCCTGAACACCTGATAAAGGTGCAGGCAGGATACAAAAGCAGATACAAAAGGTGTGGGAACTGTGGATTCGAGACGCAGGAAGAATTTGAATTCTGCCCGAAATGTGGAAGGAGATTTTGACATGGGTAATACAAACACGGAAACGTCGAAGTGGCAGTGAGAAAATATCTTTAGATGGCTCTTAAGCATTAAAATAATCAGTCTTGACAAACAGTATAAGATTTGCCACCCTAATATTGTCAATAAATTGACTGTATTGTAATTGACTTTATAGGAGGTGGAAGGTATAACAAAGGAAACCAAGAAAAACGCATATCTGTATTGCAAATTTCGGGATGAGCAGCTTGCATTGTATGATGAGTATGCGAAACGTCATGGAATGCTGATGAAGACACTGTTAGTAGTTAACGTTTTATATTATGACGATTTCTATGGCAAGGGCGGCGTAACACAGACGGAGATTTGTGGGCGCACCTTTCAGTCTAAACAGACAGTCAATCTGATTATACGAAATCTTTTAAGCGAAGCATATGTAACGGTTGAAGAGCGAAAAGAAAATAAACGAGAGAAATTAGTCCGGATAACCGAAGCTGGAAAGGCTTATTGTGAAAAAGTTGTCCGCCACATCACATGGGCAGAAGATACGGCAATGTCTATGTTTACACAGGAGGAGCAAAAACAATTAATTGACCTCTCACGGACATTTACAAAAAATCTGACAGAGCTTATCAGTCGGCAAACGGAGGATTAAATTATGGAATTTTATGAAGCAATTAACAAAAGGAAAACGACGAGGGAATTTTTAGATACAGAGGTCGATTTTGAGGTCATTAAAAGAATTTTGGGAGCAGGAAACAAGGCTCCCACTTGGGATCATAACCGCAATTGGCAGTTTATCGTTTTAAGAACCGATGAAGAAAAGGAATATGCCTTTTCCGAAGCCAAAGCTGTTGCAGATAAATTCAATGCCGACAGGTATCATTCAAATCAAAAGAATTGAACGGCGAGTATGTTTCCAAATTAAATCCTTTTGCTACTATTTGGTGTGTGATAGAAAATATCTTTTTAGCGGCAACGGCAGAAGGTTTATTCTGCTCAATGCGTATACCGCTGAATAAGGAACACGATATTGTTAAGAAAAAAATGAAAGTGCCGCCGACCTATATGATACCCGCATTTATCGGTATTGGTTACGCAAATCCCGAAGAAGTGCAATTAGAACAATATAATCCTGATATAGAGAAACAAATCCGTTTTGGGAGATGGAAATGATTATAAAAGAAATTACGACAAAAAGCATTATATCAAAATCAAATCTGCCTGTTTGTGAGTATGCGGTCAATCCCTATGTGGGTTGTACTCACGCTTGTAAATACTGTTATGCTTCTTTTATGAAACGTTTTACAAACCATCCCGAACCGTGGGGTGAGTTTCTTGACGTAAAGCATTGGGATAAAATTAAAAACCCGAAAAAGTATGCGGGCAAGGAATTGTTTATCGGGTCTGTTACAGACCCATATCATCCGCAGGAAGAAGTCTATGGACGCACAAGAACTTTGTTGACCGAGCTTAAAGGCAGCGGAGCAAAACTCTCTATCGCAACAAAATCAGACTTGATTTTGCGTGATTTAGATTTGATAAAAACTTTTCCAGACGCTCGTGTATCATGGTCAATCAATACGCTTGATGAAACTTTTAAAGATGATATGGATAAAGCGGTGTCTATTGATCGTCGTTTTGACGCTATGAAAGCATTCTACAAAGCCGGTGTTCGTACCACCTGTTTTATCTCGCCTATTTTCCCGGCGATTACTGATGTAAAAGCGATTATTGGACAGGCAAGAGAATACTGTAATTTGATTTGGCTGGAAAATCTCAATCTTCGTGGCAGTTATAAGGCGGTTATCATGGACTATATTGTCGAGAAATACCCAAACTTGCTGCCCCTCTACCAGGGGATTTATAAACGAGGTGACCGTAGCTATTGGGAAAATCTTGACGCAGAATTACAGGAGTATGCCGCTGAAATCGGACTTGATTATGTGACAAATGACGATAGTATGAGCAGACCTTTTTTTGCGCCGCCTGTGATTGTCAATTATTTTTATCATAGTGAAATCAAAAAGTCTGCACGAAAAGGTGGTGAAAATAATGCCTGAATTGCCTGAAATAGAAACAATCAAAAATGTAGTTGAGCCACAGATACAGGGGCTTACGATTGAAAATGTACTTGTCAGCCGCCCAGAGGTCATTGTGCATCCGACAGCAGATGAATTTTGTGAAAATGTGACAGGACGGACAATCTCTTCTATGGCACGCAGAGGGAAATTTTTGATTGTCAATTTGGACAATCAAAGCAGAATAATTCTGCACTTGCGAATGACTGGGTGTTTACTTGTTACTTCGTCCGATTATCAACTGGAAAAGCATACACATATCATTATACAATTAAGCAATGGAATGGAACTACGCTTTTCTGATACTCGTCGTTTTGGGCGATTTTGGCTGATACGAAATGATGAAAAAGATACATACAGCGGTATTGAAAAGTTGGGATTAGAGCCACTGTCTGCCGAGTGCAACTCCGAATATCTACAATCCCGATTAGAGAAACGGAAAAAAGCAATCAAAAAGTGTCTGCTCGACCAAAGCGTGATTGCTGGAATAGGCAATATCTATTCCGATGAAATCCTATATCGTGCAAGGATAAATCCCTCTGCCCCCGCAAACGGTCTGAGCGTTAGCGAATGGGAACGCCTTGCCATTGAGATTGCCGACTGTTTGCATTACTTCATTGATAAAAATAGTATCTCGCAAGAGGATTACTTGATAACAAAAGGTCAGGACTACCGCAATACTCCATTTCTGCAAGTGTACGGTCACGCCGGCGAGCCTTGCCGGAATTGCGGGAATACATTGTGTCGTACCGTGATCGGCGGCAGGAGCAGCGTGTATTGTCCTGCTTGTCAGAAATGAGGAAAAGAGAAGAATAGAAATGCTGATGCGTCTGGCTTTTTGGTGATATGTTGTCCACTCGATCAATGGGAAATTATAGTAAATAACTTATAGCGATGAAAAGATAGCTATATAAGTATTTCCTGTTTAATCTTAAATACATTACACCGCTGAGAACAGAAAATATTATAGTGGAAATTCCGTTCCATATTTCAAGGCCTACTCCTCTCGATACGAAATGAAACGTTCCCCATGTCAAAGCCAATATAATGCCGCTAAAAGGAATTGGATTTTCTTTTTTCAACAAGGTTTCAATTGCTTTTTGCCCATATATTATGATTAGAATGACAAGCATTACTTCAAATAGATAGTATAAATATTGCACACAAAATTGGAATACAGTTTTACCCTGTGTTTCTCCGATGAACTTTAATGTATGCCAATCAATGAAAGTGATAATATTTCCTTGAAAAAAACAGAAGAATACCAATGAAAATCGCCCACATAAAAACCATTATGATACAATGAATGCTTCTCTGCTGCATTGTATCATTCTGTATATCTATATGTAGGAATGTAACTTCAATTACGAATATTGACAGATATTCAAGCATAAATGCTCCAAATGAGAGCAGGCTCAACCATAAATATTTTGTCCATTTTACTTCTCTAACCATTATTCTCACCTTATGAAATTTCGATTTCTTTTTATACTTGACTTCCCGACAAACTGGAATTTTTAACGAAACATTTTTGATAAGTAATCATCTATATCAGTTCTTGAGCGAAAGACATAAATGCTTTTTTCGCTTTTGTATCTATCAAGCAATTCATATACGATTGGCAATTCATTTTTAGGGAAATCAATAATCCATTGTCTAAATTCTTCATCAAATTTTGTCTCTATCCATGGCATATCTACACGTTGTTTTCCTATGCGTGATTCTGCTCCAGCCAAACATTCCTCTACCGGAAAATCCAGTAAAAATATAGTTTCACACGATTGTATACGCATTTCAAGTGTTCTTCCGTAATTTCCATCAATAATCCATTTGTCCTTTAAAATAATTTCTTTTAATTTCTCATCAAATATATTTCTGTCAACCGTTGTCCTGTCAGGCTTGTGCCATAACATATCAAGATAATATAGAGGCAAGTGAGTTTTATCGCTCAGTATTCTCGCAAATGTGCTTTTTCCTGCACCCGGACAACCAATTACTATTGCTTTTTGAAACATAAAAAGTTTACCTCCAAAAAAACGATCTGTTTGATAAATTGCGATTTGAATATCAGTAAATTATGACCTCTCAACAGAGGTTACAGTGTTTTAATAAAATCCTCCAAAAGCCTTGAAAATAAAGGATTTATCGCAATGTGTTCGCCTTATCTCTTTATACGGTTACACACAAGTTTACTCTTTCCCTCCTTGCTCATAAGGGCAAATGCAAGGGCAAGAAAATCTCATAACAAGATATAACAAAGTGTGGTAATCGGAGAACTGTGATGTATGTGCGAATATATTATAACGGAGGATCTTTCAATGGACAAGTATATTTACGATGATAAAAATGGTCTGTGGTATGAACTGCAAGGAGATTATTATATTCCTTGTCTTATCTTACCAGCCGAAAAAAAAGAACAGCCTATCGGTTTGTGGGGACAGCGGCACTTGCGGTATCTGAAAGAATACCACAGAAATACATACACAACGCTACTTACAAGCGGTAGGCTGAACACTTACCTTGCCGATATAGATAAACAAGCACAGGAGTGTATGGAAAGACTTACAGAGCAGATGAAACGGGCGCAGGGTATCACAGAGCAGCTAAAGACGGAAAACGCTTTAGAATGGACACAGAGAATGAATAACATACGAGCGTGTGCAAAGGAGATTATAGAAAAGGAAATCATCTTTGCATAATTACAGAAAGGCGGTAGAGAAAAATCTTTGCCGCCTAAAAATTTTTAAAAAAAGGTCTTGTTTGTGACGCTGCGTAATGATTTATAATAGGTGTCAGGAGGTAAATAATTATGGCAAAATACAGAGCAATTCCGCAAGGGTTTATGACAGTCGGAGAAGTGGCAAAGAAAATGGGTGTTACCGTCCGCACGCTGCAATACTACGATAAAGAAGGTCTGCTTTCTCCATCGGCAGAAAGCGAAGGCGGTCGCAGGCTTTATACCGACAAAGATTTGATTACACTTCATCAAATTATATCATTGAAATCACTGGGCTTTTCTTTGGACGATATAAAAAAGCGGTTGATCTCTTTGGAAACACCGGCTGATATTGCAAATGCTCTTACAGAGCAGGCAGATGATATACGCCAAAAAATAGAACAGCTTCAGGCTTCTTTGTCAGCAATAGAACAGTTAAAAACAGAAGTTTTACAAATGCAGACGGTCAACTTTAAGAAGTATGCCGATATTATTGTCAATCTGCAAATGAAGAATGAGTTTTATCCTCTTATTAAGCGCTTCGATGATGATACGCTCGACCATATACGCAGTCAATTTGATAAAGAAAGCGGCTTAGATTTTATGGACAGATTTAACCGTCTAAGTGATGAAATCGTACAGCTTCAAAAAGAAAATGTACCGCCCGAAAGCGAAAAATGCCAACAGGTTGTAAAAGAATATTGGGGCTTGATTATGGAGTTTACAAACGGCGATATGAGTATGCTTCCGAAATTGATGGAAGTCGGTAACATTGATACCGCCACAAACGCATGGGAAGAAAGACAAAAAATCGTCAATGATTATGTCAGCCCAGCTTTGCAAGTCTATTTTTCAAGACTTGGAACAAATCCCTTTGAGGAGGTGAAACCGTGAAAGACGCAATACAAGTTTGTGAATTAAAGAAAAGTTATGGCAGTCATATGGTTCTTAAGGGAATTGATTTTCAAATCGAAAAAGGAGAAATTTTCGCTCTGCTCGGCGTAAACGGGGCATAGATTTATAGACAACTTTGCCTAAAGATTTGATACCAACACGCCGCTAATCATTACACGGCGGTGTTGGACTTTATCAGTTCAAGGTTATGTTGGTTGTTTTCAATAAACTCAACAATACGCTTGTGTTGGTCGGCAAAGTTAAATTGAATTGTAATCTCGTTGTTTTCGTGGACGTATATAGTATCAATCAATTCTACCAAAAGCCCACGGTCAAGGCTTTTCACATTCTCATGTTTCAAGAATGTTGTCAGATAAGGGTTGTCGTTTCCTACGCCCTTTTCTGATAGCTGAATTTCCGTTTGCAGGTTGGCGATTATGCCTTTTACCTGCTCTGCCTGCTGTTCAAACTTGGCTTTCATTCTCGTATATTCAGCACGGGTTATGTCCCCACATTTCCAGTCCATATAAAGGTTATCTGTAACGCAGGTAAGTTTTTCAAGCTCCTTGCTGCGGTCTTTCAAAAGCTGCTGTAACCGCTTTGATTGGGTGCAGACGGTAGAAGTGCGGTTGATTTCCTTTACTACCTCTGCCATATCCCCCACAAGGGAGATTTGCGCTTGTACGGCTTTCAATACTGCTTCGTGTAAGACTTCTTCCTTTATGACGTGCCGGGTGCATTTGTCCTTTGACTTAAAGACGTATGTACTGCAAGCGTAATAAACATAGGTCTTGTTGGGCTTGCGGTTCGTCCGTCTTGTCATGGAGCGTTGGCAGTCCGCACATCTTAGCAAGCCGGAGAAAAGATAAAGCTGTTTCTTGCCCGGTGCTGTGCGGGTGTCCCGTTCCTGTAACCGCTGCGCCTTGTCGAATGTTTCCCTGTCAATGATTGCTTCGTGGGTGTTTTCCACAATGAACCATTCTTCTTTAGGCGGTGCAATCTTCTCATGCACTTTGTAGCTGATTACCCGCTGTTTCCCCTGTACCATGTTCCCGATATACATTTCATTTTTAAGGATAGTACAGACGGTGGTAATCCCCCACATACCGTCATTTTTGCTTATCCTCGGTGTCTGCAAATTCAAGCCCTTGCTGTGCTTGTATTCGGTGGGTGTGGGTATTCCCATTTCGGTTAGCTTCTTGGTAATGCCTAACTTGCTCATGCCCTCGTCAACGAACCAGTGAAAAATATTCCTCACTACCTCGGCGGCTTCTTCATCAACCACAAATGCGTTTTTGTCCTCTGGGTCTTTCATGTACCCGTAGGGGGCAAATGCGCCGATAAATTCGCCTTTCCTGCGCTTGGTGTTGAACGTCCGGCGTATGTCGTTGGAAGTCCTTGCGGCGTAGCGGTCATTCATCAGCCCGGTTATGGGTACTTCCATTCCCTGTACTGCGTCCGGGTTCTTGAATGTGTCAAGTGACGGGTCGCCAATGCTGATAAAGCGTACCCCGTATAAGGGGAATACCTTTTCCAAAAAATAACCTTGATCGGAGTAGTTGCGGAAAGCCCTTGATAATGTCTTGCAGATGATACAGTTGACAGTCCCGGCTTCCACGTCATGTATCAGCCGTTGAAATTCGGGGCGTTCGTAGTCCGTCCCGGTCAGCCCGTCGTCTGCGTAAACATCAGCAATGATATACTCGCCCTCGAAAAATTCCTCGATATACTCCGTGATGATTTTTCTTTGGTTGGTTACGCTCAAACTTTCGTCGTTCCCGTCGTCTTTGGATAGTCTTATGTAGACAGCAATCCTCCATACAATACGGCTTATAGTGGGTTGGTTCTGTGTTTTTCTAATGCGTGGCATTTGTCCTCCAATCCCCCTATAACCACACGTCCATTATACCATAGGACGGAGATTATTTCAGCATTTTTCAACATATTTTTTAACCTTTTTTCAGACCGCCGAAAAAGCTGATTAGGTGTGAATTGAGGTCGTTTCCGGCAGGCGCAAAGCATAGACGCACGACTGTTTCCCCGCAACGGAAGCAGTACGGGTTTTTTATCTGTTCAAGGTACGCTTTCATGCGTTCCGTGGCAGAAAGCCCCGTATCAATGGAAACATGGTTTATGTCCGTCAGTTGTGCAGGGTCGGCTTCATCTGCCCCCTGCCTGCTCATAAAGTCCAGTTGTTTACTGTTTATCATTGGCAGCCCTCCTTTCAGAATATCTTTGGATTGCTGTTGTTGGTTTTATTGAATGGGCGAAACGGACGGCTTGGCAGCTCCACGGGACTTGCACCCCTCTCATTCTTATGAGTAGCCGTGTCATACGGGTGTATCATTATGCCAATGTGCGGGTCATGGCGGCGGCAGTTTCCACTTTGCCGCCTGCGGTTCACTGATAGTATCGCTCGCCCCTTGCCGGGGGTCTTGGCGTATCAGCCCGCAGGCTCGCCGCACATTGAACGTGTCCGTTTGCCCTATGCTGCGCCGTGCGCTTTCTTTGTCAAAGTACCGGGGCTTGTCAGCCCGCAAAGGCACACCATGAAGATGTACTTTTGCGGAATGGCAAGAAGCGGCGGGCGGTCAGCCCGCCCGTGCTTTTCTGCCTGCAAAAGAGGAAAAGGAAAGGGAGATTTATTTTCCCCTCTGCGTTTTTACGCCACCTTAAAGGTCGGAATTTTTGCGATCAGCTTGGTTTCCAGTCGGCGGCGCAGTTCTTCATCAACGTATAAATGGGGGCTGCCCTGCTCGTCATACATGGTTCTTGTTGACAGTGCGGCAATGAAGCCCTCAAAGTGTTCCAATACCTTGTTGATAGCGTCCACGTTGCCGGAAACAGCCGATACAATGACGGGGTAAGGGAGTACGCCTGTCCTGTCCCGTGCGCCCGTTTTTTTGTCCGTTCTCTTATTCATCAGCATAGCCCTCCATGAATTTTTTTAGTGCCTGCAAAGAGTTTTTCCGGCGGTGCGATACCGTCCGGCGTATAAGGTTCAAGCGTCCTGCAATCTCCGGGTCGCTCATTCCTAAAAAATAGGAAAGCAGGATAATTTGAAGCCTGTCCTGCGGCAAGGTTTTCAGTGCTTCGGCTAAGAGTTCGTCCGCAACGGCAACCTCAAAGCCCATAATCTCAAAAAGGTATGTATCTTCAAAATATTTATCCCATACGGCAAACTGTTCCAGTGTCTTAGGGGACAGCTCGGAAAACAAAACCTCATGTTCCCGTTGCTGTTTTATTTTCCTGTGGTAGTCGTTTCTTTCGTTCTTCAATATCTGCTTGCAGAAGTGTTCAAAGGTACGCTGCTTCTGCTCCTGTTGTGAATGGGGTTTCATGTGCCTACCTCCCTCCTGCCCTGTCAGAGCCGGGGCAATTTTACCCCTCTACTCCTTACGTAAGCGATACAAAACACACCGTAATGAAAAGAAGTGCATGTTGTGATATACT
>CAJTVY010000041.1 GCA_910579925.1 uncultured Dorea sp.
CGCCAGCGTTCATCCTGAGCCAGGATCAAACTCTCGTAATAAAGACTTGGGTTCGATCTTTCACGAACCTTAGTCGTATTACGCTTCGCAATTCTTAGCGAGGTTTCCCACGAGCTTAGAATTGCGAAGCATCCTTTTCGTTTAATCTCAGTCAAGAAAAATGCTCGCTTTTTCTTTCCCGTTATTACTGTTTATAAGGTTGGTCTTAAACTTTCAGATCCATCCGGCGAAACCGGACTTCTCTTCATTTAAAACCACGTTCTGAAATTTCTCTCAAGAAATTTTCAAGGTTGTTGTCTATTGTTTAATTATCAAGGTGCTTTGTTGTTGCTCTCTTGCGACAGCTATATTAGATTATCACATCTTTCGCCGTTTGTCAACAACTTTTTTCGTTTTTATTTTTCATTTTTTTCAAAACTTCATTTTATAGTTTTGAATTTTTTTCCATCACATACCTGCGACAGTTGTTAATATTATCACCTTTTATTTTCAATGTCAACCCTTTTTTCACTTTTTTTCGTCATTTTTATGATCAATGATTTATCAATTTTATTTCATGCAGTTTTAAATTAGAACAAAGTGGGCAGGCCCACTTCAGCTCCCCTAACCCCTCACTCATGAGGGGCCTGGACACTTTGTGCGCCGAGCACAATTGCGAAGCAATATTTTACCTCTTGTGCGAGTGCGCATATTATTTTTATCTTATAGGAAAGATACTTTCACGCATTAGCGTGACAAGGTCTTTCCTATAAGATGAAAAGAGGCCGCCAGATATATCTGACAGCCTCTGTAAGTAACGGAGAAAGAGGGATTTGAACCCTCGCGCCGGTTACCCGACCTACACCCTTAGCAGGGGCGCCTCTTCAGCCTCTTGAGTATTTCTCCAAGCAAAGTTGATTATACTAAACTTAACTTACAATGTCAATCTCTTTTACAGCTTTTATAATTTTTTTACTATAATTACTAGATATCAAAGGTCTTTTGTGATATTCTTAGTATATTAATGATAAATCTTTATAAATATTGCGTAGTAGGATGGGGGAATTAAATTGAAGAAAATGAAAATCGGTAACAAATTATTATTGGCATTCTTGTCTGCGGTGTTGATTTCCAGCCTGGCGGGAATTGTCAGTATGTTTCTTCTAAAACATGTAGACAGTTCTTATGGAACCGCCTTGTCGGATTATGGTTTTCTTCAAGGTGATATAGGAAAACTCGGTATGGACTTCCAGGCGCACAGAACAACAGTTCTTTATCTGATACAAGAAACAGATCCTGCCAGACGCGCAGAATTGAAGGATGAATTAAACACTTCCATTACCAGTATAGCATCAGATCTGGAAGAATTAACAAATTCCTGTACTCTGCAGGCAGATAAAGAATTCTGCGCAAATCTACAGAATCTTATGGATAATTATTCTAGTGCCCGGGATGAGACAATCCGAATAAGCGACCGTTCATCCAAAGAAGCAACCGAATATTTCAGCGCAAATGCGGCGCCTCTGGCAAAAGAACTAAGCCAGCAGATCAGCTCATTGCTTTCAGACAAATCTACAGCGGGTAATTCTCAGTCAGCGCAACTTAGCAGACAGACAAATATATCTCTTACTCTGATCATCGTCATTGTTATTACAGCCATCGCATTGTCGGTACTAATTGCAATAAGACTCACGAATAGTTTTGTCAGGCCAATCAAAGAAATCGAAAGCGCTGCAGATGAGATGGCAAATGGTAATTTACATGTATCCGTATCTTATACCGGCCATGATGAATTAGGGCAGCTGGCGGACAGTATCCGTAAAATGACAGAAAATATCCGTGTCATAATTAAAGATATCACAATCTGCCTGACCGAAATGGCAAACGGTAATTTCAATATTCATAGTACAGCGAGTGATTCCTATCAAGGCGAATATATTGCTATTCATGATTCAATCTCCCGTCTACGCAACAATATGAACCAGACTCTATTAGAAATCAACCAGGCAGCCGGACAAGTAGATTCCGGAGGACTTCAGGTTTCTAACAGTGCGCAGGCTCTTGCCCAGGGTGCAACGGAGCAGGCAGCTTCCGTAGAAGAACTGGCCGCATCTTTTAGCGACATATCCAGCCAGATAGCAAATACGGTTGAACATACAAAGATTGCAAAGGAAGAGAATCAGTATACGCACGATCAGATTGAAGTATGCTCTTCTCATATGAATCATATGCTGGATGCAATGCAGGCAATTGAGGAAAAATCCCAGGAAATCCACAAAGTTATCAAAGCTATTGAAGATATCGCATTCCAGACGAATATTCTGGCGTTAAACGCCGCAGTGGAAGCCGCACGGGCAGGGGAAGCAGGAAAAGGATTTGCTGTAGTGGCAGACGAAGTTCGAAGCCTGGCGACCCGTTCCCAGGAAGCTTCCAAAAGTACGGCTACACTGATTGATGACACCGTTCATGCCGTAGCAGTAGGCACGCAGCTTTCTAATGATACGAACAAAGCTCTTCATGATGTTACTCTGAGCGCACAGAAAGTACTGAAAGAGATGACATTAATCTCTGATGCAACAGAGGTACAATCCTCATCTATTGCACAGGTAACAATTGGTATTGATCAGATTTCAAGTGTCGTACATACGAATTCTGCTACCGCAGAACAATCGGCAGCATCGAGCCAAGAATTGTCAAGCCAGGCTGACTTACTTAAAAAGCTGGTTTCGCAGTTTAAGCTTGCAGGATAATTTCTATAATTAAGAAAGAGATGTGGGAAACATTATATTTCCTGCATCTCTTTTTATATCAGCTAAACTTCTGAATCGTCTTCTGCACCCGCCCTTTCACCAGAGCCGCAATCTCCGTAGTCTTCATATCCTTATATTCATTATAATATAAGGGTTTCAGAAAATGGACCTGCACTGTTACCGGACTGATGCTATTCGTATCAAAAGGTTTGAATGCGTCAATCAGCGCCACTGGAACAATCGGACATCTGGCTCTGGTTGCTGCTTTGAAACTTCCTCCCTTGAATTCCTGTACCTCGTTCCCATTCTTGGAGCGGGTTCCCTCGGCAAATATTATATAATTTCTTCCTTCCGTCACTTCTTTCGAGACATTCGAGATTACTTTCATCGCCTGTCTTACATCATCCCGATCCAGCATATAAGCTTTCATACAGGCAAATACCTGCTTTAGAAATTGTATATGAGCCACTTCTTGTTTTGCGACGACGGAAAAAGGCTTCGGACATGCTTCCACAATTGCAAGAACATCATATAGCCCTTGATGATTCGGAAAAAACATGAACCCACTCTCTAATGGAATATTCTCCTGACCATATATATCAATCTTTACATTACCGCCCTTGTTCGCCCGGCGTACAATGAATTTCAACATCTTATAATGCTGCTCTTCCGTATATTTATCCACATGAGCCGCATGATAACACAACTTGATCCACATGAACGGAACGAGAAAGAAATTACGCAGCACCATATACAGTATTCTTTTCATATGTCCTCCATACTCCTTGTCAATACTTAATATTTCTTTCCCATTTTACCATATATACTGAATTTTACCAACTTTATTTTCACATAGAAACCATACATATTTATTTTTTCATTATTGATGTTAGGGGGCAAAAGATCTTTTGCCCCCTAACATTATTACATACGGTTATTATCACGGTTATAATCTTTATGTTCTTCAAGAAATTTATCAGCCGCCATCTTTGCCTTAATTCTTGAATAATTAGCTTTCCTAAAGTAAATATCTTCATTTTCTTGTGAAATATAAAGAAAATAATTGTACATGCTCTGCTTCAAATATTCATTCTGTGCTGCTTTCCACTCCCTGTCGTCAAGATCAACCTTTGCAATCTCTGCCGCGGCATCAATAGACATTGTCCCATACATCAGATAGAAGAAGTCTTCCCGCTCTGTATTCTTCCACTGCTCAATATCGTATTTTGCAATGATCACATCCGGTCTTGAAAATGAAAATCCAATATACATCACAGATATCACTACAACAATATAACGGAACAGCGGAAACTTCTTCTTATATATATTTATGACCATACCAGTCATAATCAGCGCCAGTACAATTAAAAACCACAGTACAAGAATCCTCAGAAAAGTAAGATTATATTCGCCAACGTACATCTTCATCCTATATGCCGAGGATCCAATCATTACAAACGTACAGGCGCACATGACTGTAAGGATTACTTTTAGAACTGCATTTTCCCGGAACAGATACATACATAACAGTATGATAATAAAATTAATAATACTGACAAATAATAATTCCCAGAATCCTCCTCTTGCATATTCTGCATACGTTACATATTCCGGCAGCCCGGCTTTCATTCCCAGGAAAAGATACATAATCTGTATGGCACAATAGACCAGATAGATCAGACTGACGATACTTGTAAATGTAATTCCTGTCACAGGATCAAAAAACTTCATCCTACGTTCTTTTCCTTCCGGGAAATTATACCGGCAAAGGGCGATGAAAAAGGCGTATGGCAGGGTAAATCCCAAAATAAATGTAAAGCATATCCAGAATATAGTAGAGAAATTAATATAACTCAGTATCTCCCCAAATAATTTTGAAAACATAATATCAGAACTCAGCAAAAGAGGAAGCGTTACACATAGAATTCCCAACGCTACGATAAATCCTGTCACTACGGCGATGAAAGTGTTATTTCTTCCAACATTTTTATTCTTACTGAAAAACCATCCCCCATGCCAGTAAGGATAGGGAGCAGACTGAACTGTTGTTCCCATAAGAATAAATATACGCTGTACATACGCAGGAAAATTCCATACATTATCATCATAAAACTGATGAATCATAAACACCATAAACAACAACAGAACACCAATAATATTAAAAATATGCATAAAAGTAGACGTTGTATAGGCTGACGAAATACCAAGAAGGCCCATCCCGATCAGATAAGGAAGTGAATTCTTCATGATACGGTAATTAATCTTCTTCATGAATAAAACGGCAAAAACAACAGTTACTCCCACACATATTGGAAAAGTAATTCCCGACACATTTTTATAAAGGCAAAAGGTAAATATCAATCCGTAAACCAGACTTAATCCACCAAAATATTTATAGTTGTCACGGATCTTCATCATTAACATATTCTCTTTCATGAAATTGCACCTCCATTATTCTATTGATTCCTACTCTTCAGACTGATATTCGATTATATCTCCTGGCTGACAATCTAGTTCCCGGCAAATCGCTTCTAGTGTAGAAAATCTCACGGCCTTTGCCTTATTATTCTTCAAGATAGAAAGATTAGCCGGGGTCAGATTGATCCTTTCTGCCAGTTCCGTAAGTCCGATCTTCCTCCGGGCCATCATAACATCAATAGTAATCTTAATTCCCAAAGCCTCACCCCCCTATATCGTCAGATCGTTCTCTTCTTTATACTTCACAGCCTTTTCAAATACATGGGCCAGTACCTCACAGAATAAAGAGGCAATAAAGAATACAAGAACAATCACTGCTGTTGCAGGTGTCGGCAGGATGCAGATTTTAATAATAAACATTACAACAATACACAGACTCAAAACTGCCATGGTACTTAGGCTTCTCACATTATCATAGACAAAACAAGATTCCTGTATAACCGTCTTCATCATCCTGCGAAGCTGTCTGATAATCAGAATCCCAAAGATTCCAGAAGCTCCGAAGATTGCAAGCATAAAAAGAAAATACTCGTTAATTATGCAAGAATAATATTTCCCAAGAAACTTTAAACTTAACGGAAGTGTAAATAACACAATCCATCCACTGTAAAACATAAAGTCCACCATATGCTTCGTGAACCGGATCAACCGTTCATTCATAGATTATTCACATCCTCTTTTCTTAATCTTTTCATTACTATATCACATTTCTTATCGAATATCAATATTAATTTATTGATATTCGATATTCTTTATTGCGTATAATTACAGACTTATTCTTTACTTATTCTTTACACTCTTCAAGCATATTGATATAATATAACTATCCTTATAAACGTCATTTTTTTAAGACAGGAGAATATATCATGACTACAAATATTAATATGGAGCAGCTTAAGCAGGATGCTGTCGATATCTTTCATCAGGGATTCGCATGTTCCGAATCTGTGATCTATGCCATCCGTAAGCATTTTGAACTGGACATGTCTGATGATGCCATCGCCATGAGTTCTGGTTTCCCATGGGGACTGGGCGGCGGCGGATGTATCTGCGGAGCATTGGCAGGCGGGACAATGTGTATCGGGTATTTCTTCGGACGTACCACCCCCGGCGACCCGAAGATTGGAAGATGTTTTGAACTTACCAACGAATTACACGACTATTTTAAAGAGACTTGCGGCGGGACATGCTGCCGTATACTTACAAGGGGGATGGAAAAAGATTCACCGGAAAGAAAAGCACAGTGTACCCGGTTTGTCGAGGCTGTCGTAGAAAAAACTGCAGAAATTGTATTAAGAGAGCTTCAATAATTTTCTCTTCTATAGTAAAAAACTGCCGGAAATATTAATTTCTATTTCCGGCAGTTTTTAAAGCTTTAATCCTCGTTCTCGTCTATATTGTCCACAATATCCTCATCACTTTCTTCATCGCCCTTTCTGACCTTAGCGATACTTGCCACAATATCCCCTTCCTGCAGGTTGATCAGCTTTACGCCGGAAGTAACGCGTCCAAGTATGGAGATACCGGAACATTTCATACGAATCACGATTCCCTCTGTATTAATGATCATAATCTCATCATCATCATTAACAGCTTTAATCCCTACTACATTTCCTGTCTTCTCCATAATCTTATAGCATTTGATTCCTTTACCTCCCCTGTTCTGACAGGTAAACTCATCAATCGGAGTACGTTTTCCCATTCCCTTCTCGGACACGATCAGAAGCTCGCTGCCCTGGGAACTTAACTGCATGCCGATCACTTCGTCCCGGTCAGACAGATTCATTCCCCGCACACCCATGGAATTCCTTCCGGTAGCCCGGACATCCTTCTCATCAAACCGAATGCACTGACCAAATCTGGTCACAAGAAAAACTTCCTGGTCATTGTTGGTATATTTCACCTCAATCAGTTCATCCTCTTCCCGAAGCGTAATCGCTGCAAGTCCTGTCTTGCGCACAAATGCATACTCCTTAATCGGAGTCTTCTTCACAAGACCTTTCTTTGTTGCCATGAAGAGATATTCCCCATCTCTGTATTCGTCAATCGGAATCACGGCGCTGATCTTCTCCCCTGGCATAAGCTGAAGAAGATTCACAATCGCCGTTCCCCTGGAAGTACGGCTTGCCTCGGGAATCTCATATCCTTTCATCCGATACACTCTTCCTGTATTGGTAAAGAACATAATATAATGATGGGTGTGGGTCATAAATAATTCTTCTACATAATCCTCTTCTATCGTCTGCATACCCTTGATTCCCTTACCACCCCGGTTCTGAGACTTAAAGGTATCGTTTGACATACGTTTGATATACCCTAACTTTGTCAGCGTAATGACTACGTCCTCCTTCGGAATCAGATCTTCCATAGAGATATCAAATTCATCGAATCCAATAGCGGTACGTCTGTCATCACCATATTTATCCCGTATTATAATAATCTCTTCTCTTATCACGCCAAGCAGTAACTTCCTGTCCGCCAGAATTGCCTTCAACCGGCCGATCTGTTCCATCAGTTCATTGTATTCTTTCTCAAGCTTCTCTCTCTCCAGACCTGTCAGTGCGCGCAGACGCATGTCCACAATAGCCTGAGCCTGTACATCCGTCAGCCCGAACCGTTCCATCAGTTCCGTCTTAGCGGCCTGTACTGTCTGCGACCCTCTGATGATACGGATCACTTCATCTATATTGTCAAGAGCAATCAGCAGACCTTCTAAGATATGCGCTCTCTCTTCTGCTTTATTTAACTCATATTGCGTACGCCGGGTCACAACTTCTTCCTGGTGCCGCAGGTAATGATTCAGCATTTCCAGAAGATTCATAACTTTTGGCTGATTATGAATCAGAGCCAGCATAATTACGCCAAAGGTATCTTGAA
The DNA here is from genome assembly GCA_910579925.1 of uncultured Dorea sp. Taxonomy (GTDB): domain Bacteria; phylum Bacillota; class Clostridia; order Lachnospirales; family Lachnospiraceae; genus Sporofaciens. The sequence continues at coordinate 8,085 of CAJTVY010000041.1, forward strand.
GCTGGGTATGCTTGTACAACTGATTCAGAATGACATTGGCATTCACATCTCTTCGAAGTTCGATGACCACCCGCATTCCTTCACGGCTGGACTGGTCGCTCAGTTCTGTAATTCCATCAATCTTCTTATCCTTTACAAGCTCTGCGATCTTCTCGATCAGCCTTGCCTTATTCACCATATAAGGAAGCTCTGTCACCACAATCCGGCTCTTCCCATTAGGCATTGATTCAATATCGCTAACTGCGCGTACACGAATCTTTCCTCTTCCCGTACGGTAAGCTTCCTCGATCCCCCTGGTTCCTAATATGATACCTCCCGTCGGAAAATCAGGACCTTTAATAATCTGAAGAATTTCTTCAATGGTAGTCTCATCCTTATCCTCAATCTGATTATCAATAATCTTTACCACGGCATTGATGACCTCTCGCAGATTATGAGGCGGAATGTTGGTAGCCATACCCACCGCAATTCCCGATGTTCCATTCACCAGCAGATTCGGAAATCTTGCCGGCAGCACTGTCGGCTCTTTTTCTGTCTCGTCAAAGTTAGGAACAAAATCAACCGTGTTCTTGTTAATATCAGCCGTCAGTTCCATAGAAATCTTACTAAGCCTGGCCTCTGTATAACGCATAGCGGCTGCTCCGTCGCCGTCTACAGAACCAAAGTTCCCGTGTCCGTCAACCAACGGATATCTGGTAGACCACTCCTGGGCCATATTCACCAGCGCTCCATAGATTGAACTATCCCCGTGGGGATGATATTTACCCATGGTATCGCCGACGATACGTGCACATTTCCTATGAGGCTTGTCAGGGCCGTTGTTCAACTCGATCATAGAGTAAAGAATCCTTCTCTGCACGGGTTTCAGTCCATCCCTTACGTCAGGCAGCGCACGCGAAGCAATGACGCTCATGGCATAGTCGATATAGGAGTTTTCCATCGTCTTTTTCAGATCCACTTCATGAACTTTATCAAAAATATTATCTTCCATAGTCACTGCTCCTTATCTATACGTCCAGATTCTTTACATACTTCGCATTCTCTTCGATAAATTCACGTCTCGGTTCCACCTTGTCCCCCATCAGAGTCGTAAATGTAAGGTCAAGTTCTGACGTCGTCTCTTCATCCATCGTTACCTTCAGAAGAATTCTATGCTCCGGGTCCATAGTCGTCTCCCAGAGCTGTTCCGCATCCATCTCCCCAAGACCTTTATATCTCTGAATCTTATTGTTACCGTCACGCCCAACATCTTTCAGTATCCCTTCCAGTTCTTCGTCACTGTACGCATACCACACTTTCTTATTCTTTTCAAGCTTATAAAGAGGCGGCTGCGCCAGATATACATATCCTTCCTTAATCAGATCAGGCATAAAACGATAAAGAAACGTCAATAATAAGGTACTGATATGAGCTCCGTCAACATCGGCATCTGTCATAATAATAATCTTATGATAGCGCAGTTTTGAAATATCGAAATCTTCGTGGATACCCGTACCAAATGCCGTAATCATAGCCTTGATCTCTGCATTTCCATAAATCCGGTCAAGCCTTGCCTTCTCCACGTTCAGTATCTTTCCCCGAAGAGGCAGAATTGCCTGGGTAGCCCGGTCTCTTGCCGTCTTTGCAGAACCGCCGGCAGAATCTCCCTCCACGATATAGATCTCACATTTTGTGGGATCCTTATCTGAGCAGTCCGCTAATTTCCCCGGAAGAGACATTCCGTCCAGAGCCGACTTCCTTCTGGTCAGTTCCCGCGCCTTACGCGCGGCCTCTCTTGCCCTCTGCGCCATTACCGACTTCTCTACCGTCAGCTTTGCCACCGTGGGATTCTGCTCCAGATAAATCTCAAGCTGCTTACTTACCACACTGTCAACCGCACCCCTGGCTTCACTGTTTCCAAGCTTCTGCTTGGTCTGTCCCTCGAACTGAGGATCCTCAATCTTAACGCTGATAATCGCAGTCAGTCCTTCCCGAATGTCCTCTCCTGACAGATTCTGTTCACTGTCCTTCAGTAACTTATTCTTTCTCGCATAATCGTTAAAAGTCTTCGTCAAAGCATTACGGAATCCCACAACATGAGTTCCGCCCTCAGGCGTGGTAATATTGTTCACGAACCCGTAAGTATTGTCACTATAGGAATCATTATGCTGCATGGCTACCTCGACTGCCACATGATTGACGGTCCCCTCACAATAGATGATATCCTCGTAAAGAGCCGTCTTGCTCCGGTTCAGATAAGCAACGAATTCCTTGATGCCTCCCTCGTAGTGGAATGTCTTTTCAACCGTGCCTTCCTCTGGTCTGTCGTCTCTGAGGACAATCTTAAGTCCCCGGGTCAGAAACGCCATCTCACGGAAACGCTGTTTCAGCACGTCATAATCAAATACCGTATCTTCAAAAATCGTGTCATCCGGCATAAATATAACCTTTGTACCTCTCTTTTCCGGCTCGCATTCCCCAATAACCCTAAGTTTTTCCACAACCTTTCCACGCTCGTAACGCTGCTTATATACTTTTCCTTCATGACAGATCTCAACTTCCAGCCAGTTAGACAATGCATTGACAACGGAAGCTCCGACACCATGAAGACCGCCGGACACCTTGTATCCGCCGCCGCCAAACTTTCCACCGGCATGAAGTACGGTAAAGACCACCTCTACCGCCGGCAGCCCTGCCTTTTGGTTAATCCCTACAGGAATTCCTCTTCCGTTATCCTGAACTGTCACTGAATTGCCCTGGTTAATAGTCACAAGTATCGTATCACAGAAACCCGCTAACGCTTCATCCACGGAATTATCCACAATCTCATATACAAGGTGGTGAAGCCCGCGCGATGAAGTGCTTCCGATATACATGCCAGGACGCTTTCTTACCGCCTCAAGCCCTTCCAATATCTGAATCTCATCTGCACCATACTCATGCTGTACCTTTTCTGTACTCATTCTTCTCCTCCTAGTTTTCATTCGTCACCTGTCCGTCATGGACATGGAACACTTTGTTTATAGAGAAACGATGATTCACAAAATCCTCTACCCCTGTACAGGTAATCAGTGTCTGTATATCATTAATACTGTCTAACAAATAGTTTTGCCTATGTTTATCAAGTTCAGACAAAACATCGTCAAGTAATAAAACAGGAGTATCCCTTGCAGCCTGTTTTACCAGTTCAATCTCAGACAGCTTAAGCGAAAGCGCGGCAGTCCTCTGCTGGCCCTGTGATCCGAAACGCCTGATGTCCAGATCCCCCGCCATAAAACAGACATCGTCTCTGTGGGGACCTACCGACGTACTCTTAATGCGTATATCTCTTTCTCTGTTTTTTGATAATGCTTGTTCTAACGTAAGACTCCCGTTGCTGGGCTCATAGATTACTTGAATCTCTTCCCGTCCGCCAGTCAGCTTTCTATGTATCGAATAGATAATATCATTTATCTGCCGTATGAATTCCGTTCTTCTTTCAAGAAGCTTATTCCCATACTGAATCAGCTGCATATCCCAGATCTCCAGCGTATCCCACAGTCGACTGTCGTTTTCAGTGCGCATATCCTTCAGAAGATGATTCCTCTGATTCACAATCCTGTTATAATTGGACAGATTACTCAGATACACCTTGTCAAGCTGGGATAATTCCATATCAATAAACCTCCTCCTCTCGGAAGGCCCGTTCTTAATAATATTAAGGTCTTCCGGAGAGAAAAACACGAGATTAACGATGCCGAATAATTCGCTTGCCTTACGAATCGGCATCTTGTTAATGGCAATCCCTTTGGATCCATTCTTTTTCAAATGCATATCAAGCTGGTAATCAATACCGTTTTTTTCCACAACTGCCTCAATATGAGACTCATCCTTCCCAAAATGGATCAGTTCCCGATCTTTGGCGCCCCTATGGGACTTTGTGGTTCCGGAAAGATAGACTGCCTCCAGAATATTCGTTTTGCCCTGTGCATTATCCCCATAGAATATATTGGCTGCATCATCAAAATCAAGTTTTAAAAGATCATAATTCCTGTAATTCTTTAACTTTAAAGACCTAATCTTCAATTTTCACTTCTTCCCCGTTAAAAGTGATAATATCTCCGGCATATAATTTGCGTCCTCTCCTGGTATCCGTCTCCCCGTTCACTCTGACGGCTCCCTCTGTAATGACTTCCTTGGCCTCTGCCCCAGAATCGACCAGTCCGGCAGCCTTCAGAGCCTGCCCAAGTTTTATATACTCATCTCTCAATCTGATAACATCCATTTCCAATCATCCCTCTCTAAACAGCCGCATTAAAATTCACCGGCAGTATCAGATAGATATAATTTTCCTCATCATCCTTGATAAAACACGGCGCCTTTGCATTCATCAGATACAGCGTCACCTCTTCATCTTCAATGACTCGGAGGGCATCGATCAGAAATTTGGGATTAAAACCAATCAAAAGGTCCTTTCCTTCTTTGCTGATAAAAATCTCCTCGTTCATCGAACCAATCTGGGATTTGATTCGAAGTTCCATCATCTCGTCTCCAATATTGATGATAATAGGCTTCTTATCCCCTTCTTTTACCAGAAGCGTGGCCCTGTCAATACAGTTTAATAACTCTCTCTTGTTAATTCTTACTTTCGTCTCATAATCGTTTGACAGCATCTGGTCAATCTTAAAATATTCACCTTCGATAAGTCTTGACACAACGACTGTATTATCAAACTCAAATACAATATGATTACTGGTATACGAGATAGATACCATACTTTCAGCTTCTCCAGACAAAATCTTGCTGACCTCTATCAGAGTCTTCCCAGGAACGATTAATTTCTTATCACTTACTTCATCGCCCAGTTCAATCCTGCGTATTGAGATACGATGACCGTCAAGAGATATGACTCTCAGCACATTACTGCGAATCTCAAATAATTCTCCCGTCATTAATTTGTTGCTCTCTGTATCGGCGATCGAAAATATAGTCTGTCTGATCACTTCTTTCAAAGTAAACTGAGAAATTTCTATAGATTCATCTTTCTCCACAATAGGAAGATAGGAAAATTCTTCTCCCGGCTTTCCAGACAGATCAAACTTCGCTTTTTCACAGGTAATCGTCATCTGCAGATTCTCATTGGTCTCAATCTTGATCTCATTGTCCGGTAGCTTACGAACAATCTCAGAAAAGATCTTTGCATCGATGGCGATCATACCTCTTTCTACAATCTCTCCTTCAATGTCTGTCTGTATTCCCAGTTCCATATCATTTGCTGTTAATCTTATAATATCGTTCGTAGCGTCAATTAAGATGCATTCAAGAATTGGCATCGTAGTCTTTGATGGCACAGCCTTGTATACTGTGCTGACTCCTTTTGAAAGATTTGCCTTGCTGCAGATAATCTTCATATGTGTAAAACTCCTTTCAGGCGCAGACGGGTTTATCTATTTATAAAAGACTTCCGTCTCCTTCTTATTAGGGGATGTGGAAAAGTGGAAAACCTCTTCCATCCCAGGATTTAACAGTGTTTCCAGAAATCATAACCATGTGGATTGCGGTGAGACAAGATGTGGATGTTGTGGTGAAAACTTTTCTAAAATAACTTTTTAGTTTCTTAAAAAACAGTTTTCCAATTGTTTTTCCACCTTATCCCGAAGTTGTCCACAATGTTATTCACATTAAGCGGGATTAATCTTTTTCATAATAATACTGATGGTATTATGAAGAGTCTCGTCTTTCACAATACCTTTCTCAATCTTTTCTACTCCATACTTGACTGTGGAATGGTCTTTTCCGCCAAGTATGATACCAATGGCCTGAAGCGGCGTCTCTGTAAGAGTGCGCATCAGATACATACAGATCTGTCTTGGAACCGATATACTCGCGCTTCTCTTATTCCCTTTCAGGTCAGCCACTGTAATATTGAAATGATCAGAGACAATATCTAGGATCAACTCTGGTGTTACGACTCTGTTATTATAAGAAGATATAATATCTTTTAAGGCTTCCGCAGCCAGAGGAATATCAATCTTCTCGGGATTGTTCAGTTTGTAGAGGGCAATCAGTTTATTGAGAGACCCTTCGAGTTCCCTTATATTGGATTTGATGTTCTCTGCAATGTATGTCAGTACGTCCTCTGGTATGTGATATCTGTCGAGATGATCCAGTTCAATCTTTCTGCGAAGAATAGCCATACGCGTCTCATAGTCCGGCGCAGAAATATCTGCGATCAGACCCCATTCGAACCGGGTACGAAGTCTTGCCTCAAGAGTCTCTATATCTTTTGGAGGTTTATCACTGGAAATGATGATCTGCTTGCCAGAGGTATGCAGATGGTTAAAGGTATGAAAAAATTCCTCCTGCGTACTCTCTTTACCAATAATGAACTGGATATCATCAATCAGAAGGACGTCGTTGTTGCGGTATTTGTTGCGGAATTGTGCCATAGCAGATTCGTTATCCGCAGTCTTTCCTCTTTTTAGAGCCTCGATCAGTTCATTCGTGAATGTCTCACTGGTGACGTAGAGTACCTTTTTCTTTGAATTCTTATTCAATATAAAATGTGCAATTGAATGCATCAGATGGGTTTTCCCAAGTCCTACGTCTCCATACAGGAATAAAGGATTATATACCTCCCCCGGGGATTCGGCTACGGCAAGAGAGGCGGCATGGGCAAAATTATTGTTTCCCCCGACTACGAAAGTATCAAAAGTGTACTTCGGATTCAGTCCGGCCTTCTCACTGGCTGTCCGGCTTCTCTTTTTATGACTTGCATCTAAAGACATATTCTGAATCTCACTGATTCTGGAATCATCCTCAGATACAAAAACAACTTCATAATCAATTCCTGTAATTTCAGAAATGCATACCTTCAGAGGAAGAAGATATTTCTTTTCAATATATTCAACGCTTGCATTCATATTTACCAGTATGAACACAGTGTTATCAATAATCTCATATACCTTCAAAGGTTGTATCCAAGTATTAAACGAGACGTTGGATAATTCATGTTCTACCCTTAGATGTTCGATAATTTCCGGCCATTTTTCATTTACAATATCCATTACAGTAAACCCCTACTCTCTCTAAAATACCTTTTCGAATGGTATTCCTATCCAAAATGTACATAATATCCCCAGTTTTGCTATCTTAATTATTTTACATCAAAAAGTAAAATTAAGCAATCGTAAATCAATGTGGAAAACGTAATTCACATTATAAATTTGTAATTTTCAAGGAAATCAGAGGGCTAAAATATTTATTTCCACGGCTTTTCCACAGAAATTAAGAATGTTATCCACAATTTGTGGATAAATAAATTTAGAAAAATCCAGGAATAGCTTGACTCAGAGGCATTTTTTCTATATAATCAAGGCTGATGTCTTAGGAAAATTTGTAGGGAATTTCCCTTAGTATATAAGGAGGTGGATATCTATGAAAATGACATTCCAGCCAAAGAAAAGACAGAGGGCTAAAGTGCATGGATTCAGATCCAGGATGAGCACAAAAGGCGGAAGAAGAGTTCTTGCTAACAGAAGAGCAAAGGGAAGAAAAAGATTATCAGCGTAGGCCGCATATATGTGGCCTTTTCTTCTATAAAAATTGGCTATCGAATTTAGATGAGCAAGAGAATTATTGAAGAAATCAGGAGAATCGGTCAATGAAGTATTCCGAGTCATTGAAGAAGAATGGGGATTTCCGGAATGTTTATGGAAGAGGAACATCCTGTGCGAACAGGTATCTGGTGATGTATATATTAGAGAATGGATATGACAGGAACCGGTTGGGTATATCTGTAAGTAAGAAAGTAGGAAATAGTATTGTAAGGCACAGACTGACCAGATTGATCAGAGAAAGCTACAGACTGCACGAGGAAAGATACAGGTGCGGACTGGATATTGTTGTGATAGCCAGGACAGGAGCAAAAGACAGGAATTATCATGAAATTAACAGGGCCATGCTTCATCTGGGACGTCTTCATGCCATTCTGGATAAGGAGGACGTATGATGAAGCGTATTCTGTTAGGATGTATTAGATTTTATCGGAAGCATCTTTCTGCTCTGAAGGGGTATTCCTCCTGTATCTATTATCCTACCTGTTCTCAGTATGCGATTGAGGCGATTGAGAAGTATGGTGCGTTTAAGGGAACAGCGTTAGCAGTGTGGAGGATCCTGCGCTGTAATCCGTTTGCCCGGGGAGGATTTGACCCTGTGCCTTGAGAGATTTTTTAAGTTATATGTGAATGATGGAGAAAATATTTGTTTATTTTAGGAAGACTATAACCTGTCCTTATGAGGAATAGGGTAAAAAATAGAATACATTGGAGGAATGAGTATGACATTTAGTTTATTATCAGCAGCTAACTGGCCGATTATAGGTCAGATTTGCTGGTTACTGGGTAAAGTTATGAACTTTATCTATACAATATTGGATAATGTGCTTCCAAGTGATAATGGTCTGGTGGGATTATCCATTATTTTTTATACGATTTTCGTATATACATTGATGTTACCTATGACCGTCAGCCAGCAGAGAATGCAGAAGTTATCTGCTGTGACGAATCCAGAAGTACAGGCAATTCAGAAGAAATATAAGAATAAAAAAGACCAGGCGTCTATGATGAAACAACAGGAGGAGATTCAGCAGGTATACGACAAGTATGGAACTTCTATGATGGGAGGCTGTCTTCCGCTTCTGATTCAGATGCCGCTGCTTCTGGCTCTGTATCCGGTTATCTACGATATGCAGACGTATGTTCCGGCAATTAAGGATGCGCCGGCAAGTGTGAATCAGTTTCTTACAATCCCGGATATGACGGTTTCACCGATCACGATGATTAAGAACAGCGGTTCCTATGGCATGGCTCCTGCCGTCATTATTATCACAGCCATCCTGATTCCGGTACTGTCAGGACTTACGCAATATTTAAGCGTTAAGATATCACAGGCGATTTCCGGTACGCAGATGGATAAGGATAATCCGATGGCCAGTACCATGAACACCATGAATGTTACAATGCCTTTATTCTCTGTATTTATGGTATTTTCACTTCCGACGGGTATTGGAATTTACTGGGTATTGAGCGCCGTGGTCAGAATTATTCAGCAGGTGATTATTAATAAACATCTGGCTAAGATTTCTGTGGAGGAACTGGTAGAGAAGAATAAGGAAAAAGCTGCAAAGAAGCGTGAGAAACGCAGCGAGAGGGCAGAGAAGATCAACACTATGGCGCAGACGAATACGAGAAGTATTAAAGATTCCGCCAATAGGAATGTTTCGGGAATGAGTGAGAAGGAAAGAGAAAAGAAAATAGAGCAGGCAAAATCACATGCTGAGAATGCCAGGGAAGGAAGCCTTGCGGCAAAGGCGAATATGGTTAAAAAATTCAATGAAAATAATTAGGGGGCGTTATTCGTGGAATTTATTACAGTTACAGCAAAGACTCTGGATGATGCAATCACGGAAGCATTAGTTCAGTTAGGAGTGACGAGTGATCAGTTAGATTATCAGATAATTGAAAAAGGAAGTGCCGGATTCCTTGGTATCGGTATGAAGCAGGCGGTAATTAAAGCGCGAAGGAAAGAGGAAGTGAAGGAAGAAGAGCCTGAGATTGAATTGCCGAAGGTAGATATTTCTCTGGTAAAGGAGCCTGTGAAGAAAGAAGCCAGAAAGGAATACAAGAGAGAGAAAGAAGGAACCAGGAAGGAGTGCGGCAGGAAAGAAGATTCAAAGAAGGATCACGGGAAGAAAGATTATGTGAAAAAAGAGCCAAAGAAGAAATCAGCCGCAAAAGAGCAGCCTGTAACGGATATATCGGAGAGAAAAGAGGAGCCTCTTGCAAAAGTAGAGGATTGTACAATAGAAGCATGTGAGAAGTTTGTACGCGACGTATTGACAGCAATGGATATGGCGGATGTAAAGATTACTTCTGTGATAGATGAAGAGGGAGCTCTTTCTATAGATATGGAAGGAAGCAATATGGGGATATTGATTGGAAAGAGGGGACAGACTCTGGATTCTCTTCAGTATCTGACAAACAGAGTTGCCAATAAGATGCAGGAAGGGTATGTGCGTGTGAAGCTTGACACCGAGGATTACCGCAGAAGAAGGAAAGAGACTCTTGAGAATCTTGCCAGGAACATAGCCAGTAAGGTGAAGAGAAGCAGAAGGACTGTGCCGTTAGAGCCGATGAATCCCTATGAGAGAAGAATCATTCATTCTGCATTACAGTCGGATCCGGCGGTTTCCACACATAGCGAGGGTGAAGAGCCTTATAGAAGAGTAGTTGTTACTTTGGTTCGTAATAGATAGAACGAGAAAAGATAGGGGTGTAAAGAACCCCTATTTTTTATACCAGGAGGGAATGATGGAAGGTTTGCATAATACTACGATCGCCGCAATTTCTACGGCCATGAGTGATGCTGGAATTGGAATCGTGAGAATGAGCGGTCCGGATGCGTTTGCTATTGCAGACAGGGTATATAAGGGAAAGAGGGATAAGAAACTTTCCGATCAGCAGACGCACACGATTCACTATGGGTATGTGGTGGACAAGGAACGTATGATTGATGAAGTTCTGGTCATGTTAATGAAGGGACCTCACAGCTATACCGGAGAGGACACGGTAGAGATTGACTGTCATGGAGGAGTATATGTTGTTAAAAGGATTCTGGAATTATTGATCGAGAGGGGGGCAAGGCCGGCTGAACCAGGAGAATTTACAAAAAGAGCCTTTCTAAATGGAAAACTGGATCTGTCACAGGCAGAGGCGGTGGGAGATCTGATATCTTCCCGTAATCAATATGCACTTGAAAGTTCATTGAATCATTTAAAAGGAAATATAAAGAATAAAATATCTGAACTGAGAAGTGAAATCATTTACCATACAGCATTTATAGAGTCAGCGTTGGATGATCCTGAACATATTAATGTGGACGGTTACGGCGAAAAACTGCGGAAATGCGTGGATGGACTGATGAAGCAGATTCGTGATCTGATAGAAACCTATGATAATGGAAGGATGATAAGAGAAGGGATACGAACCGTGATACTGGGAAAGCCAAACGCAGGAAAATCTTCGCTTTTAAATGCTCTTTTGGGAGAAGAGAGAGCAATCGTTACGGAGATTGCGGGAACGACCAGAGATATACTGGAGGAGCATATTAATTTAAAAGGAATATCTCTTAATGTGATTGATACTGCAGGAATCCGGGATACAGAAGATGTGGTGGAAAAAATTGGCGTAGAACGCGCAAGGGATTATGCAGAACGGGCAGATCTGATTCTTTATGTAATTGATGCGTCAATGCCTCTGGATGATAATGATCGGAAGATTTTACAGATTATACAAAAGAAAAAGAGTGTGATATTGTTAAATAAATCAGATCTTGATGTGGTAGTACAAGAGGAAGATGTGAAAAATGAATATTTTGCAAGTAATCTTTCAGAATATAAGGAAGAATACTTAGAAGACTTTCATATTCCGGTGATTAGTGTCTCTGTAAAGGAAAATAAGGGAATATATGTTCTGAAAAGCACTTTAAACCATTTATTTTATGCAGGAAATCTTTCATTTAATGATGAGATTTGTATCACAAATATTCGTCATAAGACAGCTCTTCAAGATGCGTTTTCGGCTTTGGAGAGGGTGATGGAGAGTATAGATTCTGGTATGCCGGAAGATTTTTATTCTATTGATCTGTTAGATGCCTATGAGTCTCTTGGAAGTATTACCGGAGAATCGGTCGGCGAGGATCTGGTGAATGAGATATTTTGTAAATTCTGTATGGGTAAATAGAATTTGAATTGTATAAATCATAAAAGGAGCAGAAGAGGGGAGGGAATCGGTAAATGAAATATTCAGAAAATTCTATCTGGATGAATGAGGATGGATATGATGTGGTTGTGATCGGTGCAGGACATGCCGGATGTGAGGCTGCGCTTGCGACAGCAAGACTCGGATTTCGTACCATTGTATTTACGGTAAGCGTGGATAGTATTGCTCTTATGCCATGTAATCCTAATATCGGGGGGAGTTCGAAAGGGCATCTGGTCAGAGAAGTAGATGCTCTTGGAGGAGAGATGGGAAAGGTCATTGACCGGACTTTCATTCAGTCAAAAATGCTTAATAAATCGAAGGGGCCGGCAGTTCATTCGCTTCGTGCACAGGCTGATAAAGCAAACTATAGCCGTACTATGCGGCAGGTTCTGGAGAACCAGGAGAATCTGGATCTTAAGCAGATGGAAGTTGTCAGGATATTGACAGAAGAAGGAAGAGTGACGGGAGTACAGACTTTTTCGGGAACAATTTATCCCTGTAAAGCGGTCGTTTTATGTACAGGTACATATCTTCGCGCCCGTTGTATCTATGGCGAGGTAAGCAGTTATACAGGGCCGAATGGATTGCAGGCGGCGAATTACCTTACAGATTCGCTGAAAGAACTTGGAATTCAGATGTGCCGCTTTAAAACTGGGACGCCGGCAAGAATTGATAGGAACAGTGTAGATTTTAGTAAGATGGAGGAGCAGTTGGGAGATGAAAGGGTAGTGCCCTTTTCTTTTACCACAGATCCTGATGAAGTTCAGATTGATCAAGCGTCCTGCTGGCTGACTTATACTAATAAGAAGACCCATGATATTATTCGCAGGAATCTGGACCGTTCTCCTTTGTTTTCGGGAATGATAGAGGGAACAGGGCCTAGATATTGTCCTTCTATTGAAGATAAGGTTGTAAAATTTGCAGATAAGGACAGACACCAGGTGTTTATAGAGCCGGAAGGTCTGGAAACCAATGAGATGTATATAGGAGGAATGTCTAGTTCTCTTCCGGAAGACGTTCAATATGCAATGTATCGGACCGTACCAGGTCTGGAGAATGTGAAGATTGTAAGAAATGCATATGCTATTGAATATGACTGTATTGATGCAAGACAGCTGAAGCCGTCTCTGGAATTTCGTTCTATTGAAGGATTGTTCAGCGGCGGACAGTTTAATGGAAGTTCTGGATATGAGGAAGCGGCCGCTCAAGGACTGATGGCAGGAATTAATGCGGCAAGGAAACTGCAGGGGAAGGAGGCTGTTATATTAGACCGGTCGACGGCTTATATCGGAGTTCTGATTGACGATCTGGTGACGAAGGAGAGTCATGAGCCATATCGGATGATGACTTCCAGGGCAGAATACAGGTTGTTGCTGCGTCAGGATAATGCAGATCAAAGACTGACAAAGGTAGGATATAATATCGGGCTTATTTCGGAAGAAAGATATCAGAAACTTTTGGAGAAAGAAGAGTGGATACGATCTGAGATTGACAGGGTGACACATACGAATGTAGGGACGTCAGAGAAAGTTCAGAGTCTGTTAAAAGGTTATGGAAGCACGCCTTTGGTATCTGGTTCATCTCTTGCCGAGTTAATTCGTCGTCCTGAATTATCTTATGAGCTGCTTAGTGAGATTGACCTGAATCGGCCTGTCATTCCAGAGGAGTTAAGGAAAGATGTGATAGACCAGGTAGATATATTTATTAAGTATGAGGGATATATCAACAGACAGAAAAGACAGGTTGAGCAGTTTAAAAAATTAGAAAATAAGAAGATACCGGAGAATATTAATTATGATCTGATTAAAAGTCTTAGGATAGAGGCAGTTCAGAAATTGAAAGAATATCGGCCGGTTTCAGTAGGACAGGCTTCGAGAATATCAGGAGTATCGCCTGCAGATATATCGGTTCTGCTGGTTTATATGGCAAATGAGAAGTAAGGTTTCGAATCGTTTTAGGTAGATTGTGTGGTGTATTTATGGATAATATGATAAAAAAAAAATTGCAGGAAATTAATGTTGAATTGGATGAGAGGCAGTTAAAACAGTTTTATAAATTTTACGAGATGCTTGTCGAGTGGAATAAGGTGATGAATCTTACAGGTATTACAGAGTTTGATGAAATTGTGGAAAAACATTTTGTAGACAGTCTTTCTATTGTGAAAATTCTTGATCTGGGTAGTGTGAATAAGATTCTTGATGTAGGCACAGGCGCTGGCTTTCCAGGAGTTCCATTGAAAATTGCATTCCCGGATAAAGAGGTGGTATTATTAGATTCCTTGAATAAAAGAATCAGATTTTTGGATCATGTAATTGAGGAGTTAGATCTTACGGATATTCATGCGATTCATGGAAGAGCAGAGGATTTTGCGAGAAAAGAAAATTATAGGGAGCAGTTCGAATTGTGTGTATCCAGAGCTGTTGCTAATCTTTCGACATTGGCGGAGTATTGTCTTCCGTATGTGAAAATAGGTGGCGTATTTATATCCTATAAATCGGGAAATGTTGACGAGGAAGTATCAGAATCTGAGAAGGCTGTGGAGATGTTAGGAGGACGAATAGAAGAGGTTATAAAATTTCAGCTTCCGGGAACAGATATTAACAGATCGTTTGTAAAAGTAAAAAAGGTGAAAGGTACGAGTAAGAAGTATCCGCGTAAATCTGGAATTCCTGCAAAGGAGCCGATCAGATAGAAAGGAGTCGGGAAATATTTTATTTCCCGGCTCCTTTCTAAAATTCATCTTCTAAAAAAATTCTGACTTTATCCATAAATTCAAAGGGCTTTTCTAATTGAGGAAGCTGTCTTGTTTCACTTATGGTTTCAATCTCTATTGAGGGCATAATATCACGATATATGTCTGCATTTTCAATATTATTTTCTGTTTCACCGCCTATAATAAAGTAAATGCTGTTCGTCATTGTTTTTAAACAGTGCTTTAGATTGATTGTAGTATAGTGTCCGTAGATACTGGCTAACAGATATTTAGAACCAGTTTCCATGTGGGCCGTTTCATAATAAGTGCTGATTAAATCATGATCAATGAAGTTGGAGTTGTAAAAATAGTGTTCGCTAAAAAGTCTGTCTGTTTTTTTTCTTCCGGTAAGCATATTGTATATAAAAGTACCGATGACCGGAAGCTGCAATATACTGATAAAAAATTTACTACGTTTATCAGGAATTTTTGCAAGTTTATGTATGTCAGGCGGATTAACAAGTATTAGTTTACGAATGGCTGAATGATTATTGTGGCAGGCTGCAATAGCAAACGCACCTGATTCCCCAGTTGCAAGAATATCTGTTTCTTCTCCAATGATCTGTTTGATAAAATCATTAATTAATTGTACATAAAGATAATTAGTATATGTAATATTAGGTTTATCAGATCTTCCGCAGCCTAAAAGGTCAACACGGTAAACAGTATTTGTTTTAGCAAGATCCTTTAAAACTTTATTCCATTCATGACCAGAACTATAGGTGTCTAAATCATGAAGTAAGAGAAGAGGATGACCAGATCCTACTTTTTTATAATAAATCTTACCAAATTTCCAATTATAATAAGAACCGGATGTGTTGGATAATAAATTGTCCATAGTAGCATAAAAGTAAATGCACTTATTGATTATATGAATTATGAGTGTAATAAAGCTTGCTAATGAGGTAATACTTATTGTTTTCTTTTTCCAATTCATGTATACACTTCCTTCCATATAAGATAAAAATATCTTTTGATTTATTATACTATAGAATCAGATTGAAGTAAATGTTTCACGTGAAACTTTAAATTTGATTTTGTGGAGTGAAAATAGATTGTTTTTTTGCTAAATATTTAGTTTTGATAATATAGTAAGGACTTGGACTCTTAATATTTTCTATTGTATAGGTAGTAGACTTATATACATGATAAAATGAACTCTTTATCTCATAACTCTGTATAATATGTGGGTTTATAAAAGTGAAGAAATTTAATATTAAAACATAAATTGAAACTGCGACAACGTTTATAAATCAAGGGTTGTAGTGCTTTTTATTATAGTGTCAAAGACCAGATTATACTGATAGAATCAGATTAAAGTAAATGTTTCACGTGAAACATTTATCTTAATCTGATTCTATGGAGTGTAAATATATTGCTTTTTACATATGATCGTGATTAATAAGGTTGCTGATGTGATGATACATTTACATTTCGATAAATAACTTGCCTGGATTTCCAGATGCAGCGCTGGCTTCACTCAACGATCAGGTTATAAGAAAATTCTCCCGTAAGTGGGTCCTTCCTTGTGACAATAGTCACCGAATTGCCTTGTTCAGTCGCCTTACAGACCGGAAATGCATTCTGTGTTATCTGTATCCAAACCTTCTTTCTATCCGCCCATTTGCTGCGTTGGATTTATGATTGTAGCTACCGCTGTGCCGTCTAAAATCTGCCTTTTTGATGAACGAAAATACTGCGGAGTTTTGCCAGATATAATTTTTGGTTGATAAGACGGCTGAATAAGGCATAGAGGGAACTACGCAGATTAAGGTCAACGCAGTTCGATGGAAAGTCGGATTGGGAGGTTTGTTTGAAGATGAACCATACAACACATTAGACTACTGTAAATATAGTATGATGTGATTTTAAGTGTAATCAAATATTCGGTTTATGGTAATGCTTGTACTGTATTATTGATTATGTGAAATTTATTTTAAGGGATCTGGAATATCTAAATATAGTGAATGCATTGCGTTTTCAATATTCTCTCTATAATTTTTTCTCGGACTACGTTGGTTATATTGGTGTGAAATCTACTGCGATTTGTTCAGTTGCTTTGTTAATGAAAATTATACTGTGGAGTTATGCTAGTATATCATTAATTTTCAGCTAAATAACGTAGAATGAATTTTCAGTCTGCAAAGTGGCTGGATGAGGCGATGCGGTGGCTGTTGTCACAAGGAGGGACCCGCTTGCGGGAGGATTCCTTATGACTTGATCGTCAATTGAAGCTAACGCATCAGATAAAAATTTCGACAAGTTATTTTGGCGAAATGTGAATGATACACTAGGAATACCGTGGTCAATACATTAATATATGGACTACATTATATTCATCCAGACCTCCTTGTCTGTTCGTTGGATATAATACGATCATTACATTAGTGTGCGAAATTTTGATCCATAACAAATTTAAAAATAAGATGTAATACGAGATAACCTCCTTTATAAGAAATATTTTAGGATTGCAAATTATAAAAACACTGAGAAAATATGCTTTGATTCTTATATTATAATATAGATATAAGCAAGTATTGTAGAATTATGTCATAAAGGGTAAATAGCCAGCAAAGATGTCTGGCGAGGTTGTGGTTTTGCCTTTTTATTGATATATGTGGAGTGACTGACCTCCGTTGTACGAAAATCATCAAATACTTTTTTACAAGCTATACTTGATAAATTTGTTTAATACTCTTTATGTCTGTTAATAGTATCTTTTATATATGAATAAAATTATTTTGTAGTATGATGTTTCACGTGAAACATTATGTTGTTAATCAAAAAAGCAAATATTATCAGAAGAGGAAATAAATTAGATATTTATCATGTAATAGGAGTGGAATTAATTGAAATATGTATTTAACATTATATAACAAAAGGTTTCACGTGAAACATTTTGTTATATAAATAATTTTAATATGGAAATAGGATAGATCCATCGTATTGTGTTTCGATCATCCCTCTTTTTCACACTTTTGTTTGCAAAGGGGCTGACTAAATATATGATTCGATCGCTGCCTGTTTTGCTATTTAATGAATGTAATCTTTGGAAATAAAAAACAATAACGAAAAATCCGATGTTTCACGTGAAACATTTATAAAAAACATAAAATATATTTTATATATAAAACATTTGCTAGATATGTAGAAAGAAAAGTGTTATACTAATTTCAATGAAAAAGAAAGGTGATTATAGATGGGAAGAATTATAGCAATTGCCAACCAAAAAGGTGGTGTTGGTAAAACAACGACAGCGATAAATCTGTCGGCATCTCTTGCTGAAAAGGGTCGAAAAGTTCTTGCTATTGATATGGATCCACAAGGAAATTTGTCAAGTGGTCTTGGTTTGGATAAGAATACAATAGAAGGAACAATCTATGATATGATAATCGGTGAATCTGATGTGGAAAAAGTTATACATAAAGATACGATTGAGAATCTGGATATACTGCCTTCAAATGTGGATCTATCAGCAGTTGAAATTGAAATGATTGATGTGGAAAATAAGGAATTTGTAGTAAAAAATGCAATTCAAAAGGTAAGAGATAACTATGATTATGTAATTATTGATTGTCCGCCTTCATTAAGTCTTCTTACGGTAAATGCTATGACAACTGCGGATTCTGTACTTGTTCCTATACAGTGTGAATATTATGCCCTGGAAGGTTTAAGTCAATTAATACATACTGTAGAACTGGTGAAAGACAGATTGAATCCGATACTGGAAATAGAAGGCGTTGTATTTACCATGTATGATGCCAGAACCAATTTATCGTTACAGGTAGTGGAAAATGTAAAAGAGAATTTGGAACAGAATATATATAAAACGATTATTCCGAGAAATATCAGGCTTGCAGAGGCGCCCAGTTATGGGGCCCCGATTAATCAATATGATCCGAGATCGTCAGGTGCAGAGAGTTATATGAGACTTGCCGAAGAGGTAATAAGCAGGGAATCATAAGGGGAGGATATAGATGGCGATAAAGAAAAAAGGATTGGGAAAAGGGTTGGACAGTCTGATTCCTGATAATAGGGGGTCAAGATCTACTACAGAATTGGAAGTACCATCAAAAAATGAATCAGAGTCAGAAGTAACATCCAAAGAGCAGACGCTGAAAATAAATATGGTAGAGCCTAACAGAGAACAGCCGCGAAAGAAATTTGAAGAAGATGGTTTGTTAGAATTAGCTGATTCAATTAAGCAGTACGGAATCTTGCAGCCGCTGCTGGTCAAAAGAAAAAAAGATTATTATGAAATTATAGCAGGTGAGAGAAGATGGAGAGCAGCTAAAATTGCCGGAATCAAAGAAGTACCTGTTATTATTAAGGAATATTCAGATCAGGAAATTGTTGAGATCGGACTGATTGAGAATATTCAGCGGGAAAATCTTAATCCAATAGAGGAGGCAATGGCATATAAGAGACTTCTGGAGGAATTTAACCTAAGGCAGGATGAGGTTGCCGAAAGAGTGTCAAAGAGTAGGACTGCCGTAACAAATTCTATGAGACTATTAAAGCTGAATGAAAAGGTTCAGCAGATGATTATAGACGATATGATATCAATGGGACATGCAAGGGCCTTGCTTGCAGTTGATAATAAGGAACAGCAGTACATACTTGCTAATAAGATATTTGATGAAAAACTAAGTGTAAGGGAAACTGAGAAATTAATTAAGGATATCAAGAATCCAAAGAAACCAAAGAAGAAAAAAGAAGCCGATAATCCCTTTGTTTATAAGGATATCGAAGAAAAGATGAAAGAAGTGATGGGAACAAAGGTGAATATCTCTTCAAAAGGAAATGGAAAAGGTAGAATAGAGATAGAATATTATTCAGATAAAGAATTGGAACGAATGTTCGATATGATAATGAGTATACGAAGGGAAGAATAATATATGGAGAGTAAGATACTGGTTACATTAGGAATAGATCCGGCATTCATACTTTTATTCCTTTTAATTTTAATTGTGGTACTTTTTGTTTTATATGTGAATCTTACTGTAAAATATAATAAACTACAAAGTAGCTACAATACGTTTATGAAAGGAAGAAATGGGAAAACTCTTGAAGAGAGCCTGAAAGAAAAATTTGGTGAAGTTGATTCTATTCTTAAAATCACAAAACAGAATCGATCAGATATCAAAGATCTGATGAAAAAATATGAAAAAGGATTTCAGAAGACGGGTATTGTAAAATATGATGCTTTTAACGAGATGGGGGGAAAGCTAAGTTTTGCAGTTGCCCTTCTGGATAAAAATAATAATGGATGGATCATGAATGCCATGCATAGCAGAGAGGGTTGCTACACTTATATAAAGGAAATCATAAAAGGAGAAAGCTATGTCGAACTGGCTGAGGAAGAAGCAGAAGCATTAGATAAAGCAATCTTCGAAAATTATGAAATGGATGTTAAAGACGTCAAAAAATAAAGATACTACGGAAATATAAGGAGGAAATCAAAATGTTAGATATTAAGTTTGTAAGAATGAATCCAGATGTGGTAAGAGAGAATATAAAGAAAAAGTTCCAGGATGAGAAATTACCTCTGGTGGACGACGTATTAGAATTAGATCAGCGGAATAGAGATATAAAGCAGGAAGTAGAAGGACTTCGCGCAGAACGTAATACAATCTCCAAACAAATAGGAGCATGCATGGCGCAGGGAAAGAAGGATGAGGCAGAAGAATTAAAGAAAAAGGTTCAGCAGAATGCAGAGAGAGTAGAGAATCTATCCGCAGAAGAGAAAGAGGTAGAGGCAAAGATTAAGAAAATCATGATGACGATTCCAAACATCATTGATCCTTCTGTACCGATTGGAAAAGATGACAGTGAAAATGTCGAGATACAGAAATATGGTGATCCTGTAATCCCAGAGTTTGAAATTCCATACCATACGGATATTATGAGCAGCTTTAATGGAATTGATCTTGAGAGTGCCGGGGAAGTTGCCGGAAATGGGTTCTATTATCTGATGGGAGATATTGCAAGATTACATTCGGCGGTATTATCCTACGCTCGTGATTTCATGATCGGAAGAGGATTCACATATTGTATTCCTCCTTTTATGATCAGAAGCAATGTGGTAACGGGAGTTATGAGTTTTGCAGAGATGGATGCCATGATGTATAAGATTGAAGGAGAAGATCTTTATTTGATTGGAACCAGTGAACATTCCATGATTGGGAAATTTATTGGTAAGATGTTGACTGAAGAAGAACTTCCGCAGACTCTGACCAGTTATTCTCCATGTTTCCGTAAAGAAAAGGGGGCTCATGGTATTGAGGAAAGAGGCGTCTACAGAATCCATCAGTTTGAAAAGCAGGAAATGATTGTAGTATGTAAACCGGATGAGAGCATGAAATGGTATGACAATCTGTGGCAGAATACAGTAGATCTTTTCCGTTCCATGGATATTCCAGTGCGTACTCTGGAATGTTGTTCTGGAGATCTTGCAGATCTGAAGGTGAAATCCTGCGATGTAGAAGCGTGGTCTCCTAGACAGAAGAAATATTTCGAAGTTGGAAGCTGTTCTAATCTTGGTGATGCCCAGGCAAGAAGACTTGGCATTCGTGTAAAAGGAGCCGAAGGAAAATATTTTGCTCATACGCTGAACAATACGGTTGCAGCTCCTCCAAGAATGTTAATTGCATTTTTGGAAAATAATCTGCAGGCGGATGGTACTGTGAGGATTCCAGAGGTTCTCAGACCATATATGGGCGGTGCAGAGTCTCTTATACCTAAGAAATAGGCAGCACAAATAATGAAAAAATTGCATTTATAAGGAAAATAATATGCATCAATATATGAACGCCATTGGATTTGGCAATATTAATAACAAACGAGAAC
The DNA here is from genome assembly GCA_910579925.1 of uncultured Dorea sp. Lineage (GTDB taxonomy): Bacteria > Bacillota > Clostridia > Lachnospirales > Lachnospiraceae > Sporofaciens. The sequence continues at coordinate 29,466 of CAJTVY010000041.1, forward strand.
TCAAAGAAATTCTGACCCAGGTTAAAACTTCATTTACACAGCATGATCTGATTGCTCAGGATGAAGAAATGGATATATGTGAATATCAGAAAGAGTACGGAGCCGGAATCGGGATATCGATGCTTGGTGACAGAGATATTCATGAGGAGTTTGAAAAAAATTATTACTATCCATTTTTTCTGGGAACTGGAATTACCAGCCATGCAGATGTCTATATAGAAAGAAGAATGGACAGGGAAGCATATGCAGGAATTTGCGAAGACGTTAAGGTTGGGATTAACTTGATTTTCCATCTCCAGAATACAGTAGAATTGCTTAAAGAACAGCAGAAAGCTAAAAGTTCTGTAAAATATAAGTCTGTTACGTTATCGGGATTGTGTAATGGGGGAACGATTCTTCTTCCCGTATTAAAAGATAAAGAACAGGAAAAGAGGCAGAAAGAAGAAATCCATAATAGAATGATGCTCGTCAGTGCGGCGAGAACAGGAGATCCGGCTGCTATCGAAAGTCTGACGATGGATGATATTGATACATATTCAAAAGTATCACAGCGTCTGATCAGTGAAGATGTATTTAGTATTGTCGATACCTATATTATGCCATATGGTATTGAGTGTGATCACTATTCAATTATGGGAGAGATCCTTGAATTGCAGAGAATTACTAATGAGTATTCAAGAGAAGAGATTTATGTGATGCGTCTTGATGTTAATGAACTGATGTTCGATATATGCGTGCCGGTTAAGAGTGTAATTGGAGATCCTGCAGTGGGAAGAAGATTTAAAGGGAATATGTGGCTGCAGGGAAGAATTAATTTCTAAAAAGGATTTAGAAAACAGGGGATAAAGCCGATGATATAATATAGGGATTTATCCCCTGTTTTATTGGAAAGAAAAGACATATTGATTTTATTAATAAAATGTTCTACAATATAGGCTAGTATTGACCATATTATATTCAGCAAACCTTTTCGTCTGATTTCCATCGGACGTGCGTTGGCCTCAATCAGCGTAGCGTCTACTACGCTTCGTTCAGCCGTCTTGTCAATGAAAATTTATACGGTGGAGTTTTGCTAAATATAATGCGGTCAATACACAAGATTATGATTTCTTATCATAATCGATAACTAAGAGCACACTGGGATCCAGTGGCATATCGTAATGTATACCCTATAGGCGGGGAGAATTCGTTCTATACGGTATAGAGACGGCAAATTAATAGAAAGAAGAGATTGCGTTTGAATAGACAAAGAAAAATTATAAAAAAAATGTGTGCCGCAGGAGTTGCCGGAATTATGGCTGCGAATGTGGCTATATCTGTGCCTGCTATAAAACATACGAAGACAATGGATGGGAAGGTATACCACGCTTCAGCAGACAATTCAGATGGAGATAATGTACAGCAGGTAGTGGTTCCAGTTATATCCGCATCTGAGGATTCCTCTGTTGCAGCAAATGGAGCAACGGAAAATTTAGGGGCAGCATCAGATGGGGAAAAGACTCCGGGTGGAAAGATAGAAACTGGAAATTCAGGTAGTTCAGGTGAATCCGGGGGAACGGATGGAACCTGTCAGCCAGACGGATCATTGACACCAGATCATTCAAATGGTTCGGAAGATATGAATAATTCAGCAAATTCTGACATATCTGAAGAATCTGAGGGTACACAGAATCCGGATCAGTCAGACGGTGCAGAGAATCCTGATATTCCAGGAGAAGCTGAAAATCCCGATCAGTCTGGGAATGGGGATAACAGTGGAGACGTAGAGAATCCTGATCAGTCCGAAGACGGGGACAATAGTGGAGACGTAGAGAATCCCGATCAGTCCGGGAATGGGGACAACAGTGGAGACGTAGAGAATCCTGATCAGTCCGAAGACGGGGATAATAGTGGAGACGTAGAGAATCCTGATCAGTCTGAAGATCCTGTAAAACCAGAAAAGCCAACGATCCCTACGGCACCGGTTTTACCGGAGAATCCAGGGCAATCTAATGTAACAAAGCCTTCCTGGACTCTGGATCCGAATCCTGGACTGGGTGAAAATATGGGTAGTCTGATTGTAGATGCCGATCAGTTTAAACCTGAACAGATTTCACCGGAAAGAATCAAAAATGCTTCTCTTGTAATGGATCAGAAGCTTGTAAAACTTCCTAAGCTGGTAGAAGATCATCGTTTCTGGACGGTAGCAAGAAAGTATGCATTTGCAAAAGAAAATCTGATCATTCGCGAATCAGTGGTAACAGAAGAAGAGGAAGACGACAGGATCAGAGCAGTTGGAAAACTGAGAAAAAATGGCTTGTTGTATATTCTAAAGGAAGAAGAAAATGGCTGGCTGTATGTAGAATCTGGAAGAGTCCGGGGATTTGTCCGTTCGGAAGAGATTGTAACAGGCGAAGAGGCAAATCAGCAGTTGGAGATATATCAGAAGAAAGCCAAAGAAAAAGCTGAAAAACTGGAACAGGAATATACCGGAATCGAAGGAACAGCGCCGATGGCGCACGAACTTCTGTCATGGAAGGATAATGAAGCTTATACATATATGAGAGCAACCGTTGGGCAGACAGTTGTTGAGAAAAAGTATGCGCTTACCAAGGAAGAAGCCGTCGAAGTGATGGAAGAAAAGGATGAAGCAAGTCGGGTAATCGGCGTCATTCCGGAGGGAGGATTATGTTACATACTTGAGGATGAGGAGAAGGACTGGATATACGTGGAGTCTGGAAACGTCCGTGGGTTTGTTGAAAGTGATTCTGTCAGATATGGAGAAAAAGTTGATGAACAGATAAAGAAGGAGCAGGAGGATACATTTTCACTGGCGGAAGAAAATATTAAGCCAGAAGAAAATAAGGCATGTTATTATACGCTGACTTCTACAAAGTCTGGAGTACCAAACGGTGAGATCCGCAGATCTATGGTAGAATTTGCCGCTCAGTTTGTTGGTAATCCTTATGTCTGGGGTGGAACCAGCCTGACTGAAGGGGCAGACTGTTCTGGATTTGTGCAAAGTATCTATAAGCAATATGGTTATGATCTGCCGAGAGTGTCACAAGACCAGGCACAGCATGGAACAAAGATACCAGTAGAGGATGCTTTGCCAGGTGATCTTATTTTCTATGCTAAGAACGGAAAAGTTTATCATGTTGTTATGTATGCCGGAGATGGAAAGACCATCGAAGCCATGAGTTCAGATACAGGAATTGTTCAGGCTAACGTGAGTACAGATAATGCTGTCTGGGCCACCAGAGTATTGAATGACAATGAATATGCAGGCGGTGGAATTGGTGAAGTAAACGCCACCGAAGAGATGTATGGAAAGAATCTTGGCACATTTAAACTGACTTATTATTGCGCATGTGAGCTTTGCTGTGATGTTGAAACTGGAATTACTGCTACTGGCGCTCCCGTTGTGGAAGGTAGAACTATAGCGGTTGATCCAAAGGTGATTCCTTATGGAACTCAGGTGATTATCGGAGGTCATGTATTTACTGCAGAGGATTGCGGCGGAGCAATCAAAGAAAATCACATTGATATCTATGTGAATGATCATGCAACAGCTCTGGCTCTGGGCGTTAATTATGCAGATGTATATTTAAAGAAATAGTATATGAAGAAAACTGATGTTCTGTTGATGACTGTACAGAACATCAGTTTTTGCTTTATGTAGATATTTGGAAATAAGTTTTGATTTGTGAATATTGTAGAGATTTTTTTTAAAAGATTTGACATTTAATTAGTGTTGAAGTATAATAGAAAAGCATTAAGTTAAATGTATATATTTATAAATTGTCGCTATAGCTCAGCTGGATAGAGCGACCGCCTCCTAAGAAAGTGTTAAAACACTCGCCCAAGAGGAAAAGGAAAAAGGTAACAAGTAAAACTAAATATAGATTTTGTAACTGTCGCTATAGCTCAGTTGGATAGAGCGACCGCCTCCTAAGAAAGTGTTAAAACACTCGCCTAAGAGGACAAGGGAAAAGGTAACAAGTAAAACTAAATATAGATT
>CAJTVY010000042.1 GCA_910579925.1 uncultured Dorea sp.
CTCCTACTACGAAAGAAGTGTATTTCTATGAAACTCCAATTTACAGCCATTCAAACTCAGATTCAAAGACAAGGAAAGCACAATCACATAAACGCAAAACATTTGATGAAATGTCGGCATATAAGCAGTATGACAGCTTAAAGCGCAAGCAAAAACACTACGAACAAACCCGTTGGGAGATTGCCCGGATTGTTGACTGTAATTTTGATAACAAAACGAAATTTTTAACGCTGACATTTAAAGAGAATATTCAAGACATCACTGAAACCAACAAAGAATTTAAGTATTTTATCCAACGACTAAATTACTATCTGTATCAACCCAAAGTCCAAACATTGAAATATATTGCAACGTGGGAGAAACAGAAGCGTGGAGCAATCCACTACCATGTTATTTTCTTTGATTTTCCATATGTGGCAAAAGAGAAGTTACAGAATTTATGGACTCATGGTTTTATCAAAATAAACCGCATTGATGTAGACAGCATGGAGAACAGAGGACGTTATTTAAGCAAATATTTTGGTAAAGACCTAGAGTTAAAGGAACATAAGAAAAAGGCATTTTTCAAATCTCAAAACCTTAAAATGCCGATTGAACAAAAGTTAATGCTTACGGATGATATTCTACAGGATTTATCACAAGAGAATATTGTCTTTCAGAAAGAATATACCAGACAGGTGTATGATGCAAAATCTATAATTACAAACGGCTCACCCCTTAAAGACAGCAGTGTTACATATCTAAAAATTAAAAAGGGGCGTGATTGTACTGGCTAAACTGAACGCCCTTGAAATCCTGCAATATGAGAAAGCCATTATGTCGAGAGCCGATTCAATAAAGACATTGTATCAAGAATTAAAAGCTGGTATACTTTCGCTAACGGATATACAAGAACAGGTTGATATGAATAAAAAACAAGTTCTTGATTTACACAAAAAAATGTATAACTACTGGCAAGGGAAAAATGGTAAGTGGTACAGCTATTTACCGAAAGAGGGGGTTGAACCGCCAAAAGGAAAGCAGATTGAGAGTGTCAATGAGGAAAAACTGAATAATAAAATCATAGAGTATTATACCAATGAGGAATCTCGAAAAAAACAGAAAAAGGCTTGCCCTACTTTCTTAGAAGTCTACTATATGTGGCGGAGTCTAAAAGATTTGGAATTGACTGACAATTCTATTTACAAATATAACACTGACTGCAAGCGTTTTTTTGAGGATACAGATTTTGGAAATATGCCAATAAATCAGATGACCGAAAACACCATACGGCTGTTTCTTTTACAGACTGTAAAAGAATTAAAATTATGTAAGAAGTCATGTAGCAAACTTTTTGGTTACATCAAAAACACAATTCGTTATGCAAGAGTTGAAAAGATTATCCTTGATAATCCTATAGAGTTCCTCGAACCAAAAGACTTTACAAAACATTCTGTAGAAATAGAGCGGACAAATGCTTCATACTATACCGACAATGAACTTCTGACGCTTCTAAATGGCTTGCATTGCCATTATAGTTCTGCTCCTACATATATGCCGGCATACGCTGTTGAATTGGCTATATACGGGAATGAGGGTGAGTGAGCTATGTACACTTAAATGGACGGATATTGCCGATAACTATATCAGTATCAACAAATCTGCCAAATTCAATCGAGTACATAAAGAATATTCTGTTGGTAGCACTAAGACGAAAAAAGCACGAGTTTATCCGATGGACGCACAAATCACAACGTTGTTTGAAAGAATCAAGCAAGTACAGACAGAATACAAAATTTTGTGTGAATGGATATTCACGGATGGAAATAGTGGATATGTCCATGCAGGAAATATTACCAGCTATATGACTAGATTATGCAGAGAATGTGGTTTAAGCGGTGGTGGTATCACCAAGCTACGCAAAACGGCTTCTTCTGACTTACAGACCAGCGGTACACCAAAAGCGATTGTTGCAAGTATGCTGGGTCATACTACAGAAGTCAATGAAAAGTATTATACTTATGACACCTCAAACCTCGACCAAAAGAAAAAGATTATCCAGAACAGAAATGTTAAATTCAAAGAATTAACACCTGCCGGATAATCCCAACCAAAGCCAACCAGCTTTTTTAACACTTTAAAAATCAAAAACCCGCATAAAATGCGGGTAAAATCGGGGTAACAGGATTCGAACCTGCGACCTCACGGCCCCCAGCCGTGCGCTCTAACCAAACTGAGCCATACCCCGATATCATTATTTTACCTAATCTCTCCCAATAATGCAAGCATTTTTTTCAATTCTGTGATAAAATAGTAACAGTTCAGCCTGCAACTGCGCACTTGCTGCGCAGTTAGCAGCCAATGAATTGGAGTAGCCGGGAATCCGCCTCTTTGCCGCAGGCAAACTTTAAAATGGGCGGATTTCGTAACAGTGAAGCCGGAAGGCTGAACTGTTACATAAAATATAATAAAACACGAAAGGAGTTCAATGAATGAAAGTTATCGTAATCGGTCCACGGGGTAAGATGGGCCGGCTGATCACAGCAGCCGCAGCAGCCCGTGACGATATGGAACTGGTCGCCAGTATCGCCCCACGGGGGCGCAGCTATATCGGGCAGGATCTCGGCGTTGTCGCCCTGACAGGCTGCGAACTTGGCATTCCGGTAACAGACGATCTCGAAAGTGTAATTGATCTTTGCGATGTAATCATTGATTTTTCCACAAAGGAAACGGCGATGGAAGTACTGGATCTTGCCATTACTCACAGGAAAGCGCTGGTATGCGGAACCACTGGATTTAACCAGGAGGAAATGCTGCAGTTCCAACGCGCCGCTGAAGAAATCCCTATGCTCTACGCCGCCAATACTTCCAGACTTGTCAATATCATGAACAAGCTTCTGGAACTTGTCGCCGCCACATTAAAAGACGAGATTGATATCGAGATCCTTGAGATGCATGACCAGTGGAAAAAAGATTCTCCCAGCGGAACCTCAAGAGAGATGGGAGAAATCATGGCTCACGCCCTTGGAAAGGAACTGGATGAGATTGCGGTTTACGGACGGGAAGGCTCCTCTCCCCGCAGGCCCGGAACCATCGGTTATCATTCCTTAAGGGCCGGAAATATCCCCAGCAGCCACACTGTTTTCTTCGGAGGCATGGGAGAACGGCTGGAAATTACCCATCATTCCTACAATTGGGAATGTTTTGCAAGAGGTGCATGTGACTGCGCCGCATTCCTTGCGGACAAAGAACCCGGCTTCTACACCATCCAGGACGTTTTGAATCTGTAAGACTAACCGTCTACAGTTCTAAATGCAGAATACAAATTAAATTTACAAAATCAGGAGGAAAGAACATGTTATTAGTAAACACAGATTACATTACAGGAAAAAAACTTGAAATGATCGGTATGGTGCGCGGCACCATGATCCAGTCCGTACATCTGGGCAAAGATATTATGAACAGCTTCCGCACTCTGGTAGGCGGGGAACTCACCTCATACACTGATATGATGAACGAAGCCAGAGCTATCGCAACCAAACGAATGGCCGAAGATGCACAGGCAATGGGAGCAGACGCAGTGGTTAATATCCGCTACGCATCCAGTTCTATCGTCCAGGGCGCTGCCGAAGTTCTGGCATACGGAACCGCAGTCAAATTTATCGACTAAGATATTCGTAACATTCAAGGCCAGGTTCATTCTTTCTTAAATGAACCTGGCTTTTGGACCGCCCTGGAAAAGACCGTCTTATTTCTGATTCGCTGGTTCCACGGCCACTGATTTTCCCTTAATCTTCGTATGATTCACAGAATTAATGATCTCCCGCGCATACTCTGTTGGGACTTCTACAAACGTGTATTTGTCATACATGTCTATGGTCCCGACCACCTTCCCGGGAATGCCGCTCTCTCCTGCCAGAGCACCTAATATGTCTCCCGGTTTCGCCCTGTCTTTCTTTCCGATATTAATAAACAGTCTGACCATTCCAGGTTCTTCTGCACCGGTATCGGAAAATACTTCTTCTGGTTCTTCTTTTCCAACTGAACATAATTTCAGTAATGCCGCCGCAATGTCCATACTGGTATAATCGGAATCATTAACTTCCGACTGAACAATCTGCAGATATGTGGTCAGATCCTCTTCCTCAATCATACGGTTCACTGTATCCATCAGCTTCTCAATCTTCGTATTCGCCACATCATTCAGAGAAGGAACCTTCTGTGCATAGATCTTTGTCTTACAATACCGCTGTATTTCTTTAAGTTTATAGACCTCCCTGCCGGATACGAAAGAGAAGGAACGTCCCACACGCCCCGCTCGTCCCGTTCTCCCGATACGATGTACATAGTATTCATCATCCTGGGGTAAATCATAATTGAAGACAGCCTCAACTTCATCCACGTCGATTCCCCGGGCGGCAACGTCCGTCGCCACGAGAATATCCGTCTTCCCCTTACGAAACCCCTCCATAACCCGGTCCCTCTGGGCCTGCTTCATATCGCCGTGAAGCCCTGCGGCAAAATATCCTCTGCCCAGAAGCCCATTTACCAGAAGATCCACCTGCTTCTTCGTATTACAGAATACAACAGAAAGTTTTGGATTGTAAATGTCAAGAATCCTTGAAAGCACTTCTTCCTTGTTCTTTGGCTTTACTTCATAGTAAAACTGCTCGATATTAGGAACCGTAAGTTCTTTCTTAGTCACCTTGATGATTTCCGCATGATCCTGGTATTTCTTCGTAATCTCCAGAATCGGTTTTGGCATGGTTGCAGAAAACAGCACTGTCTGGCGATTTTCCGGTACTTCTTCCAGAATCGTCTCTATATCATCCCTAAATCCCATATTCAGCATCTCATCCGCTTCATCCAGTACGACCGTCTGAAGATGTTCCATCTTTATGGTTCTGCGGCGCATATGGTCCATAACCCGCCCTGGGGTTCCGATAATAATCTGAATACCGCCTTTTAATGAGCGGATCTGTTTGACGATCTCCTGTCCACCGTAAATCGGCAGCACCTTAATTCCATGCATATAATATGCAAGATGGCGGATCTCCTCTGCCACCTGGATTGCCAGTTCCCTGGTCGGGCACAGCACAATCGCCTGCAGCTTCTTATTCTTAAGGTCAATCTTCTCCAAAAGCGGAATCCCGAAAGCAGCCGTCTTGCCCGTTCCAGTCTGAGCCTGCCCGATCAGATCACGTCCTGACATCATAACAGGTATTGCCTTCGCCTGTATCGGGGATGCCTCCTCAAATCCCATTTTCTTAACCGCCCGTACAATCTCCGGACGCAGTCCCAATTCTTCAAATCTCATTTCATCCATATAAATATCCTTCCTACATCTATAAAATATATCACCAAAGTCACCGCTGTATAGAACAAAGTTTCCTATATCATAAAAAATACTCTCTACCTGATACCAAGTAAAGAGTATTCACAAAGCCTCATACATATCATAACACATACCTGTCACACTTGTCCAGTACAACACTGTCATATTTTATATAAAATGTAACAGTTCAGCCTTCCGGCTTCACTGTTACGAAATCCGCCCATTTTAAAGTTTGCCTGCGGCAAAGAGGCGGATTCCCGGCTACTCCAATTCATTGGCTGCTAACTGCGCAGCAAGTGCGCAGTTGCAGGCTGAACTGTTACTATAAAATGTAACTGTTCGTTAATACAAAAATCATATTCAATCTTCTATACTATACACCCACATTGCCCGGATCTGACCGGCAATATCAGCGTAAACCCAGTCTTTACTGCTTCTCTCCTTACTAAAGGGATCGTTCACTCTGACCGTTCCGTTATCATATCCTGTCAATACGATAAAATGTCCATTCTGCGTAAAATCTCCCGGGCTCATGCTGCAGATAATCGGCTTACCTTCCATCAGTTCGTCCCTTACCTGCTCTTCCGTCAACTGTGCGTCATAGCAGGAAAGATTCCAGTTCTCTCCAGCTTCTTTCATGAAATTCCAGTAAGTATCGTTATTCTCATCCACATAATAATTCTCGGCTCCATATGCAGCAACCTTTGCAGGCGTAATAGACGGATCCCCGGTAAGTCCCGCTGCAACCATCGCCATACAGGTAGGGCCGCATCCGCTGATCGCTACAATGCTTGTTCCATATGGGGCATATCCCCATCGCTCATCGTACTGATACAGATTCGGAATCTTACCCTTCTGAAGATCGTCCCCTATGGTCTCTGCACTGGGCTGATCCTTCTTGTCTGCATAATGCTCTACGAAGTCCATCGTCTCTGTATTCTTATCCAGTAATTCGATGACATCCGCCGGATATCCCTTCTTAACGGCGTCTTCCCTTATTCGCTTCAGTTTCTGTACATCCGTCTCAATCTCCGCCGTCTTCTTGCTTGCTTTCCTGGAACTCTCGGCCTTTACAACCTGCTTCGCCAGAAGCTCTTCCTCCTTCTTCTGCGCATGACAACAAAACAGTACCACGATCAAAAAGACCAGCAGCCAGCTAAGCAGAAATATCTGACGCTGCACCTGCCTCCTCCGCTTACGTGCCTTTATCCTTCTACTTGCATTCATGAGCGACCCTTCCCCTTGTTTATTACCGATAACGACAAATCCGGCTCCCACTCCACATCTGCCGACAATATACCCTTCTCCACGTTGTCCATTATACTCCAAAATCCGGCTTATGGCAACTTTAGTATTCTTAATTTTTTCTGATAAACTTAAGAAAATAATTTAAAAAGTACTTATAAGATCTATACGACAAATCAGACTTTGAAGTATAGATTGTTTGCAACAGTCGTTTTCGATGACCGGTATATACTTGGAAACTATGATTTCAAGAACCCTGCAGATTTTCAGTCGTTTCTTGATGAAATCAGAAGTTCTATTAATGGACATGTAAACATGGATGTAAACGTTACTCATGAAACAGGTATACTTACATTATCTACCTGTATTGCCACGTCGCCTAATGAAAGGTGGATTGTAAACGCCACAAGAGAAGAGTAACAGATTGTATATGAATGATATTAAGGCATATAAAGCTTTAATATAAAATCACACAAAGTAACAGAATCAAGAAAGGAGTAATTGGGAATGAAATTAAGAAAATTAGTTGCTTTAATTACTGCAGGCGCTCTTTGCCTGGGTATGAGCATGACTGCATTAGCTGCAGATCCAAGCCGTGAAGCAGTAGCGCCTACAGGTGCAACAACAGCTGACGGAACAAAATTAGACGTTGAACCTTTAACTAAGGAAAATTTAGAGCAGGTTCAGAAAGATGTAAACAAGATTTTAGAGGAGTCTGGACGCGGAACGCTGCCAGAAGGCGCTAAAGCTGAAATCGTTGTTGCCGCTGACATTTCTCTTCCAGAAGGAGAAGAAATTCCTAAAGAAGGTCTTCAGATTGAAGTTCAGATGACAAGTGACCAGATCGCTGCACATGATATCAAAGTTGGAGATCGGTTTTATGTTCTTCACCAGAAAGCAGATGGCACATGGGAAGTTCTTAACGGATATGGTACCGTTGATAAAGATGGAAAGATCATTGCAACAGTATACAGCCTTTCACCCCTCGCATTTGTTAAGATAACAGGTGTTGATGGTAAGGCTATTACACTTGTAAATGATCCTGAGGCTACTCCGGCCAGCAAGCCAAAGGTAGTTACACCTGTTAAGAAGGCTTCTCCAAAGACAGGAGAATAATTAGCTATTGCTAATTTGACAATGTTGACTAATAATTCAGATTAGACTTTAATCCCTCACAAAATTGTTAATTTTGTAAGAAGTCTGTAGGAGACTTATACCTACAATAAAAAAAATAAGTGATATGACATAACTGTTATTGTGTGTGATAAGAAAAACCATTCTGCTTTATGCAGGATGGTTTTTCATTATACCAGAACACTATTTATCAGTACCGAACATTCGCCTGGCATAGCTTTCTCTAGGCCATTATAAAAAACGAATTTGATTTTTAAGACTTGAAAAAAACCATCCCGCATAAAGCAGAATGGTCTCTTTCTATCACACACAATAACAGTTATGTCATATCACTTATTTTTTTTAACGTAGGTGTAAGTTCCCTACAAATTCAGTACACAGTTAACAATTCTGTGAGGGAATTGATTATTTTTTACCAGAATTGTTAGTCTATGCTGTTAAAAATTCTAACGAATTACTCACCTGTCTTAGGAGAAGTTGTTCTAGCTACAGTCTTAGTCTTAGGAGCAACTACATCGCCCTTCCAGTCAACTTCAACGATCTTGCCGTTAGACATAACCTTGAAGAATGTAACTGGTGAGAATGCATCCATCTCAGCCTCGATAGCCCAGCCTGTTGCTGCATTGTATACTAACTTACCTTCGATTAAGCTATAAGTTCCATCTGCATTCTTATGAAGACCATAAACAACCTTACCTTCAACGAATCCATCTTTGTCCTTAACATTGTTTACATTGAAACTGAATACAGTCTTGCCGCCCGGTACTTTTGCACCTTCCTCAAGCCATGTTCCTGTCTCTGCATCGTATAAGCGGTAATCACCAGCAAAGATAACCTCTGCGTTTGCTGCGATATTTGGCTTATTCTTCTCTAACCAGTTCATTGCCTCGTCAGCGATCTCCTGAACTTCTTTCTCAGTAGCTGTGTTGATAGCTCCAAGATCTCCGCCGTTTGCCCAGCCATTAGCGCTAGGAACTTTATCAGGACTCTTATTGTCGTCTGCTGCAAATGCTGTCATGCTCATACCCAGGCAAAGTGCGCCTGCAGTAATTAAAGCAACTAATTTTTTTAATTTCATACCTAATTACTCCTTTCTTATTCTGTTACTTTGTGTGATTATATATTAAAGCCTTATATGCCTTAATATCCAACTAACTATTACTGTTCCCGCGTCGCATTCACCATCCATCTTTCATTCGGCGACGTGGCGATACAGGTAGATAACGTAATAATTCCAGTCTCCTGTGTTACGTTTACATCCATGTTGACATGGCCGTTAATGGAACTTCTAAGTTCATCCAGATACTTCTGAAAATCATCCGGATAAGTAAAATTATAACTTTCCATCAGATACCGATCGTCAAAAACGACTGTTGCAAATACTCTATATTTCAAAGTCTGATTTGGCAAATAGATATAGATGTATGGATTTGCATCAAAAAACGCCTGGTCTTCATAAAGATGAAGGTCTGCGAACATGCTTCCATTCTTCATATCATGTCCATAAATAATCGTAACTGGATCGGTAAATTCTTTTGAATTATACTTCTCCGTATAAATCGTCCCCGGAAGTCCTTCTTTCTTCTCAATCGTATGATTCAGATAATAATCATCCGGTTCCGTCTCACTCTGGAGAATCGGGTAATCCACATTCGTTCCCGGTATCCAGATCCACCCGTATACATCCGGGTTCATTGCCTGAGCAGCAGTAAAATCAATCTTCCGATTCATAGGATCATTAGGATCCTCCTCTATCGTAGCCTGCTCTTTCAGCTTTTCATATTCTTCCTGGGTCTTATCCGGGTCGGCAGTCTTAGCTTCCTCTTCGGCAACCTTCGCTTTCTCCTTGGAAGAGTACATATAAAATCCGACTCCTCCTCCTGCAACAAGCACTAACACAATCGCCAGGATAATAATCAGTTTCGAATTCCCGGAAGATTTCTTCTGTTTCTTATCTTGCTCCATTGGTCTCTCCTCCATAACTTTATCTTACTATGATTGTTCTCCATAATCAACCCTTTACGGAATCTCTTTGTAAAAATTATTGATAACAATCTCTTTCAGCTGGTCAGTATTCACATGATATTCCATATATTCCCCCCAGGACACCTCACCGGGAATCGCCACCATATCCTCCGCGTTCATGGAAATATTCAACAGCTCCGGCACCAGGTATGCAATATCTTCCACCGTAATATTCGTGTACATATTCCCCTGAAGATTCTGATACATGGTAAGAGGAAGCGTCATATCATTCTTTACCGCTTCTTTCGCCGTTGCGAAATAATTGGTCATGTACTGCTTCTGACGTTCCAGCCGCTGCAGACTGCTTCCTTTCACATCAAGATCTCTCTCCCGGACATAATCCTCCGCCATCTTCCCCTTCAGATGAATCGTCTCGCCGGCATGATAGGTTCCCGTAGAACCTTCAATATCCTCAAGGACCTGCACGTCCACGCCGCCAATCGCATCATTTAAAATCGGAATAGCCGAAAGGTTAATCGAACAATATCTCTGTATCGGTACTTTAAAAAACAGGTTCGACACCGCATCCACCATCAGCTCAGCGCCTTCGGCAGCCGTCTGCCCATATGCATGCTGTGAAGTCAGCTGTATATTCTCGGTTCTCACAAAATATCCTGCCGAATCAACCACCTTAACCGGAACAATCGTATCTCTCGGAATCGCAAAGATCTTCATCTGTCCGCTCTCTATATTCAGACTGACCAGGATTACGGCATCCGCAAATCCTTCTCCGCCAGTCTCAAGACCTGTAATCGCTGTCTTCTCCTCAATCGGAACATCCTTGGCAATTCCCAGGCAAAGAAAGTTAATCACGTCTTCATTATACTGATATTTTTTATCGTTATATGTAATGTAAAGTCCTTCCTGTGCTTCCGCCGAATCTCCGGCAGCCGCAACATTCGTCTTGAGATTTTTTTCACCCTGTGCACGCAAATAGAAGAAGCCACCCGTTAATCCTGCAATACCGACAACAATAACCGCTATCAGGCCTAACATTATCTTCTTCCATCTCTTTGAGCTGCGATGCTTCCTGTGCTCATGGTGTCCATGCTTATGCCTATGCCGGTGTCCATCATCATCCCAAGAGTCATCATCAAGAGGCCTGTCTTCGAAAGAATCCTCATAAAGGACTTCGATTGAAAAATCCGAGGAATCCCCTTTACTATCTACTTCGGGGAAAAAGTCGTTATTTTTTTTCATCATTGCCTCCATATATCAGTCCACTATCAAAAATAAATGATTGCTTTCTATTAAGAATTATACTTTATTTCCTAGGAATGTCAAGTAAAAACGAAAAGTTTTATCTGGAATAAATAACAAAAATAATTTACACCAATGAATCTTATCCTGTCATTTTACCTAAATCATAAAGAATAATAAGGATAGAAGCCGGTCTCCTCTCCTTATTATTCTATAGCAGTTCTCTTATTCCTTAGCAACGCCGCAGTATGCTTTTAAATTCCCATCGACCACGTCAAGCACCACCGTATCCTGCGCCCCCACGTCGCCCTGGAGCATAAGCCTTGCCGCCAGAGTCTCCACATTCTTCTGCAGATATCGCTTCAGCGGTCTCGCCCCGTAGGACGGGTCATATCCCCCCTCCACCACGTAACTTTTCGCCGCTTCCGTCAGCTTAATGAAAATCTCCCTGTCCGCCAGACGCTTGTTCACATCTGCGACCAGCAAGTCTATAATATGGTAAATATCCTCTTTCGTCAACGGTTTAAACAGAATTATTTCATCCAGACGATTCAGAAATTCCGGTCTGAAATGTTCCCTCAGATCTTCCATCACCATCTTCTGGCTTTCCTGACTGATATTTCCCTGTTCATCAATTCCTTCTAATAAATAAGAAGAACCGATATTCGAGGTCATAATCAGAATCGTATTCTTGAAATCCACGGTGCGTCCCTGGGAATCTGTAATCCGCCCGTCATCCAGCACCTGCAGCAGCACGTTAAACACGTCTGGATGAGCTTTTTCCACCTCGTCAAAGAGTACCACTGAGTACGGCTTCCTGCGAACCGCCTCTGTAAGCTGTCCGCCCTCGTCGTACCCTACATATCCCGGAGGCGCTCCAATCAGTCTGGACACAGAATATTTCTCCATATATTCACTCATGTCGATCCGCACCATGTTGCCCTCATCGTCGAACAGGCTCTCTGCAAGCGCTTTGGCAAGTTCCGTCTTCCCAACGCCTGTAGGCCCTAGGAACAGGAATGAACCAATAGGCTTCGTGGGATCTTTGATTCCCGCCTTGGAACGGATGATCGCCTCTGTCACCAGTTCTACCCCTTCATCCTGTCCGATCACCCTCTTATGAAGTTCTTCTGCCAGATGAAGCGTCTTGCTGCGCTCGCTTTCATTTAATTTTGCAACCGGAATCCCTGTCCAGCGGGATACGATCTTCCCGATATCATCGTCCGTCACGCTTTCATGTACCAGGGATTTATCTTCGTCTCTCAGCTTATCTTCCTCTGCCTCAAGCCGCTTCTGTAACTGGGGCAGCCTTCCATACTGCAGTTCTGCGGCCTTGTTCAGATCATAAGACTGCTGCGCCTTCTCAATGTCCTTGTTCACCTGCTCAATCTCTTCCCTAAGCTTACGAACTCGTTCCACATCCACCTTCTCATTGTCCCACTGGGCTTTCTTTCCTGCGAAATCTTCCCGAAACTCAGCAAGCTCCTGCTGAAGATGTTCCAGACGTTCCCGGCTTAACCGGTCATCTTCTTTCTTAAGAGCCGCCTCTTCGATCTCCATCTGCATAATCTTCCTCTGCAGTTCATCAAGTTCCGTCGGCATAGAATCAAGTTCCGTCTTAATCAGCGCACATGCCTCGTCAACCAGGTCGATTGCCTTATCGGGAAGGAAGCGGTCGGAAATATAACGTTCCGACAATGTCGCAGCCGCAACCAGAGCACTATCTGTAATCTTTACCCCATGGAATACTTCGTAGCGTTCCTTCAGACCCCTGAGAATAGAAATCGCCTCCTCCACTGTCGGCTCTTCCACCATGACCGGCTGGAAACGCCGTTCCAGAGCGGCGTCCTTCTCGATATACTGCCGGTATTCGTCCAGGGTCGTTGCACCGATACAGTGAAGTTCTCCCCTTGCCAGCATAGGTTTCAGCATATTGCCCGCATCCATGGCTCCGTCCGTCTTGCCTGCTCCCACAATGGTATGCAGCTCATCAATAAACAGGATGATCCGCCCGTCGCTGCTTTTTACATCCTCCAGCACTGCTTTCAGACGCTCTTCGAATTCTCCGCGGTATTTTGCGCCGGCTACCAGCGCTCCCATATCCAAGGAGAAAATGGTCTTGTCTTTTAGTCCTTCCGGCACGTCGCCCCGAACGATTCTCTGTGCCAGTCCTTCTACTACCGCCGTCTTACCGACTCCAGGTTCCCCGATCAGCACCGGATTGTTCTTCGTCTTCCGTGAAAGGATACGAATTACGTTACGGATCTCTGAATCACGCCCGATTACCGGGTCCAGTTTCTGTTCTCTGGCGCGTTCCACAAGGTCAGAACCATATTTATTCAAAGTGTCATAGGTATCTTCCGGATTGTCGCTGGTCACTCGCTGATTACCTCTGACCGTTGACAACGCCTTTAGAAAATCATCTCTTTTGATACCCATTTCCCGAAAAATCGCTTTGACTTCTCTATTCGGATATTTCAGAAGCGACAGAAAAATGTGTTCGACAGATACATACTCGTCCCCCATGTGCCTGGCTTCGTCTTCGGCATGAATGAGCGCTTTGTTCAGATCCTGTCCGATATACTGCTGGCCTCCCTGCACCTTGGTACGCTTTCTCAGCGCCTCCTCCGCCCGGTTGATTACAGAATCCTTACTAATCCCCATCTTTTCCATGAGTTTAAGAATCAGACTGTCTTCCTGGGTAAGCAGCGCATAGAACAGATGCTCCTGTTCAATCTCCTGGTTGCCGTATTCCAGCGCCGCACGCTCACAGTTCTTTACTGCCTGCATAGATTTCTGCGTAAACTTATTTATATTCATAGTACAGCCTCCTTTTTAATGCTGAATTGATTGGTGTTCTATTTACAATATAACATTAATACTTTTTATTAGCACTGTCAATAGGCGAGTGCTAAAATTGTGTGAAAATTTTATAAAGTACTGGTTTAATGCGGTTTCCAGTGTTTATATATTTCTATTTTACCCATTTTGACATACGATTGACATATTTTTTCTTCTGACATACAAAAAACCCACCGCCGATATTGCTGACGGTGGATTCTTACTTAAAAATTGATTACATTGTCAATTCTCTGCACTTCCTTTTCGGTTCTCTCAAAGCTGCTGTGATTATACACATTCATTGTGATACTTGCATCAGAATGTCCCATGACGTTCTGCAATGCCTTTATATCCATTCCTGCGGATGCAAGTAAGGTACACCCGGTATGCCTTAAAATATGCGCTGACAGGTGCGGTGTTGTTTCTTCAGGATGCGCTTTATTATACGCCTTTTCCATATTCAGCAGAAAACTATTGACCGCATTTATCGCAAATGGCTGTCCGTTGCCACTGACAAATACAAAATTGCTATATCCATCCTCTTCTGCATCGCTCCGTCTACCTAATATTAGATTCTGCTTTCTTAACTTCACAAACGCCCTGTGAACTGTTTCCGTCATGGGGATGGTTCTTTTCCCAGCATCCGTTTTGGGTTCACTCACATGGAATTTACATCCGTCACCAAAGTTTTTATATATCAGTTGGTGATTTACGCTGACTGTACGGTTTTTCATGTCTATATCGTTCCATGTAAGGCCTGTAAGTTCCCCACACCGCAAACAAGTGCCGATTGCGATTGTAAGGAATGGAACATGAACGGAATATGTACCGCTGTTTATGCAAAAATCCATCAGCCTTTTTATTTCATCCTCTGACAACGGTATCTTCTCCTTGGCATCCTGCTTGATGTTTTCCATTGCGCCCTTTGCCGGATTCTTCCTTATAAAATCAGAATCAACCGCCAATTCAAAGGATGAAAAAATCAGATTGTGAATCAGTTTGATTGTGTTCCGCTTTAATCCTGCCTTGACACAATCGGTATAAAACGCCTTGACGTGTACTTGCTTTATATCCGAAATCTTTTTCTTTCCAATAGCAGATGCTTCCACAGTGTTGTGCCACATTCTGTTATAATTCTCTCTTGTGGTTGCCCTTAAATCATTCTTCAATTCCATGTGCATCTTAAAAAGCTGATTCAGCGTGATTTTGCCGCTTGCATTGCCAATTCCGTCCAGTAAATCCCGTTCTATCTCTTTTTCCATTTCACGCAATGACAATAAATCTTTCGCATATACATAACATCTTTTTCCGGAAGCATCCAGGTATAAATAATGGTATCTTCCATCTGTGCGCTCATGCTCGCCTTTCCGCAAAACTCGCCCTTTGCTGTCTTTTCGCTTTTCTGCCATATAGAACCTCCTCTCGCTTTAAATTACAGCAGGGAGAACCAAACCGTCCTCCCCACTTCTCTACAAAACGCTTCCAAATATGATTACATAGTCTTTCAAATGCTCTAATACCGTTTTCTGGACATAATCAAGAAGTGCATCCGTATCATAAGAAAAATTATTTTCGTCCAGTGTACCATTGTTTAATAAATCCTCAGCGATTGCCTTTGCCATCTCAGTTCGATTCATCACAAACACCTACTTTCTCCTGCTGAACTTCAAGATATGTCTTCGCAAATGTATAAATCTTTATAAGGTCTTGGGTATCGTTAATCTGTTGCATAATCGCGGTAAACCATAAGGCAGTGCGTTTCTTTTCTTCCCTCAATATATCAAAAGCGAGTGTTGTGTTTTTCTGTTTTTTCATAATTTTTACCATTCCTTTCTTGTGCCGGATATGGTATGATTTTTTATATCCGGCTTTGCTATGTGTCCGGGTTACTTGCCCTTGTCAGAGGTTGCGGCTCTGTGAGGGCATTTTTATTTTCTTTTAATCTGCATACACCTCCTTTCTTTGGCTCACCCTATATGGCAATTCCTGCTGCTGTCAGATAGCCAGATTAAAGAATGTCCGTTATCACTAAGAAAAAGTGACGAATATTTTTAAGAAATGTTATTCATCACTTACAAGTGATATTATAGACTATATTAGTTTCATTGCCAACACTTATTGCAAATATATATCACTTTTTTATTGTTTTTATTTATTTTAAGTGATATAATGAATTTATCTTATAAGAAAGAGGGTGTAAACATGTCCATGTCAGAAAAAATACGAATCGCATTAGTAAAGCGAAAAATATCTGTTACGGAACTAGCTAACAGTCTTAACACTTCTCAAAGTAATTTATCAAATAAACTCAAACGTGATAATTTCAGCGAAAAGGAACTGAATCAGATAGCCGACATTCTAAATTGTGATTTTAAAGGGATTTTTGTAATGAGAGATACAAAAGAAGAAATATAAATAACTCTTGAACCTCTTTGCCAGATATGCTATATTGTAGATAGAAAAGGGAGAACCATAGAAGCGGCTCTGCCCCAAACAGTTAAAAGCTAATTTTTATATCAGCCGTCGCTATTGCAGTAGTGGCGGCTATTTCTTTTTTCCCTTGTAAATCTGATAAATCAAATTCGCAAGGGCAACAATGAGTATACCAATTTGGATTAAGAATGAAACTAGATAAGGATAAAAATTAAGTATGTGTTTAAGACGATACGGTTGGGATTATATATGTTGATCTTCTCACAACCGACAGGTTCAATTATTTTCTTTCTCGGAAAGTAAAGACACGACATCGGATGCGCAGAAAAATTGTCCTGTGATAGTGTCCACAAAAATAGCGAGCATCGGATTGTATCAGCCACAATCCCGTCTTTCAATATATTTCTGATAAATAATATAAAGAGCCACTTGAAAATCAAGCAGCTCTCATGTATAATCTACTTAGAAGTGATCGGAATTGAATCTCCGATTGCCCTCAGTAAAAATGATTATAAGAAATAAGCATCCAAACTTGGGCGGTAGGGATGCTTATTTCTTTTTATGATTGTCTATGTAAGACAGAGCCGCAAACAATACAAGTAATAATGTAAGAACTTCCATTATACTCATAGGGCATCACCCTCTTTCGTTAGACTAGAGGGCATCCATCGGAAAATCACATCCTACTTTCTTTTCAATTACACGAGTTCATTATAACATATGGAAAGCTGATACTCAATCAAAAGAACCTATGTATATATAGGTCAAAAAATTTATCCTTATCTGGTATCAATCAAATCCGCATATGTAACATACATTGCAGCGCCCTCCTTTCTTTCGTCTGGAGGGCTACTTAAACCCTCCGAAAAATAAGAGGGGTAAAGCCGCCTTTGGCTCTATGGTTTCCCATATCGGGATTATAGCATATCTACCCTTTTTCGACAATAACCCTTTTTTGTAACTTGCGGAAATTTCAGTAACTTAACGAAGCAGATCCAGCTTTGCATATAGACCCCTAGGGCGTCCATCCAGATAGATAGATATGTCTTCACTTACTTTACATTCTTTTGCCGTCCGTTCCTGTAGCAATCAAGAATCTGTGCGCTGCGCTCCCTTGACTTCCTATCCCTTTCAATCATCCTGTTTACTGCCCTTGTTGCCTTGTCCTGCTTTGTGCTGTCAACTGTCACTCCGTTTCTGTCTGCATATAATTTATTCATTATCTGCTCCCTCCTGCAATGCTTCTTTTACTGCTTTTCCGTATCTTTCATCTAACGAAAGAATCTCTGCTAATCTGCTGTCAGCTTTCGCAATTTTTATAGCATCACTTTGCGCCAATGACGGATAATCAGTACTAATCAGCGTATCAATTAAATTTTTGTCGCTGTCCGTCAATGTGGTCTTTCTCTTTGGCTCTGGCATAGTTGCCGCTAATCCTTTCATCATTTCAGAAAAGGCGGTATAAGGACGGTGGTTTTCATCGAAACATTTTACACTGCCTGCCATTCTGGATATTGCCATATTGTCAAGTTTTGGCTTCTGTGGCTGTACGCCATATGTTTCTGAAAGTTTAGCGTTTGTCCGCTCTAAGGCTTTATTTATCGGAAAAACAACGTCTTTCAATTCATAATTCGTGCCGCAATATCCCTCAAAAGCCATATTTACCGCATTTTTTACATTCCGCAAGCTATCATATGCCTTTTCAATGTCTGGCAATTCTACGCCCCCGTATGGCATTTTGGCTTCTTTCTCTGTGCGCTTCATTTCTCCGTTTTCCAATTCTGCCCCCTGTTCGGTCTTTGTCCGGGAAATGGCAAGTTCATTCAGCAACCTACGCCCCCAATATCCGCCGCTCGCCCCCTGCAACAAATCAAATTCCCGGTTATTTGGCGTTACCCCTAAAGCCTTAATTGCTGTAACGGTTGCGGCAAACCCGGAATCAACTGGAATCTGAAAATATGAATCCAATTCTTTTGGAATCTGGTCGATATATGCAAGCGCAATTTTTTGATGTTTTTCCCTTGACCTACTAATTTCTCCGGAATAGTCCTTTGACGACTTCCAGTTCCGGCGGCTCTCTTTGATATATTCATCTGTATATTTACCTTTCGTTCCCGTCAATTCTTCCTCACGCCTTGCCACTTCTAACTGATAAGAAGTTGCCAGTGTGTCAACCGTTCCTTTGTACTCGGTCAACTGTTCCATAACCTTTTTCATAAATTGTTTTGCCGTTCACTGTTCCAGCTGCCTTGTAAATGTTCTTTGACTTCACATCATCAATAAAATTCCGTTTATTTTCTGTGTGAAAACCGTTATCATTACACCATTCTTCATACTTTTCATATAAATCTTTAATGGCAATATTGCACCCTTTTTTCTCCACAAGGCAGTCATTGATAAAGTTTTGCATTTTGTCAGAGGAATTGGCATATTCAACTGTAGCCGCCCGGATGTTCTCTGGCTCGTCCACTCCCTCTTTACAAAAAAGTAACCATCCAGAAATACACCAATTTAAGATTCCGCTTAATGCGTTACCTGTAGACAGTTTGTTTTTTAACGTTTTATCCTGTTCACTCTCTGTAAAATGTCGGTCAAATGAAATGACCTGTACCCGGTCTGACTTAAAAATAGTAGTATCACTGACAATGGAAAGATAATTTGTGTTACAAATCAGTTTAAAGCAGGGTGTAAATTGAAAATTTCACGCTCCGACAGCAACAAATCAAACTGTGGAAGCCTCCTTGTATTCTCTGTTTCCTTTTTTCCTCTGTTACAATAATTGTAAAGAATATCTATTCTCTGTTGTGCTTCTGATAAATCTACAGGATTAACAGCATTGCCTGTTAAAGCCGCATACCGCCCTGTGGAATATAATTTCAATTATGTTCTCTGCTAATGGCGTTAAACCCCCGTTATCGCTCCTACAATGGTCTAAATCAATGAATGTAATATCTTTATCAAGAACAAACCCCAAACCGCCGTATTTTCCCGATTTAAGACCTTGCAAAGCATTTTCGTATGTTGTCCATGCCCTACTGTTAGTTGTGCTTACCTTGCCATTGTACAAATCTGAATATGGTATTTTACGCTGTTTCCCCTTTTCATCTGTTTCTAACTTCCATAGTATGAAATTGCTGCGATTCTTCATCTGTGGGGGAATATAGAAATCTGCCATTTTATCACCACTCATTCAGCATATACATTTTCGATATAGTCAAAAAATATGCTCTTTTTTATTCTGTAGCTTCTTCCTATCTTTCGTACCGCTCCGCTTTCTTCTGCAATCTTTCGAACTGCGGTTGCCCCTAAATTAGATTCCTGACAAGCCTGTGTCAAGGTAATCAGCACACCATCTTGATTCCTGTTTTTTGCTAAATACTTATTTTACCTCCTTTGCGAACTATATGTTATAATTCATTTTATATAGTTCGTGAATTGAGGTGAAGTAATGTATCTTTACAATTTTGATATGGAACGTCAAAAAATTATTCAATATAATGATAAGAATTCTGATGCTATGATTACAGAATTATTTCAGCCCTTATTAAGTTTTGTTAATAGTGATTTTTCTGAATATGACATTCTTAGACGTAAAATACGCCGATTTATTCAAAAATCCGAACAAAAATTCGATAATATGGATTCTGATGAAATTAAAAAAGAAATAATGAAGAACTTTCCAGATTTTAAATATAGCAACATTGACAATGGTGAAATATGGTGGATCGCAGAACTTAGTTTTTATCTATATTGTCATTCACCATATGACCCTTTTTTCTTCGTATCAGAATTAGATAAAAATTCTGTTCAAATTAAAAGCGACTACGATTATTTATATTGGCAAAAAATAATTCAAGATAAAGTCTATGAAATATTTGATATAGACAACAAATTTTTCATAGAAGGTTTTTCTCCACTGTGTCGATTAAACCATAGTTACAATCAAACTTTCCACTTTCATGAGGCTGCAATTATTCATCCAACTGACTATGAAAAGTATACTGATGAAAGTCATTTTTTTAATCCACCTTTTAACCCCGACAATGACCCATCCATAAATGATAGTTATGCGAAAAAAGAACCACAAAGACAAGAATTTATCAAAAAACATCTATATGTAATCAATGGATATAAATTTAATTCTCTTGAAGACGCTTTTAATTGCGAAATTTTTAAAATGGCTCAAATTGGAATTTGTCTTAAACGTTGTGAAAACTGTGGAAAATACTTTATATTCAATCCAAATAAACCTGCAAGATATTGTAGTAATAAGCTACCAAATATAAACATGACTTGTCAGCAGGTTGCAGCACAAAAAAAATATAAAGATAAGCAATCTCCAATCCAAAAAACATATATAAATGCACTAAAAAACAGGAATAAAT
The DNA here is from genome assembly GCA_910579925.1 of uncultured Dorea sp. GTDB lineage: Bacteria > Bacillota > Clostridia > Lachnospirales > Lachnospiraceae > Sporofaciens. The sequence continues at coordinate 20,578 of CAJTVY010000042.1, forward strand.
GGTATCCGTCTAAAAAAAGTGGTTTGAGAACACTAGAACAAACAAGACAAATAAAGACGATAAACTAACTACTGGACAACATATCAAAATTCCCGAAAACCCTTGATTTTAAGCCACTTTCACGCAAAGACAAAACAACATGAATTTCACATTGTACTTACAACAGTTGAGTGCTAAAATTGCATGAAAATTTTATAAAGTACTGATTTTATGCGGTTTCCAGTATTTGACGCCAAATCAGCTTGCCATTGCGACATTAATTGAATTGTGTGTGAGAGAAAAGATTTCAGCGCATCTATTGCAGGAGTTTAAAATACAAAAGAATTAAGAGGGAATAGCGGCTTTAAATTTCAGGAAACTCTTTGGATTCCGAAAGGTAAAGCCGCCTTTAACTCTATGGTTTCCCATATCGGGATTATAGCATATCGATCCTTTTTCAACATCTTGTTTATTCAAGAATCTGAAAATAAATTTGAATAAATGGATTCAAATGAAATTAGAAGCGAACTATGATAATGGCGGCAAAGGTTCCTCTCTACCGCCATCAGCATCTTAAATGTCTGTTAAGCTGCAACCCCCTGGCTTCACGTTTTTATTACAGCATATCAAGAATCTCTTCTTTCGACTTCGCCCCTACATCTCTTCTGACTGCCTCCCCGTTTTTGAATACCATCAGCGTCGGGATGGACATCACCCGATAGTCTCTCGCCAGTTCTGGATTCGCATCTACGTCCATCTTACAGATCTTCGCATCTGTAACCTCCTCTGCAATCTCCTCAATCACAGGCCCAACCATCTGGCACGGTCCGCACCACGTCGCCCAGAAATCAACCAGAACCGGCACTTTTGATTCCAGCACCTCTTCCTTAAAATTGTCCTTTGTTAAATGTAATACTGCCATCTCATCTCTCCCTTTCTTCTATATAATTTATTGTCACGATGCGCCCTTTTTGGGCATACTCTATTATAACCCATATTTCCATATATTTTCAGCCAGATATCCCATTTTATAAAGTTTTTCTAATTTGGGTCTTCCCCATTCTGAATCCGGCTTCTTAAAAATCTTCTCTTATACTTCAGATCCGCGTAATCCGTGATTTTCTTCAGATATACGGTATCTGCCAGACCGCCCACAATCCCTGCAACCGGGATTCCCTGGATAAACTTCATATACAGAATGGCTCCTGCCAGTACGTCAGAGGTGCGTGATATCTGCTCCTTTCTGGCGTTTATCCTGTTTTGCGCACAGAAACCTTCAGAATAGTTCTGATCATCCCCCGTAAACTCCCCATTCTCGGCCTCCCTTTCCGGTGCTTTTGTCTCTATCCACAGATTCAGTTCCTGGTCGGCCTGCTCAAGCTGCCCGCCATAGAGAAACGTATTCTCGATTATCTTCAGAATAAAACACTGCTCTTCTGTCGTATCATATGAGAAACCATAACTAAGAGCAATCTCATAGATACTCTTTAAGATAACGGCGGTAAAGATAGGAATATCTGGAATTCCTATGCCCAGTATGCCCAGTCCCACGCCCTCCACTCCCGAAATCAGCAGATTCTTTGTCCGGCTTGTTCCCGCCTGCCGTGAAAACGCTTTGACACTTTTACGGTTCTTCCGAATCTTTGCCGCATATGCATGGACCTGAAAGGACTGTTCATGTTTTGTCTTATCATAAGTTTTTTCAATCACACCCGTCCCTTTTTCAAACACAAGTTCAAACGCTTTTCGGAAAGCCGCCTTCAAAGTACCCTCAAGCTTATCTGGTATCTTTTCAGAGATTTTCTGCCGGATAACAGACCCCTTCTCCTCCTGCCGCATCTTTCGATAACGCCTCTCTTTCTTCTCTAATGCCGCCCACTCTTTCTTCCAGTAATCCCTTGAAAAAATCATATACTGCCACTTCACTTTCTTTTTGAAATTTTACCTGTTCCCAGTATACCATTGTCTTTTACCCATGAACAGATCTGTTTTACGGGCTATAAAGATATGAAAAAACATTATATACTTTTTGTAACAAATCCTCTGGTTATGCGTCTAATTAGCAGATCAGAGACTTAGGAGGTGATGGTATGAAGATAGATTTTGAAGAACTTTACCAACGTTTTTTCAAGGATGTGTATCTGTTCGTCCTGGCAATGAGTAAGGATCCGCACATTGCCGAAGAAATCACACAGGAAACGTTCTTCAAGGCGTTAAAGAAAGCCAGATATTTCCGCGGCGAATGCTCAGTCAAGTCCTGGCTCTGCCAGATTGCCAAGAATCTATATATCTCTGACATCCGCAGGAAGAAACCTATACATTCCGAAACTCAAAAGGAACTGCCGGACGATTCAGACATAGAGGCCATCTGTATTCAGAAGGATGAAGCGCTCTCAATCTACAAGGTCCTGCACTGCCTGAACGAACCGTACAAGGAAGTCTTCACCCTGCGGGTACTTGGCGACTTAAGCTTTAAGGAAATTGCTGAGATCTTCGGAAAGCAGGAGAATTGGGCAAGAGTCACCTATCATCGGGCAAAACTTAAAATACAGGCGCATATCTGATAGGAAAATGCCTGCGAAACAGGAAGGCCGCCATCCACAGGCGGCGGAAAGGAGACCATTATGAAAACATCTTGTGACATTATCCGGGATCTGCTGCCCCTTTATAAGGACGACGTATGCAGCGGCACAAGCAGAGATCTGATTGAAGAACATCTGGAGGAATGCGAGGAATGCCGCAAATATCTGGCGGCAATGGATACGGAACTTAACACCTCCGTTTCTTCGTCCATTCAGGATATTAATATCTTTCGCAAAATAGACCGCAGACTGAACTGGCTGAAAACGATCACTGTTCTGGCAGTCATCGTTATCATCCTGTTCGTTTCAACTGTCATTTATGTAGTCAGAGACTATAATAGTATACATCTGTTCGACAGACGCATTGCAGCAGAAGACATTCGTATTACAGAACTTTACGAACTAAAAGACGGGAATATCTACGTTACATTAGAAAGCGACAGCCCCTGCTCGGTTGTTTCTGACAGGACAATCGAATCGCCAGACGGCAAAATCTATACTGAATCATACGATAATGGCCAGATCTGCTTATCTCTTGAGAAAGTTTCTAAACTTGAACATATCTTTCTCAATCGGTTAGCTGAAAAGAAATACTCCTTTGTCATTCCGCTTCAGGAAACGTTTGATACAGAAAATCCTGACCCGGATCAGCCTTTCTTCGATCCTGATGCCGCCCAGAATATAGATCAGTCTGTTATTGTCCACAAAAGCGCTCTGGTCTACTATGAGGGAAAAGATGACGAGAGGATGACGATCTGGAAAAAAGGCCAGGAACTTGCACAGGCACCCGAGTCGGTAGAAAAGATGGTCCGTCAGACACAGGATCGTGAAAATAATCAGACGGACAACTCGTTTGACGAGAAAGAAACTTCCGAGTATCAGGACAATATTCTGTTCTGGTAGCAGGCAATATACTCCTTTTCATGGGAAATGTGTTATACTTTGACAGAACAAATCTATTTCAAAGGAGACAGGCCATGAAACGAGTAATTGATTATGTCGTCGACTCCGCAAGCGACGGTTTATGCGTGGAACAATATTTAAGACGGAAGGGCTATTCCGGCCAGAATCTGACGGAAATCAAGCGGATGCCCGAAAGCATTATGGTCAATGGCAGCCATTACTATATGCGCCAGCAGCTTGCCGCAGGCGACTGCCTGAAGGTCTGCATCTGCGAAACCAACTGTTCCAGAAAAATTCCACCCGTCCAACTGCCCCTTGACATTATATATGAAGACGACGACCTCATCGTAATCAACAAGCCTGCAGGGATGCCGGTTCATCCTTCCCTGAATCATTATACCAGTTCCATGGCCAATGCACTGGCCTGGTATTACCAGCAGCAGGGAAAGCCCTTTATCTTCCGCTGCTGCAACAGGCTGGACCGTGATACCTCTGGCCTTACCGTGGTAGCCAAGCATCTGGTCAGCGCCAGCATCCTCTCCGACATGGTACGCAGACACAGGATCCACAGGGAATATCTTGCTATCGTAAGAGGGATGGTCACACCGGACTCCGGTACGATCAACGCGCCTCTTGCCCGCATGCCCGGCACCATTATAGAACGGGCCGTGGACTTTGAACACGGCGAGACGGCAGTCACACATTACAAGGTCGTTGACCAGAAAAACGGGCACAGCCTGGTTTCCCTCTGCCTGGAAACCGGCCGTACCCATCAGATACGGATCCATATGAAACATCTTGGATTTCCTCTGATCGGTGATTATCTTTATAACCCGGACATGGAACACATCGAAAGACAGGCTCTGCATTCCCACCGGCTTGCATTCACTCATCCGATCACTGAAGAAAAAATGGATTTTACCTCTCCCCTGCCAAAGGATATGGAGGCTGTCTTAGGAATCTGCTGAAAACTGGACTGTTTATTTTCCATCAATGTGGACTTTTCAATCTATCCACCTTGATGATAACATTGATGTTGGCGCTTCCATGTGCCAGCATCAAAGATAAGGAAGATAGAATTATGACTAAGAAAATAGCAGTAATCAACGATCTCTCCGGCTTTGGACGGTGTTCTCTCACAGCAGCCATCTCCGTCCTTGCGGCAATGGGCGTGCAGGCCTGTCCTCTTCCTACGGCTATTCTGACTGCTCAGACCGGTTATCCCAGTTATTATTGTGACGACTACACGGATAAAATGGAACATTTTCGCAGCCAGTGGGAAAAGATGGGACAGCATTTTGACGGAATCTATACAGGATTCGTTGCAGGAGAAGCACAGGTCTGTCAGATCTTTCGCTTCCTTGACACATTCCGGGATTCTGATACCTTCCTTTTGGTGGATCCCGTCATGGGTGATGACGGAAGTCCTTACCCTTTCTATACCCCGGCCCTGCAAAGTCAGATGCGCTCTCTGGCATCCCAGGCTGATATTCTGACGCCCAACCTTACGGAATTATGTCTTCTGACAGACACAGACTGCCAGTCTCTGATGTCCCTGGCACAAAATACGCCTGCCGTTTTCCAGCAGACGATTCAGGAAATCGGACAGGAATTCTGCGAAAGAGGACCGGAAACCATGATTGTCACAGGAATCCGGTTTCAGGACGAAAATGGTACGGGAAGGATCGGAAATCTCCTGGTTGACTCAAAAGGTTCTTCCCTGTTCTCTTTCCCCTACATTGGCGGCAGTTATTCTGGAACCGGCGACCTGTTTGCCTCCTGCATCGCCGCAGGATGCGCCAGAGGCGACGCACTGCCCCAGATCATTGAGAAAGCCGGTAGATTTCTGGAACTTGCCCTTATAGATTCGGTCAGAGAGCAGGTTCCCCGTAACGATGGCGTCAACTATGAACAATATCTGTCCCTGCTTACGTCTGCTTAGAAGAACCGCCGGGAAATCAGTTTATAAGTCTGATTTCCCGGCGGTGTTTTTTGAAGAGTCCCTTAGATTCCGCAGAACCAGAAACTGAATTCTAACTTCTTGCTTACATCTATAAGATACTCTTTATGCGTCCTTGCCCCCCAGCTGTCATCTCCTGCAATTCCCATCTGGGCTTTTGCGGCTCTTATGACGGTATAATGCACCTCTGGCAGTTCAAATGGATGCATGGCGTTCTCCATCTCATGAGGCGTATAAGGCAGCGCCGAAAAGCACATCGGGCCGTTCTCTGCCGTCATCTCAAATCTCATGCCCCGTCCTTTGCGGTCTGTCACCTCTGCATAACGCACCTCTTCCTTATTGCCGCATTCCTGGGGAACAAGATACTCTGCCATGTTGTCCTTTACCAGATTCTGATAAATTCCCAGTTTTGCTCCCTTCTTACGGTCTGCATAAGTCTCAGCCGGGCCAAGTCCATACCATTTCACATGATCATAGTCCGCATTGATCTTAAACATCATGCCAAATTCCGGCATATCCCCTAATTCTTTCACCGGATCATAGGTCAGGGTTGTCTTCACACGTCCGTCCCCGAATACTTCATAAGATACCTGGCAGCAGGAAGCAGGCGTGGTGTACAACTGGTAGGTAAAGGAAACCGTAACGCTGTTCTTTCCTTCCTGTACCTCTGGCATACTCAGCTTAAACATCTCGTCACCCACGTCCTTATGGGACGCATACATACTTGCGATCTTCCACTGTGCATAGCGTACCGGCATCTGGTTTCCGCAGTCGTTATCCACCGGGGCTCTCCAGAAGTTCGGCTTTGGAATGGATTCCAGCATCTCTTTTCCTGCGAATCTGTAGGAAACCAGCCCCCCGGACAGAATAGAGAACAGAACCTCGAAATGTTCTCCCCGGACACCGATGTTATGGGTGTCTCTGATTAGCTTCACTCCCTTGGCACATATCTCTTCTGCCTTCTCAATCTGGTACACATACTGACCAAACGCCACCTCGTGTCCTCTTAAAGCCCAGATCCTGTCCTCTTTCAGATGGAAGGATACCGTTACAGCGTACTCTCCTGCCACAGTCTCTTCCGGAACCGGAAGTGCGTAGGTCTCCTCTTTCAAAGGTTCTACATGAGTCTCCAGAACTGCACGTCTGATCACATGTCCGTCCCTCGCCACCGTAACGCGGCATTCGAAGGTATCCGTACCCACAAACAGATTCTTATTGATTACCTTTACCTCAGCCCTGCCGACTTTTGCCGTAATATTCTGATAATTGAACTTCACTTCCTGCATCTTCGGAGATGCCTCTCTGCTGCCTCCATATACAATTCCGTTTCCGCTGAAATTATAATCTGTCGGACGCTCCCCAAAATCTCCGCCGTAAGCCTGAAACTCGTTCCCATAACGGTCTTTTTTATAAATTGACTGATCAATATAATCCCAGATAAACCCGCCCTGATACAAAGGCTCAGTGTCGGTCAGATCCGTGTATTTATGCATAGCTCCGCAGGAATTCCCCATTGCATGGGTATATTCGCAGCAGATAAACGGCTTACTTTTGTCATTTGCCAGGAACTCTCTGATTCCCTCCACAGAAGTATACATCTGACTCTCCATATCGCTGGTATCATTATAACGGCGGTCATGATGTACTCCTTCATAATGAACCAGACGGTTCGGATCTGTTCTGCGGAAGAACTGCGACATCTCATAGATATCCTTTCCGCCGTAAGATTCGTTTCCGCAGGACCAGATCAGAATGGCCGGATGGTTCTTATCTCTCTGGTACATGGACTCTGCACGGTCAAGCATCATGGCAAGCCACTCGGGCCTGTCGTTCGGCACCACGTTGGAATCATCCCCTGTCAGCAAGGCCGTGTCCCAGGTACCATGAGACTCCAGGTTCGTCTCGTCGATCAGATAGAGTCCATACTCATCACAAAGACGGTAGATCAGAGAACCGTCTGGATAGTGGCAGGTGCGGATAGCGTTGATATTGTTCTGCTTCATGGTTTCCAGATCCTTGCGAAGTTCCGCCTCGCTTACGCAGCGTCCGCTCACAGAACTGAATTCGTGACGGTTCACCCCCTTGAACACAATTCTCCTTCCATTCAGAGTCATGATATGATCTTTCATCTCGAACCTTCTGAAACCGACTTTCTCCGGGATCACTTCCTGAAGGACCCCTGCGGCATCACGTACCTCAATCGTCAGATCATAAAGATCCGGATTCTCCGCGCTCCACAAAAGCGGATTCTCCACGGTCCAGGAATGGGAAACCTCTGCTCCAGCTTCCAGTTCTTCCTCAATGATTACCTCTTCGTCCTTTGCAAGGCGCACCACGGCCTTTCCCGTCGCCCCTTCTTTGAACGTCATCTCCAGACGGATGTCTAACGCCCCTCTTTTCAAGGTCTCATCCGGGATTGCACAGATCTTCAGATCCCGCACATGGATGTCTGGAACCGTGTACAGATATACGTCCCTGTAGATACCGGAAAAACGATAGAAATCCTGATCTTCACACCAGCTTGAGGCGGTCCATTTAAACACCTGTGCCGCAAGCTTATTCTCCCCTTCTGTCAGATAATCCGTCAGTTCAAATTCAGAAGGAGTGAAAGAATCCTCACTGTATCCCACGAATCTGCCGTTCAGCCACAGCGCCAGAGAACTCTCCGCACCCTGGAAGGAGATAAAAAGCCGTCTTCCCTTCATTCTCTCCGGCACCGTAAAATATTTCACATAGCTTGCCACCGGGTTAAAATACTCCGGGATCTCTCCTGGCTTAATCTCATCGTGTCCTTCCCAGGGATACTGCACGTTCGCATACTGAGGCACGTCGTACCCTTCCATCTGGATATGAGCGGGAACATGAATGTCATCCCAGTCCCGGCAGCAATAGTCAGTTTCCTCAAATCCGCGAACAGCCGACTTATAGTTCCTGGCATAATGGAACTTCCAAAGCCCGTTCAGACTCTCCTTAAATTCTTCAATGTCGTTCTCCATATCCGGCAGAGATGCATAATATCTGTGGTCGGAATGTGCGTCAAGCCTTCCGTCACGGAAATACTGCGGGTCCTTTAATTTCTCATAGTCAAATACTCGGTCCATTGTTACTTCCTCCTTACAAGTTTCTCTGATAAAATTCCCCATTCAGTTACCCCATTACACGATACTATTATATAACAAATAGACAAAAGAAAGTGTAATATGTTAAACTATATAATATAACATTTCGAAACAGGTGAGAAGTATGCCCATACATTATAGAAACTTCCCGGTCAATGAACCTTTTATCTTCGATTCCATCGGCTGCCTATGGAGACAGGACCGTGTAGTGCGCCCCAAGGGATTTCCTCTCTATCACTACCTGCAGACAGAGCAGGGGCGGGGAATCGTCAAAGTCCAGGGAACCGAATACGTTCTTAATGAAGGAGAAGGGCTTCTGATCTCCCCGTTCCTCCACCATTCCTATTCAAGGGACAGCGAAGAATGGCTGACCGCTTTCGCCACATTTACCGGAACCCTTGAGGGAAGCATTGATAAACTGGTGGGGAACCGTCCTACGGTGTTTATAGACAAAGAACAGGGCGCCCTGATCGGGACTCTGATCGGAGAGATCATGGAGGACTGGGAATCTCTGTCTGCCGACACCCATGCCCTTTCGCTCAGATGTTACTGCCTGCTTATGTATTTCACCCGCAGCAGACACACCCGCGCCCTGGCTGACGAGCCCTTGTACATACGTTATGTCGCCCCGGTAATAAAAGAGATAGAAACCCGTTATAATACGGAACTTACCGTACAGGACTTAAGCGGCATGGTCTATGTCACTCCCCAGTATCTGTCGCGCCTGTTCCGTCGTTTTCTCGGATACTCTGTCTATGAATATCTGACTACGTTTCGAATCAACAAGGCAAGAGAATTCCTGGTTTCTAATCCCCGCATGGAAGTGCAGCAGATTGCAGCGGAGACCGGATTTTCTGACACCAGCCACTTTATCGCCATGTTTAAGAAGACAACCGGCGTCACGCCGCTTGAATTCCGCAGGCTGAACTGATATGATAAAAGGAACGTTCTTAACAACAGGAGGGAACACCATATGTACAATTACAGAATCGTAACACAGGTAACACGGAAACCAAAGCCTATGACGGGTTTTCTTCGCACAGTCATGATTGTTTTTGCAGTGATCCTTCTGCTGATGGGCATTGTTCTTTCACAAGGCTTTATGCTGCCAGGCTTTCTTCTGGTTGTCCTCTATTATATATACAGTATCTTCAGCCAGAAGGATTACGAATATATTCTGGAAGATAACCATCTTACCATTGACGTCATCTTAGGGAAGCGATACCGCAGATCTGCCCACGATCTGGACATGGAAGCCCTGGAGGTCCTTGCCCCTAACTGGCACGATGCCGTAGCAAAATACCGCAAGGACGGCGGAAGCGTCAGGCTTACCAAGTATGACTACACTTCTTATGATGAAGACACGCCTTTTTACACCATGATCGTCACAGAGAACAGGGAGAAGATTAAGATTCTTCTGGACTTAAGCGATGAGATGATCAAAATGATCCAGAGAAGATATCCTGACCGGGTCTTTCTGACATAGTCACTTAAAGTAAACTACGGTTGGAATATCTTGAATAACTCGCTTAAATCCATTATTATAACCGAGAGGAACAACCGCACATATGAGGTTTGATCTTTAAAACAAATAGAAAAGCCATCCTAACATACCATCCAAAGTTTTAAGGATGGTTTTTCTCCTCATTATTTGTGACTAATTAAATGTATGAATAAATGTCAGCAGTGCTATCAAAAATAACCCAAATTGCATCACATCATTAAAGCTGAATTTATTCTTCATAACCATCACCCCCCCCCCCATATGCAAATTTAATACAAAGTTTACCTCTAATGCGGTTATTCCTTCAAAATTACTATACCACAAATTTCTTCTCTTGACAATTTTATTGAAATAATTCTTAACCCGAATATTTGTGAGTAATTAAATGTATGAAATACTATCAAAAATAACCCAAATTGCCTCCTATCACTAAAACGGAATTTATTCTTCATGATCACCATCCCCATTCTTATACAAATTTAATACAAAGTTTACCTCTAAGGCTGTCACCACATAAGGAGATAATTTGAAAATATAATTGGAATACAGCTTATGGGCGATAGCAAAGGCAAAAGCCAGCGTAAGAAGCAGAAACGCTTTTTGCACTGACTTTCTTTAATGTCAACAATAAAATCGCACATTCGCAAAATGAAAAATCCTTTGCTACACTTTGGTCAAAGGAGGTCGAGAAATGTATGATGTGAAAAATGTTACATAGCAAGTGACGAAAATGAACGGCGAATTATCATCAACAGCTTAAATAATCTACGAAACAAACTAATTGAGAACAACAGATACACCGATGCGATTGATAAAATTCTAATCAAAATCGTAAACGCACCAATCAAAACATTCAAAATTACGGAAGTTTAAGATGATAAAAAAGACAATTTTTGAAGAAATGGGCGACACTTATACACAGATTGGAGATTACTTTCTTCCCGATTTAAAACTGCCCGAAGAAGAAACAAAGCCCATCGGCATATGGGGACAGCGACACAGGCGCTATCTGAAAAAGCATAAAAGAGCAATTTACACTACTCTGCTCACAAGCGGTAAATTGAACGGCTACCTTGCTGATATTGACGAACAGGCAGAAAAAATGTTTTTTCGGCTGGTAAAGCAGATGGCAGAGCGTGAAAGCGTGACGGAACATTTAAAAGCAGATATGCAGTTCGAATGGGTACAAAAAATGAACAATATTCGCAATAGAGCAATGGAAATTGTAAACGAGGAAATCATTTTCGCCCAATGACTTGGTGGTAGAGAAATTAAAGCCGCCTTCTTGTTTTCTACAAATTGATTTTGGATTTCTACCCTTGGTTGCGTAAATGTATAGGAAGCTGTATGGAATGTGATATATTTTTTTGATATCATTTAGGCAACAAAACAAGGAGGATAGAGTAATATGAATTTTTCAGAAAAATTATTGACGCTCAGAAAAGCAAAAAATTTAACGCAGGAACAGCTTGCCGAAAAACTTGATGTTTCAAGGCAGTCTATTTCAAAATGGGAGAGCGGTCAGGCGGTTCCAGAAATGGAAAAAATAGTAGCATTGAGTGTGGTTTTTGATGTTACAACTGACTATTTGCTAAAGTCATCAGAAATAGATGATTTATCTGTAAAAACAGAAATGTTGGAAAAGCAGCAGCAGAATATACTTATTAGAGAACAAAAGCAACAGCAAATTATGAATTGTATTATGTACTCTATTGCGGTATATATGATATTTTTTGCGGTATACTTTATTGGACATTTTCATTTTTGGTCTTGGGTAGCAAATCCCTCGGTCTTTTTTGCAGGCTTTCTTATCGCTACTGCTATTGTAATCTTTATATGCGTAAAGAAAATTAACAAAAGACAATAAGGAAGCATTCAATATTTATATTATGATGAAAAGAACAGGCAAGGGGCTTTATTCCTTTTCCTGTTCTTTTCATCACAGCCATGTTTTTGAAAAATGAAGATATCTTACAAGAAATCAACAAACATTTTGAGTATAATATAGGGTGCTAGGAGGTGCT
>CAJTVY010000043.1 GCA_910579925.1 uncultured Dorea sp.
TTACAGCAATCCCTTTGCTAATATCTGTTTTTGCTTTTTACAAATGGGTGTTTGGCTATTTATATGCGTACAGGCGAATGAAATCCGTTAAAATATATCAAAAAGACAGGCTATATATTACGGCAAATGTAACATCAAATTTCAAAACGGCTGCTATGGTTAATACTGTTTTTTGCATATGCTTTTTGTTTTCCGGGACTTCTTTTGTAACTGGAATACTGATATTGCAGCCGGAATTTCAGCTTTTTGATCCGGCTATGCGCCAGTGGATGGGAACTTCGCAAATAAGTATCTGTATTGTTTTTCTGGTTATTTATTTTTCGATACTATCTTTGCAGCAGATGATAGAAATTAGGCAAAATTCAAAAAGCAATCAGATCATGCGCTGTATGGGGAAAAGTGATAAGCAGATAGTAAGACTTGTGAATCAGCAGATAGCAATTAAATTATCCTCTCCAATGATAATGGCTTTATTGATTATTTTATTCTGCATACCGTTACTGAATGGAAAAATGAACTTAATATTGCCAGCTTCTTTGAATAATATTCTGCTCAAATTAACTGGTGAGTTTGGGGCGTGTATTTCAGTTTTTTATATTTGCTATTTTGGAATTGTAAGTGCTATGGGCAAACGGTATATATATTCCTCTGATTGAAAGCCGTCAAAACAATCGAAGCAGCTAACAACAGTAGGTATTCAAGGAACGACAGCCTAATATCCCTTGAATACCTCACGGAAGAACTTTTCCCTCCATTTTCAAGAACCTTTGGAAATGACAAAATATTAAATCATTTAATAATGCGAACACGCAGTACTTCTTTCACCCGCTCAAGTTCTTCTGCCACGCGATCGGGCACAGGACTGTCGATATCAATCATGGTATAAGCATATTTTCCCTTACTTTTATTCGTAAGGTCAGCAATATTCATGTTATCTTCCGCCAGAATCCTGGTAAACTGGCCGATCATATTCGGAACATTGCGGTGAAGAAGAAGGATCCTGGTATTGTCTCCTTTTATTCCCATATCACAGTTCGGATAGTTGACCGAGTTTCTGATATTTCCATTTTCCAGATAATCCCTTAACTGCTTGACGGCCATCTTTGCACAATTATCCTCCGACTCTTCGGTAGACGCTCCCAGATGCGGAATTACGATCGCACCTTTTACCCCTGCAGTCACCGGCGTCGGGAAATCCGATACATAATGTTTCACATGGCCTGACAACAGCGCATCTACCATCGCCTCCTCATCCACCAGGACATCTCTCGCAAAATTCAGCACCACAACGCCTTTCTTCATGAGACTGATGGCATTCTTATCAATCATTCCCTTCGTCTGTTCCATCGCCGGAACATGGATGGTAATATAATCGCAGTCCTGATACAGCTCATCTACCGTTTTGGCATGATGGATACTCCTTGACAGTCTCCAGGCAGAATCAACCGAGACATAGGGATCGTAGCCATACACGTCCATACCAAGCCCCGTCGCGGCGTTCGCCACCAGCACGCCGATGGCCCCAAGACCGATCACGCCCAGTTTCTTACCTTCTAACTCACATCCGGCAAATGCTTTCTTTGCTTTCTCCGCATCCTTTGCGATATCGCCGTCCTCTTCGTTCTCCTGTACCCAGTTAATACCGCCGATAATGTCACGGGAAGCAAGAAACATTCCTGCAATGACCAGTTCCTTTACCCCGTTGGCATTTGCTCCCGGCGTATTAAACACCACGATCCCTTCCTCCGCACATCTGTCCAGAGGAATATTGTTGACTCCTGCGCCTGCCCGGGCAATCGCCTTAAGTTTTGGGGCAAATTCCATGTCATGCATGACCGCGCTTCTTACCAGCGCCGCATCCGCCTTCTCCATTGTGCCTGTCTGAACATACTCCTCAGTCAGTTTCTCAAGTCCCACGTCAGAAATTGGATTTAAGCAATAATATTTATACATGATTACAGATTCTCCTCTTCAAACTTCTTCATAAATGCCGCCAGTGCCTCAACTCCCCTGATCGGCATTGCGTTATAGATACTTGCGCGCATGCCGCCTACGGTACGATGTCCTTTCAGGTTCTCGAATCCCGCCGCCTTTGCTTCTTTCACAAACTTTGCATCCAGTTCTTCGCTGCCCGTCACAAACGGCACGTTCATAAGCGACCGGTCTTTCTGCTCCACCGTTGCGCGAAACATCCTGCTCTGATCCAGATAATTATAGAGGATCTGCGCCTTCTTCTCATTACGCTCCTTCATGGCGGCAAGTCCTCCCTGCCTTTTCAGCCATTTGAACACTTTGCCGCAGATATAGATCCCGTATGCAGGGGGCGTATTATAGAGAGAGCCTGCATCCGCATGGGTCTTGTATTTCAGCATGGTCGGCGTCCCAGGGAGCACATCGTCCGTAATCAGATCCTTACGAATAATTACGATCACGGTTCCCGCAGGCCCGATATTCTTCTGCACTCCGCCATAGATCACTCCATACTTTGTCACATCCACTGGTTCGGACAAAAAGCATGAGGAAACGTCTGCTACCAGAAGTTTTCCCTTGGTGTCCGGCAGTTCCTTAAACTTTGTTCCATAAATAGTATTATTTTCACAAATATACACATAGTCCGCATCTTCGGAAATCGGAAGGTCCCTGCAATCCGGGATATAGGAGAATGTTCTGTCTGCAGAAGAAGCCACGATAGTTACCTTACCGTATTTCTTCGCCTCCTCGCTGGCTTTCTTCGCCCACTGCCCGGTCACAATATAATCCGCCACCCTGTTCTTCATCAGATTCATTGGAATCATGGCAAACTGCTGTGATGCGCCGCCCTGCAGGAACAGAACTGCATAATCATCGGGAATGCCCATCAGATCCCGCAGATCTGCCTCTGCCGTGTCGATAATCTCTTGAAACGCCTTTGAGCGGTGACTCATCTCCATCACGGACATTCCGGTTCCCTGATAGTCTGACATTTCCCTCGCTGCTTCACTTAACACTTCCTCTGGCAGAACTGCCGGCCCTGCTGAAAAATTGTACACTCTGCTCATATTCGTTCCTCCATTTTCCATACTAATTACTGTCTGTCTTCCTCCAGATCCTTCTCGTCAAACACCTCGCTGATCGCCTTTCCTGGCGCCACCATAGGCCATACCTTATCATCCGAATCAATCTGGCA
The DNA here is from genome assembly GCA_910579925.1 of uncultured Dorea sp. GTDB lineage: Bacteria > Bacillota > Clostridia > Lachnospirales > Lachnospiraceae > Sporofaciens. Next base: position 3,167 of record CAJTVY010000043.1, read on the forward strand.
GTCAATCACTACCGGTCTGCCAAGGGTCAGCGCCTTTGCAAACGCTTCCTTAAATTCCTCCCGAGTCGCAGCCCGGATTCCCTCTGCTCCCATTGCCTCTGCCAGCTTCACAAAGTCCACGGCATCGTTGAGCACTGTAGCCGAATACCGCTGGCCATAGAACAGATTCTGCCACTGACGCACCATCCCCAGTACATGATTATTGATCACTACCTGGATAATCGGAATGTTGTGCCGGACAGCCGTTGCAATTTCATTCATATTCATGCGGAAACATCCGTCGCCTGCAATATTGACAACCGTCTTATCCGGCCTTCCCGTCTTTGCGCCAAGCGACGCGCCAAGCCCATAGCCCATGGTTCCAAGCCCGCCGGAAGTAAGAAATGTCCTTGGTTTCGTATAGCGGTAGAACTGTGCCGCCCACATCTGATGCTGCCCGACTTCAGTCACTACGATCGCCTCTCCCCTGGTCTGACGGTAAATCTCCTCCACTACATAAGGTCCTGTCAGCACGTCTGGATGATAGGACAAGGGATAACGCCCCTTATACTCCATCACCTTCGCAATCCATTCCTTATGATCCTGCTGAGTAAGCCGTTCGTTCAATCGGCCAAGTACTACCCGGATATCTCCCACCACACCTGCCGTAATCAGCACATTCTTATCCATCTCAGCAGGATCCACATCGAACTGCAGGATCCTTGCATTGCTGGCGAATTTCTTTGCATTACCAGTCACACGATCGCTGAATCTTGCCCCGACAACGATCAGAAGGTCGCATTCGCTGACTCCATAGTTGGACGTCTTGGTTCCGTGCATTCCCAGCATCCCGGTATAAAGCTGATCCGTTCCCGGAAATGCGCCTTTTCCCATCAGGGAATCCGTTACAGGCGCATCCACTTTTTTCACAAAGGTATATAGTTCCTCGCTTGCATCTGACAGTATTGCGCCTCCGCCTACAAAGATATAGGGCTTCTCTGCCTTGGAAATCAGCCGGACCGCCTCTTTTAGTTCTGCCTCGCTTACATCGTCTGACGGTAATAAGGGTTTTATCTCTTCTTTTACATATTCCGCCTTATTAGCCGTCACATCCTTCGGAATGTCGATCAATACCGGCCCTGGCCTTCCACGCTTCGCAATGATAAACGCTTTCCGTATGGTCGCGGCAAGGTCTGCCACATCCTTCACAATATAATTATGCTTTGTAATCGGCATTGTAACACCTGCAATGTCAATTTCCTGGAAACTGTCTTTTCCCAGAAGATTTACTCCAACGTTACAGGTGATGGCCACGATCGGTATAGAATCCATATATGCGGTGGCAATCCCCGTGACAAGATTGGTTGCCCCCGGGCCGCTGGTTGCAAAACATACGCCCACTTTGCCGGTTGCTCTTGCATATCCGTCTGCCGCATGGGCCGCTCCCTGTTCATGGGAGGTCAGGATGTGCTTAATCTCATCACTATGCTTATATAACTCGTCATATACATTCAGAATGGCTCCGCCCGGATAACCGAAAACAGTGTCCACGCCCTGTTCTTTCAAACATTCGATCAAAATCTCTGATCCTGTCAACTGCATATCTGTCATTCTCCTGTTCCTCTCTATTCTGTAGCATCTACTTCCTGGGAATCTCAAGGATTGCGCCCCGGTTGCCGGAAGTTACCATGGCCGCATATCTGGCCAGATACCCTGTCGTCACCTTCGGCTCTCTGGGCTGCCATGCTTCCCTTCGCTTCGCCATTTCTTCCTCTGTAACGTCAATCTCTAATTTCAGGTTCGGAATGTCAATCCTGATCCTGTCTCCTTCTTCCACCAGAGCGATCGGCCCGCCCACAGCGGCTTCCGGGGACACATGACCAATAGAAGCTCCTCTGGAAGCTCCGCTGAACCGACCGTCCGTAATCAGCGCCACGCTGGAACCAAGTCCCATACCTGCAATTGCAGAAGTAGGATTGAGCATCTCCCTCATACCCGGGCCGCCTTTTGGTCCTTCATAACGGATCACGACCACGTCTCCTGCCTTAATCTTTCCGCCCTTGATTGCCTCTATGGCGTCCTCCTCACAGTCGAACACCCTTGCCGGACCTTCATGAACAAGCATTTCCTCCACAACGGCAGACCTCTTTACCACACTTCCGTCTGGCGCCAGATTGCCCTTCAATACTGCAAGACCGCCTGTGGGAGTATATGGATTGTCAATAGGACGGATAACTTCTGGATCCTTATTGACCGCATTTGCAATATTCTCCCCAACAGTCCTGCCCGTCACCGTCATACAATCCGTATGGAGCAGATTTTTCTTATTCAGTTCCGCCATCACCGCATAGACGCCGCCTGCTTCGTTAAGATCTTCCATGTAGGTCGGGCCCGCGGGCGCAAGGTGGCAGAGGTTCGGCGTCTTCTCACTGATACCATTTGCAAAGTCGATCTCGAAATCCATTCCGATCTCGTGGGCAATTGCCGGAAGATGGAGCATACTGTTGGTAGAACATCCAAGAGCCATATCTACCGTAAGCGCATTCAGGACTGCCTTTTCTGTCATAATGTCTCTAGGACGGATATTCTTCTCTAATAATTCCATAACCTTCATTCCCGCCTGCTTCGCAAGACGGATTCTTGCGGAGTAGACTGCCGGAATGGTTCCGTTTCCTCCAAGCCCCATACCAAGGACTTCGGTCAGACAGTTCATGCTGTTGGCCGTATACATCCCGGAACAGGAACCGCAGGTAGGGCAGGTCTTATTCTCGAATTCGCACAGGTCTTCGTCCGTGATGAGACCTGCCGCATTGGCTCCTACTGCCTCGAACATACTGGAAAGACTGGTCTTCTTCCCCTTCACGTGTCCGGCCAGCATAGGGCCGCCGCTGACAAAGATGGTGGGGACGTTGATTCTGGCCGCCGCCATCAGAAGTCCAGGCACATTCTTATCACAGTTAGGCACCATGACCAGTGCATCGAACTGATGAGCAATCGCCATAGCCTCCGTGGAATCTGCAATCAGATCTCTGGTAACTAATGAATATTTCATACCGAGATGTCCCATGGCGATTCCATCACATACGGCGATGGCGGGGAACACGATAGGCGTACCGCCTGCCATGGCGACTCCCTGTTTTACTGCATTTACAATCTTGTCCAGGTTCATATGGCCTGGGACGATTTCGTTATAAGAACTGACAATCCCTACTAATGGACGTTCCATCTCTTCCGGCGTAAGTCCTAAGGCATTGAATAACGAACGATGGGGAGCCTGCTGTTTCCCCTTTGTAACTGTATCACTTCTCATATTTCCCTCCTGTGGACGTGGTAACCGAATCACATACCACTTCCCGAATTAAATTTTATTGTACTGTTTGCAAGATGTTCGGCAGCCGTCTGTCCTCTACTTAAGATACCCGGCAATCAGATCTCCCATCTTCTCCGTACCAACCTGTGTTTTTCCTTCCGACATAATATCAATAGTACGGTATCCTTCTTCCAGGACCTTCGCAACCGCGCTTTCGATTGCCTCCGCCTCCCGATCCAGGTCAAAACTAAACCGCAGCATCATCGCCGCTGACAATATAGTGGCAATCGGATTGGCGATTCCCTTACCTGCAATATCCGGCGCCGAACCGCCGCTTGGCTCATAAAGCCCGAACTTCGTCTCGTTCAGACTTGCGCTGGCCAGCATACCGATAGAACCAGTCACCATACTGGCCTCGTCAGACAGGATATCCCCGAACATATTCTCTGTCAGAATCACGTCAAACTGCTTCGGATCCTTCACAAGCTGCATAGCACAATTATCCACCAGCATATGCTCAAGGGCAACCGCCGGGTAATCCGCCGCCACTTCCTCCACAACCTTTCTCCAGAGCCTGGAAGAATCCAGGACATTTGCCTTATCCACACTGGTTACTTTCTTCCTGCGCTTCATGGCGATATCAAATCCCCGCTTTGCAATCCTGCGGATCTCATTCTCATTATATGTAAGGGAGTCGTACGCCGTCATGACGCCGTTTTCCTCCACGGTCTTTCGTTCACCAAAATACAGGCCGCCCGTCAGCTCCCGCATAATCATCATGTCGAAACCGCCCTCTGTAATCTCCTCTTTCAAAGGACAGGCGCCTTTCAGTTCATCGTAAAGAACCGCTGGCCTTAAGTTGGCAAACAGATTCAGTTCCTTGCGGATCCGAAGCAGACCGGCCTCCGGTCTCTTCGATGGTTCCAGCCGATACCAGGGCGAGGTCTTCGCATCCCCACCGATAGAACCCATCAATACTGCGTCACAGCTTTTTGCAGCCGCAACCGTCTCATCCGTCAGCGGAACCCCGTGTACGTCAATAGACGCACCGCCCATCAGAAGCTGCATATACTCACAGGTATGTCCATAGATCTGCGCCGCCTTATCAATCACCTTCATGGCTTCCGTCACGATCTCCGGCCCAATACCGTCTCCCTTAATCACTCCGATTTTCAGATTCATAATCCTCATCCTTCCTGCAATGGCGCACCCGTATTCCTTCAGTATGGCTCATACCGGGTAACGCAGACTTTATCCATTATGATATCCTATTTTATTGCAGGTTTCAAGACTTTAATCCGGCAAATTGCCCGTCTGGTGTCAATTCCTGTAGTTTTCACGGTTTTTCAGCCATAAGGGAATCATTTCCTGTACAAAATGAATACGCCATTAGAAAAATCTCCCATGAACACATTCCTGCGTCATGGGAGATTTCTCCTCAGAACATCCTTCTCTAAAATTTCTCCTGCTTTTGGATACATTCAATCATTCCTTTCCTAAACGGAAAGTCTGACTGCCCACAATTCTTCAACCTCTGCGGAGATGTCCGCCTTCCATTTCCCGGTGTCTTCTTCAAGACTCATTTCCTTTATCTCGGCACTCTCTTCCTTTGGGTTCCCTGTATAAGAGATTAATCCCACAATCGTAACGGCTGCAACGATTGCTGCCGCTACTCCCACCTTCACGTATTTTTCCACAACGATTCTCCTCACTTGTTCTCTTGTCTTATAAGATTATAATCTTATAAGGTTTGACTGGTCAATATATTTAAAGATTTATTTTTATACTCTGATCTTTTTTGTGATAGTTTCCTCTGTCCTGGGCATACTAATATCGGGGTGATGATACAATGACTTTTCAAGATGAATTTCCAATCGGTTTTACCATGTCGCTGGCACAGCATACCGATGTCCTAACGCAGTTCGCATCCCTTTCACCGGATGAACAGCAGAGGATTGTGGACGGCTCACGGCAGATGAAGAGCCGTAAGGAAATGCAGAATTATGTGGAGAATCTGTTTCAGGGATAAGACAAATCTTATCCCTGCTTTCTAGTGTGACAACACACTAGATCGTCAGCCTTTCTTTTTCATATCTTTTAGATACTGAACCGCAGACGGGTCTTTGATTCGCTTTGTCCTCCTCCATTCCCTGGTTGCGTCGTCCCGCTTTACTTCCGACTGATGCTGATACAGAAATCTTACCAGTTCATAACCGCTTACCCAGATTTCATGGTTCCCCTCCCTCTGAGATTCGTCGAAGATGAGCTGTAATCCGAAGTGCAGATGATATTCGTCAATGTTATTGACATTTTCCTCCTTACTATATCCTGTCCGCCCGATATATCCGATTACATCTCCCGCCTGAACTAAAGCCCCCTTCTCAAGTCCTTCGGCATAAGGCCGGTCCTGCCGCAGATGTGCATAGTAATAGTAACGTTTTCCATCAAAACTATTAATGCCCACGCGCCATCCCCCATACTGGTTCCAGCCAAGTTCCGCCACGTAGCCGGATTCCACAGCGATCACGGGCGTTCCCACCTGTCCCATCATATCGTGTCCCAGATGGTTTCTCCGGTAACCATAACTCCTGGAAGCGCCGAAATCATCATAGTCCGTGTACGGAAATCCTTTTCCAATGGGGTGAAAAGCCTTGAGTCCGTATACTTTCTTAAAGGATCCAGAATCTGTCTCCATCTGATACTCTGAAACCATGCCATCCAGAACCGCTCCGTAGGCCTCCCTGTAATACGGATAATACTGCATGCCCTCTGTCAGTTCCTCAAGAGTCTTCTCACCCTTCCTCAGGATTTCCGCCACAGCCTCAAGATCCTGCTCCTCATATTCAGAGAAATCTCCCCCGTACTTTGCTCCCAGGATGGCAAGCAGTTCCACCCAGTTCAGATGCACTTCCTTTCCATATGTATCCAGGTCGTATTGATATGCCCGCTTCATGGCATCGCAGGTCACGTTAAACTCCACCCACTTGATATAGTCCTTCTTATCCCCTGACTTTTGTACATCAGCGCCCGGCCGGCCAGAGTCAGACTCTTTTACCACACCGTTTTCATAGAAAGACGAACCGGCTTTCTCCTGCGCCGTCAGAATTCCGCCGGCAATCAGAGATATGCATAAAAGCAGCACTGTCGTATGCTTTTTCATCCACTCATGCCCCGCTTTTCATTCCTGCCTTTATAATCAGCTTATGCAGGTAACGCTTCTTACATTCCATGATGTCTGGTTCAAAAGGGAAAAAGCAGAGTAAACGGAGAAACTCTTTCCCCATACTCTGCTTTCAATCTCGTTCTTTTTTATTATTTCAAATGCCAGATATCCTGATTGTAATCCGCAATCGTCCGGTCTGAAGAGAAATATCCCGCCTTTGCGATATTCACCAGCATCTTCTTACTCCATGCCTTCCGATCTTCATATTCCTTATAAGCACGGTCCTTTACCGCAATATATTCCTTCACATCCAGCAGCGTCATGAACCAGTCCTTATAAATCAGTTCTGCATGAATCTGAAGCAGATGATAGGGATCTCCGATCTTCATCATCTCCGGGCTGATAATAAAATTCACCAGCGTACGGATCTGCTCATCCTCAATGTAATAATCCACTGCCCGATAGCTGCTCTTTGCATAATGCTCAATAACCTTCTCGCTGGATTCACCGAAGATATAGATATTCTCATCTCCTACCAGCTCATGGATCTCCACATTGGCGCCATCCTCAGTTCCAAGCGTCACCGCACCGTTCAGCATAAATTTCATGTTACCCGTTCCGGATGCCTCTTTGGAAGCAAGAGAGATCTGCTCTGAGATATCACATGCCGGAATCAGATGTTCTGCCATGGTCACATTATAGTTCTCCACCATCACAACCTTAAGATAGGGCGCAACCTCCGGATCACTGGCAGTCAGTTCCTGCAGACATAGAATCAGATGAATTATATCCTTGGCAATCGCATATGCCGGCGCCGCTTTTGCCCCGAAGATCATGGTAATCGGCGTCTCTGGCTTCTTTCCGGCCTTGATTTCCAGATATTTATAAATCACGTACAGCGCATTCATCTGCTGACGCTTATACTCATGCAGACGCTTTACCTGAATATCAAAGACAGAATCCGGATTGAGCGAAAGCCCCTGGGTCTCTTTCAGATATTCGGCAAGCTGAACCTTCTTCGTATGCTTAACCTCCAGAAGCCTATCAAGCGCTTCCTCATTATCCGCCTGGCTCATCAGCGTCTCAAGCCTGTTGGCATCCTTACGGAAATCCCCGTCTACATACGCATTAAGCCACTGCACCAGTTCCTTGTTACAGTGCAGAAGCCACCGGCGGAACGTAATACCGTTCGTCTTATTGTTGAATTTCTCTGGATAAATATCATAGAATGGCTTCAGTTCTGAATTCTTCAGAATCTCTGTGTGCAGAGCCGCCACTCCGTTGACACTGTATCCAAAATGAATATCCATATGCGCCATATGCACCCTGTTCTGGTCGTCAATAATGGCAACCCTGGGATCCTGGTGTCTGCCCTTCATACGCATGTCCAGATCCTTGATGATCGGCACGATCTGAGGAGCAACCTGTTCCAGATAGTCAAGAGGCCATTTCTCAAGCGCTTCCGCAAGAATCGTATGATTCGTATATGCGCAGGTCTTCTGCACGATCTCAATCGCCTCGTTGAAATCCACGTTCTTCTGTACCAGAAGGCGAATCAGTTCCGGAATTACCATGGACGGATGAGTGTCGTTGATCTGGATTGCCACATGCTCGTGGAGTCTGCGCAGGTCATACCCTTTCTCTTCGCACTCCCTAAGGATTAGCTGGGCGCCGTTGGAAACCATGAAATACTGCTGATAAATCCGCAGAAGATTCCCTGCCCGGTCGCTGTCGTCCGGGTAAAGGAAAAGCGTTAAGTTCCTGCCTATATCCTGCTTATCAAATGATATTCCATCCCAGATGATACTCTCGTCCACGCCTTCCACATCAAACAGATGAAGCTTATTCTTTCCATTCTCGTATCCCGCCACGTCGATATCATACAGCTTCGACGTCAGCGTAAAATCCTTAAAGGGTACCTGAAAGCTGATTCCGGTATCCTCCAGCCAGGACTTAGCTTCAATCCACGGATTCGGCACTTCTTTCTGTTTATGGGCCTCGAATACCTGGCGGAACAGTCCCATGTGATAGTTCAGCCCGATCCCGTCGCCGCTAAGTCCCAGCGACGCAATAGAATCCAGAAAGCAGGCTGCAAGCCTTCCAAGACCTCCGTTTCCCAGAGACGGCTCCGGCTCAATCTCCTCGATGGCCGACAGCTTCTTCCCGTTCTTCTCCAGTAAATCCGCCACCTCGTCATAGATTCCAAGATTGATCAGATTGTTGGACAGAAGTTTACCAATTAAAAATTCTGCAGAGATATAATATACCTTCTTATCTCCTGTAATATCCTTTGTTCCCTTTAACCGCTCCTTCGTATACGCAAGCAGGGCATAATAAATCTCCTGATTGCTTGCGTCTTTTACCGCCTTATTTAATTCCTTCTGCAAAAATGTCGCTAAATCATTTTCAAGCATACTATTCCTCCAATCCATGCTTATAAAATTACAGTAATACTTTACCATAAGTTTCCACTCTTGTCTAATAGGATATGACAAAAAACTGACAAACACGCATTACGGTATCTTTCTTAATTCTGATATTGAAAACGAAGTTTCCTGTATCGGAACAAAGTGGGCAGGCCCACTTCAGCTCCCCTAACCCCTCACTCATGAGGGGCCTGGACACTTTGTGCGCCGAGCACAATTGCGTAGCAATATTTTACCTCTTGTGCGAGTGCGCATATTATTTTTATCTTATAGAAAAGATACTTTCACGCATTAGCGTGACAAGGTCTTTCCTATAAGATAAAAAAGCGTACAGCCGGATACTTCCTCCTCTGTACGCTCTTCTTTCATGATTGCCGCTATTCTGCAGTCGCCTTCTCCACCTGTGCAATTGCCGACTTCTGCATAGGGATCCGGCAGTTACGGTTACTTCCAAATTCCACGATTACATCACTGTCGCTGATATCAATGATCACGCCATAGAAACCGCAGTTCGTAAGAACCGTATCCCCCACTTCCATCTCTGAGATCATAGACTGGATTCTCTTCTGCTCCTTCTTCTGTGGTCTCATGAAGATAAAATAAAAGCCGCCGAAAATCACAGCATATACCAGAATCAACAGTGTCCAGCTTCCCCCTGCGCTCTGTGTTGCCAATGTGTACATAAAATTCTTCCTCCTAATATCTGTCTTAAAAAAACACTATTGCTATCATACACAAAAATCTGGCATACATCAAGTAATTTTATAATATTTTAATGGATTTCTGTTACGGATTTCTCCATACCGGCAAGCTTTGCGGCCTTATACTCCTTGTATCTGCCTGCCTCGATAGCCCCGCGAATCTCCTCCATCATCGTATTATAGAAATACAGATTGTGAAGCACGCATAATCGCATACCAAGCATTTCTTTCGCCTTAAGAAGATGTCGGATATACGCCCTGGAATAAGTCTGACAGGCAGGACACTGGCACCCTTCTTCAATCGGCGACTGATCCAGTTCATATTTCGCATTGAAAAGATTCAGTTTCCCCTGGTTGGTATATACATGCCCATGACGCCCATTACGGCTTGGGTAAACACAGTCGAAGAAATCAACGCCCCTCTCCACTGCCTCCAGGATGTTCGCCGGCGTACCCACACCCATCAGATAAGTCGGCTTTTCGGCCGGAAGATGGGGTATTACCGCGTCAAGAATCCGATACATCTCTTCATGGGACTCGCCCACGGCCAGACCGCCCACGGCATAACCGTCAAGGTCAAGTTCCGTAATCTCCTTTGCATGGCGGATACGGATGTCCTCGTAAATGCCCCCCTGGTTAATCCCGAACAACATCTGCTGCCGGTTGATGGTCCCAGGCAGGCTGTTAAGCCTGTCCATTTCCTTCTTACAACGGACAAGCCAGCGGGCCGTCCGGTCCACGGACCGCTCCATATACTCCCGGTCCGCCACGCTGGACGGACACTCGTCAAATGCCATTGCAATGGTGGAAGCCAGATTAGACTGAATCTGCATACTTTCTTCCGGTCCCATGAATATTTTCCGTCCGTCTATATGAGAGTTGAAATACACCCCTTCTTCTTTGATCTGTCTCAATCCTGCCAGAGAAAATACCTGGAACCCGCCCGAATCCGTCAGGATCGGCCTGTCCCAGGCCATAAACCGGTGAAGTCCTCCCAGTTTCCTCACCACTTCATCTCCTGGACGGACATGAAGATGATAAGTGTTGGAAAGTTCCACCTGTGTCTTAATCCCCTTAAGATCATCTGTGGAAACAGCTCCTTTAATAGCTGCCGCCGTTCCTACATTCATAAATACAGGGGTCTCAACGACCCCGTGTACTGTATGCAGTCTTCCTCTCTTGGCAAGACCATCCCGTGTGATTAATTCATACATGGTCTTCTCCTTACTGATTCTGTAATATTAGTAGTGGCAAACTACCGGCACGCCGTCATACATCAGATCGTATAACTTCTGTGCAATACTGTAGGGCAGATTCACACATCCATGAGAACCATGGGTCTGATATCTTCTGCCGCCAAATGCCGACTGCCAGGTAGCGTCATGAAATCCGATGCCTCCGTTAAAGGGCATCCAGAAAGCCACCGGCGTCTCATATTCATAGGTTCCGTCCGGCTGCTTCTCTCCTCTGAGCGTCCTGTTCTTCTGCTTCCACGCCAGAGAATACACTCCCTGTGGCGTCGCATGGCCTTTATTCGGATTACCGGTCACGCAGTCCGACTGCAGAATCACCTGGCCGTCCTTAATAAAATACATCTTTTGATTCGTTAAGTCAACCTCTGCATATGTGCCTCCGACGTCACTTCCGCCGTGACTGATTCCCCGGCTGGTATAAGCCGGCTCCCTGGTCACAGTCTCCGCATTCTGGATATTGGCGGTCAGAGCTGCATACTCCGCATCCTGGTCTATCCTCCAGCCAAATCCGCCGCCTTCTACCGTGACTACATTACCGCCTGCCGTAGTAAACTGCCGCGGCACTCCCTTTGTATTATACTTTTCGGCCAGAGACTGAACATATCCCCGGACCGCTTCTTCGTCAAAGGTCACATTCATATCCCCGTCGACTCTGATCCATTGGGAAATCACAGACGCATCCACCACTTCTGTATTGGGATTAAAGTCATAGGTAACGTTCGCCCCCAGATAACTGTTCATAGCCTCTGCGGCTGCCGTCACCTCCGGGGAGTCGGACACAAACCGGGGCGGCATATAACACCCCGCCTCAGAAAGATTCAGCGCGGGCTTAAAACCATTAATGGCCTCCGCCACCTTCTGACTGAATATCTCTGCGTTAATCTGCGTTCCAACAACCTCAGGCGCAACCACAAACTGATTCTCCTTAAACTCCGGGTGCGCATCTGTGGAAGGCGTCTGGTTCTCTGGATTCATACAACCAAGAGCGGCAATTGCCTCGCCAAGCGCCGCCTCGTCATACCGGACTCCGATCTCAGTCTCAATCTCAGGATGATCCCACAGGGACTTAGGCCAGAGAAACCCGTTCTGCTGCCCGGCAATCTCCTTCAGTTTCTCACCCGGAACATACTCAAGCGAGATGGACGAACCGTCAATCGTCTCCCTGCCGCCGTCAGACCCTTCCAGTGTCAGTGCATAATCCGCCACCTTCTTCTTCATCTCGTCTTCCACCTGCTCCACACTCTTCATAGAACAGCTGGTTCCGTTAATCTTTGTAAAAAACATAAAATGGCTGTTAAAATATATGGCCAGACCTATGTAAACTGCTAAAAGCACACCGGCCACACTGCCTGCCGCAATCAGCGCAATCTTTCCGGCCTTCTGATTCCCGCCCTTTTTCTTCTTTCTTCTTTCCTTTTCCATCCGCTCCTCTTCCCAGTCGTCAAAATCGTTGAAATCCTCTTTTTCTTCAGACGGTTCTGATTCCCGGCCCCTCGGTTTTTCTTCGTCACTATGCCTTCTTTTCTTCCTGCGTTCCTCTAAGAACGCTTCTTCGTCCTTGCGTCTGGCTGTTCCAGATACGTCTCTGCCAGAAGATACACGAGAACGATCAGCGTCTTTCCTATGAGGTTTCTTTTTATGCGGGACATCCTCAGGCGAAGCTTCCCTCTGCGAAACATTCCTTTCGGAAGCTTTCTTTTTTGAAGATTTCCTTTCGGAAACATTCGTTTCAGAAGCCTTCTCGTGATTACTTTCCTGCTGCCTTTTCCTGCGAGGCCTTTCTTCTTTGTCCGGCTCATTCCTGCCAGAACCTGCTTTGCCCTCTTTTTTACCGGAAGATTTTTTTCTTGAAATATCATTGCTGCCATCCGTTTCATGAAATGATTTTGATTGGTTAAGGTCGCTAAGAAACTCCTTCATTGTTTCTTCGATTATCTCTTCAGCCTTTTTATCTCTACTACCCATCAACCTTACTCCTATGATAGAATTTGGTACTCTGACGGACAATGTCCGCCTGCCCTTTAAGGAATACCCAAAGGTACACCCATACATTATAATATGCCCCTATCCAAAAGTACAGTTTTAAAAACGAAAAAATTAATGAATATTTCCTGAAGATATTGCAATTTTATTACAAATATATTAAAATTATACAATTTAATGTACTTCCATTCTGAGGAAAGCAACTACTTATCGTATGAAAAGGAGACAGATTAATGGCAGGATCAAGTTACGGAAATTCATTTACAATCACCACATGGGGAGAATCTCACGGACCGGCAATCGGCGCCGTCATAGACGGCTGCCCTGCCGGCCTTCCCCTGACGGCGGAAGATATTCAGAAGTTCCTGGACAGAAGGAAACCCGGACAGAGCAGATTCTCCACGGCACGAAGGGAAGACGACCAGGCGGAAATCCTCTCTGGCGTCTTCGAGGGTAAGACTACGGGAACGCCCATCTCTGTCATTGTGCATAACCAGGACCAGCGCTCAAGGGACTATGGACGGATCAAAGACTGCTACCGTCCGGGACATGCGGACTACACTTTTGACGCAAAATACGGTATACGCGATTACCGGGGCGGCGGCAGGACTTCCGGGCGGGAGACCATCGGACGGGTTGCCGCCGGCGCAGTCGCCGCAAAACTTTTGCAGAGGCTCGGAATCCATGTAACTGCCTACACCAAAGCAATCGGCGGCATTACCGTGCCGGAATCTGCGTACGACTATGAATGTATCGGCGATAATCCCTTATATATGCCTAATAATGAATATGCTGCAAAAGCTTCTGCATACCTGGAAAACTGTGTCAAAAACCAGGATTCCTCTGGCGGTATGATTGAATGTATCATTGACGGCATGCCTGCCGGAGTCGGAGAACCCGTATTCGACAAATTAGATGCCCGTCTTGCAAAGGCCGTTATGTCCATCGGCGCTGTCAAAGGTGTGGAAATTGGCGGCGGATTTGAGACCGCCCGTATGACAGGAAGCGTCAATAATGATGAATTTTGTATGGAAAACGGATACATCCGCAAAAAAAGCAACCACTCCGGCGGGACGCTGGGCGGCTTAAGCGACGGCAGCCGGATCGTACTGCGGGCGGCGGTGAAGCCCACCCCCTCAATCGCCCGGGAACAGAAGACGGTGGATGTCCATGGAGAAGAAACCTCCATCACAATCACAGGCCGTCACGACCCCGTCATCGTACCAAGGGCCGTGGTAGTGGTGGAATCCATGGCCGCAATCACGGCTGCGGATCTGCTGCTGGCTAATATGGGAGCAAAAATGGAATACCTGGAAAAAATATACAGAAGATGAACCGCCAAAAGATTCCTTACGAATTGCATTAACTACGGGACGGCATGGTATCTGTGCCGTCCCGGACAGATCTATGGCTATCTGACGCCAGAATGCTATCCTTCCATTACCTTCACATAAAACCTACGGTTCCTCGGCCCGTCAAACTCACAGAAATATACATCCTGCCAGATCCCCAGCACTAATTCCCCTTCATGCAGGATCAGTGTCTGGGACGGCCCCGCAAAACTGGTCTTGATATGTGCATGAGAATTCCCCTCCATATGCCGGTAATACTCCGTCCTGGTAGGAAATGCCTCTTCGAGTCCGTACAGCATATCATGAACCACATCCGGATCTGCATTCTCATTAATCGTGAATCCCGCAGTCGTATGAGGAGAATACACAATCACGATTCCCTCTTTCATCCCGCTTTTTTCAACATCCTTTCGAATCATGTCTGTCACTTTAGCCATCTGCTGCGCTTTTCTTGTTGAAATCTGATGTTCATATAGATTCATGTCCGTTCCTCCAAAATCTCTATTCTCTCTCCAGATACGCCTCTAACTGGGTATACTTCCGCTTCGCCTGCTGATACCCATGTTCATAGAAATGCAGAAGCGCATCATAATCCTTCTCAATCCTTGAGACCGTGGGAATCCTTGGGCAGAAAACAAAGATCTTCCCTTCTCTCTCAAGCTGCTCCACCTGCCGGATCTGCCGGTTATACTCATAATTACGCCGGATTGCGGCCCGTACCAGTTCCGGGTACTTCCGATAGGCCCTGCGGTAAAGATCTGCGGCGGCGCGGGACGTAGGTTTCTTCCGATATCCCGGATTCCTGGTCAGTACCACGATAATTTTCTCATTTCCAATCTCCATCGCCCGTCTGACCGGAATAGAATCCGTAAGTCCCCCGTCCAGATACGGCACGCCGTCCACATTCACAATCGGAGCCACTAAGGGCATACTGCAGGACGCACGGCATACCTTCATAAGGCGTTCCCTGTCATGCCGCTCTGTCATATACTCCGCCTGCCCGGTCTCACAGTTGGTCGTAACCATCTCACACTCCATCTCAGAAGCAAAATACGTCTCATAATCAAATGGAAAGATCTCGTTAGGATACCGGTCAAAAATCATATCCATATTCATCAGGCTCTTCTTTTTGATAAATTTTCGGAAGCCATAGTAATAACTGTATTCTCTCTCCTTGTGAATCATGCAGTCCCTGGTCCTTCCAGGCTGTCTTGAGACATAATCCACGCCGTTACAGGCACCGGCCGACACGCCGACCACATGGGACGTATACACTCCCTGTTCCATCAGATAATCCAGGACTCCCGAGGTGAACACCCCTCTGGTAGCCCCGCCTTCCAGTACCATTGTTGCATTGATCATAATTAAAACCCCGCTTTCTCATCTGTTATTATATACTCATTTCCCGGTATAGTAAAGGTACAGTTAGCCTTGATATTTTCCTCCATATTTGGTAAGATATGCAAGGTATACATTTTCTTACTATAAAGGAAACAAAAGCAGCGAATCGTTATCACAAATAAAAAGGAGTAACAGAACACTATGATCAGTACAAGCAACGTAACATTACGAGTAGGGAAGAAAGCCCTGTTTGAAGATGTAAACATTAAGTTTACCGAAGGAAACTGCTACGGTCTGATCGGCGCTAACGGCGCCGGAAAGTCCACCTTTCTCAAGATCCTGTCCGGCCAGCTTGAACCAAGCAAGGGCGAGGTTGCCATCACTCCCGGAGAACGCCTCTCTTTCCTGCAGCAGGATCATTTCAAATACGATGAATACCCGGTCCTTGACACGGTTATGATGGGAAACGCAAGGCTTTACGAGATTATGAAGGAAAAAGAAGCCATCTATGCGAAAGAAGACTTTACCGATGAGGACGGTATCAAGGCAAGCGAACTGGAAGGGGAATTTGCAGCCATGAACGGATGGGAAGCAGAGTCAGACGCCGCCACCCTGCTAAACGGTCTTGGAATCCCTGCCGAGATGCACTACGAGATTATGCAGAATTTAAACGGCCCTGAGAAAGTCAAAGTCCTGCTTGCCCAGGCGCTTTTCGGCAACCCGGACATTCTGCTTCTGGACGAGCCTACCAACCATTTAGACCTGGACGCCATTGCATGGCTGGAGGAATTTTTAATTAATTTCGACAATACGGTAATCGTAGTATCCCACGACCGGTATTTTCTCAACAAAGTCTGCACACAGATTGCAGATATCGATTACGGCAAGATCAAACTCTATGCCGGTAACTACGACTTCTGGTATGAATCAAGCCAGCTTCTGATCCGCCAGATGAAGGAAGCCAACAAGAAGAAGGAAGAAAAGATCAAGGAACTACAGGAATTTATTTCACGGTTCAGCGCCAACGCTTCCAAATCTAAACAGGCGACCTCCCGGAAACGCGCGCTGGAAAAGATTCAGCTTGACGACATCCAGCCCTCCAGCCGCAAATATCCCTATATTGATTTCCGTCCCAACCGAGAGATCGGCAATGAAGTCCTTTCCGTGGAAGGTTTAAGCAAGACCATTGACGGCGAGAAAATCTTAGACAATCTGACTTTTACCCTGAACCGGGATGATAAGGTGGCTTTTGTCGGTAGCAACGAGCTTGCAAAGACCACTCTGTTCCAGATTCTGACCGGGGAGATGGAACCGGACGAGGGAACCTACAAATGGGGAATCACCACCTCACAGGCATATTTCCCGCTGGACAGCGGTAATGAATTTGATAATGATTCTACCATTGTAGAATGGCTGACCCAGTATTCCGAGGAAAAGGACGTAACCTATGTACGCGGCTTCTTAGGCCGTATGCTCTTCTCCGGGGACGACGGCGTTAAGAAAGTCCGCGTGCTCTCAGGGGGTGAGAAGGTCCGCTGCCTTTTGTCCAAGATGATGATCTCCGGGGCAAATGTGCTGATCCTGGATGAGCCGACCAACCACTTAGACATGGAAGCTATTACCGCACTGAACAACGGTATGGTAAAGTTTCCCGGCGTTCTTCTCTTTTCATCCAGAGACCATCAGATCGTCCAGACAACGGCAAACCGTATTATGGAGATTGTCCCTGGCGGAAAACTGATTGACAAGATTACCACTTACGATGAGTATCTGGAAAATGACGAGATGGCAAGGAAGAGACAGACTTACACGATCCAGGGAGAAGAAGACGATTAAATGATTTGCAGAGTCCGTTATTGGAGATAGAAAAGGCTGTCAGAAATGTTTTGATTTAAAACATTTCTGGCAGCCTCATTTTCATTTACTACAAACCTTCCTAGCTTCTCACCGGACTCTCTCATTCATCGTACGATAAGCCCGGTCGAAATCCTCCTGCTTCCCGTCACCCTTCACACAAGTCAGGATCTCATGCCGTTTTCCCTGCCTGTCCGTCAGGAACAGCGCCTTTCCCATTTTGCCCTGAAGACCCACTTCTACTTTCTCCATCTCAGAAAGCAGATAGATATTTACTTTGTCTTTTCCAAGCAGCACGTAATCTTTCGTTATAATGATCTGTTCCTCTTTCAGTTCCACGGATTCCGAATCCGTCAACTGACGGAAAAACTCTTCCTTATCCTCTACCACGTCCAGTTTTTCTTTCAAGGCCTGCTGCGACTTCAGATTCAGTACTGCAAGCGCAACTCCGACCACTGCCAGAATGAGTGCAAGTCTCATGTCCGAGAACATTCCGATAAGCGCCACTGCCAGAAGACTTCCCCATACAATCATTCCTGTTCGCAGTTTTTTCACCTGCGCCTCTATATAATTATAGTATTTCTGTTCGCCTGCTGTCTGTATATTCATTCCTATTACCGAATCCTCTCCGGGAATCCAATCTTTTTTTGTACCTTCCTAAGGGTCTTATTTGCAAAATACTGTGCTTTCTCTGCATTCTCCTTAATGATACCGTCAATATACGCCTTGTCCTTCTCAAGTCTTGCGACTTCATCCTGTAATGGTTTCAGTACAGATACAGCCGCCTCGCCCACCGCAGTCTTAAAATCGCCATATCCTCTTCCAGCGAACTCGGCTTCCACTTCCTCCGGCTTCTTTCCGGTACAGGCGCTGTAAATATCAATTAAGTTCTTAACCCCTGGCTGCTCGTCGCGGTACAGAATCTGCGCTTCCGAATCCGTCACCGCCCGTTTACATTTGCGCATGATGGCATCCGGGTCATCCATCAGATAAATACTGGCATTGGGATTCTCATCAGACTTTGACATCTTCTTCGACGGATCCTGCAGGCTCATGATTTTTGCGCCCACCTTGCCGATATACGCCTCTGGAATAGTGAACACATCTCCATAAATATTGTTAAACCGTTCTGCAATATCCCTGGTAATCTCCAGATGCTGCATCTGATCTACTCCCACCGGAACCACGTCCGCCTGGTAAAGCAGGATATCCGCGGCCATTAGCACAGGGTAAGTAAACAGTCCTGCGTTAATATTATCCGCATGTTTCGCCGACTTATCCTTAAACTGGGTCATACGGTTCAGTTCACCCATATATGTAAAACAATTCAGAATCCATGAAAGTTCTGCGTGGCCGGACACATGCGACTGGTAATAGATACAATTCTTCTTCGGATCAAGCCCCGCCGCAATATAAAGGGTCAGAAGCGACCGCGCCCTCTTTCTGAGCGTGGCCGGATCCTGCCTTACCGTGATGGAATGCATGTCAACCACGCTGTAGAAACATTCATACTCATCACTCAGCGTCACCCAGTTCTTCAATGCGCCAAGGTAATTTCCAAGCGTCAGATTACCCGTTGCCTGCATTCCGCTGAATAAAACTTTCTTATCATTTATCATCTTCAATCTCCTCCATTCTAAACTTTATGAGCCTGCTCCTCCCACGGCTCTACTTCGTCATCATAATAGACCACGTTTTCGGAAAGGAGCGCAGGTATTCCTCCCGACACCTCTACCTCTGTTACCCCACAGTTCTTATGTACGCCTGTTCCCCAGTATTCTGCCAGGGACTTCCCTTTGATATTATTCAGAAGCCCGGCAAGAGCCGCACCATGTGTGGTAATCAGAATATGGCTCTCCTGATATTCCTTTTTCCCATAAATTTCCTGCAGAAATTCGTTGGTCCGCTTCTTCACCTGGGCAAAATCCTCGCCGCCTGTCGGAGCGCAGTAACGGTCTGGTCCATCGAAAAAGCGCCGGAATTCGTCTGGAAGATCCCAGCCGCTTTTCGAACAGCACCGGCCTTCATATTCTCCAAACGCCATCTCAGCGATTCGCTCGTCTTCAATAACCGGAACCGCCCTTCCCTCAAGAATCAGTTCCGCCGTCTCCCTCGCCCGGGAAAGAGGGCTTGTATAGCACAGATCAAAAGGAATCTTAGCAAGCCCTATGGCTGTCTTTTTCGCCAGCAGCCTGCCAAATTCATTCAAAGGGATGTCAACCTGGCCCTGGATCTTACGCGCCTTATTCCATTCCGTCTCTCCATGCCTTACTATATATAGCTTCATCTTTACGCCTCCTCGGATATTGCGCCAGAACAGCCTTCCCGAATTACATCGGAACATTTTACGCCATGTCTTCGCATACTTTATAAGTATATCACATATCCAGATTTTTTCCATAGCCAATTTTTAATGGATTCCTTTCTTAAAACGGCAGTGTCATCTGTTCTACTTTGTAGGGCCTGCGATACTGGCTGATAATATCCTCCATACGGTACGCAATCTTTCTCTTCTGACACTCTTCTGCGAAAAACTTCCACAGTTTCCCAGCCTTCGGGCTGATACACTCATAATATTGTCCATACCTCTTCTGATAGGCTTCTGCCAGCCCCTTTCCTGGGAACAGTTCGTTCAGCTTCTGATAATACCATGCTCTCTGGTTGCCGCGCAGCGTCATACCAAAGGCAGGATAGATGAATCTGGCCCCTGCCGCCTCTGCCCTTCTGACAATCTCCCCTATATTATCCTCATGATCTTCAATAAAAGGCAGGACAGGCATGAGCAGAATCCCTGTATACAGTCCTGCCCGAGAAAGCTTTTCTATCAGACGGAACCGCTCTGTAGGGCGTGAAACATGGGGCTCAATCCTGGCTGCCAGCTCGTCACTTACGCATGTCACCGTGATCTTAAGCAGCACCGGCGAGTGTTCTGCAACACTTTGCAGAATGTCAATATCCCGCTCAAGCAGAGAGCTTTTTGTTGCAATAGCCGTTCCGAACTCAAATGCATCGCATAATTCAAGCGCATGTCTCGAAAGTTTTAGTTCCCGCTCAAATGGATTATATGGGTCACTCATAGCGCCGGTTCCCACAACGCCGGTTCTTGTCTTCCTGCGCAGATCGTCCCGGATGATCCGAAGGGCATCTTCTTTCACACGCACCTTGTCAAAATCATCGACTCCGTAACAGTCTGAACGGCTGTCACAGTAGATGCAGCCGTGGCAGCAGCCTTTGTAAATATTCATATTATAATCTATCCCGAACCAGTTTCCGGGAGCCTTTACTTTCGTTACGATTGTTTTTGCAGGTATATATTCCATCTGCTTCCTCCCATGCTTCTTTCTCTTAAGCCGCTGCCGAAAACGATATTTCTACGGCATTTTTCGCCATTTTCTTCACCTTATTCTAACATGGATATCTGGAAAAAACAAAAATCTTTTCTGAGAGATGTGAACATTCGAACATGACAGACAGTTGTCATGTTCACTCTGATAGAATCATCTTATCAAAAGAAAAGGAGAATCTAAACTATGGAATATGAAATCATAACATTAGAAGAAAAAATCGCAGTCGGCCTTTCGGCCCGGACAAACAACCAGTCCCCCGATATGGGCCAAGTGATCGGCGGGCTCTGGAACCGCTTTTATAATGACGGGATCTACGCAGCGATTCCAGAGAAAACCAATACAAAAGCGCTTGGAATCTATACTGAATATGACGGAGATGAAAAGTCTGATTACACCGTCATCGTTGCCTGCGAGGCAAAAGCAAAACCTCTTGAAGGAGACTATGCCATCTGCCGTATTCCGGCAGGACGGTATGCGAAGTTTATCATTCACGGCGACATGGTTCAGGCCGTTGCCGCAGCGTGGCAGGAAATCTGGAGTATGGATCTTCCAAGAACATTCCAGTGTGATTTTGAGGAGTACCAGGATGACAGCATGGACAACGCCGAGATACATATTTATGTAGGATTAAAGGATGAGGCCCAGATTGAATCCAGATGCGGGATTCTATGCAGTGAATGCTCCTATCGGGAACAGATGAACTGCAAGGGATGTACGCAGATCCAGAAGCCTTTCTGGGGAGATAGCTGCCCTGTAAAATCCTGTTGTGAGGAAAAATCCAGGGAGCATTGCGGAAATTGTGAAAACTTCCCCTGTGATCTTCTGAACCAGTTCGCTTATGACGAGAAACAGGGGGATGACGGGAAGCGCATCGAACAGTGCAAAATCTGGAAAAAGTAAAATCCCGGCGCTGATTCTGTCTGCGATTGGAGAATCGCAGACAGATCTCAATTTCTTCTTTAAATTATTAAGTCCTTTTAAGATTACATTTTTACTTGATTATAAATGCCATTTTTCTTAATTGAACCGCCTCCATAAACTAACATGATATTCGTTCCGTATTTTGACAATTCCTCATTTAAATACTGCAAAGACTCTTTACCAAAATATAATTTTGTCGGATTTGAAAATTCAATATTTCCTAACATTATCCTACCTCCTGATTTCTGCTTTTACTATTCTAAGGAAAATACCACAGAAGGATTTCCATTCCCCAATATTTCCTGCAATTCCTTCTGGCTCATTCCTTCTATCTTTCCAAGCCTTGTATAACTCCAGGAATTCGTACCATAAAAGATTGTTACTGAATTCCCCTGATACAGCATAACATCTCGAATTAGTAAGAAAGACAGAAAACGAAATCACTTTATCTAATGACTATCTTACTGGAATATTACGCTTGGCGCAGGCGAAACTGACGGTGTCCGCTTTCTCACATCTGCCGCACGAGCATTGCAGGAAGAATTTCCTGATATCCATTTCCACATTATAAGTGGAGACGGCGCCAGTGTCCTCGAAAATCTTGATCGCGGACTGATTGATTTTGGGTTAGTATTTGGTGAAGTAGATACCAGCAAATACCATAAATTAAAAGTTCCATATAAAGATACCTGGGGCATACTCATGCGTACTGATGCAGAATTGGCTCAAAAAGAGGTTATTACAGCAGAAGATTTGTGGGATAAGCCTCTCATTCTTTCTCGTCAGCGATCCAGCAAATCCTCCCTAATAAAATGGCTGGGTAAAAATCCTGAAGAACTGAATATTGTAGGAACCTATAATCTCCTGTTCAATGGTTCTCTCATGGTAAAGGACAGAATGGGATATGCATTGTGCTTTGATAAAATCATCAATATTACAGATAATAGTAATTTATGTTTTCGCCCTTTGATGCCAGAACTTACGGAAGAAATGCATATTATTTGGAAAAAATATCAAGTATTTCCTAAAGCTGCCGAAAAATTCTTGCTGAGAATGCAGGAGTTTGCAGAATAGACAAATATTTTCAAAATCCGCAGGTCAGTTCATAACCGCCTCTCTTTTTTGTGCAAGGATAGAGAGGAAAAATCCAAGAATAAACCTTATAATAGTATAGACGAATTTATATTCATAAAGCACAATATGTGCGGATAAGGAGGTATCTCATGGAATGGGTGCACAGATTAAACCAAAGCATGAGTTATATTGAGGAACATTTGACAGGTGAAATTGACTATGAACAGCTTGGGCGGATTGCCTGCTGCTCCACCTATCACTATCAGAGGATGTTTACTTATATGGCGGGTATCACTCTGGCAGAGTATATCCGAAGAAGAAAAATGTCTTTAGCGGCGATAGACTTACAGGGTGGAGACGAACGGATCATTGATATTGCAGAGAAGTACGGCTACCGCTCTCCGACTGCGTTTAACAGGGCGTTCCAGTCTTTTCACGGGACAGCCCCTTCGTCCGTGAAAGACGAGGGCGTATCCGTGAAATCTTTTTCCCCATTGTATTTAATATTGCTGTAAATGGAGCCAAAGAAATGAATTATAGAATTGAGACAAAAGAGGCGTTTTGCATCACTGGCATTTCTGCACCCCTTGATAAAGAAATCGAACATAATTTTATGGTTGTGCCTAAGATGTGGCAGGAGGCGTCTGTGAACGGAACAATACAGAAACTGGCAGGAATGATGGATACGCCGCTAACAGGACTTTTGGGCGTGAGCGCCTGCAATGACGAGGAACACTGGAAATATTTTATTGCTGTTTCCAGTACAAAAACAAGTGACGAGTTTGAAGAATATACCGTGCCTGCGTCTACTTGGGCAGTCTTTTCTGGAACGGGTACAAATCAGTCAATACAGGAATTGGAGCAGAGGATTATAGCAGAGTGGCTTCCGACTTCTGGATATGAATACGCCAATGCTCCCGATATTGAGGTTTACTTAAATCCAGATCCACAGAACGCACAATATGAGGTATGGATACCCGTATCAAAGAAAAAGAAATAACGGAGGGACTTATGGACGAAAAATTTAAGATGTTTATGGAAACCGTTGATGAGCGTTTCCATCGCTTTGTAAACCAAATCAACCAGTATCTGACTGAAAACGGCTGTAAGTGCGACATAAAACTGCAAAAAAGCGGCTATGTTGTGTCCTATGTGTTAAACAGCAGCAAAAGGACTTTGGCAACATTTGTGTCCCGAAAAACCGGGATGAAGCTCCGCATTTATCCCGAGCATATACAGGAATACCAGAGTTTTCTTGACACACTGCCCGAAAAGCTAAAAAAGGAAATCAAGAAAGCATCCGTCTGCAAACGGCTTGTCAATCCTGACGACTGTAATCCCAAATGTGTCATGGGTTTTACCTTTATGTTGGATGGCGAGCAGTATCAGAAATGCCGTTACATGGCGTTTCAGCCTACATTAAGCGAGGAAAATAATTCATATATAAGGCAGTTTTTAGAGAAAGAATTAGAAACTATTGAATAACAGTTCAGCCTTCCGGATTCCTGGCCGCTCCAATTCTTTGACTGCTAACCGAGCGGCAAGTGCGCAGTTGCAGGCTGAAACAGTTACATCATAAACCAAAGTATCTAAATAACTCTTGACGAACGGTGTCAGGAAATGTATGTCAGGTAACATACCATAGTAAATAGCTATACATAGATGTCGGGGTCAAAAGGTATTTCGACCCCGATGATACCTTTTTGTCTTATAATGAGTGCAGATTATATATCTTCTACAAAACTTTTCTAAAAAACAGTTCCATAGGCTGATCAAACGGAGTATGATGAAATACCAATCCACCGCAGTCAATATACCCTAGTTTTCGATATAAATGTTGCGCTTTCTCATCAGCCTGCGTTGAAATCAAGACCATCTTATACCCCTGCTTTCTCATATCATTTTCCCAAAAAGCAAGCGCCTGTGAAGCAAATCTCTTATTTCTATATTCTTTTACAACAAATATAAAGTTCAAAAATGGAAGATTATCCCATAAAATACTATAATGCAGCATCCCTATGGGAACATCGTTTTCCCACATTACATAACCTGTTTTTGTAAAAACACGATGACAATACCCTATATCATTAACATGCTTATCAATACTCATTACAAAATCCTTGTCTTGTTTCTCCATAAATTTGACTATCATCCTGTTTCTCCTGCCATTATTAACATAAATCTCTATCCTCTTTTATATACTAACACCATTTACTGGCCTTATCAATCTTCTTGCAAAAGATGATAAAAAACCTCATGCATTTGACAGCAATGGATTCTAATTTCTGTTAATATAAAACTTGCATATTCAAGAATAAACAAGTATAATCAAATATAAACAAGCTAAAACGATTAAATACATGAAAACGAGGGATTATTATGTTTATGGAAGAACGACAGAAGGATATTATTAGCAAAATAAACAAAACAGGACGAATCCTAGTATCAGAAATTCAGGAATGTTATCAAATTTCGGCGGACTGTGCCAGGCGGGACTTAAGGATATTAGAAAGCCGAGGATTGTTGCAGAGAACGCATGGCGGCGCCATTACAGTTAATCCAAAAGAAATTTATCCCGCTCCGACATATAATCCAATAGATATAAAAGAAATACAGACTGACTATCTGGCAGTTGCCCGAAAGGCAATCGAATATATTCAAAACAAGGATGTCGTTTATATTACCACATCTTTAGTCGGATATTATATGGCTGAAAATCTGCCGGAAAAAGTATCAATTACAGTATTGACAAATTCCATTACCATAGCAGAAGTATTGCGGAAAAAAATAAATATATCTGTAATATTATTGGGCGGTGAAATGTCTCATCGCGGTCACTGCCATGATTTTTATACGATTCAAATGGTAAAAAATATCCGCATGGATAAAGCCTTTTTTTCACACGCAGCATTATCTCTGGATTTTGGAGCCTCCATTCATGATCCCGCCAGTGTGGAATTTGGAAAAGCTGTTATGAAGAACAGCAGGCTGAACATTGGACTGTACCCATCTAAGAAAATCGGAAAAAATTCTATCCATTCTGTATGTCAGGTAAAAGACTATGATTTACTGATTACGGATAGTAATGTATCTGATGATTTTCTGATACAGGTAAGAGAACTTGGGGTAGCTATAGAAAAAGTTAATATATAGGGAGTATGAAAAATGTATTGTATATTAATCACAGGTATTCCGGCGGCAGGAAAAAGTACTATGGCAGAAGTTATGTCAGAAAGGTTGAAACTGCCTGTTATTTCAAAGGATACCATAAAAGAATTGCTGTTTGACAATGTTGGTTTTCAGTCAAGGGCAGAAAAAGTAAAGCTTGGAATTGCCAGTATGGAAATCATGTATTATGTCGCAGGACAGCTTATGAAAGCAGGGCGCCCTTTTATCTTGGAAAATAATTTTGAATATTCGTCAGAACATGGAATTAAAAATCTTTTAGCAAAATATCAATATTCAGCATTGACCATTACATTAACAGGTGATTACAAGGTGATCTACCAGCGTTTTCTCGAACGGGAACGCTGTTCTGACAGACACAGAGGGCATGTTGTGAATGACTGTTATCCTGAAAAGAAAGAGAATAATCTGAAAACGCCAAAAACGATTTCTTATGAAAACTTTGTTTGTGGAATAGAACAAAGGGGATTTGATGCCTTTTGTGTTGATGGCAGCCAGATTAAAGTTGATACTACAGATTTTTCAAAAATGAAATTGGAAGAGTTATTTTTACAAATTGTGGCATGGAAGGAGAAAATCTCACATGATTGATATGCATGTGCATATGAAATAAGACGTTCATTCGACAACCGCACAGTTGGAAATTTTTTAGATGCAAGTCTACGGAAAGTAGATTGCTTTCGTAGACTTTATGCGTTAGAATGTAACCCGAGGTGAAAGATATGGATAGAAAAAGAAAACTCGAGCTTTTAGAAGCTTGGAAAAACCTTCGCCCGGAAATGGGTGTGATTTCCTTTCAATGCAGCGCAACGGACGAGATATTTTTGACAACTGCAACAGACATTCCTACGAAATTTAATCGGATTCGCTTTCAGCTCTCTGCCGGGAACTGTCCTAATAAGAGATTGCAGGAACTATGGGAGCAATATGGCGAAGATGCCTTTGAACTTCAGGTTATAAAGCGCCTGGAATATGATGATCCAACGGAAAATCACCAGGAAGAACTAGAAACGCTCTGTGAATTGTGTCTGCTCGAAAATCCGAAAGCAAGGAGGGTTTGGAAATAAACGAAAATCATTTTGTTGAATAAGATCAGACTTCCGTTTCTTTCCTGTGCGCCAAATGGATACCTATATGACCTGTCCCAAGAATAGAACTCTGTTTTCGTTACCTACATATTTTTCATAATCCTGCGGCTGATTCTTTGTCCATATGATGTTGGGTATTATCAGCAGAATAAGATAAATCAGTCCCACATAAGAGAATCCCAAATGCATATCTGCCTCCTTATCTCCTGTTCTGCCTGATTATATAAATCAGAGGTAATCAAATAGTTGATCTACTACGCTATTCAACAGAAAATCAAATATTTCAAAACAGTCATAGTTGATCCAGTCCTTTCTTACTGATACTGTATATAATAAGGTGCTTATTGTGGCATATGCTTTTTCTTTTGATACTTTTAGCGTAAGATCAGCAAGTTCAATGGTTTCATAAAAAAACGATACACCGTCAAATTCAAATTTATCTATTCAATCCTCTACAAACCCTGTATTTCCAAGACTTACCGCCTATTAAATGTTCAAACCTTATGTATTTTCCCTTGTTTTTGCCCTTATGAGCCGAAACAAGGGAATTTTCAAAGGCAAAGAACGAAAAGCGTTGGAGGTAAAAATCAAAGAAACCGAAGTGGAGATTGCTGACAGACTGGATAAAATCCCTGATACGCTCAAAGAGGACGGTTATCCCGATGTGCAGGTATTTATGCGTACTTTCCGAGAAATGGAAAGCGTTGTGGAACAGTACAACCGTGACCTTGCCGAGTGGGAATATCAAGCCAGCAGGAAACCGACAGCCGCCGTCAAAGAACAGCACAGACCGCCCGAAAAGCAGAGCGTGCTAAAACATCTGCGAGAGATACAGGAACGCAACAAGCAGAGACTACCGCAAAGACAGCGTAAGAAATTCTTTGACAGAGATAGCCGATAGGCATTGAAAAACCGCCATTATGGCGTTTCCCATAGCGGCGGCATACATAATCATTTACTGATTACAAGCGTGATTTTTATATCTCAT
>CAJTVY010000044.1 GCA_910579925.1 uncultured Dorea sp.
ATACCTCCTTATTGTTCTGGTTCTTTTCGCGCATCTCTTTCTGACGCCGCGTATACGTTTCCAGGTTACTCACATACTTATCATTGACTTCGGGCCCAAGCTGTTCCACAAAACTCATATTCCATGCAACTTCCTGCCCCACTTGAATGGGATAATCACTGATGAACATCCGCATCGGTACTTTCAGATATCCCAGACGGCCTTTCAGATCAATTGCCACACATCCGTCATGTACCTCTACGATCACGCCTTCCATCCGTATGATCTTATCGCCATATTTCAATTCCGCCATGTTCGTTCACCTGTCTTTAGTCATATTTTTCCTTACGCTTCTGGCTCATTGGCAGAGACTGCTCATTCTCAACCAGCTTCAGTCCTTTTCCTGTCACACTCTCGATTGCTTCTACGTTGGAAGACTTCACATTCGGATTCCACTTCTTCTCAGCCGCTTTAACATCTTCTCCGCCCATTGCATTCTTCAGCATCTGTAATGCACGAACTGCATCTTCCGGACAAAGTGTATTACAAGCAAGAACCTCGTTCTCAATACCTGATTCAGACTTATTGTTATCAACCATGTGCGTCATGTACTTGTTACCAACTACCAGCGCACCCTGAACGGCACAGAAGGACATACCTACTACCGGAATTCCTCTCATACCGATCTGCTCATGGTGGCTTGCAAAGTCGATGTGGTTGTTACCGAAGCCTTCTGTTGTAACGAATGCTCCGTCTACATCCAGCATCTCACAGATCTGACCAACACGTCTGGATACATAGAATTTCTCTGCATTGATCTGCGGGCTTCCTACAAAGATAACACCGCAAAGGTCAATCTCTTCATCATGCAGCGCTTCCAGAACCAACGGCTCTCTCCAGTAGTGTCTGGACATCTCTTTCGATGCAGGTCCGATACAGGTAAGCGCATGGATACATCCGTCAAGAACCTCCAGCGGAGATACTGCTACCGGGACATTACCAAGGTCAACGTTCGGCTTTCCGCCAAGGATACCAACCGGCTCTACCGGAAGGATCAGGTTGTCATGCATAGCTCCCTGTCCCATGATCTCCTTAACGATCACAACTTTCTTCTTGCCAGGTCTTCTGTACTGGTCAAACTGCTCCGTATCTACTACCAGAGACTCATCCAGTTTCTTGAGGCACTCACGGATCTCCTGTGTAATCATATCACTTGCAGTATGAGCTGCCAGCGGGCCAGGTCTCTCCATGTTGGTTCCTTCTTTAACCGTAACCTGAGTCTTGATGAAGATCTCACCCTTCTCAGGCGCTCCCGGACGTCCCCACATGATGTTCTCGTCAAGATATCCTTCGGAAGAACCGAATTCACCAATCTGAACACCGTTGGCATCCGTACCGGTTACCATCATAACAACACCGTCAAGAACTCTTGTAACACCAGATCCAAGCTCATCCTCGCCCTCTTTTGTAGCGATTGGCTGAACATCCATAATCGTCTCGGAATATGTGTGGTACTGCTCCGGTGTAATAATATCAATCTTCAAGTCATATACTAACTGCTGAGAATCAATACATTCTTTCTCAATACCTTCACGGATATAGAGTGTGGTTCCTTCGATCTTTGTCTCCGGTCCTCTCTTTACTTCCGTAATGTTAAAGTGCTTTCTCGTCAAGCTTCTGATCAGCTTCGGCTCCTGCTCTGCTGCCGGCGCCGCCGCACCTGCCGCTGCCGCTACTGCCGCACCTGCCGGCGCTTCTGCTGCCGCACTTCCTCCGCCAAGGGCGCCAACCGGAATCTCAAGGTCAATATCCTTGCCTTCTCCGATATGGATCTTCAGCACCCCGCCTGCCATCGGCGCCGCTGCCGCCGGTGCTGCCGGAACTGCTGCCGGCGCTTCCTCTTCCGCCTTCTCTTCTACAGGTGCGCTCGGCGCTTTTGCGCCTTCCACAACGTCTGCAGTAAGTGGGCAGAGAGAATCACATGTTTTTGTAAGTTTTGCTCCCAGAACTTCCTCGATGGTAAGACAGCCGTCAAGATTCAATAATCCTGAATCTACCAAATCATCAAAGATTGCCGGATCTTCCAGATTCGCTGGTTCGATTGTAATGCCGCCCTCGGCTCTACAACATAATACCGCTGGATCATGAGCATGAGCTTTCGCTGTTTCAGCTGTGATTGACATATTGTTTTCCCTCCTTAATTTGGTCCATGCGTACCTTCTATTCGGTCCGCTCAGATAATTGCCTCCCGCTTTGGCGCACATCCATACGCCTCACGGCCGCCGTGTCTTCCACGGCCTTAAATGTATATAACAATTACACGCAATAGCGGAGAGGTCCTCTCTTTCTCCCGGTAAAGGGATCGGGGGCCCTTTACCTTATTGCCTGCAACAGCAATACCGTTAGTATTTACAAAACTATTATTTGCCATTCGGAAGCTGGTCTACCTGTTTGGAAACCCTTAACGTCCTGTAAAGCGAATGTCCCACCGTTCTCATGACATGGTCGGTCTGGTGGAATACTTTAAGTCCCATCTTCGGCCCGGATGCCATAACTGTATTGGAACAGTCAGAGCAGTTTCCGATAATAATGTATTCACATTTATCCTTCTTAAACTGCATGTTGTTCTTCACCTGTCCAGGACAGTTACCCGGTCTTAAACACTTAAGCGGTGCGCCCGGCTTATTCTCAATCGCCTGCTTACATCTGCAGACAGATACCACTTTGCCGTTCATCTTCTCTGCAATCTCGCACATACGCTCTTCGCTTCCTCCGCAGGCACATACAAGAAGTCCTACGTTCGCCCCATGAAGATCCGGGAACTCGATTGTAACCAGAATACCGCCTGTAGTCTTCGTGATCGGCGCATCAAGCTCTGTAGCCTTACCCGTAAAGGCTCCCCCCATGATGATCTCGCCGTATACGCCGTCGATTCCGCCCGCTTTCTCAATCAGTTCCCCAACGCTTACGCCAACCGGAACATCCATAAATACATGAGCTCCATTACCGCCGTTAATCTTACCGCGGACAGTCAGATTCTTGGTGATGCACGGCTTCTTCTCATCAATGGCCTCTGCAATCTTCGCCGCAGTCTCAAGATTCACAACCACAGACCTCGCCGCTGACGGAAGCTGCATTGTCGTAAGATTGACTCCAAGACACTCTCTTACTACCGCGCGTTCCTCGCCCATCGGGTAGATATCCGGCAGAAGGTGAATCGAAATATCTGCTTCGCCTGCAATCGCCTTTCTCAGAATCCCGATCGCCTTGTCGTTCTTCTTCTTAATTGCAAATATCGCCTTATCCGCATGGGTGATCTCCATACAA
Organism: uncultured Dorea sp.; assembly: GCA_910579925.1. GTDB lineage: Bacteria > Bacillota > Clostridia > Lachnospirales > Lachnospiraceae > Sporofaciens. The sequence goes on from CAJTVY010000044.1 coordinate 3,307, forward strand.
TACTTCACACCCCGGACAACCTTATCGCACTGTTCCTCAATCTGTCTGATATTATGCTCGAGTCCCGGTTCACACTCTGCAGCATTGATCAGGATATAACTGTGCTCCAGCTTAAACCCAGCCGGAAGTTCCGGATTGATCTCTGGATCCAGTTCTGCCATCTCCGTCTCAGCCAGGTTAATACCAAGCTTGATGCCTGTCGGAAATCCTGCGCCGCCCATACCAACAATACCGGCTTCTTTCACCATGGCAAGCTTATCGTTCTCGTCCTCTACCTCAATCGGTACGAACTCATCTTTCTGCTCTTCGTCCGGCCTGATGACGATTCTGTCTTCCAGGACTTCTTCCACCACGCCGTAAACGCTGGAAAAAATATTAGCCCCGAGTCCCGTCGGCGTCGCAATCTTTGTACCTTTTTTCACTTCGTCCCCAGCTTTTACGATTGCCGCACAGGGTGCGCCGACATGCTGACGTAACAAAATCTGTACATTTCCCATTGCCATACTTCTCCTTTTCCAAAATTTATTAAGTAAAAAACAAAACTTCTCAGTTCGTCTACTTACTTTCGCATAATTTACAATCTATAAATAACATCTATAAATGATTCTTTCTGGCGAGGGCATGTGGGAATCGAACCCACCCGGGACGCTCCTAACGCCCCACACTGGTTTTGAAGACCAGGAGGCACACCAGTCACCCAACTACCCCCATATACATTATCTCAAGTGCTTTTACAATAGCATAATTTCTGCGTAATTTCAACACTTTTTTTATATTTTTATAATAGCAAAAAACCATTGACTTTTCAAGGTTTTTCGTACATAATAGATATAAGAAATTGAACGGCATACTAGAACGCAGTCTAATTTTGTTTCCCTGTCGTTTATAGTGGATTTTTTTCCGGTATGTTGTAATATATTTTTTGTCAGACACAGGAAGAGCAAGGGGACTCTTTCAGTGTTTCACAGCAAATTTATAGTTTTTATCTATAAATATTCAATTATTCCTTTAGGAGGTACAAGAATTATGGAATTGAAAGCAAATGTTAATTTCGATCGTTTCGAAAGCGCATTGCAGGTAGTTGACTCCCACACTGTCGGAGAATTCTGCCGTATCGTCATTGGTGGTTTCCCGGAGCCGGAAGGAAGCACTATGATCGAGAAGAAGAAATGGATGGAGGAGAACTATGATCAGGTTCGTACTGCTCTGATGTTCGAGCCTCGCGGACACCACGATATGTTCGGTGCGTTCCTGTGTGAACCGGTTAATAAGGAAGCTGATTTCGGCGTTATGTTCATGGATACAGGCGGGTATCTGAACATGTGCGGACATTGTACGATCGGCGCAGTTACGGTTGCAATCGAGGCTGGTCTTGTTGAGTCCAAGGAGGGCGAGAACGAGGTCGTTCTGGATGCTCCTGCCGGATTAATTCGCACGACCGCTATTGTAAAGGAAGGAAAGGTAGAGAGCGTGACCCTGACCAACGTACCTGCTTTCGTTTACAAAGAGAACCAGAAAGTAACCATCGACGGAAAAGAGATTGAATTCACGATCTCCTTCGGCGGAAGTTTCTTTGCGCTGGTTGACACCACCAAGCTTGACATCGGTGAGATCAACCCCAAGACTGTTCCGGCATATGCAGATCTGGGTATGAAGATGCTTGAAATTATCAACAGGGACATCCCGATTCAGCATCCGCTTCTCGACATTACATCCGTTGACCTGGTTGAGTTCTATGGACCAACCCCGAACCCGGGTGAGGCTAATATGAGGAACGTTGTAATCTTCGGCGATGCCATGGCTGACCGTTCACCTTGCGGAACCGGTACAAGCGCAAAGCTTGCTACCCTTCATCACTGGGGCGAGATCAAAGTGGGCGAAGAGTTCATCTACGAGAGCTTTATCGGCACACGTTTCAAAGGTGTAATCAAAGAGACAGCCAAAGTTGCAGATTACGATGCAGTCATCCCGATGATTACCGGAAGCTGCTACCTGACAGGTGTTGCAACATACCTCATTGATCCGACAGATCCATTGAAGTATGGCTTCCAGGTAGGTTAATTTACATAATACGATCTGGTTACTGTTCACACCCGATGGGTGCTCACAGCAACGAATCCGGCCTATTTAAAAGTTGCCTTACGGCAAGAGGCCGGATTCCTGCCACTGTACTCTTATGGCCTGTGACCGTGCAGCGTAGTGCACGCTCCAGGAATGAACAGTAACATGATCTGGTTACTGTTCACACCCGATGGGTGCTCACAGCAACGAATCCGGCCTATTTAAAAGTTGCCTTACGGCAAGAGGCCGGATTCCTGCCACTGTACTCTTATGGCCTGTGACCGTGCAGCGTAGTGCACGCTCCAGGAATGAACAGTAACATGATCTGGTTACTGTTCACACCCGATGGGTGCTCACAGCAACGAATCCGGCCTATTTAAAAGTTGCCTTACGGCAAGAGGCCGGATTCCTGCCACTGTACTCTTATGGCCTGTGACCGTGCAGCGTAGTGCACGCTCCAGGAATGAACAGTAACATGATCTGCACATTTTTTACACAATATGCGTATTAGTTTTGCATTTTACGACAAGATGTGATATACTGCAAGAAGCAAAGAAGCGGGTTACAGCAATCCGCTTCTCTTGTTATACTTTATTGAATATAGTCTACCCGCCCACAGGGCATGCAGTTATGGTGTGCCTTTGAGTATAAAGATATAGACTGATGGCATGACTAAAAGAAAGGAATGAGGCCAATGCCGCGTAAAAGGCGATCAACGAAAAGCCGTATTGTGAAATCTGCATGGAATCTGTTTTACAAGAACGGATACGATAATACTACCGTAGAGGACATTATCACTGCGTCTAAGACGTCTAAGGGAACTTTCTACCATTATTTCAAGGGGAAAGAGGCGCTTCTTAACTCCCTATCAGACTTATTTGACCAGAAGTACGAGGAACTGTACACAGTGGTTGATCCAGAGATGTCGGCTTATGACAAGCTGCTGTTTCTGAACCATGAATTATTTTACATGATTGAAACCAGCGTCGATATCAGCCTCCTTGCCTTCCTCTATTCTTCTCAGCTTACGACTAAGGATAAGAAATCCTTATCGGACAATAAAAGATTTTATTTCCGATGGATATCAGAGATTATTGATGCTGCACTGGAACATGGGGAATTCAGCAATACCAGCACAACCGAAGAACTAATGAACATCTATGCTATGTATGAACGGGCATTGCTCTATGACTGGGCTCTCTTTAAAGGGAAGATTTCCCTGACAGAGTACAGCGACAAATTACTGCCCCATGTATTGGATATGTTTATTAAAGGAGTTTAGTTATGGATGCTGCACCTTAAAAGACAGGTACGTTTTTACATACCTGTCTTTTTCTTACGCACAGATCACCGCAACGCTCTCCATACCGCCGCCGTCTACACCATGCATTCATGCATCTCCTCTTCCTCGATGCCGGCTTTACGCATCATAGAGACGATCTGCTCTCTGTCTTCGAGAGCCGCACACCATGACAGACCGCATCCTGCAGAAATGGCTCTTGGAACGGGAATGATCCTTCCCGGCGCCTTGTACTCCTTACAGGCTTTCTCCATTGCCATTGCATCCGCAGTCGTGTGGAATGTCACAACCAGTTTTAATTCCTTTTTTCTCATGTCTACTCAATCACCACTTCGAAATATCCGTCCTTCTCGCTGGCAGTTGATTTCTTACCGTGATCCTTAGCATATTTCTCCACGTTCATCTTCTGATGGGGTTCTGTCACCAGAATCTTAACCGGTTCTGCCGCGCCTTTCAGAGCCTCTGCGGTCAGCATCAACGGCTCTGGACAAGAAAGACCTCTTGCATCTACTTCCTTCATTTGATTACCTTCTTTCATAGAATACTATATATTGTTTCTGATTTCAATCTATTTCCATTATTTTGCTTCGTCACGCTTACAGGTAAATGCGATCACAAAGCAGACGATAATACAGACGATACAGGCCACTTTTCCATGCGGAGGCACGGCGCCTGCTACCAGTTCCTTAGTCTCTGCATTCATGGCCGTTCCACTTGCCGCAAGTCCCAGATTATGGCACAGTGCAGCGCCCACGAACATTCCCATTACAGTTACAGCCGAATCAGAAGAACCCTGTCCCGCAAGTATTAACTGACGCAAGGGGCAGCCTCCTGCCAGTGTGGCTGCAAATCCCACGGTATACATACCAAGGATATTCCACAAATGATCTGAATGAGCAATAATTCCCGGTGTGTTGAATCCCACCACAAAACGGCTCGTAGCAATGTTGAACACCAGCATGACCACAAACAATCCTGCAATCACGCTGAACAGATCAAAATTCTTCATCAGTATCACATCACGGATACTTCCTGCAAAGCACATCCTGGACTTCTGGGCAACCGCCCCAAATACCAGGCCGCCCGCCAGCGACGCAATCAGCGGCGCATGCATACTTCCCGGCCCTGACTCGCTGGCCTTAAGAACAGACGTGCATAATGCCAGAATCAGAATTCCCACCATAAGCGCCGGAAGCATGGTTCCGCCTGCTTTATTGACCGCATGAGCCCTACCAAGGCTGAAGCCTTTCTTAAGGGCAAATACGCCCGTTGCCACTCCAAGAATGAATCCTATCAGCGCAACCCATGCATTCAGATCGCCTGCAGACATGCGGATCACCATACGCAGCGGACACCCCAGGAATACCAGGGAACCAATCACAATAATCATTCCCAGAACAAAACGGATCATTGGAGACGACCCTCCTGTTGAACGATACTCCTTCGTTGCCACAGAGATTGCAAATGCGCCAAGTACCAGACCGATGATTTCCGGCCTTGCATACTGGACCACCTCTGCCTGGTGCATGCCAAGCGCCCCGGCGGTATCACGGATAAAGCACGCAATACAGAACGCCATGTTTGCCGGATTTCCCATGATCGCAAGACATGCCGCTACAAGTCCGCAGATCACGCCGGCAAGCGCCAGTTTTTTCTTTGAATCGGATAAATTCATCTTTGTTCCTCCTAACTTCTGTAACCAGATTTTCATTTGTGCCAGCAATCTTCCTCACACAGCAGAATGCTGTTGTTATGATTCCTCATCTCTGGCAAGTTCCTGGACGGCCTTTATGGCGGCGTCCACTTCTTCATCCGTATTATAATGTGAGAAACTGAATCTCACAGCCCCCTGTTCCACAGTACCCAGGGCCTTATGCATAAGCGGCGCACAATGCCCTCCCGATCTCGTAGAAATTCCATATTCTGTAAGAAGTTCATCACTTACTTCTGAAGAATCATAATCCCCGATATTCAGCGTCACAATTGCACAGCGGTTCTTTGTGCTGAAATCTCCGTATACCCGCACATGTTCAATATCCTTAACGCCTTCATAGAACCGCCACATCAGTTCCTGCTCCCGCATACGAATCTTGTCCATCCCGTACTTCTCGATATAGCCAAGGGCCGCATGAAGTCCGGCGATCCCATGCCCATTAAGTGTCCCTGCCTCCAGTACCGTGGGCATCTGCACCGGCTGCACCTTGCTGTAAGTCTGAACGCCCGTTCCGCCCACCTTCATGGAACGGACAGCTACGCCTTCACGCACGTACAGACCCCCCGTCCCCTGAGGGCCTAAAAGTCCCTTGTGGCCGGTAAAGCAGAGCACATCGATCTTCATATCCTTCACGTCAATCGGAAACACACCTGCTGTCTGAGACGCATCAACCACAAACAGGATTCCCCTCTCTCTCGCAAATTCCCCGATTGGCTTTGGATCCACATAATTTCCCGTCAGATTCGAGCCGTTAGTACACACGATCATCTTTGTATCCGGCCTGACCGCCGCCTTGATATCTTCTATGTCAAAGTTCCCATTCGCATCACTCTTCACGATTGTAAGGCTTGTCCCATTCGTCTCCAGATCATAAAGAGGACGAAGCACAGAGTTATGCTCAAGCATGGTTGTAATCGCGTGATCCCCCGGCTTTAAGAGTCCTCGAATCGCAATGTTAAGGCTCTCTGTCGAATTACAGGTAAACGCCACCTGCCTTGGATCTGAACCGCCCACCAGCCGGCAGATCTTCTCCCGTGTATCATAAATAATCCGGGACGCACTTAGAGAAGCGTCATTGACACCCCTTCCCGCATTTCCCATAGACCCCATTGCCGCTGCGACCGCCTCAATCACTTCCTGCGGCTTCTGCATCGTAGTCGCCGCATTATCCAGATAAATCATTTCCTTATCCATCCTTTCCACCAGCAAAAAAATCTTTGGAAACAAGTAACTCCAAAGACTGTTTCTTTATATAGTATATTCCCATTTTTCCATTTCGTCTAATCGAATTCTTTAATATAAACGAACGCTTATAGGTATTTTCTATAAGCGCTCGTTATATTCATCAAGATTCATTTACTTCTTTATCTGGTAGACGTCCCTTACCACCTTAATAAACCGTTCCGCCGACCCGGACAGTTGATAATTCTTATTATACACCAGATTGATATCCCGTCCGTCATCCGCTTTCGGAATGGGAAATGCAAGTAAATACCCATCCCTGGTCTCATCCTTCGTAGCAAGCCTTGACAGAATCGAAACCCCCATCCCCTGCCGCACGGACTTCTTAATCGTCTCCTGATTCTCAATACTGGCAATAACATCCAGTTCCGACGGGTTCACTCCCGCCCTTTTCAACTGCTTCTTTGCTTCCTTGCGCGTACCGGATCCTTCCTCACGCATGATCACATGCTCATTAAGAATCCACCGGATATCCTCTGTTGATTCCGCTTTAACCTTCCGGTACTTCTCCGTATTAGGTGTGATAATTACCAGTTCATCCTTGTAGAAAGGAATATATTTGCAATGCTTTTTCTCAAGCACCGTACCGGTAAATCCCACGTCTGCCATGTGCTCCACAATCTGAGTCACGACCTTCGTACTGTCCGTCTCAATAATCTTAATCTGTTCCTCGGGATACCTCTCGTTAAAACGGATCAGCACCTTCGGCAACAGATACTGAGCCGGAATGGTAGAGGCTGCAATCGTAATGCAGTGCTTCTCCCCGGTATCCTTCCCACCGAAACGCTCCTCAATCTTCTTCTCCAGATCCACGATCTGCCTGGCATACTTATACAGATCCTTCCCGTCATCCGACAGGGCGACTTCCTTGGTATTCCTGACAAACAGCCTTACGTTCAGTTCCTTTTCCAACGAAGCAATGTGTGCGCTGATGGTAGGCTGCGTCAGAAACAATTCTTTTGCCGCCTTTGAAAAACTACCGCCTTCCGCCACCTGGACGAAGGCTTCTAATTGTTTCAGATTCATTAGTACGCAATCCTTTCGCTTTCTGCCCCCGTCTTCCTGGTTACCCTAATGCTGTCCATGTACTCAAGTATGGGTTTTGCACTCTTTCTGCTGGTCTCAAACAGATCTCTGACCTGTGCAATGGTGATCAGCGGCTCTTCCTTAAGCTTCCCCCGAATCACTTCCTCCGCCTGCTCCATATATTCCTTCAGCGTATACATGTCGTCCGTAACCTTCACGATTTTCTGCTCTTCCAACAGGATATTTAAGATATCATCCGCAGTCGTCCTCTCCACGCCCTTGAAATCCATCTCTGAATAACGAACGAAATCATACTTTGCCTTCTTAAATGAACTCAGAAGAATCTGCGACACCTTGTCGTAGGTTCCATCCTTCCTCACCTCATACTCCGGCGTACATAAAAACTCATCGACTCGTTTCAGACAGCCCTCCTCAATCAGCATCTCCAGAATCCTGTCAAATACGTTTGCCTTAATCTTCTGGAAATGGGTTGCCTGAACCTCTGCCTTCTTCATGCCATACCGATAGGGGTATTTCTTCTCATAATCCTCAAGAGCCTTCTTGATCGTCTGTTCTGCCGTACGCCTGCTGTCCCTGTGCCACACATAGGTATCTTTGCGCATGGGAAATACGCACACCAGTCCCTGGCTCCTCAGAAGTTCCACATCTTTTTGCACCTCATCCTGGGAAAGGGCTGTAAGCTTCGCAAGTTCCGCCTCCGTAATCAGCGTGTCCCCGCGCCCCTTTACGTGCAGTTCAATGACGTCTGCCGTAGAACCGGACTCTTTTCTTTCAAGTTCCTCTATGACCTCCTGCCGGAACCGCCGTTTGACCCCTGGATTCGGCTCTAGTACCACGCCTCCTCCAATCGTCTCCATGGGCGAATAGAAACGCACGACAAATTTATCACCGCGCCTTACGGCAACCTCTTCTTCCAGACGAAGCTGCACATAGCCGCTCTCTCCAGGCCCGATCTCTTCCTTGTTGAGCAGAACGGCGCGGCAGAGTACCTCGCTGGTGCCCGTGAAAAAATGAAGCCGCATATGGTTGGTCAGAATCCGCATGGAAGAATCCAGAACCTGAAGTTTCACATCCAGCAGATCCGTATTCTTCATACTGTTCTTCGGAGCCAGCACGCACCCTCTTTTAATCTCTCTTTTCTTTACATTAGACAGATTAATCGCCACACGCTGTCCTGCATAGCACGCTTCCTTGTCCTGTCCATGTACCTGGATGCTGCGGATCTTACACTCCTTGCCCACCGGATACATCTCAAGGGTATCCTCTCTGGTAATCGTTCCCGATACCAGTGTCCCGGTAATGATTGTTCCAAATCCCGACAGTGAAAATGCCCGGTCAACCGGAAGCCTGGGAATCGTCTGTATGTCTTTGGCCGCAACCTCGTCGCTGGTCATCCTCTCGATCAGCCCGATCAGCCCGTCCAGCCCCTGGCCCGTGGCCGCCGATACCTTTACCACAGGAGCCTTGGAAAGAAAGGTGCCTTCTAACTCTTCCTTCACCTCTTCCTCCACCAGTTCCAGCCACTCTTCATCCACAAGATCACATTTATTTAATACAATAATACTCTTCTCTATCCCCAGCAGGTTCAGAATATCCACATGCTCCTTCGTCTGGGGCATAATACCCTCGTCTGCCGCAATCACCAGCAACACGAGATCCATCCCCACCACTCCGGCAACCATGTTGTTGATAAACCGCTCATGCCCGGGAACGTCAATGATGCCGACGCGGTCCCCGCCTGGAAGGTCAAAATAAGTAAATCCAAGGTCAATGGTAATTCCCCGTCTCTGCTCCTCCTCCCAGCGGTCCGTATTCCTTCCCGTCAGAGCCTTGATAAGCGCAGTCTTCCCATGGTCAATATGACCGGCCGTACCAACGATTATATTTTTCATATCTTAACTCTCCTGCTCTCTCAAACTCTTTCTGATCTGTCTGTGAAATTGTTCCGGCTCTTGCATCACCGCCCTGCAATCAGACTGATTTCTTCCAATACGTCCAGTTCCTTAAACTGATCTGCAATTACCTTGAAAAACCGCCGCTCAATCGTCCTCACATCCAGAAGCACCGTATCATTGACCGTCCTTGGAATCACCGGAACCGGCAGATGCCGCATACGTTCCTCAAGTTCCGCAACGCTGATCTTCTCTGGATGAATGGCCACAGCCATACTGGGAATCCGCTCAAGCGGCAGGGAACCTCCGCCGATCTGGGACTCGCACGGCACGCATTCTATCTTTGCCGGCAGACCTTTTCCGTTAAGAATCTTACACAGATCCTCAGCCTCCCACTTTACATCTTCCAGCGGACATGTAATCATTCTGAGAACCGGAATATTCCGGATTGCTTTTTCTTCCGATAAATATTCCTGCAGAACCATCTCAAGGGCCGCCGCCGTAAACTTATCAATCCGCAGGGCGCGTGTAAGCTGGTTCTTCTTCATCATGTCAATATACTTTTTCCGTCCAATAATAATTCCTGCCTGGGGGCCGCCCAGCAGCTTGTCGCCGCTGAAACACACCACATCCGCTCCTTTTGCAATGGAATCCTTTACGGTCGGCTCGTATGTAATGCCGTATTTACTCAGATCAATCAGCACGCCGCTCCCCAGATCTTCAATGACAGGAATCTCATGCTCCTTCGCAATCGGAATCAGTTCGTCGATTCCCACGCTCTCTGTAAATCCCACAATCCGGTAATTACTGGTGTGGACTTTCAAAAGGGCTTTCGTCTCCTCTGTGATTGCATTTTCATAGTCGTCAAAATGGGTCTTATTGGTCGTACCCACTTCCACCAGCGTCGCACCGCTCTGTTCCATCACATCGGGAATGCGGAACTTCCCGCCAATCTCCACCAGTTCCCCGCGGGAAACCACTACCTCCCCGCCCTTTGCCAGAGAACTTAAGATCAGCATCACAGCCGCAGCGTTGTTATTTACCGCCATGGCAGCCTCCGCTCCCGTAATCTTACACAATAATTTTTCAAAATGAGAATAGCGCTCCCCGCGCCTCCCTGCATTAAGGTTATACTCAAGATTGGAGTACCCCGTGGCAATCGCGGACAGACGCCTCATGTGCTCCTGCCCGATGGGGGCCCGTCCCAGGTTCGTGTGAAGAATGGTTCCCGTACCGTTAATCACCATGCACATATTGGGTGTATGCATGGCGGCGACCGTCATCTCAATATGCGCAATCAGCAGTTCGATCTGTGCTTTCGCCGCCTCTTCCTCCTCACACTGCCCGATAAATTGCCGCAGTCTGTCCATCTCAATATGAATCGCTTCCATCACTGGATCCCGGCTGTAATGGTCGATCAGTTCCTGTATCGTTTCATTTTCCAGCAATATGTCCACTTTCGGAATACTGCGGTATAATTGATTCTTGTTCATCTCTTTTATTTCCTGACTCTTTTATTCCCCGTTCTATATCAATACAGACGGATTAATTTATCACTCTTTTCTGCTACCTTTCCAATAATCGAGACAGCCGTATCCATCCCCGCCTTCTCAAAATCTCCAAGCATCTCCTTCAGATACCTGGGGGAAACGCTGATCAGCAGCCCTCCGGATGTCTGGGGATCATAGAGAAGATCAAGATATTGCTCCTCTACGGATCCAGCCTCGACTTGACCGATGGAATATCCCCGGTTCTTATAGGCTCCTGCCGGAACCAGTCCCATCTTCGCATAATCAATTGCGTCTTCAAAATACGCAATATCTTTTACACGGATCTCAAATGTCACCTCGCTGGCCTGGGCCATCTCCACACAATGCCCGAGAAGTCCGAATCCTGTAATATCTGTACATGCGGATACATCATACTTCTCTACGACCTGTTTGCCCTTCTTATTGAGGGAAGCCATGACTGTCTGCGCCTCACGGATTGCAGACGGTGAGGCCATCCCGGCCTTAATCGCAGTATTCACCACACCGCTTCCGATCTGCTTCGTAAGCACCAGGACATCGCCCGGTCTACAGCCAAAATTCTTAAATATCTTATCAGGATGTACGAAACCGGACACGCACAATCCGTACTTCGGCTCATCGTCCTGTACAGAGTGTCCTCCTACCAGCACCGCTCCTGCTTCTTTCACCTTCATTGCGCCACCCGCCAGGATGTCGCCCAGAATCGCCGGATCCAGACAATTAGGAAATCCGACTATGTTAAGCGCCACTGCCGGCTCTCCTCCCATCGCCCATACGTCGCTTAAGGAATTCGCCGCCGCTATCTGCCCGAACATATAAGGGTCGTCTACAATCGGAGTAAAGAAATCTACCGTCTGAATCATCGCAATCTCATCAGTGACTTTATAAATGGCTGCATCATCGGATGTTTCGATACCTACTATTAAATTATCATCGTGGAACTGGGGCAGCTTACTCAGTACCTGAGCAAGGGTCTCCGGACCAATCTTAGCCGCTCAGCCAGCCGTCTTGCTTAATTGCGTTAATCTGACATCTGATTTCATTTTAAAAACCTCCTGCATCTTCTCTTAGAATGAATGGCTCCGCATAAATATCTGCGGAGCGAACGTAAAGAATCGGATTCCTGCTGCCGGTACGCAACGGTCAGAATCTTGTGACCGTCACATACCGGAAGTACAGATCCTTTATGGCTGCTAACTGCGCAGCAAGTGCGCAGTTGCAGGCTGAACTGTTACATCCTTTATCCTCCGATCTGCGCTGCTTTCCCGGAATCCGCTCTGCACCAGACCATATAAACTAAGGTCTGATAATCTTTCCTGCTTTTGCCATTGTCTCAACAATACTGTACATATTCGTCACAGAACCTACCGCCAGCTTGTCCTTTAATCCATAGTAATCCAGGCAGGTTCCGCAGGTCATAATCTCCACTCCCTGAGCCTCCAGAGACTTCAGATCCTCTAAGGAATCCGAGCCTTCCGCCGTCAGGGTTGCGCCGCCGTTATAGAAAAGCATGGTCTTAGGCAGTGTATCAAGCTGTGTCACGGCAAAGATAAATCCTTTCATCAATACTTTACCCAGTTCGTCGTTTCCTATACCCATGCGGTCAGAGGAAACAACTACCACCGTATTATCCCTTGCATCCGGCGCACATGCCGCTTCTTCTGTCTCATCTCCTGCCAGCGCGCCTTCCATCTGAATCGTGATCTTAAATTCGGCGTCTCCAAGCTTCTCTGAGGAAACCTGTCCTCCTGCGCTTGAGGCCATCTTCGTAACGTTCTGAACGGCAATCTCATTGTCTACCAGAACCTCAATCTTCTCCGGCCCTGTAAGCGCCTGCATTGCCTTTTTGGTCTTGATAACCGGGATCGGACAATTATCTCCCATTGCGTTGACTGTAACCATTCTTACATTCCACCTTTCTTTTCGGCTCGTTTACCTCAACACATATAGACATATTCTATCATTGTTTGACAAAAAGGTAAACGGATATTTAATATATTATAAAATAGTTTGAGAAAATTCCCAGACTCTTTTACCACGGTAAATCGCTCCTGCTTTCAGGCATCTCCCACGTCTCATCTTACACATGTTGCGTAACAATAACTTTCCAGATTCTCACGAATACTTCTGTCCCTGATATCTATGGTATGGTAAGCCCTGCCGTCATAGAGAGCCGGCTTCATCTGCCCTTTCTTAAATACCGTGAGAAACTCCTGCATAGTATGTATCTCTTCCGGGAAATAAGTCGCACAGACGCCTACTTTCTCAGGAACATGACAGTCACTGGATCCCATGGTGAAAAGTCCCAGCTCCAGCGCAAATTCAGCCGCCCTTTGGCAGGCTTCCATAGATGTGCTTCCGTTAAGCACTTCCAGCCCATCCAGACCTTTCACTTCCCGGAGATATTCTTCAAGCCCCCGGTTATTATTGCGGAATGGATGCGCGGCAAAACACACGCCGCCCTGTTCTTTGACCAGATCAATGAATTCCTGCGCCGGTATACGCTCTTTCGGATAGTCATGGATTCCGAAGGCAATAACATCCCCCTGCAGAGAGAAAAATTCTATTCCTACGAAGATGGGAAATCCTGTTCTCTCAGAATATTCTTCCGCAAATTCCTTAAGTCCCATGCTGTCATGGTCCGTAATACAGATTCCGTCAAGTCCCCGGGCTTCTGCAATCCGTACCATCTGGTCCAGTTTCAGAAAACTGTCCTTTGAACAGGTCATTTCGTGCATGTGGGTATCGATAAACATATGGTCTTCTCCTTTTCTGGTCATTGGCAATCAACGGTGTCTGATTCTATTATATAAACCCTTTGCTCCGGCTTCAAATAGACTTTTATAATATATCTAAATATATATAGATTTTTTCGATATATCAGATATCTTTCCCTGGAGGAACAGGCTTTGTTTCCAATATTATAAAAAGGCCTGAGATCAACTCAGGCCCGACATCGCCACGCAGTTCACATGGCTTCTTTCATTATTTCTCTTCGTACTGATTCTTAACTCTTCTTGTTCTCTTAAGCAATCCAGGATTGCCCTGTTCAGAGACAGCATCTTCTCGTCCAGCGACGACACCATCTCCGCACATTCTCTTAATTCCCGGCTGATGTACTCGGGAGCATTTCCTTCGAATTTGTAATAGATCTTATGTTCAAGGCTTGCCCAGAAATCCATGGCAATGGTCCGGATCTGTATCTCTACTTTCGTATCCACAACACTGTCAGATAAAAAAATCGGTACAGACACCAGCATGTGATAACTCTTATAACCGCTCATCTTCGGATGTCTGATGTAATCCTTGATTGACAGAACTTTCAGATCACTCTGGTTCCCGATCATCTCGCCCAACTGATATATGTCGGATGTGAAGGAGCAGATCAGCCTCACGCCGGCAATATCGTTGACATACTTGACCATGTTCTCGATTGATATCTCGTAACCGTTCTTTCTCAACTTCTTTACTATACTTTCTGGTGTCTTTACTCTTGTCTTGATATGCTCAATCGGATTATACTTATGTACGTGCTGGAATTCATCGTTCAGTATCTCAAGCTTCGTTCCAACTTCTTTCAATGCCGAGTTATACAGGAACATAATCGTCTTCCAACTGTCTACATCCTCATAATTCTTGATCGCATTCTCCATATAGTATCTCTCCTCTCATACCGAAGAGTTAATTCGTACTGTTCTTAGTATACCATATGAATCAAGGTATGTCATGAAATTCACATTTATTTAAGAAAGTGGTTACATTTGTAAATAATCTAAAAAAACATCAAAAATACAGAATCTTTAGAATTCAATCCCAGGCCTTGCAGACCGTCCTAAGTCAAACTGATGCCGGACCTTCCGGATTTCCGTCGCATAGTCCGCCATCTCAAGCAGGCTGTCCGTAACCTCATGGCCTGTCATCACGATCTCCAGTCCTCTCGGCTTATGCTGAATGAAACTGATCAGCTTCTCTTCACTGATTACATCCAACTGCAAAGCACACAGCACCTCATCCAGCAAAAGCATATCGAAAGGGCCGCAGAACTTTATAATCTCGTCCAACGCCTTATTATTATAATGGCGCAGCTCTGCCCGTTCGTCCCGGTTCATATTACTTACAAACTTTACCTGCTTACGCCCAGGCAGACAGGTAACGTCCGGCAGCGCTTCGAGTACCTTGCGCTCACTAGAAGAATTGTCCTTCAAAAACTGAAATACCAGTACCTTAAGCCCCGCCCCCACAGCCCGTACGGCAAGTCCCACGGCTGCGGTAGTCTTTCCTTTTCCATCTCCATAGTATACATGTATTCTTCCTGTTCCAATCATCCAATCATCCCCGCTTTCATATACGTTACATATTATAGCCCCTCTTCCATGATTTGTATAGCAAAGATTTGAAACCTCTTTACAGCCGCATGAAAAAAAGATATACTTTTCATTATATTTCTAGGAAATGAGGTACAGTTATGTTTCGTTTATGGGGAAAAGAATTTAAGGATAACAGAATGGTCCGGGATACCGTCGTCTGCGATGATTCTGACGATACCCGGACACATAAGATTTTTAATGCATTAGACGCCATATGCTATGAGTTCGATTTGAGCAAGCCAATCTGGCTTAATACTACAATCGACGAATTCAGGCGTCATGACAAGACTCGGTTTACCCAGGATAATTTCGTGGATTCCATTGATTTCGACTATCTTGAAATCCATATTATCGAAGAGTGACCGTTCATTCGGAAAGGCCGCATCGTAAGGATATTCACTATTCATTTCGAATTGCCGCCAGAGGACTTAGCTTCATAGCGCGCAGAGCCGGAAAATATCCAGCAATCACGCCTACCAGCATCGCAAACCCCATGGAAAGCAATACCAGCCAGGGAGGAATATAGGAAATGTTTCCGTCAACTCCCATAGCCGCGCCATTCCCGGTCAGGAAATTAATCACCGCCGACATCAGGAAACTCAGCACATTTCCAATTGCGCCGCCGAACAGCCCTATGAAAGCTGCTTCCAGCAGGAACATCTGCTTAATGTTCTTTAAACTGCATCCCAATACTTTAATGACTCCAATCTCCTTGGTCCGCTCATAGATGGACATCATCATGGTATTGGCGATTCCGATCGCAGCCACAAACAGGGATACCGCACCGATTCCGCCAAGCACAGCCTGAATAATGGCAAACTGACTCTTCATGCTGTCCAGGTATTCGGCATTCGTCTCCACATTGTAGCCCATCTCACGGATGACTGCCGCCACTGTATCTACATTGGCAATGTCGTCCACATTCACCTGTGCGTAAGAATAACAGAATTCCTTATACGGCTTGCCGGATTTGGTGGTGGGCTGTCCCGGAATGACTCTTCCCGAAAACTCTTTCTTCAAAATCTGTTTCAGCGTATCCAGATCACAGTAGATATAGTAATAATTTGCATTATACTCTTCCGGTCCGCCCTTCACCATACCGCTTGCCTTTACCACATGTTTCTGCACAGTCTGGGATTTTGCCTGCTGGCCGCCATTTTCACTCTCTCCCATGGACAATCCGTCTCCCATACTGTTATAATATCCGTCCTGGTCAAGAATCAGGAAAATAGAATCGTGAAGAAAATCGATATCCGGCAGTTCCATCGTTTCGTAATATCCCTTACCCGTTCCCTTTTCATAGAACATGGTAGGAATCCCGTTTCCATATACCAGTTCCAGCGTACCGCTGCCAGGAGTGGGAAGTCTGCCCTCTTCCAGCGGAATATTCTTGGCCGCCAGAGCCTCCGGGGTCATTCCTACAAGCTGTCCCGATCCTTCATAATTACCCTTTATCATGTTCACCCACATCTCATACACCGGCGATGCCAGGGTCACATGTTCTACCTTCGCAAGTTCCGCAAGCGCCTGATCGTTAATGTATTTCTTCGATTCTTCTTCATTCTCACTTCCCATTGAGTAGGAAAACATAGACTCGCCTGCGCCGGCTCCTGTCACCTTGATACTGGTCAGGCCGCCGGAATTCTCCACCTCCCGGTAGAGAGACTCCTGAAGGCCGAGCCCTAACGAAATCATGACGACAATGGATGCTGTACCAATAATCACTCCAAGGACAGTCAGGAAGGTCCGAAGCTTCCGCCGCTTTAAATTGCTACCGCTCATCCTCAGAAGATCTATCCAGCTCATCCAGCAATTCCTCCTCTTCATTCAGTCTCTGCCTTTTCTTTCTCTTCTTCATAATCACCACAATCATAATGATCACGACGACAATCCCTGCGATCACCGCAGCCGGAATTACCGGGAAACTCTTCTCTTCTTCCGGCATATCCATTCCAGACATCATTGACATATCCTCTGCCATTTCTGTAACCTGGATCTGCAGTTCCTTGGTGGTTGTAGAAATCTTACCTGCCTCATCCTCATAACTCACTGTCATTGTTACATTTGCCGGACCTTCGGTGGCCTGTGCTCCTTCCAGCATGGCATCGATAGATGCCGTTGCACCGGACTCTACATTTCCCAGGAATACTTCTTCCTTTTTAATACAGGTTCCCTCAAAGGCTGCCTTGACATTGTAGAGCTTGATCCTGCCCAGGTTATAGAGATTACACATAACATTGGCTTCTTCTCCTATCGTGACGCTCTCCGGGCTGATCTCAAATTCACTGAACTCAAACCTGGCATCCTGCTTGACCGGAATGGAGATACTGGAAGCCGCATCGATCTGCGCGCCGTCTTTATCCTCATACTTCATGGACAGGTCAACGCTGTACGGCTTCTGGAGAAGATCTGCCTTTGCATTCAACTGAATGGAAATGTCCGCCGCACCGTCTGCCTTAATGCCTTCCAGATAAATAGAACTGGAACCGGATGCCGGAAGAAATGCCGGCGCAACCGTCTGTGCGTCACTGCCTTCCGTCGGCGCGCTTAAATCGAACAGCATATTGCGTACTCTTGTAGATTTGGACGTGTTTTTCAGATGAATGGTCAGCGTGAAATTACTTCCTGCGCGCACCTCTGCCGGGTCTGTGGTAAATCCTGTCACAATCACACGGGGAACGGAAGTGGAACCTTCCGATCCGGATGCGCCGCCGCTGCTGAAAGAGGCGCCGCCGTTACTGAATCCGCCTGCATCCGATGAAGTGAAATCCCAGTTGTCTCCTGTTATCTGTCCGCCAGGATCCGGGTTCTGAACCGGGTTATTATCAACCGGAGGAGCAGGATTTTCTTCGGGTTTTACAGTCGTATTTACATAAAAACTTCGAGACATAGGCGCTATGTTTTCGCCAGAGACATCAAATCTTATTTTATGCCTTGCAGTCGTTACATCTTCTCTCTGTGTAAATTCAAATTCAACCGGAACAGCCGTACCTGCCGCAATATCTCCTACTGCTTTTGCATAGCTCTGGTATTCTGTCACAAACGGCCACTCTTCATTCGTATCGCCCAGATTGGGGGAAATCACAACGCCTTGCAGCGTATCATTCGTATTATTATGTATTGTAAACTTCCATACCTTCGTTTCGCCCGCCTTAAATGTCGGCGCCCGGTCCTCGTCTGAACGGATCTCGATCCCGCCTGTACTCTTTGTTTCCACAGGCTCAACCTCCTGCGCCCACAATTGCTCTGGAATCATCACTGTCGCCAGCAACACCGCCAGACACATTCCCGCCAAAAGCCTTCTTGCTATTCTCATCTTCTTAGTCCTCCCTGTAATGCAATCTTCCGGTTATCTTCAATCTTAAGAATCTTCCCGTCCCGGATATGGAAAACTCTGTCCGCATAGGTCGCCAGATGTGAGTCATGGGTAACCATAACAAGGGTCTTCTTCTGCTCTCTCACCACCTGCTGCATAAGCCGCATGACCTCTTCTGAAGTATGGGAATCCAGATTCCCTGTAGGCTCATCCGCAAAAATAATCTTCGGATCCACCACCAGCGCCCTTGCAACGCCGACCCTCTGCTGCTGCCCGCCGGACATCTGGTTCGGCAGATGCTTCTTATGCTTCTTAAGCTTCACCAGATCCAGCATCTGATCCGCCTTGCGCAGCCGCACGTCTCTTGGTACCCCCCGGAAACTCAGGGGCAGCGCCACATTCTCCACCGCATTCATGGTTCCCAGCAGATGGAAGGACTGAAAGATAAATCCCACATTATCCCGCCTGAACCGCACCAGCTGTTCCTCTGTCAGATTCTCAATGTGCTTCCCTGCGATCACCACACTGCCCTTGGTGGGCTTCTCAAGCCCTGCAAGCATATTCAGCAGCGTGGATTTGCCGGATCCAGACGTACCTACAATGGCACAGAACTCTCCCTGAAAGATCTCAAACCCTACTCCGTCAAGCGCCCGCACGACTTCGTCGCCTACCCGGTACAGCTTATAAAGACTTTTTACTTCTATTACTCTGTCCATAGATTCCTCCTAGTTTATCTTTCATCATTATAGATCCGAAATCCAAACATTTTCGGTAGAAATTCTGAATTATTTCTTAATATTTAATCTCAAATGCTCTTTTTTAATCATTATAACATCTTTTCTGACAATCGCAACACTCCTTTTCCTTACAAAAAAGGAAGGACCGACGAAAACGTCTTTTTTCCGTCAGCCCTTCCATCGACAGACACAGCTTACGAGATTCCTTTCATTGTAAGCTGAATCCGTTTTTTCTTCAGATCTACGCTTAATACCTTGACATCTACGATATCCCCGACACTTAACACTTCCAGCGGGTGTCTGATAAACTTCTTATCCGTAATCTCGGAAATATGTACCAGTCCGTCCTGGTGAACGCCGATGTCTACAAATACTCCGAAATCAATAACATTTCTCACCGTCCCCTTAAGAATCATTCCTTCGGTCAGATCCTTCATCTCCAGAACGTCCGTCCTCAGAATCGGCTTTGGCATCTCGTCACGGGGATCTCTTGCCGGCTTTTCCAGTTCCTTTACAATATCCCTAAGGGTGATCTCTCCGATTCCCAGTTCCTTTGCCAGCTTCTTATCATCTCTGATAGTAAGGGACAGCCCCGTCAGTTTGCCGCCGCTTACATCCTCTACAGAAAATCCCTGCCTTTTCAAAAGCTTCTCTGCCGCCTCGTAAGTCTCTGGATGAACGCTGGTTCCATCCAGAGGATTGTCGCCGCCCTGGATCCGCATAAAACCGGCGCACTGTTCAAATGCCTTCGGCCCAAGCTTTGCTACTTTCAGAAGCTGTTTCCTGCTGGCAAACTGCCCGTTCTCTTCCCTATATGCCACGATATTCTTCGCAATGGTTCCGGAAATACCGGAAATATACGCAAGAAGAGGGGCGGAGGCCGTGTTCAGATCTACGCCCACACGGTTTACACAGTCTTCCACAACACCGGACAAAGCCTCGCTTAACTTCTTCTGGTTCATGTCATGCTGATACTGGCCTACCCCGATTGACTTAGGGTCAATCTTGACCAGCTCTGCCAGTGGATCCTGGAGACGTCTGGCTATGGACGTTGCGCTCCTTTGCCCCACATCAAAATTCGGGAACTCCTCTGAGGCCAGCTTACTGGCCGAATACACAGAAGCCCCGGCCTCGTTGACGATGACATACTGCAGCTTCTGCGGAATCTCCTTGAGCAGTTCTACGATAAACATCTCTGATTCCCTGGAGGCCGTGCCGTTTCCTACTGAAATCAGCGTGATATTGTATTTTGCAATAATCTTCTTCAGAAGATCCTTGGAAGCCTTAATCTTCTGGGGCGTCGTAGGGGCAGTGGGGTAAATGACCGTGGTTCCGATCACCTTACCGGTGGGATCCACCACCGCCAGCTTACATCCGGTACGAAACGCCGGATCCCAGCCCAGAACCGTCTGCCCCACAATGGGCGGCTGCATCAGAAGCTGTTCCAGATTCTTCTTGAATACCTCGATGGCTCCGTCCTCCGCCTTCTCCGTCAGATCGTTTCGTATCTCTCTCTCAATAGCAGGCGCAATCAGACGCTTATAGCTGTCCTCTATGGTATCCTTCAGTACAGGCGTCGTATAGGGATTGTTCCCATGGATAATCTTCTTCTCCAGATAGCGGATAATATCCTCCTGTGGCGCCTCGATCTTAACCGTCAGAAACTTTTCTTTTTCTCCCCGGTTCAACGCAAGAATCCGATGGCCTGCAAGCCGGTTCACAGATTCTTCAAACTCATAGTACATCTCATACACAGACTCTGCCTTCTCATCCTTCGCCGCAGAAATCACCCGTCCCTTCTGCATAGTAATCTTGCGAATCCAGATGCGGTAGTCTGCCTCATCAGAAATACTCTCTGCAATAATGTCCTTCGCTCCTGCAACCGCCTCTTCTGCCGTATGGACTTCCTTCTCCGGATTGATGTATTCTGCCGCCAGTTCTTCGATGGGCTGATTCGTCTTCTGCAGAGTAATCACTGCCGCCAGCGTCTCCAGACCTTTCTCTTTTGCAATGGTTGCCCTGGTTCTTCGCTTCGGACGGTAGGGGCGGTACAAGTCCTCCACCACCACAAGGGTCTCTGCCGCAAGAATCTGTTTCCTTAATTCTTCCGTCATCTTTCCCTGTTCTTCTATACTGGATAATACCTGCTCCTTCTTCTCCTCCAGGTTACGCAGATACATAAGCCTCTCATGCAGCTTACGAAGCTGCTCATCGTCCAGGGTTCCGGTGGCCTCTTTTCGATATCTTGCAATAAACGGAATGGTATTGCCTTCATCGATCAGACTGACCGCTGCATCTACCTGCCACTTTTTTACACCCAGTTCTTCCGTAATCTTCTGATTAATATCCATTCTCTATTCCTTTCAAGCCTTCTTCTTCTCGAAATAAGCATCGATCTTCTGTTTGATCTCCTCCATCTTCAGATATTTCGCCAGATACCCGTCCGGCTTCAGAGACACCAGTTTGCGCACCGTCGCAGGATCCGTCCTTCCGGTCAGAAAGATAATGGGAAGACCGGCATACTCCTCCTCGGAACGAAGCATCTCCAATACCTGCTTTCCGTCACAGACCGGCATCTCATAATCCAGCAGCACCAGATCCGGCCGATCCAGGGTAACAGACCGTATTGCGGACATCCCGGAGGCCGCCACCGCAACCTCATAGTCCTCACAAAGCAGTTCTTTCATTCCCTGCCGTATGGTCATAGAGTCGTCTACCACCAGTATCTTCTTCCTCTGAGGGACGTCTCTCTTCTTGAGATATTCTTCAATCTCCGCCATGGCGTTTTCTGCACCGATGGGAGTTGCCGCCCCCTTGTCCAGCATATGGGGTGCGATCACACAGTAGGCAAAATATCCGGCCCCTGTATCGAACAACAGACTGGCCTGCATTTTCTCCTTCTCGAACACATCCTGAAATTTCTCATAGGTAAGAAGGTTTTCTTCCTTGATCTCGCAGCCTTCCGCATCCGGTAAGTGCTCCATGATACGCTTTACAAACTGATGCGCCGTAAACCTGGTGGCGTTGACCAGCATGGTATCCAGCTTGTTGGTCTCGATCCCCATGGCCTTTCCGACTGTATTAATTAGCAGCTTTTCCTCAAAGGCCAGGAAAATCTCTCTGTCTTCTTCCTCCAGCCCTGCGCCATAGACCAGACGGCAGTATAATCCTCTTCCAAACTTTTCTCCGCTGTAAGTGTCGCTCACCACATGAGACTCAAGCCGAAACATGTCATAAACAAGCTGCACAATAACCTTCTTCATAGCCTCCAGTTCTTCTTCCGGCAGAAGATCCACCCACTTGCTCATCCCTTCTCCCGTAATCGCACGGTCTTCCATCAACGTATGTCCGATCAGCCATCCGGCGCAGACGCCTAAGAAATGATCGACTGCATTCTCGGAATAATTCGTCCGTTCCAGTTCCTCCTCAAGCGCAGGAAGCGTCTTCTTACGAAATCCCTGGTGAAGTTCCCTGTGCTTTGCAAGTCCCGGATACCCGATAGACATCATGTAATTCTCTTCTTCCCCGAAATGTTTCATCGCATGGTCTTTGAAATACTTGATTCCTTCCTGACATGCCCACTGACTCTTCTTCTCTTCTTTTCCGAAAGCAAACAGCTTATTAATGATCTTAAAGAGCCTCTGGTGCTCCTTGTCAATCGAATCTACTCCGATATTGTACTCTTCTTTCCATACTAATTGATTCTCCATATGAAATCCTCCTTCTCCACAGCCCTGTCACTTCATAGACCAGCCGGGTATGAACCCCAGATCTTCATTCCTTTTATGAATTTGCAGTCTACGCGTGTAAGAGTCTCTAACTACTATAACAAGTAAGGAAGAAAATTTCAATCTTTGTTGACACACGGAAGCCGTCAGAAAATGCAATATTTTCTGACGGCTCTCAGAACACGTTTCCTTCTATAAAGCAAGTTCCTTCGCAATATCATACTGATATACCGGAATCCCCTTGTGCATGCCAAGGGCCTCATTAATGTCAAAGTCAACGTATTGGCCATGCTTATACCCTACGACACGGTTCGTCTTTCCTTCAATCAGCAGGTTCACGGCCATTGCTCCCATAATGGACGCATAAACCCTGTCCTTACAGGTCGGGCTTCCGCCTCTCTGCATGTGTCCGATGATGGTCGCGCGCGTCTCCATGCCGGTAGCTTCTTCGATTCTCTCCGCCATCTCGATGGATCCGCCGATTCCTTCCGCATTAATAATGATATAATTCTTCTTTCCGCGCTTCCTGCACTCCTGGATATCGGCCACGATTGCAGCCTCATCATAACCATGCTCCTCCGGTAACAGAATACGCTCTGCACCGTTGGCAATTCCGCACCACAGAGCCAGATAACCCGCATCTCTTCCCATTACTTCGATGATGGAGCATCTCTCATGAGACGTAGACGTATCACGTACTTTATCAATCGCCTCCATCGCCGTATTCACAGCAGTGTCAAATCCGATGGTATACTCAGTACAGGCAATATCAAGGTCAATAGTCCCCGGAACTCCGATGGTGTTAATCCCAAGATTCGCCAGAGCCTGGGCGCCGGCAAAGGAACCGTCACCGCCGATCACCACAAGCCCGTCAACCCCGTACTTCTTTAGGATTGCGGCAGCCTTCTGCTGTCCTTCCTCCGTACGCATCTCCTCACACCGGGCAGTCTGAAGGATCGTACCGCCCCGCTGAATCGTATCGGAAACGTCTCTTGCAGACAGGTCGATAATCTCCTCGTCCAATAATCCCTGGTAACCCTTTCTGATTCCTCTGACTCTTAAGCCTTTGCCAAGTCCCGTACGAACAACGGCACGGATCGCCGCATTCATTCCTGGCGCATCGCCTCCACTGGTTAATACTCCGATTGTACGAATTACTTTTGCCATAAATCATTCCTCCATGTGTAGTCGTTTCGTGTTGAGCTCCTGATGATCCCAGCGCAAAATGACATTCCACTGGAATCATTTTCTATCCGTCTCTCTCGTGCATCATTGTACATTATTTAACAAAGGTTTTCAATGGGTTTTTCTATTACTTTTACACAAGATTCTCCAAGATAATTCGTCAATTTGTTCAGCAGAAGTTTGTCCGCCTGGACGCTTCTGTTTGCCGGCAGACGCTTCACCGCTTTCTCCTTCTTACAGTATATCACCACCGCATCCTGCCCGTCCGAATCCAGGATCATATCGAACAGCTCTGCCTCTTCCTTCAGATAAGACTCCTTATCCTCAAACTGAAGCCACAGTTCCCGCTTTGTCTGCTCGAAAGGAACCACCTTCTCACAGATCAGCTTGCTGGCCGCCTCGTCTTCCTCCGACACCCTTCCCCGTATGAATACCTTTGCCTCTTCATTCAGATACTGCTGATTCTTCTCATAATCCCTTGGAAATACCACCACCTCCACGGCGCCTGCAAGATCCTCTAAAGTTACGAAAGCCATCACCTTATTCTGTTTCGTATACTTGATGGTCTTTGCCGTGATCATGCCGCCGATCACCTCTCTTGCACCATCGTATACCTTCGTCCGCCCCGTATCCTCGTCAAGCTGAAAGTCCAGCGTGGTCTTCGTGATATTTTTCCTCCATTTTTCCTCATATTCTTCCATGGGGTGTCCGCTTAAATAAAAGCCCAGCACCTCCTTCTCGAAGGCTAATCTGATCTCCTTGTCATACTCGCCAACGTCTGGCAGCGGGACGTCAAATTCCGCCTCCTGATCCTCTCCCACCATATCAAACAGCGACAACTGCCCGGTCATTGAGTATTTCCGTTCCTGGTTTACCTGATCCATAATCTGCACATAGATCACCATATATTGTTTCCTGGTCCCACCCAGGCTGTCAAAGGTCCCCGACTTAATAAAATTTTCGATGATCCGCTTATTGATGTCCTTTCCTGAGGTCCTCTCGATAAAATCTTTCAGATTACGAAAATCCCCGCCAGCTTCCCTTTCTTTTAGAATCCCGGCGATCACAGGCCGCCCAATGCTCTTGATGGCAGTCAGGGCATACCGGATATTTCCGCTGTCTACCGAAAAATCTGCTTCACCTTTATTGATGTCCGGCGACAAGATTTCGATTCCCATCTGTCGGCAGGTATAAATATACTCCGCCACTTTGCTTGGAGCATCGATCACGGAAGTCATAAGCGCAGCCATGAATTCCACCGGATAATAGTATTTAAGCCAGGCCGTCTGGTACGCCACCACCGCATAGGCGGCCGCATGGGATTTGTTAAAGGCATATTTTGCAAAATCAATCATCTCGTCGTAGATCTTATTGGCCGTCTTCTCGTCAATCCCATTGGCAATGCAGCCGGGAACGCCTTCTTCCTCATTACCATAGACGAAGTTCTTCCGTTCCTTCTGCATAACCTCCCCCTTCTTCTTGGACATGGCGCGGCGCAGCAGGTCGCTTCGCCCCAGGGTATATCCCGCCAGGTCCCGGACGATCTGCATAACCTGCTCCTGGTAAACAATACAGCCATAGGTGGGCGCAAGGATCGGCTCTAACTGGGGGCAGTCATAGGTAATCGTCTCCGGGTGATCCTTTCCTCTGATATACTGTGGAATAAAATCCATCGGCCCCGGACGGTATAAGGAAATTCCCGCAATGACATCTTCCAGATTCTGAGGCTTCAGTTCCTTCATGAAACTCTTCATCCCACCGCTTTCCAACTGAAAAATACCGTCCGTTCTTCCTGTGCCGATGGAACTTAAGACCTTCTTGTCGTCATAGTCAATCTGTTCCATATCTATAACCGTCCTGCTGCTCTCACCTGCCAGGCGGGCCGCATCCTGAATGACCGTCAGCGTCCGAAGCCCCAGGAAATCCATTTTCAGAAGCCCCAGCTCTTCCAGAGTCGTCATGGTAAACTGTGTAGTTACGGACCCATCCGATCCCAGCGACAATGGCACATACTCATCAATGGCCTTCTGGCTGATCACCACCCCAGCCGCATGCATAGAGGTGTGTCTGGGCAGTCCTTCCAGTCTCTTAGACATATCAATCAGTTCATGAACCTGCTCGTCCTCCTGGTACAGCTTCCGAAGTTCCGGGTTCATCTGAAGAGCACGCTCCAGGGTGATGTTCACTCCTGGCTCCCTTGGTATCATTTTTGCGATTCCGTCCACGAACGCATAGGGAAGATCCATCACTCTCCCCACGTCGCGCACCACGCCCTTGGCCGCCATCGTACCGAAGGTAACGATCTGTACAACCCGGTCCGTACCGTATTTTTCCACCACATAATCAATGACTTCCTGCCGCCGTTCGAAACAGAAATCCACGTCAATATCCGGCATAGACACACGTTCCGGGTTCAGAAATCGTTCGAACAGAAGCTGATAACGGATGGGGTCAATACTGGTAATCTCCAGGCAGTACGCCACGATACTTCCCGCTGCGGATCCCCGCCCCGGCCCCACCATGATCTCATGGTCTTTGGCATATTTGATAAAGTCCCATACAATCAGAAAATAATCCACATACCCCATGGACTTGATCACAGACAGCTCATATTCCAGACGTTCCGTCAGTTCTGCTCCTCCTTGGGGATACCGTTTCTTAAGTCCTCCCCGGCACAGGTGGTTCAGATATTCCCAGGATGTAAAACCCTCCGGCACATCATATTTCGGCAGTTTGGTAACGCCGAATTCAATCTCTACATGACAGCGGTCGGCAATCTTCTGGGTGTTCTCAAGTGCCTCCAGAGCGTAGGGGAACAATTCCTTCATCTCATCTTCTGACTTGATGTAATACTGGCCGCCTTCATAACGCATCCGGTTCTCGTCTGAGAGCTTCTTCCCGGTCTGGATACACAAAAGCATATCGTGAGGCTTCTCATCCTGGGCATATGTATAATGGATATCGTTGGTCGCCACCAGTTCAATCCCCGTCTCCTTCGACATCCGAAGCAGAGACTGGTTCACCAGCTTCTGCTCCTGCATTCCGTGATCCTGGAGTTCCAGAAAGAAGTTCCCTTCACCGAAAATCTCCTGATACCTAAGAGCCGCCTTTTTCCCTTCGTCATACATCCCCCGAAGGATATTGCGCTGAACCTCCCCTGCAAGACAGGCGCTTAAAGCGATAAGCCCCTGGTGATATTCCTTCAGAACATCTATGTCCACACGGGGTTTGTAGTAGTAGCCTTCCGTGAATCCGCGGGATACAATTTTCATCAGATTGTGATAGCCCTCGTCATTTTCTGCAAGCAGAACCAGGTGGTAGTAGCGGTCGTCGCCATTTCCCACCGCCTCCTTGTCGAACCGGGAGCCCGGAGCCACGTAAACCTCGCATCCCAGGATGGGCCTGATCCCCGCCGCCTTTGCCGCGCGGTAGAAATCAATCACGCCATACATAACGCCGTGATCTGTAATCGCCACGCTGTCCATCCCCAGTTCCTTTACCCGGGATACACATTCTTTGATTTTATTCGAACCGTCCAGCAGGCTGTACTCCGTGTGGACGTGAAGATGTGCAAAACTCATATCTACTCCTTTTTCTCCTACATTTATAAAAAAGTGTCTTCGACACTTCAACTCCCCTAGCCCCTCATTCATGAGGGGA
>CAJTVY010000045.1 GCA_910579925.1 uncultured Dorea sp.
GGCCATGCCGGAAGCTTATGCTGGAGCCTTTCGTGGAGAACTCCATACTTCATGGATTTGAAGGCAGAAACAGCGGAGGGATGATTCGTATCACGGGCGTCGGATATCGGGAATTCCTTCAGATTTCCGTTGAAGACAATGGATGCGGTATGGCCGCATCAAGAAGCGCTATCATACAGGAAATTCTGGAAAATCCACTCATCGCCAAAAGAAAGGCTGTGGGGATTGGAATATCTAATGTGGTTACGAGAATGCGGATGTATTATGGAAAGGAGTTTAAGGTTTCGTTTGAGACGAGCGAAGGAGAAGGAACAAAGTTTGTATTTCTGCTTCCGATGCCTCTATCGGTCAGAGCCGGAGAAGTCTTTACAAGCGCCGTCCGTACAGGAAAGTCTGGAGCAGAATCAGTGAGGCTAAGGAAGCGGGAGAAGGAAAGTGGAAAGCAGCAGCGCAAGGAGTAGGAAGTATGAGGATTTTAATTGCGGAAGATGAACAGAGGGCAAGGAGAGGGCTTAAGAATCTGATTATGTCGATCTCGGATGAATATGAGATTGCTGCAGAGGTGCCGAATGGAAAGCAGGCCCTGGAGATTATGCGGATTGTAAAACCAGACGTAGTATTTACAGACTTAAAGATGCCCTATATGGGAGGACTGGATCTGATTAAAGCGGCAAAAGCCGCAGAGATCAGAGCAAAGTTCGTGATTGTGAGCGCTTATGAGGAGTTCGAAGTGGCAAGGCAGGCCATCAGCCTGGGCGTCTATGAATATCTTGTAAAGCCTATCATGTTTGAGGAAGTAAAGGAACTGATGGAGCGGCTGCGGGATAAAAAATCCGAGGACTGCAGAAACTGTACGGGAAGCCTGAAAGATCAGTATCCCGACGCTCATCCTCTCGTGCGCAAATCCCTAAGTTTTATCGAGTCCGGCTATGCGTCTAAGATCAGTCAGAAAGAACTGGCTGAAAGTCTGGGCGTATCTCAGGAATATCTTTGTTATCTGTTCAATAAAGACGTGGGAATGAACTTTACTCGTTTTATCAGGACGTACCGGATTGACCTGGCGAAGAAACTGCTTCTGACGGAGGCGGCGCCGCGAGAAGAGATTCCGTATAAAGTAGGATTCTCGGATCCCAAATATTTTAATAAAGTTTTCCGCGAAATAGAAGGAATGAGTGTAGCAGAGTTCTTACGGGAAAACGAAAAGTGATAATGGAAAGATGATGTGAGTTCGTCGATATTGTAATATATTGTCGTAAAACATCATTTTTTTTGTTTGAAATGATGGAAAATCTTAAAATAATCTCCAAATCTTAAAAATATCGCCTAAAAAATTCCTCGAATTCCTAAAAAATATAGTTACATTACTCAAAAAATCACTATATAATAAGTTCATATCAAAATGTGAGGAGGATATGATTATGAAAACACGAATTCAGAAACTTACCGCTCTATTACTGATGGGTGGTTTAACGGCAAGTCTCCTGGCAGGATGCGGCGGCAGCGGTGGGTCGTCAGACAGTGGCAGCGGATCATCATCAGAGGATAGCGGCGGATCATCCGGCGGCGCGGCCGAAGTCACATTATGGCATTACTTTGAGCATGAAGCACCGGATCTGGAAGCGATTGTAGAAAAGTATAATGAAGAGCAGGACAAGATTCACATCACCGCCACCTATGTATCCAGAGAAGAATTGATGAATCAGTATACCATCGGTGCAGTATCCGGTGAGCTGCCGGATATCGGTATGGTAGATTCCCCGGATATGGCTTCTTATGTATCCCTGGGAGTGTTTGAGGATATTACAGAAGACGTTGAATCCTGGGAGGATCTGGATCAGTTCTATCCCGGCCCGCTTCTGAGTTGTCAGGATGCAGACGGCAAATATTATGGTCTTCCCAATAATTCCAACTGTCTGACGCTGGCATGTAATATGGACGTGTTAAGGGCGGCAGGGTTTGAGGAACCGCCGACAACATGGGACGAGTTCAGAGAAGTATGTGAGAAGACCACAAATGCGGCCGACGGCGTATACGGATTTGCGATGTGCGCCATCGGAACAGAAGAGGGAACCTTCCAGCTTCTGCCGTGGATCTGCTCTGCAGGCGGCAACATCGATACGCTTGACAGTGCAGAGTCTATCAAGGGCATTCAGTTCCTGACAGATCTGGTACAGGATGGGCTGATGAGTAAGGAAGTGATTAACTGGCAGCAGTCAGAGGCTTACAACTCCTTCTGCGCAGGAAAGGCGGCTATGCTGGAATCCGGTACATGGCAGCTTGCTGATATTGACGAGAAGATCAACGGTACGTTTGAATATCAGTATGCACTGCTTCCGAAGGATAAGGAATATTCTTCTACTATCGGCGGAGAAAACTTTGGTGTGTGCACAGGAACAGAATACAGAGACGAATGTGTAGATTTCCTGAAATACCTCATGAGCGCACAGAATAATGCAGACTTTACCGCAGCGGCAGCAAAGCTTCCGGTTCGTAAAGACGCAGTCAGCCTGAACGATCTGTTTACGACAGACGAAAGATATGCAGTCTTTAATGAAGGCATGAACTATGCAAGAGCGCGCGGACCTCATGCGCAGTGGCCGACACTTTCAGAAGCGTTCTACACAGCGGTTCAGCAGTCTCTGCTTGGCGAGAAATCTGTAGAAGACGCCATGAAGGCGGCGGCAGCTACGATTGATCCGATTGTGAAGGAAGATCCGCTTCCAGAGGCATCAATCGGCGGCGGCGTTGCAGATGATGTAAATTAATAATTCAATAACCGGTATGTCGAATATTGAGATGCCGGAAGCGCCTCGGAATCCGTCCGAATCTGAGATTGCGGATATTTTCCGGGGCGCTTTTTCAATAGTACTGAAAAGGAAAGGAGCGTTGAGGTATGAAGCTTAGTATGACGGCCAAGAAGACGAAAGAAGCCTATATATTCATTCTTCCTGGATTTATCTATCTGCTGATCGTCTGCGGGTATCCGTTGTTATATAATATTGATCTGAGTTTTAAGAATCTGAATGTTAAGAATTTTGCTTCCGGAGATTCTGTATTTGTGGGGCTGGAGAATTATAAGGCGCTGCTGGCAGATCCTACATTCCGGCTGGTATTTAAGAATACTGTCGTGTTTACGCTGGCCTGCCTGCTGATTCAGTTCACCATCGGTTTCCTGTTCGCCATGTTCTTCTCAAAGAAGTTCACGTTAGCAGGCCCGATCCGGGGACTGGTACTTGTGGGATATATGATGCCTATGTCAGTAACCGCATTGTTAGGCAAGAACCTGTTTCTTCTGGACGGCGGTGTGATCAACGATCTTCTTATGAAGATGCATGTGGTCTCGGCTCCTGTTGACTGGCTGGTAAACGGAAGCACTGCGCTGGCAGCCGTCATAGCGGTAAACTGCTGGGTCGGAATTCCGTTTAATATGCTGCTTCTGACTTCCGGTCTTACAGGAATCTCGGACGATGTCTATGAGAGCGCCTCCATTGACGGGGCAACATCTTTCCAGAGATTCTTATATATTACGCTTCCGCTCATGAAATCAGCAATGCTGTCCGTATTGATGCTGGGGTTTATCTATACGTTCAAAGCATTTGACCTGATGTTTATTATGACGGCAGGGGGACCGTTTAATTCGACGGATGTGTTAGGAACATATGCATATTCAAGGGCATTCACACAATATGAATTTTCGCAGGGTTCAACCATTGCCATGATCCTGTTTATCTGTCTGTTCTGTGTGGGCCTGTTCTATCTGAAACTGTTGGGGAAGGAGGATGACTAGGATGGAGAAAAATGATATCAGAGAAGCGCGGCGCATGTATCTGAAATCCAAGGAAGGACGCAGGAATATCAGAAACTGTATCTTTGCGGTGATTATTGCATTCTTTTTCCTGTTTCCGATCTACTGGCTGATCCAGATGTCTTTCAAGACAGACATGGAGAGTTTCGGAAAGATTGTAACCTATTATCCTCATGAGTTTACCATTGATCCATGGCTTCAGAACCTGCAGGATGCGGATTTTGAGACATCTCTGAAAAACAGTGTGCTCATTGCAGTCTGTGCGATGGTGATCTCTCTGGGCTTCGGTGTTCCGGCAGCGTATGGAATGGGACGTTATAAAGTGAAGGGAACCAAGACCTTCATGCTGACTTTCCTGGTAACGCAGATGCTCCCTGCATCCGTTATGCTGACACCTATGTATCTGACATTCAGCAAGCTGGGATTATTAGGTACATACTGGGCGCCGGCTATAGCGGTGGCGTCAGGATCTGTGCCGTTTATTGTGGTCACGCTGCGGCCCTACTTTAAGAGCATTCCCGTCTCGCTGGACGAGGCGGCCCGGATTGACGGATGTAATGTATTCCGTTCATTTTTTAAGATTATGATACCAACCATCAAGACAGGTATTATCACTGTAGTAGTCATCTCGTTCCTGAATGGATGGAATGATCTGATCTATTCTATGACCTTTAACGTAAAGGCAGACATGAGGCCTCTGACGGCGAATATCCATAAGTTCCAGAGTAAATACGGAACAAAATGGAACTGTATTATGGCCTATGGAGCGATTCTTACGATTCCGGTTATTCTTGCCTTTGTATTCCTGCAGAAATATATTGTAGGAGGCCTGACAGCCGGAGCCGTAAAAGAATAAATATGTAACAGAATAAAGAAAAACAGGAGGTAAAATTATGCCAGATTTTATTAAAAAAGAAGGAATAACAGGAGATTTCCGCTCAGATGATCAGTTTCTGCTGGGATATTTTGAAGAAAAGGAAGGCGCACTGTACTACCGTTACCGGGACGAGCGTATTATCGTAGAACCCTGGGGAGAGAACAGCTTAAGAGTCCGTGCGTCAAAGCTGCCGGAAATGCCCCAGGAATTGTGGGCGCTGGACGGCAAACCGGCAGATGCGAACGCCAAAGTTACGATCAACGAATTTTCCGCCGAGATTGTCAATGGAAAGATTAAGGCAGAGATTAATAATATCGGCAAGCTTCTGTTCTATAATCAGAAGGGAGAACTGCTTCTGGAAGAATTCGTCCGCAACCGGGAAGATATGTTTGCCAAGACATGTAGTTCCCTGGAAATGTCTGCAAGAGAGTTTAAGCCCATTATTGGAGGAGATTATTCACTGACTATGAGATTCGAGTCCAATCCGAATGAGAAGCTTTATGGTATGGGGCAGTATCAGCAGAAGTTCCTGGATGTAAAGGGAACAGAGCTTGAACTGGCACACCGTAATTCCCAGGCCAGCGTGCCTTTCGCACTTTCTTCTCTGGGATATGGTTTTCTGTGGAATAACCCGGCGGTAGGGCGCGTCAGCTTTAACAAGAACGTCACCACATGGGAAGTACAGTCTACGAAGAAACTGGATTACTGGATTACGGCAGGAGATACGCCGGCTGAGATTGAAGAGGCATATGCCAATGCCACAGGAAAGGTTCCGATGATGCCGGAGTACGGTATGGGATTCTGGCAGTGCAAGCTGCGTTATCAGACCCAGGAAGAACTTCTGGAAGTAGCAAGAGAGTACAAACGCCGTGAAATTCCGATCGACGTGATCGTTGTAGATTACTTCCACTGGCCGAAGCAGGGAGACTGGAGATTTGATCCTACATACTGGCCGGATCCGGATGCCATGATTGCAGAATTAAAGGAGATGGGCATTGAACTTATGGTTTCCATCTGGCCTATGGTGGATTATAAGAGCGAGAACTTTGACGAGATGCGCTCAAAAGGCCTGCTGACCAGGGTAGAGAGAGGCGTTCACATTGATCATCTGTACATGGGAAATACGGTTCACTATGATACCACCAATCCAGAGGCAAGAGAGTATGTGTGGGAAAAGGCCAAGAAAAACTACTATGACAAAGGCGTGAAGATTTTCTGGCTTGACGAGGCAGAGCCAGAGTATACGGTCTATGATTTTGATAATTACCGTTATTACCTGGGACCAAACAACCAGGTAGGAAATATCTATCCGGTTATGTATGCCAAGACATTCTTTGACGGAATGAAGGCGGAAGGACAGGAAGGAATCGTGAACCTGCTTCGCTGCGCATGGGCGGGATCCCAGAAGTACGGTGCGCTGGTTTGGTCTGGAGATATCCATTCCACATTCGACAGCCTTCAGAATCAGTTTGCCGCCGGTCTTAACATGGGAATCGCAGGAATCCCGTGGTGGACCACGGATATCGGAGGATTCTTCGGCGCAAGTATCTATGATGAGGAATTCCACGAGGTACTGATCCGCTGGTTTGAGTATGGTGCGTTCTGTCCGGTTATGAGACTTCATGGAAACCGTATGCCGTATCAGCCGCAGTTCGGAACCACAGGAGGAGCAGAATGTGTATCCGGTGCGCCGAATGAAATCTGGTCTTTTGGAGACAAGGTATATGAGATCTGTAAGAAATATATTGAACTGCGTGAGGCAATGCGCCCATATATCCGTACATTGATGGAAGCAGCCCATGAGAAAGGAACGCCGATCATGCGTCCGCTGTTCTATGATTTCCCGGCAGATTCCGTTTGCTGGGAGAATGAAGCACAGTACATGTTCGGACCCGACATTCTGGTTGCGCCGGTTATGGAGAAGGGACAAAAGACCAAAGAAGTTTACCTGCCGGCAGGAGCAAGATGGACGAACGTATGGACCAAAGAAGTTCTGGATGGAGGTCAGAGCGTTGTGGTTGACACACCGATCGACCAGATTCCATTATTTACAAGAAATGACTTTATATTAGAAGTGTAAGCTGAAAAACGATTACCGCACCGTGCCGCGCCCGTTGACTGCGCGGCGCGGTGCTTTTGCAGGCGGGCGTGCGCTTTCTGATTCGTCAGGAATAGAAACAGAAGAGGAGTAGGTATGGTGAAAAAAGAAAAACGTGAAAAGAATATATTTGGATTTGGCGGAAGCTTTGTGTCGGCCTGTGATAAACTTTTTGATCTCATGGCGCTGGGTTTTCTGTGGTTTCTTGGCAGTCTTCCGATTATTACGATGGGAGCGTCTTCGGCGGCTTTATACCATACGATGGTGAAATGTATCAAACATAACGACGGGTATATTTCAAAGGAATTCTTTCATTCTTATCTGCTGAATCTGAAACAGGGGATTATTCTGTGGGCGCTGGTAACTGTGGCTACGTTTGCTATGCATCTGAATATCGGGATTCTGATGAAGGAGACAGAAGGGTATGCGGGCCTGTTTTTTATCTGTGTGTATACGCTGGTTTCGGTGTATATCCTGGCAATGGCCTTTTATCTGTTTCCGGCATTGTCCAGATACGACATGAGCTGCGGGTGGCTGGTGAAGATCTCCATGTATATGGTGGTACGTTACTTCGGTACCACGCTGGCGCTTTTCCTGGTGGTAATCTGCGTGGGCGCCATCGTCTGGAAATTCCCCATGGCAATGTTTTTCGTTCCCGGTCCTACAGCGTTTATCATGTCGGATTTCCTGGAAAGGGTGCTGAAGAAGCATGAGCCAGAGGACGCGGCGGGCCAGAGCAGTCATGAAGCCTGAATTAACATAGAAAGGAATAAGAAAATGAAATTTACGAACGGATTCTGGGCGATGCGGGACGGGATTGTGCCTGCATATGCAGTCGAATATGGCGGACATATGGTCCGTGAGCAGGAACTGACGGTCTATCTTCCGGCAAAACATATCGCCGACCGGGGAGATCCCATGAATATTCCTATGCTGACGATCACGCTGTCCAGCCCTCTGAAAGGGATTATCAAAGTGTCGGCAGTACATCATGCGGGCGCGGTGGTCAGGGGGCCGTTTGCGCAGATGAATGCAGAGAATCCCCGGATTGAGATTCTTGAGACAGAAGAAGAACTGATTTATTGCAGCGGGAATCTGAAGGCAGTGATTGACAAAAGACCTGGGAATTACAGGCTGTCTTTTTATGATGGAGAGCGTTTTCTGACGGAATCTGGCTGCCATAATCTGGCCTATATCAAGGATGGCAATACAGGAAGAAATTATATGACGGAACAGCATCTGATCGACGTGGATGAGTATGTATATGGACTGGGAGAACGTTTTACACCTTTTGTCAAAAACGGACAGACGGTTGAAATGTGGAATGAAGACGGCGGGACTGCCAGTGAAATTGCCTACAAAAATATTCCCTTCCACATTACGAATAAGGGATATGGGGTTCTGGTGAATCATACCGGAGATGTGGCTTATGAAATTGCAAGTGAAAAGGTAGAACGCATTCAGTTTTCTGTAGAAGGCGAATGCCTGGAATATTATTTCATAAACGGCGGCAGTCCCATGAAGACGGTGGAGAAATATACGGAACTGACCGGCAGGCCGGCTCTTGTGCCGGCATGGTCCTTCGGTTTGTGGCTGTCAACGTCTTTCAAGCCTCATTATGACGAGAAGACGACCTCAGAGTATATCAGCGGTATGGCCCGGCGGAAGATTCCCCTGCATGTATTCCATTTTGACGCCTACTGGATGGATGCGCTTAAGTGGTGCGACTATACCTGGGATCCCAAGGTGACGACAGATCCGAAGGGGATGCTGAAACGGTATCATGAGAAGGGCCTTCATGTCTGCGTGTGGATCAATTCTTATATTGCCCAGAAGTCATATCTGTTTGCAGAAGGAAAAGAAAAGGGGTATCTTCTGAAACGTACAGACGGAAGCGTCTGGCAGACGGATCTGTGGCAGCCTGGAATGGCTATTGTCGATTTTACCAATCCGGATGCCTGCGCATGGTTTCAAGAGAAGTTAAAAGTCTTGATGGACATGGGAGTGGACTGCTTCAAGACGGATTTTGCAGAGAGGATTCCGGTACGGGACGTTGTCTGGCATGACGGGTCTGATCCGGTAAAAATGCACAATTACTATTCGGTACTCTATAATCAGACGGTATTTTCTCTGCTGGAGAGAGAACGGGGAAAAGGAGATGCCGTGGTCTTTGCCAGGTCGTCTTGTATTGGCGGGCAGCGTTTTCCGGTTCACTGGGGCGGAGACTGTACGGCAACCTATGTGTCAATGGCAGAGACTCTTCGCGGCGGCCTGTCTCTGTCCTTAAGCGGCTATGGATTCTGGAGCCATGACATCAGCGGGTTCGAGCAGACTGCCACGCCGGATCTGTATAAGAGGTGGTGCCAGTTCGGCCTTTTAAGTTCCCACAGCCGTCTTCATGGCGCGGATTCCTTACGCGTGCCGTGGCAGTTTGACGAAGAGTCCTGTGATATCCTCAGGGAATTTGTGAACCTGAAGTGCCGTCTGATGCCGTATCTGTACGGAATGGCAGTACAGTCACATGCCTATGGCCGGCCTGTGTTAAGACCTATGTTTCTGGAATTTCCTGACGACCCTGGATGTCATACTCTGGACCGCCAGTATATGCTGGGAAATGCGCTTCTGGTGGCTCCTGTCTTTAAAGAATCGGGAGAAGTAGACTACTATCTTCCCAAGGGCAGATGGATTCATCTGCTTACAGGAGAAAAGAAGGAGGGAGGAAGCTGGCAGAAGGAAGTGCATGATTATCATTCGCTGCCTCTTATGATCAGGGAAAATACGATTCTTCCCATGGGAAAGAATGAAGAAGATCCGGTATACGACTACGATGATGACGTAACTCTGGTATTATCTGAATTCACGGAAGGGGGAACCGCCGCCGCAGAGATTCCGGATGCCTCTGGGAATATCGTAATGAGAGTTAAGGCAGAGCGTAAAGGTGACGAGATTACAGTTCAGGTAGAAGGAAATAAGAATTATAGGATTAAGAATCTGGGAGACGGGATTGTGAGAGATCACAGCGTTTAAATTCGGTTCTTTTTCTTCTGGAAAAATGCTTTCCGGTAAGCCGTAGCAGTGATACCCTCATATCGTTTAAAAAGACGCATAAAGTATTTCTCATCTCCAATGCCTACCTGTTCACTGATTTCCGCCAGTGTCAGTTTCGGCTCTGACGTCAGATAATTCTTTGCAACCCGGATCCGCTGGCGGTTCAGATATTCCGTAATGGTATATCCGCTGTAACGTTTAAAGACAGAGGTTAAGTAGGCGGGGTGATACCCGAATTTCACAGCAATCTCTGCAACAGAGAGCATTGTATCATAATTAAGCTGCAGCCACTCCATCAGTTCCGCAATACTGTAAGGAATCTTTTCATTCTGCTGCATAAGATGATGTTGGAAGAAGCATTCATTGGTCAGTTCCAGCAGCAGCGTGCTCTGTGCATAACTGCACTGCCGCAGGGAAAGGCTGCCGAGACGCTTGGACAGGTCAAGAAGCTGAACGAACAGGACGTTGACCCGACTGTTGGCAGAGAGTGTGCCAGTCTCCGGCAGAATATAAAGAGGAGATTCCTTCTCCTTAAAATAAGCAGCGGCCTGCCGTTCATCTCTAATATTAACCTCGTCGGCGCCAAAATAGAAATGAGTCCAGTAAAAAGATAATTCTCCGTCAGAAGGCTGCGTTCCATAATGGCATTCTCCCGGAAACAGAAGCACGAACTGACCGGGGGAGAGATGATAGCTGCGCATGCCGGACTGGATATGAAGGATACCTCTGGTTACGGATATCAGCTCATAGGAGTCCATGGTACGTCTGGGATGAAGAAACTGGTTCTCATTGGTGAGATTGCCGGCAGTTGAAAACAAAACCGGCCTTCCGGCATCGGAAATTACATACAACATCTATGATTTGTCCACCTTTCTTTGGAAACTGTATGTTGCAAAATTCTATGAAAATGATAACATAAATTGTGAAAACAGACAATTGTAAAAAACATAAATACTAGTATTTGTACACATTGTAAAAGAGTCCTGCTTCCAGAAAAGAAATCTAAGAATGGCAGGATATATCATAAAAGGAGGACAAAGACAGATGAAGAAAACAGTAACAGAAATCAGAGAAAGCCAGGTAAAGATTTCAGACGCATTCTGGTCACGGATACAGGAGAAGGTCATTGACGTAGTCATACCATTTCAGGAGAAGGTATTGCATGACGAAGTTCCGGGTGTCGAGAAGAGCCATGCCATCGAGAATTTCCGGATTGCGGCAGGTTTAAGTCAGGGAGAATTCTACGGGATGGTGTTCCAGGACAGCGACGTGGCCAAATGGTTAGAGGGCGTTGCCTATTCTCTGGCAGTCAGACCAGACCCAGGACTGGAAGCAAGAACGGATGGAATCATTGAAATCATCGAAAAGGCGCAGCAGCCCGACGGTTATCTTGATACCTATTTTATTATCAAAGAACCAGAGCATCGGTGGCAGAACCTTCATGAGTGCCATGAACTGTATTGCGCCGGCCATATGATGGAGGCGGCCGCAGCCTACTATCGTGTGACAGGAAAGGACCGGCTTCTTCATGTAGTAGAAAGGCTGGCAGATCATATTATCGGAAGGTTCGGACCGGAAGAGGAGAAAGAACATGGGTTCCCCGGACACCAGGAAGTGGAGATCGGACTTTTAAAGCTGTACCACATCACAGGGAAAGAAAAATATAAGGATATGGCAAGGTATTTCCTGGAGGAGAGAGGAAAGAACCCGGATTATTTCTATGAGGAAAAGATAAAGAGAGGGTGGTCCCACTGGGGGCAGTATAGTACTGAGAAGCTGGACGTAAGTTATAACCAGGCGCACCAGACGATCTATGAGCAGAAGGAAGCGGTGGGCCATGCGGTCCGCGCCCTGTATATGTATACAGCCATGGCAGACCTGGCAGGGACAGACGGAGACGACAGACTGTATAAGGCGTGCCGGACTCTGTGGGATAACATCGTTAATCAGAAGCTTTACATTACCGGCGGAATCGGCGGGGATTCAGAAGGGGAAGCCTTTGCGGGAAACTATGAACTGCCTAACGACATGGCATATGCAGAGACCTGCGCCTCCATAGCAATGATATTTTTTGCGCACCATATGCTGGAAATGGATATGGACGGCGCTTATGCAGACATTATCGAGAAAGAACTGTATAACAGTACCATCAGCGGAATGCAGATGGACGGGAAGCAGTATTTTTATGTCAATCCCCTGGAATGTGAGCCTGGGGTGTCCGGCAGGCTGTTTGGCTACAGGCATGCGCTTCCTACAAGGCCGGGATGGTATGCATGCGCCTGCTGCCCCCCGAATCTGATCCGTCTGATTACATCCCTGGGGAAATACTGCTTTAGTGAAAGTGATTCCACCATCTATTCCCATCTGATGATCGGACAGAAAGCAGAACTTGGAAAGGCGGATATTAGGGTAGAAACCAGCTATCCATGGGAAGGGAAAACAGAGTATTTTATTATGCCAAAGACAAAAGAGGAATTCACCCTGGCTGTTCATATTCCGTACTATGTGGATGTGAACCGCAGGGAAACCAGCCTGACAGTGAATGGAGAAGAGATGAATCTGCCGGAACTGGTGAAGAAAGGGTATGCATATATCACAAGGAAATGGGAAAAAGGAGATACACTCTGTCTTCAGTTCCCCATGGAGGCGCGTAAGGTATATGCCAACCAGCATGTGCGGGAAGATGCGGGCTGTGTTGCGATCCTGCGCGGTCCCATGGTCTATTGCCTGGAAGGCGCAGATAACGGCGAACTGATCCAGAGCCTTCGTATTCCGAAAGAAATGAGAGCGGTGCCCTATACCTGTGAGGAAGGAATTCTGAAAGGAAATACATTGCTGAAAATAGACGGTTTCCGCATGGTGGGAAGTGAGGAACTATACAGTGAAAAACCACCGGTGAAAGAAAAGACAGTGTTGACGGCAATCCCTTATTACGCATGGACGAACCGGGGAGAGAACCAGATGAGAGTCTGGATACAGGAGGAATAGTATTAACCGAATCTGTTTATAATATTTATATAGTACCCTCAACGTATTTGATTTATTTACGCTGAGGGTACTTTCACAGTTGGAAAGAAGTAACCTGCCATTGTGCAACATTACTAAAAATCCAAGTGAAATGTATCCCCAAAACTGGTCTGTTTTGAAATTTCTGAAAGAAGTTTCAGAAAGATTAAAACCTATTGAAAATAAAATCATCAATGGCTATACTGGGTGGCAGAAACCAGGAAACAAAAGTACAGTAAACATTCTGCGGCGGGAAAGGAGAAGAGTATGAAAGAATGTGTAGAACAATTGAAGGGCAGACTGGTGGTATCCTGCCAGGCGCTGCCTGACGAGCCGTTGCATTCATCCTTCATTATGGGGCGGATGGCGCTGGCGGCAAAACAGGGAGGAGCGGCAGGAATCCGGGCAAATACGAAGGAGGATATTCGTGAGATCCAGACACAGACCGATCTTCCTGTCATCGGGATCGTGAAGAGGGATTATGAAGACAGCGGTATCTATATCACGCCTACGATGAAGGAAATTGAGGAACTGATGGAAGTGAAGCCGGAGATTATCGCTATGGACGCAACGGGTGGAGTAAGGCCGGGAGGAATGACGCTTGATACATTTTTTAAGCAGGCAAAAGAACGGTATCCGGATCAGCTCTTTATGGCGGACTGTTCCACCATCGAGGAAGCGATTCATGCGGATGAGCTTGGATTTGACTTCATCGGGACAACTATGGTGGGGTACACGAAGCAGAGCCAGGGTGACAGGATTGAGGCAGATGATTTTGAGATTATCAGAAAGATACTGGCGCAGGTAAAGCATCGGGTCATTGCGGAGGGTAATATAGATACGCCCGAGAAAGCAAAACGGGTGATTGAACTTGGTTCTTTCTGTGTGGTGGTAGGATCAATTATCACAAGACCACAATTAATCACAAAAGCGTTTGTAAAAAAACTGACAGAATAACACACACGGTTCAGAGGCAGGCAGAACGATTCATGGCAGAATAAAAAAAGAAACATATAAAAATAAAAAAGAAAAAGGAGAAGAAGCGATGAGAGATTTAAGTAAGTACAAAGGAGTGATTCCTGCATTCTACGCATGTTATGACCAGGAGGGCAATATCAGTCCCCAGGGAGTACAGGCTCTGACACAATATTATGTAGAAAAAGGCGTAAAGGGCCTTTATGTTAACGGCTCTTCTGGGGAATGTATCTACCAGAGTGTGGAGGATCGCAAGATTGTCCTTGAAAATGTCATGAAAGCGGCAGAGGGCAGGCTTACGATTATCGCCCATGTTGCATGTAATAACACGAAAGACAGCATGGAACTTGCCAGACATGCACAGAGCCAGGGGGTAGACGCTATCGCCGCAATTCCGCCGATTTATTTCCGCCTGCCGGAGCACGCTATTGCGAAATACTGGAATGATATCAGTTCTGCCGCGCCGGATACGGATTTTGTTATCTATAACATCCCTCAGCTTGCGGGCGTTGCACTCACCATGGGCCTGTTTGAACAGATGCGCAAGAACCCAAAGGTTATCGGCGTAAAGAACTCCTCCATGCCGGTACAGGACATCCAGATGTTCAAGCAGGCGGCGGGAGAGGATTATATCATTTTTAACGGACCGGACGAGCAGTTTATCAGCGGTCTTGCAATCGGAGCCGAAGGCGGCATCGGCGGCACCTACGGGGCAATGCCGGAACTGTTCCTGAAGCTTGAGGAATTTGTAAAGGCAGGAGAATTGGCGCAGGCAAGAGAACTTCAGTATGGGGTCAATGAGATCATCTATAAGCTATGTTCCGCACGGGGCAATATGTACGGAGTTATCAAGGCCGTCTTAAAGATCAATGAAGGTCTGGAGCTCGGAGGCGTAAGAGAACCTCTGCCGTCTCTGGTGGAAAGTGACATGTCAGTTGTGGAAGAAGCCGCACAGATGATCCGGGAAGCAAAGAAGAAGTATCTTGAGTTTTAGAGAATGTACTCTCGGAACAGATATCGTAGATTTCGGGAATACAAATGAGGAGGATAGAAAATGCAAGGATTTACAGTAATAGATCTGGTTATTTTGGTAGTATATCTGGCGGCAGTATTATTTGCCGGACTTCACTTTGCAAAAAAAGACATGCAGGGGAAAGAGTTTTTTAAGGGCGACGGCACGGTTCCGTGGTGGGTAACTTCCGTATCTATATTCGCAACCCTTTTAAGTCCGATTTCCTTTTTGTCCCTCGCAGGAAACTCTTATGCAGGAACCTGGATCATGTGGTTTGCCCAGCTTGGTATGCTTCTGGCTATTCCGCTGACCATCCGCTTCTTTCTGCCGATTTACAGTAAACTGGATATTGACACCGCATATCATTACCTTGAACTTAGGTTCGGGAGCAAAGGGCTGCGCGTTCTGGGAGCCGTAATGTTCATTATCTACCAGGTTGGGCGTATGTCGATCATTATGTACCTTCCCTGTATGGTGCTGGGAAGTCTGACTGGGATCAGCGTAAATATTCTGATTATCATTATGGGTGTAATCGCAATTATTTACTCCTATACAGGAGGACTCAAATCAGTACTCTGGACAGATTTTATTCAGGGATCTGTTCTGCTGATTGGCGTCACGTTCTCGCTGATCTTCCTTCTGGCGCATATAGACGGAGGAATCGGAACCGTATTTAATGTCCTTTCGACGGAACACAAATTCCTGGCAGTGGATCAGCCCATCTTTAACATTAACATTTTTAAAGACAGTGTATTTATCCTGATTGTGGGGGCTGGATTTAACACAATGGGATCCTATGTGTCAAGTCAGGATATTGTGCAGCGTTTTACAACAACAACGGATACGAAGAAATTAAATAAGATGATGCTGACAAACGGCGCTCTTTCCATCTTTATTGCCACAGTGTTCTATCTGATCGGAACCGGACTGTATGTGTTCTATCAGCAGAATGAGCTTCCGCCGGCAGCGGCCCAGGATCAGATCTTTGCATCCTATATTGCATTCGAACTTCCGGTAGGAATTACAGGACTGCTTCTGGCGGCGATCTATGCGGCGTCTCAGTCTACGCTGTCCACAGGACTGAACTCTGTTGCGGCAAGCTGGACGCTCGATATTCAGGCCCGACTTACAAAGAAAGAACTGAGTTTCGAGACCCAGACGAAGATCGGTCAGTATGTGTCTCTGATCGTGGGAATCTTTTCGA
This sequence comes from uncultured Dorea sp., assembly GCA_910579925.1. Lineage (GTDB taxonomy): Bacteria > Bacillota > Clostridia > Lachnospirales > Lachnospiraceae > Sporofaciens. Next base: position 16,026 of record CAJTVY010000045.1, read on the forward strand.
TTGCGGTGGCAATGGTTCTGGCAAACGGAGGAGTAAAGTCTGCATACGAGTGGTTTAACGGATTTATGGGACTGGTGCTTGGTATTCTGATCGGAACCTTTATTCTGGGCGCATTTACGAAGGTGGCGAATACATTTGGGGCGACCCTGGCGTTTATTGCAGCGTCCCTTGTCATGGTGGGGATCAAGTATTTTGTTCCGGCAGAGTCTGTGACGATCTGGTCCTATTCACTGATTTCCATCGGGGTATCTCTGGCAGTAGGGATTCCGGCAAGTATGATTTACAGGAAAGTAAAAGGGGATACATCCCTGCCGGCGCCTGACACCACAATCTATAAAAATTAATGTATCGGAATGAGAAGGAGAAGAACGTATGATTTTCGGTAATATTCAGAATCTCAAGGAATATTTCTTTCTGGAAGACGGAGTGTTTGAGTGCTTCCGGTATGCAAAGGAACATGATCTGGATGGATTTAGGAAGGGGAGCCATGAGATAGAGGGACAGCGGTTGTTTGTCAATATTGTGGAATATGAAACTGTAGAGGCAGAGAAACGTTTCTGGGAAGCGCACAGGGAATATCTGGATATCCATCTGATGCTTGAGGGTGAAGAGCAGATTGATCTGAATTTTATTCAGAATATGGATGTAAAGGACTATGTGCAGGAGGATGACTTCCTGCCTATGGAGGGAAAAAAGAACGGATCTGTCGTACTAAGAGAAGGGGATTTTTTAATCTGTTATCCGGGTGACGCTCATCGTACCGCAGTGGCTGTGGAAGGTTCGAAGAAGATTAAGAAGGCTATTTTCAAGGTGCGTATATAGCAACAGTGTTATAGGCCAGGATCAGCCTTATGGATTGCAGAAACAGAAAGAATATATTATAATCAGAAGGGTACAGATATGAAGAGATATGTAAGCATTGATATAGGCGGTACGGCAATCAAATACGGGGTTTTTAACGGAGACGGGGAGATGGTATGTCGAAGTGAAATGCGTACAGAGAGCTATAAGGGCGGCATGTCTATTCTGACGAAAGCGGTCGGAATTGTGGAACAGTACAGACAGACCGAGTCCTTGGAGGGGATCTGTATCTCTACGGCTGGAATGGTGGATACCCAAAAAGGCGAAATCTTCCATTCGGCTCCTTTGATTCCCGGGTACACCGGAACAAAGTTTAAAGAGACTATGGAGAGACGGTTTATGATTCCCTGCGAGGTGGAAAATGACGTCAACTGCGCCGGACTTGCCGAGTCGGTGTCCGGAGCGTCAAAGGGCAGTTCCTCCTCTCTTATGCTGACGGTGGGGACTGGGATCGGCGGCTGTGTCATCATAGACGGCAAGGTCTTTCATGGTTTCAGCAACAGCGCCGGCGAAGTGGGGTATATGCATATGGCGGGCAGTGATTTCCAGACCCTTGGGGCTGCAAGTATCCTTTCCGGAAAGGTGGCGGAATGGAAGAACGAGCCAACGGAAAAGTGGAACGGATACCGGATCTTTAAAGAGGCGAAGAAGGGAGATGCGCTCTGTATCCGGGCGATTGATGAGATGACGGATGTTCTGGGACGGGGAATTGCGAATATCTGCTATGTGCTGAATCCCGAGGTCGTGGTACTTGGAGGCGGCATTATGGCGCAGGAAGATTATCTCAAGGGCAGGGTTGAGAAAGCCGTGGAGAAATATCTGATTCCGGGCATTGCAGATCACACAAGAATTGTATTTGCCAGGCATAAGAATGACGCCGGCATGCTTGGGGCATTCTACCATTTCATGCAGAGGCAGTCGCTTCGGCAGGAACCCTCCTGACTGCCTGGCCTGTATCCGTAAATCTGAAAAGGTGAAATACAATGGAGTATTATGTAAAGTCTGTAGTTCCGATGATTGAGTCGAATTATGATAATTTTACACTGGTGGAGAGAACCATTGCGGATTTCTTCATACGGAACCGTAAGCGTATGGATTTTTCTGCAAAATCTGTTTCCGAGTTATTGTATGTATCTGAGGCGTCCCTGTCCCGTTTTGCCAAGAAATGCGGTTACCGGGGCTATCGGGAATTCGTCTACCAGTATGAGGAAACATTCGTGGAGAAGCAGGAATCTATGACTGGCAATACCCGCATGGTGTTAAACGCATACCAGGAATTGCTGAATAAGACTTATAATCTGGTGGACGAGACGCAGATTGCAAGGATCGGAAGATACCTGAATCAGTCTAACAGGGTCTTTGTGTGCGGGATCGGAAGTTCGGGGCTTACGGCGGAAGAGATGGAGTCGCGTTTTATGAGGATCGGCGTTGACATTGATTCGATTAAGGATGCAGACCTTATGCGGATGCAGGCAGTATTCCAGGATCGGGAAAGCCTGGTGTTCGGTATCAGTATCAGCGGCGAAAAGGAGGATGTGCTGTATCTTCTTAAGGAGGCGCACCGACGGGGGGCGAAGACGGTACTTCTGACGGCGAAGAACAAAGGGATTTTTGAAGAATTCTGTGATGAGATCGTCCTTCTGCCATCCCTTCGGCACTTGAATCATGGGAATGTGATTTCTCCCCAGTTTCCGATTCTGGTGATGCTTGATATCATCTATTCTTATTATGTGGAACAGGATAAGTTTGCGAAGGAAATCCTGCACGACAACACGCTGCGGGCGCTGGAGGAAGGAAGCGGGAGACGGCGGCAGATTTTGGAGTAAAACCGCCCGTTCGGCACTTATCGTAGTATCAGGAGGTAGATTCATGATTATCAGAAATGTAAAGGTTTATACAGAAGACAGGGAGTTTGTGGACGGAGAGATTGTTATCCGCGACGGGCGGATTGAGAAAGCAGGTCCTGCCGTTACAAAGCCGGATGGGATGGATACAGAGGCGGTACTGGACGGAGAAGGATGTTATGCAATTCCAGGACTGATTGATCTGCATTTCCATGGATGCAAAGGATATGATTTCTGCGACGGAACAAAAGAGGCCATTGGAAAGATTGCCGAGTATGAGGCCTCTGTGGGTGTGACGGCCATTTCCCCGGCAACCATGACGCTTCCGGTCAATGAACTGGAAGAGATTCTGTCGGTTGCGGCGGATTATAGGAGAGAGGCGCGGGAAGAGCGCAAAACAAATGGAACATCTGGCAGGGCAGACCTGGTTGGGGTTAATATGGAGGGACCGTTTATCAGTGAAGCCAAGAAAGGGGCGCAGGATGAGCGGAACATTATTTCCTGTGATGCGGATATCTGTCAACGCTTTCTGGACGCTTCCGAAGGGCTTGTAAAGTTCGTTGGTATTGCGCCAGAGCGGAATGAGAATGCAGCGAAATTTATACAGAACATGAAGGATAAGGTGCACATCTCCCTTGCTCACACCAATGCGGATTATGATACGGCAATGGAGGCATTTGACGCAGGCGCAGATCATGCGGTTCATCTGTATAATGCCATGCCTGCATTTACCCACAGAAAGCCAGGGGTAGTGGGCGCAGTGTCAGACAGTTCTCATGTCAATGCGGAGATGATCTGTGACGGCGTACACATCCATCCGTCTGTGGTACGAGCGACATTTAAAATGCTCGGGGCGGACCGGATCGTGCTGATCAGCGACAGTATGCGCGCCACAGGGATGCCGGACGGGCAGTATACCCTGGGCGGACTGGATGTGAATGTGGCGGACGGGCGCGCGACTCTGGTGTCCAACGGCGCGCTGGCAGGGTCGGCCACAAATCTGATGGAATGCATGAAGACCGTGGTTCAGAAGATGGGGATTCCGCTTGAGACGGCGGTTGCCTGTGCAACCAGGAATCCGGCCAGGTGTCTGGGGATTGATAAGGATTATGGATCACTTACGCCTGGGAAGAAGGGGAATGTTGTGCTTTTAGATGCAAAGCTGAACCTAAGGGCAGTGGTGAAAGACGGTGTGAAGATCCGGTAGAACGGGATTTTGCTTCAGAAACCGGGCTCATGAACGTCTGGCGCATACCAGATAGTTTCTGAGTCCGGAATATCAGGACAGACGGAGGATGGGAAAATGGCAAGAAACCAGGGAGCATGTCTGGTATGCGGCGGGCCGATCGTATATTATGATAAGGCAAGAAAGATGGAATGCGTCATGTGTCATGGAGAATTTGAAAGCCATGCAAGTTGTGAGGAGGGGCATTACGTGTGCGACGACTGTCATGCCAGACGGGGAATACAGGTGATTATGGAAGGCTGCCAGACAAGCAAGAAGAAAAACCCTCTTTCCATTATGCAGGAATTAATGGAAAACCCATACATATATATGCATGGACCGGAACATCATGTTATGGTGGGAGCCGCGCTGCTTACGGCCTATAAGAACTGCGGAGGATTTGGCAATTGCGGCGGGCAGGAAGCATTTGAGAAAGCCCTTGAGGAGATGAAGGCAAGAGGAAGGGAATATCCGGGAGGCGCCTGCGGGCTTTGGGGGTGCTGCGGAGCAGCGGTGAGTACCGGGATTTTTATGAGCATTATTACGAAAGCAACACCGCTGACGGGGAATTCCTGGCGGCTTTCCAATCAGATGACGTCCCGTGCCTTAGGTGCGGTTGCAGAGCTGGGCGGACCTAGATGCTGCAAACGGGATTCCTTTACGGCGGCTAAGGAAGCCGTGGCATTCGTGAAGGAAAAACTGGGGGTGGAGATGGAACTGTCAGAGAAGATCGCATGTGATTTTTCCTGTGAGAATCAGCAGTGTCTGAAGAAGCATTGTCCATACTATCAGTGTAGTTAAAATGCATTTTGGATTTCGAGCAGCAAAAGCAGAGACATAGAAAAGGGGACTGTCGAACATGACGTCGTCCCCTTTTCTTTTCTTATGTGGTCAGCACACTAGTAAATGCGGAAACGATTATCCGATCAGGAAGTCGATGATATCCCATCCATCCGAATTCATCCGCTTGTATAATTCGGTGAAACCACAGCGTGTACAGGAAACCGTGGCGAATTTCTTATTCTGGATATCGAAAACCTTGGCGAAATTCCCGCCGGTCGCCTGGAACTGATCGCTTTCATAGTGCATATTACCACATTTCGGGCATACATATTGTCTTCTTTCCATCTTGTTTTTCTCCTTTTTATGTTCTTGATAGTTAATAAGGTTCTTTAATAAACGGTTGTGCCAAAGGGCATTAATGCCAGTTTGGCGAGTTTGAACTGCTGCAGACCAAAGGGAATCCCTATAATCGTTATGCATAGCAGAACTCCTATAACCGCCGATTCTACGGCGAGCCAGAAGCCGGAGATCAGAAGCCATACGAGATTCAGCAGGAAGGATCCTGCCCCGCCGCCGTAGGCGACTTCCTTTCCGAATGGGAAGAAACATAAGGCGGCAAGCTTAAAACACTGCATTCCCACGGGAATCCCGATAATCGTAATACACCAGAGGCAGCCGGCCAACGCCCAGCTAAGGCCGCTTAAGAAGCCTCCGAAGATAAACCAGAGTATGTTGCCCAGACATCCCATAGTATCAATCCTCCTTTCTTTTTTTCTACAGACTTTTTGTATCATAGAATATACAGAATGTTCGTTGCAGTTGTCATATCATATGCCGGCAATGTTCAGCCGATACGGTCATGAAATAAAAAAAGACCCCTATCATGACAAATGCCACGATAAAAGTCTTGCACATCTCATTTGATACGGATACCTCTCGGTATCGGGTGACGCTTTCAAATACATCAATGATATGATGTTTGGCTACTCCCCTTTATCTGCTGATAATAGTATACTGCTAAAACGGGGAAATGTCAATAAAAATGAACAGATTTAACTATGCAGACAAAAATTTCGCAGAGTATCTTACTCTGCGAAATTTTTCTTTAAAACAGCATACTTATTATAACCAGTTAAAAGAAAGAAATCAATACCTAATTTTATTTTGCTAAGATTTGGAGTATATTCAAGAAAGATTTATTCTAAAGATGTAATACTATTCTAAATTATTTCTCACTTTCATGTAAAAATCCTGAAAATAAATGAAAAAGTTATCAAGATAATTTCGCAGAGTAAGATACTCTGCGATTCGGGAGGGGTAGTTATCTGGTACTTACTGGACTGCTGCGGACAGGAAGAAGCTGAAATGATGGCTGTATGCAGACAAGATCTGTCTGAAGCCGCGGTAAAGGATGTGTTCGTTCTTTCGTACGACCGTATGCGCCGTTACGAGGGAACATGGCATATGGAAAAGGGACTTTTGTTTCCTTCTTATGTATTTCTGGAAAGTGATAATGAAGAACTTCTTTTGGAAGAACTTTGTAAAACCACGGAGGCTGAAGGACAGAAGAACGGTCTGTTTCCAATAGGCATGGAGGAAGAGAATTTTTTGAAAAAGCTGTGCGGTGAATCCTATCATCTGAAAATGTCCAGAGGGGTGATCCGTAAAGGTAATATGCAGATTATGGAAGGCCCCTTAAAAGGTATGGAGAACCGGATCCGCAGAATTGACCGGCACAAGAGACTTGCAAGAGTCGGTGTCATTATGAAGCCGGACTGTCATTCCATTCCGGCGGGTCTGGAGATTACGGAGAAGACGGTATGAGCCGGAAGAGAAAAGGCTGGAAAAATATAATCATCGCTGCGGCAGCTTCTGGAATACTCATCGTTACAGCTATTGTTAAGAAAAAGGATTCTACATATGAAAATGAAACAGATCAGAAGAATCCGATGGAACATAAAAAAGTAATTTTCGCTGAAGACGACAGTGATCGGGAGAATGCCGATGGTATCTGCGGGCATTTAAAGGCGGTCGGAGACGTTAAATACCGGCCGGGATTCTATGACAGATATGTTAAGCGTGCAATTGATATCAGTCTTTCGCTTATGGGACTGCTTGTTTTGTCTCCCGTTTATCTTGGCGTAGCGATTGCCATTAAGATTGATGACCCAGGTCCTGTCCTGTTTATACAGAAGAGGGTTGGAAGAAATAAACAGTATTTTAAGCTGCATAAATTCAGATCCATGAAGATGTCCACGCCGCATGACGTTCCGACGCACATGCTGGATAATCCGGATCAGTATATTACCAGGACAGGCCGTTTTGTGCGAAGGCACAGTATAGACGAACTGCCGCAGATATGGGATATATTTATCGGTAATATGAGTATTATCGGTCCCCGTCCGGCGCTTTGGAATCAGGATGTACTTACGGCAGAAAGGGACAAATGGGGTGCGAATGATATCAGACCGGGACTTACCGGATGGGCGCAGATCAATGGAAGGGATGAACTGGAAATCTCTGTAAAGGCAAAGCTTGACGGTGATTATTCTAAAAGATTAAAAACAGGCGGATTAAAGGCGTTCGTATCTGACTGTCAGTGCTTTTTTGAAACCATTTTCTCTGTCGTACGCAGTGACGGCGTCGTAGAAGGCGGTACAGGGAAACTAAAGAAACATGGGGTTAAGATAAAATGAAGAAAGTGCTCATTACTGGGGCGAACTCCTATATAGGAGTGAGTTTTGAGAAGTATGCGGCAGAACATTATGCAGATAAGATTCTGACTACCACAATCAGTACAGTAGACGGAAGCTGGAGACAGAAGGATTTTTCATCTTTCGACATCGTCTATCATGTTGCCGGAATCGCTCACGCAGACGCAGGCAATGTGTCTGACGAGGTAAAAGCCAGGTATTATTCAGTGAATACGGATCTTGCGATTGAGACTGCAAAAAAGGCAAGAACTGAAGGCGTGAGACAGTTTGTATTCATGTCGTCAGCCATTGTATACGGAAATTCTGCTCCATATCGAAAAAGCAGAAGAATAACTAAAGATACGGAACCAGCCCCTGCAAACTTTTATGGTGATTCCAAGTGGCAGGCTGACCGGGGGGTGAGAGAGCTGGCTGACGATTCTTTTATAGTCACTGTTCTTCGGCCGCCTCTGGTTTACGGAAAGGGGAGCAAGGGGAACTATCCGGCGCTCTCAAAGCTGGCAAAGAAGCTGCCGGTCTTTCCTGACGTGATGAATGAACGATCAATGATCTATATCGAAAATCTCTGTGAAATCCTTTGCCAGGTCATGATCCGGTCTGAGGGCGGAGTGTTCTGGCCGCAGAATGCCGAATATACCAGAACAAGCGAGGTTGTGAAAGCAATTGCAAAAGTATCCGGACATAAGATTCATGTGTCAAGGGTATGGAACTGGACGGTAAGCCTGATTAGTAAGATTCCTGGAAGAATCGGAGTCTTAGCTGATAAAGCATTTGGAAACATGAGTTACGAGCAGAGTATGAGTCAGTATGATTTTGATTATCAAGTGGTAGATTTTCAGAAGAGTATAGAGAGGACAGAAAGATCATGAAGAAAATAGCAATCATATCATCACAATATTTCTGGCTTCCAGAAGAATCCGGCCCGACCCGCTTTGCGTCTATTGCAAAAACTTTTCAGGATGCAGGGTATGACGTAGATGTCATCACAAGCAGTTTTGAACATCATGAGAAAAGGCAGAGGAACAAAGAACTGACAAGTCCGTTTCATATCATCTATCTGGACTGTACTTCATACAAGAGAAACGTAGGAATTTTAAGAGAAATCAGTAATATTGTTTTTGTAAGAAAAATCAGACATTTTCTGAAGACATCTAAACGCTATGACGCCATATACTGTTCGGTTCCACCTAATAATATTGGCGCTGCGGTGGGGAAGTATTGTCATGAAAATCAGATCCCTTTTATTGTAGATGTAGAAGATTTGTGGCCGGAAGCAATGTCAATGATTATAAAAAACCGTACTGTCAGTAAAATCATTTTTCATAAGTATCAGGCAGATGCAGAAAAAACATACGAGTATGCAAACGCAGTAACCGGGACTTCAGAAGAATATAGTCTGAGGGCAATGAAGAACAATAAGCGGAATATCCCATATAGAACTGTATATGTAGGGAATGATCTTGAACGATTTGATAAAGGCGTAAAACAGTTCTCGCCGGAAATCAAAAAAAATGAAAATGAGTTATGGATTACATATGCGGGAAGTTTAGGCGTCAGTTATGACATTATTACATTAATCAGATGCGCACAAGAATTATCAAACCGTTACGCCGACGTCATATTTCAGATTCTGGGGAGCGGACCAAGATATGAGGAGTTCCTGGAAATATCGAAGGAAAAGGCTTGTAATGTTCGTTTCTGGGGGTATGTAAAATACGAAAAAATGGCGGCAGTGCTTGCGAAATCTGATATTCTGATAAACTCAGTAGTGAAGAACTCATCAGCAGGAATTATTAACAAAATAGGGGATTATCTGGCGGCAGAGAAACCTATGATTAATACGGGTTCCAATGGAGAGTTTCGGAACAAAGTAAAGAATGATGGATTCGGCTTAAATGTAGAGGCGGAAAATACTTCTGAATTAATGGAAGCAATAGAGATCTTAATAGACGACGAAGACTTAAGAAGGAAAATGGGGAGATCTGCACGATATATAGCAGAAACGCAATTTGACCGGAAAAAAACTTATAAGAATATTCTGGAATTAACAGAATTAGTTATGAATCAATAAGGGGGATACAATGGTGTACGATTATTTGCTTGTCGGTGCCGGATTATTTAACGCAGTATTAGCAAACGAACTAACATCGAATGGTAAAACTTGTCTGGTGGTCGAGAGAAGAGATCACATAGGAGGAAACTGCTATACATATACAGATCATGATATCGTGGTTCATAAATATGGCGCCCATATTTTTAGAACAAATGATCCATCTATATGGGAGTATGTCAATAAATTTGCGGAATTTAACAACTTTGTGAATTCGCCTATTGCAAAATATAGGAATGAAACCTACAATCTGCCGTTTAACATGAACACTTTTTCCAAAATGTGGGGAATTTCAACTCCAGATGAGGCGAAAAAAATAATCAGTGAACAAAGTCGGGAAAATGACGGCTGTGAAGATAATTTGGAAGCACATGCAATTAGTCTGGTAGGAAGAGATATCTATGAAAAACTGATCAAAGGCTATACTGAAAAACAGTGGGGAAGAAGATGTTGTGAACTTCCACCCTCTATCATGCAAAGAATACCGGTAAGATATACTTATGATAATAACTATTATAATTCAAGATTTCAAGGAATTCCGACGGGGGGATTTACGCCTGTCATGGAAAAAATGTTCAGTAAAAGCGAACTGATTTTAAATTGTGATTATCTTAAGAACAGACGGCAATATAAAGATGTGGCGAAAAAAATAGTGTTTACAGGCACGATTGATTCTTATTTCGAGTATGAATTTGGAGAATTAGAGTACAGAAGTCTGAAATTTGAGACAGATTACATTAGCCATTGCGATAATTATCAAGGAGTCGCAGTTGTAAACTATACGGATCGTCTTCCCGAATATACCCGTATTATAGAACACAAACATTTTGAGTATGGGAAACAAAAAGGAACCATAGTTACAAAAGAGTATCCAATAGCATGGAATAAGGAAATCGAGCCGTACTACCCCATAAATGACGAAAAAAACACTTTACTGTATCAAAAATATGAAGAGAAAGCTTCCAGAAACAGTGAGGTAATTTTTTGCGGCAGACTGGGTCGGTATCAATACTTTGATATGCAGGATACGATAAAAAGCGCATTATCAGTATCGAAAAGACTATTGGATGAATCGTAGGGCAGTCTGCATGGCGAGTGAAAATATTTACATGATAGGAATAAGTAACAGAGTCAGAGAAATATTGAAAAAGCAAGCTAATTCTGTAATTGGAAGAGGAAGACTGCAGAAGAGAATGGTTGTTCTCTATTACAATATGAAAGCAATTCTTGACTTGCGAAAACCTTCGCATTATGTATTAGATTATCAAAAAATTATTTCTGGTAAAAGGCATTTCTTTATAGATGAATTTTATCGGGCAAATGGTTTTTATGGTATTGGACATGTAATCAGAAGATATTCCGGATATCGGAAAAAAATTAATGCATGTATTGAGCATGGTATGTACTGGGGAGATTACTATCTGGAATTCGAAGCAAAAAACAGCGGGTTAAATGGGATGATTACCTTTGGAAAGGGGAGGCGGTCAGTTCTTGAGAAAGAAGCAGACGTACCGGTCTACACAATCGGACCTTATATAAATTATGCAAAATGCTTATTGAGTGAGAAAGAACAAGATAAATTAAAAAAAGAGTGGGGAGACACACTGCTGATATTTCCGACCCATTCCGTTGAAAATCTACAGGCAGACTTTGATGAAAATTCTTTTTTAGAATGGATCGAGTCTTTCAGAAAAGAGCACAGATATCAGACCGTCCTTATATGCTTGTATTATAAAGATATTCTGTTAGGCAGAGATCAAAAATATAAAGAAAAAGGCTATAAGATTGTGACGGCCGGATATTTATACGATCCATTATTTCTTGACAGGCTGAATACATTTCTCGAACTGGCAGATTATACTCTGTCTAATTTTGTGGGAACCCATTTATGTTACTGTGTTGCAAAAGGAAAGGGGCATACGATATATAATCAGGAGGTTAGCCTGAATGCTTTTGTAAGTGATGAGAAAACAGATTACCCCCAAGATTCGACTGGCGAGTTAGAAAGAAAGTTAAAAGATATATTCTCAGATTATGAGAAAGTTCCTTTAAAAAGGCAAGAGGAGATTATTGATTTCTGGTGTGGAATGGGAGAGACAAAAAGTAGGACAGAACTGCTGGAAATATTAGAATCTTTGGAAAGCAAAAGATTTGGTTTGAGGTGAAATATGGTTTATATCATAATAGCAGGATTTCTGTGCGTTTTGTCAGTTTTTGAACTTAAATATAATGGAAAAGGAACTGCAAAGACAGGCATTATTATAGTGACGGTGTTGATTATATTTGCGGGCTTAAGAAAGAATGTTGGATTAGATTATGATAATTATGAACTTTTGTATAGCTGGTTAAAAGACAAGTCGCTTGTTACGGGAAATATTGACTATGGGTGGTTTTTCTTAAACAGAATACTGCCAAGTTTCCGGGTGGTGCTGATTGCGACGGCATTTCTTACGGTAATGATTAAATGGAGTGCTTTTCAGAATCTGCTGAACGGACAATACATTGCTACAGCGTTTTTTTTCTATTTTACAACCCTCTTTATGTATTATGACATGGGAATTATACGGCAGGGTGTATCTATTGGATTATGTTATTATTCAATTAAATACATAAAAAGAAGGTCTGTTTACTTTTTCATCTGCATTGGCATTGCATTTCTTTTTCATACGTCTGCTTTAGTATTTATGCCGTTGTACTTTATGGGAAATAAGGAATATTCCAGAAGATTCTATTATGGAATTTTAGGTTTATTATTTACCGCCAGCGCTTTGGTCGAATCGCTTAGAAACATTATCATCCCCCTTATAGGTCGGTTTGGCGGCGGGTTAATAAATTACAGGTTAAATTTTTATGATTCCTATGACGTTGATTTTAATATGGACAGCCTGTTCTTTTCCTTTTTACGAAGAGCAATGTTTCTTATATTTTTTATTGAAATTTATAAAAGAAAGAGCAGGATCCGGGTTGGGAGAGGAATTGCATATGATACAAGAGACAGTCGTAAATATACCTGGATTTATATAAATGGATATTTTCTGTCCAGCGCCGTAATGATTATTTTTTCATTACTTGGATTTGAAAGTCTGGCAGGCAGACTGTGTGCTTCATTATATTCGTTATATATCTTTATCTATATCGATATTATCTCGGAAAATAAATTAAAAGGCATAAACCGGTTATATTATATTGTATTCGTATTATTAGCTTTTATTACGATGACAAATACAGTATTTAAGTCAGAAGGGTATATTCCATATTGCATAGGATGGTAAAGGAGGACTTTGAGTGAAAACATTTTATATTCTTTCCTGCGATAATCTGAATGGGCTGCAGGGAGCGGCTAACTTTGTACGGATCCTGGCAAATGAAGATTTCTGGAAAAAGCAGGATGTTAGTCTTAAAGTATATTCAAATAGTCATACTTTTTCGAATGCTCTGGAGTATCAGAACAGTCTGAAATATAAAATAAAGCTGGAACTAAAAAGACTTCTAAAGCTGTCAGACTATGGAAAACGTTTAAAGTTTTATAATCATGATCTAAGGGTTCTGGGTGCGAAACCTGTTGAATGCATACAAAGCGACGTTGCACAGCAGGATTGGGTGCTGCTGAATGATTTATACGTTGCCGACAGGTTCTATATGAGATATGGAAATGAAAAAAACACAATTTTTATGATGCATAATAACGGCAATTTTCTGAGTATGTTAGAGTATCTTCTGACAGATAAAAAAATTCGTAAATACCTGAATCAACTGGAAGAGAAAATATATCGGTATGCAACAAAGATTGTTTTTGTTTCGAAGAAAGCAAAGAGCGACTTTGATACTGCTCATCCTCAATACAAAGATAAGACGGTACATATTTATATTGGACTGGAGGACGTTGATCGTACCGAACCAGATGAAAAATCTGATGAGATACTTCGCTTAGTGACAGTTGGGTCAGTGAATAAGAGAAAGAATCAGATTGCAATCATAAAGGCAATGAATGAAATTGGAGATAAGAATATCCGATTATGTATAGTAGGAGCGGGGGAGGAACTTGACAGATGCCGAAAGTTTGCGAAAGAACATGATCTGGAGAGGCAGATTCTTTTTGCCGGAGCGCAGACAGATGTTCAGCCCTTTTTAGATAAGGCGGATGTATTTATTCTGGCCAGTAAAGACGAGGGGCTTCCAATAGCGGGGCAGGAGGCATTACGGGAAGGATTGCCGATTATTGTAACCAATGTCGGCGGATGTAAGGAGCTGATTGAGGGTAATGGGATTATGCTTAATGAGGATGGAGATGGATTAATCAATGCTATTCTTTACTGTAAACAGCATAGAAGCGACCTGAAAGAATGGGGAGCAAAATCAAGGCGGATTTATGAGAAGCGCTTTACGGTAAAAAGTATGCTTGATCACTATAATAAAATGATAAACAGATAAAATAAGAGGAGAAGACAATGCTAAATAACAAAACAATTCTGATTACTGGAGGAACTGGTTCTTTTGGTCACCATTTTGTTGACTATGTTCTGGATCACTACCAGCCAAAGAAAATGATTATTTATTCCCGTGATGAGTTCAAGCAGTTTCACATGCAGAATGAATATAAGAACTACGATGACATTCTTCGTTTCTTTATTGGGGACGTAAGAGATAAGGAACGTCTGACACGGGCGCTGTCTGGCGTTGACTATGTGATTCATGCCGCCGCTCTTAAGCAGGTGCCTGCCTGCGAATATAACCCGATCGAAGCGATTAAGACCAATATTAATGGAGCGTGTAATGTCATCGATGCATGCCTGGATGTGGGAGTGAAAAAGATTGTTGCTCTTTCAACGGATAAATCTGTCAGTCCGGCAAATCTTTATGGGTCAACAAAGATGGTTTCCGACAAACTCTTTGCCGCTGCTAACGCTTATTCTGGAGCAGACGGCGCCAGATTTACAGTTGTCAGATATGGCAATGTTGCCGGCAGCCGAGGCTCTGTCATTCCGTTTTTTCAGAACATTATTGACAAAGGAGGAACAAAACTGCCGATTACGGACTATCGTATGACACGTTTCTGGATCAGTCTTGAAGAAGGTGTGAAACTGGTGATCAAGGCCC
>CAJTVY010000046.1 GCA_910579925.1 uncultured Dorea sp.
TTATCGGTGAGGATGAGTTGTCGCCGCTGGATAAGAAGTATCTGAAATTCGGCGAGGAGTTCGAGAAGCATTATATCGGCCAGGGTCCGACGGAGAACAGAACGATACAGGATACGCTGGATCTTGGGTGGAAACTTCTTGGATATCTGCCGAAGGAAGAACTGGACAGGATTGATACAAAGCTGATTGATAAATATTATCCTCTGGAAGCAGTGTAGGATATAAGGAGGGCGGTATATGGATCCGAGAGAATTTCCTACCAAAGGGAATCTGATGCTTGCCAAGAATTCCCTTGCGCTTGCGCATCAGGGTTATGACCTTATGGATAAGAAGCGGAATATTCTTCTGAAAGAATTAATGGAACTGATTGATGAGGCGAAGAATATCCAGGAAGAGATTGATACTACCTTTACCAGGGCCTATGCCTGCCTGCAGCGGGCGAATATTGAGCAGGGCATCAGCAAAGTGCAGGAACTTGCTTTTACCGTTCCCATTGAAGAGTCGATCCGTATCCAGACCAGAAGTATTATGGGAACGGAGATTCCTCATATTAAGTATGATGATAAGCAGAATGACCTGACTTATGCTTTTGGGACGACGAAGGAGTCGATTGACATCGCCAGGGAGGCGTTTCGGGCAGTGAAAAAACTGACGATTAAGCTGGCGGAGGTTGAGAATGCGGCTTATCGGCTTGCGGCAAATATTAAAAAGACCCAGAAGAGAGCCAATGCGCTGAAGAATATCACGATTCCTATGTATAGTAATCTGGTATATACGATTAATAATGCGCTGGAGGAGAAGGAAAGGGAAGAGTTTACCAGACTGAAAGTGATTAAAAAGATGCAGGGAAAGTAGAGAACCTGTTTATGAAAAACTGGAAAACGATTTTGATTGTAGCTGTCGCCGCCATTTCGATGATTGTCTATATTGGGTTTAGTGTATGTTATATATATCAGTATAGTTTTTTTGACGACGATGAACCGTTTTATGAAGAGGAAGATGAGACGGCAGAGGAAGAGTTTCTGCGTATTGACACGGAGATGCGGGCGGTTGCAGAGTATCTTTATACGAATGGAAGGCTTGCCGGCGTAGAGGCGTCCGACCGGATTGATCTCACGTATACGCCGATGATGGATGCCAAGGGATGGCCTTATGCCGTCGTATACCAGGAAGAAACAGAATTTGACGGCGGCGTAAAGGGATATAAGGTGCAGAAAGTTACTTATGAGTATATGAAAGATTATGGGAGCCAGGATGAGTTTGTCTATGAGGAGGAGTATTGTGATGAGAATGGAAATGTAGTTATGGATACTCAGATTCTGGGTTTCTTTCTCGTGGATAAGGATACGTTGGAAGTGACGGATGAGAATACGGATCAGTGGCATTAAAATAAGACATTGTTTCATAATTTTATATTTTCTATTTCGCCATGTCATACTTTTGTCAGAAGAAATAGTTTATAATGGATGAAAGTTTTGGCGGGAGGTATATAAGAATGGAAGCGAAATTTAAACAGATGCTATATGGCGGTGATTATAACCCTGAACAGTGGCCAAGAGAGATCTGGCAGAAGGATATGGAGCTGTTTGGTAAGGCGGGGATTAACAGCGCCACGATTAATGTATTTTCATGGGCAAGGATCCAGCCGTCGGAGGAAACCTATGATTTCAAGGAACTGGATGATATTGTGGATCTGCTGACAAAGGAAGGAAAACAGATTGTGCTGGCTACTTCTACAGCTGCGCTTCCGGCCTGGATGGTGAAGCGTTATAAAGAGGTGACGAGGACCGATTACGAGGGCCGCCGCCACAAGTTCGGGCAGCGGCATAACGCCTGTCCCAATAGTCCGGTGTACAGGCATTTTATCACAGAACTTACAGGAAGGCTTGCAGAGAGGTATGGCGATCATGAGAATGTGGTGTGCTGGCATGTGAACAATGAATACGGCGGAGAGTGTTACTGTGAGAATTGTGAGAAGGCATTTCGCATCTGGCTCAGAAAGAAGTACAAGACGATAGAGGCTCTGAATAGGGCCTGGAATCTGGCGTTCTGGGGACATACGGTCTATGACTGGGACGAGATTGTGCTGCCCAATGCTCTTAGCGAGGGGATCGGGGAAGAGGGGACGGCGTTTGCAGGGATTTCGATTGATTACCGGCGATTCAATTCGGACAGTCTGCTTGAGAATTTTAAGTTGGAGAAAGCGGCGATCAGACGATATGACAAGAAGACCCCGGTTACCACGAATCTGATGGGAACATTCAAAGGCCTTGATTATTTCAAATGGGCGAAGGAGATGGATATCGTGTCTTGGGATAACTATCCCAGTTATAACACGCCCTGGAGCATGACTGCATTGAGTCATGACTTGATGCGGGGACTTAAGAACGAGCCGTTCATGCTGATGGAGCAGACTCCAAGCCAACAGAACTGGCAGCCGTATAATTCGCTGAAGAAACCAGGGCAGATGCGTGCGCAAAGTTATCAGACCATTGCCCATGGCGCAGATACGATACAGTTCTTTCAGTTACGCAGGTCCGTTGGAGGATGTGAGAAATTCCACGGGGCGGTGATTGCTCATGAAGGTTCTGAAAATACAAGAGTATTTAGAGAAGTATCCCAACTGGGAGAGGAACTGAAACGGATCGGCGGTTCTGTCATTGGTTCCGGGAATGAAGCCAGGGTGGGGATTATGTTTGACTGGGATAATTACTGGGCTTTGGAATATACAAGCGGCCCCAATCAAGACCTGCGGTATGTAGACCAGATTCTGCGGTATTATGAGTATTTCTATCAGAAAAACATATCTGTTGATATGATACCTGTCGACGGGGAACTTGGAAAGTATGATCTGGTGGCTGCCCCGGTACTATATATGGTTAAGGATGGAATGAAAGAGGCTATTGAGGAATTTGTATCTGCAGGCGGAACTTTCGTGACAGGTTTTATGAGCGGTATTGTGGATCAGTCGGATAATGTGCATCTTGGCGGATATCCGGGTCCCCTGCGGAACCTTGCCGGTATTTGGGCGGAAGAGATTGATGCACTGGCGCCAGAGCAGTCCAATGAGGTCGTGTTCGGGGACGGTACAAGGGAGAAGTGCAGGCTGCTGTGTGATTTGATCCATCTGGAAGGTGCAGAGGAGATTGCACAGTATGGGAGCGACTTCTACGCAGGAACACCAGCGGTTACGAAGAACCGCTTTGGAAAAGGCTGTGTGTATTATGTGGGAACCGTACTGGAGGAGGCCGGACTTTTTAAGGTTCTGGAAATGGTATGTAACGAGGCGGGAATCTCTTCTGTGCTTGAGGAAGAGACAGAACTTGAAGTGACAAGAAGGATCAGGGATAAAGATTATATTTATTTTATCATCAACTTTAAAGATCAGAAAGTAAAACTTCCATCTGTATTTGCCGGAAAGACGGATATTCTTACCGGCAGGAAGATGGAGGAAGGAGAAATGCTCTGCAGATACGATGTCCGGGCGGTTATCTGTCCAAGAACTTAGTAGGTGATGGAGAAAAATAGTGGGATATCGGGTGGAAAGCATGTGAATACAAAATAGCACATGGACATGACAATCCATAAAGAAAATGTTGTAGCCTGTGATGTATTCTGCATGCTTTTCCGATAAAAATATGCGTCCATTCCAAATGCGAACAGGATGCTGAACAGGAAAATGGAAATATCCATAAAGAAAAAATCCCGTCCGGTCATCCCTGTATAGGTATAGAACAGGGCGACGGTCGCCGCCATTGCGCACAGGGCGTCCAGAAAGCGGTAGTAAAAGAAGCGTACCGGCTCCGGGCGGTATCTTAAGTATTCCAGTACCGATACGAAAAGAATCGGGAAGAACACAAGCTTTAGGTGCTCCCAGACGGATTCGTTGATCGGGCAGAACAGGGCGATGAAGGCCGCTTTCCCGGACAACTGGTAGAGAAAATGATTCAGAAAGCCCAGGAGGATTGCGGCGATGGCAAAGGGCCTGTCCTCTTGGGCAATATATTTTTGTGTGTCCAGACATTTTTTGAAAAAGCGTATGGACGTTCGTTTCAGGCTTGATTTTAATTTTTCAGTATTCATAGACAGACACCTCTTGTTTTATTATATGCTCACAGGCAGGATAATATGAAAGTGATTTCTATGGCTGTGAATCGTATTATTTGTCGAAAAATGTCAGATGATTCTCCTTGAAGCAGGAAAAAAGCTATGCTAGAATAGAACACATCAAATGAAATGCATATATGAGATTCATGTATTCTAATTTTTTCATTTATTATCTATGGCGGTTCGCCAGATTATTTCAAAGAAGTAAGGATTTGCACGGGAGGGATGCCTATGATTGCAGAGGATTCGTTGACTCAGAAGAGGTGGTTGGCTTAACTGGCGTTGTATTTCAGGAGGATGGATATGGACAGGAACATGATTATATATCGTGGGCTGCACTGTAAAGTGAATGCGAAGGCTGCATTTGTGGATCTGTGTATGGAGAATCCCAAACTGGCATCAAAGATGCTTATGAGTTCGATTATCGTATGGGAGTGTGGAAAGAAAGCGCGCTTGTCTGAAGAAGAAAAAGAAGGCATTGCTGCGATGAGGGTGGAACTGAACGAAGAGATGCGGGAGCAGATCTATGAAGAAGTGTTTGGAGAAAAGCTGTGTAAGGAAAAGTTCATTCAGCTTTCGGACAGCCATAAGAAACTACTAGAACCGATCCAGATGATGCATAAGAAAGAGATAGAGGTAGACGTCATTCCTTTTATCGCATATGGTATTGCCAGAAACAGTCGTTGCCGGAGCATGCTTTTGCAGTCTGCGAAGGAATGCGGGAAGGAGTGCCTTGAGGCTTTCCGAGAGTCTGAATACCATACGGACAGATTCTTAAGGAAATTCTTACTGGATGAAAGGAAGGCGGTAAAACTGGCGGCAGGGCTTATGCTGCTGCTCAGAGAAGAGGAATCTGACGAGAAGTACAGGATGGTTATGGATGTCATCTATGCGGGCTATCGGTCTGTGAAGAATGGGACTAAAAAGTTGGACTGTATCAGCGGGGAGACATACCAGGATATTATGGAGAAAGATCAGATTGCGGAGCTGCTTCTGTCACAGATGGTCTTACAGATGGTGATTGCGGAGGATCTGGATGTTCCGCTGATGGAGGATTATAAATTCTGCCAGGTGGTATGTATGTTGAAAGACTATGAGAATGACCGTCTTCATCCACAGGAGAAGGCTATTGACATGACGGAGGGAAAGAGGATCTATCGGAAATTTCTCAGAGACCACTGGGAACCTGGGGCCTACTATGTAAGTGCATTTTTAGAAAAGGAAGACAAGGATACTTTTGAGACGTGGGAGAAGATGGAGGATCTGCTGAATGTCTTTGGTATGGAGACGAAGGCTTTGTATGGGCTGAAGCTGGAAAAGTGGGAGGCAGAGATGTTGTGTACGATTTTCGAGGAAAAGGACTGGGAGAGGTATCGGTATTTTCTTTTGATTGCGACTTTGTGTAAATATATCCAGCAGATTGAGAACATGTATGAGAATGAGGAGCCAGAGGAGATTCGATATCAGAAGTCTTGTGAGGAGGCAGAGATTAAAGAAAAGGAAAGAGAATGCGACTTGAGACGGATGGAAGAAAGGGTCCGATATCTGGAACAGCAGAATAAGAATAAGGAGAATGCGCTGGCAGAGGCCCAGCGGCAGATGGAACGGATCAGAAGGGACCAACAGAAGAACGAAGAACAGCGTGGAAGGGAAAAGGAGGAACTTGTAAGGCTTCGCGAATTTATTTTCCATATAAAAGAGGAAGAGGACGGGGATGGTTCGGACAGGGATGAAAGTACGGGGAAAATCGTTGACTTGGGCAGGCTGAACCGGAGCATTGTTATCGGAGGTCATCGGAACTGGCAGAAGAAGCTGCGTCGGTGTCTTCCAGGAAGCCAGTTCCTTGCCGCAGATTATATGAATTTTGACCCGGCAGTGCTGCATAATAAGAAGTATATTATTGTGAATACGGATATTCTGAAGCATGGTCTCTACTATAAGATTATGAATGAACGAAGGAAGGGACAGAAGATTCTGTATGTGCATGGGAACAATGTGGATCGGACCCTGCGAGAGATTGCAAAGCAGATTGGATAAGGGGGACGGATGGGGCTGCGGTAAAATGTCATTTTCAGTCAGCCCCAACCCATGGGTTTCGATTGAAAAACCCTAAAGAACTGTGAAAAAAGCAGGAATTTGAAAAAAAATGAAAAAAATAAAAAAAATGAAAAAAACCTCTTGCATTTCGGTGAAAAGTGTTATATAATAGCATTCGTGTTAAGGAAATAATAAAAGAAAATTAAGACTTATGCGCGATTAGCTCAGTTGGTAGAGCACCTGACTCTTAATCAGGGTGTCCAGGGTTCGAGCCCCTGATCGCGCATTTGAAAATCACTGTTTTTGGAGGCTTTTGAGAACTCCGGGGGCGGTGGTTTTTATTTTGCGATTTTATATGTTTCGAAAGAAAAGGATGTAAATCCCCGATTAGTCAGGGGGGTTACATCCTTTGTATCAGATCTGTTAAGAGCCGTCAGTTTTTCTTTTTTCTCAGAAGTTCTTTCGCAGAGATACCGGGTTCGGTCATATGTACCGGTTCCAGAATCTCATCCAGATCCTTTTCGTCCAGTAATCCTTCTTTGAGAATCAGAGACCGAACGGATTCTCCGGTTTTCATGGCAGCTTTGGCAATTTCAGCCGCTTTCTGGTAACCAACGTGGGGGCAGATCGCAGTGATAATTCCAACGCTGTTTTCAACCAGATAACGGCAGCGGCTTTCGTTGGCTGTAATTCCGGTAATGCAGTTATCTACGAAAGTCTGTACCGCATAGGACAGCGTATCAATGGACTGGAACATGCAGTAGAAGATGATCGGTTCAAATGCATTTAACTCAAGCTGTCCGGCTTCTGCAGCCATGGTGATGGTCACGTCGTTTCCAATGATATTAAAGGCGACCTGGTTTACCACTTCCGGGATGACAGGATTTACCTTTCCTGGCATAATGGAGGAACCGTTCTGACGGGCAGGCAGGTTGATCTCTGCAAATCCGGCTCTTGGACCAGAAGACATCAGACGAAGATCGTTGGCAATCTTTGACAGCGTAACCGCACAAGCTTTGACAGCCCCGGATACCGCGACAAAAGAGTCCAGATTCTGCGTGGCATCAATCAGATCAAATGCCTGTACCAGTTCCATGCCGGATAATTCTGCCAGATTCGGTACAATCCGTTTTAAATAGGAGGCATCTGCATTGATTCCGGTTCCGACAGCAGTGCCGCCCATATTCAAAGTACACATCTCTTCCATGGCCTTGTCCATACGTCGGATGTCACGCATGATTGCCACAGAATATGCCCGAAATTCCTGTCCCAGACGGATTGGTACGGCATCCTGCATCTGAGTGCGTCCCATCTTAATGACATGGTCAAATTCTTCGGCCTTTGCTACAAGAGCTTTATGGAGACGCAGGAGTTCTTCTTTGAGGTTCTTAAGAAGCCTTAAGGAGGTCATCTTTCCGGCAGTAGGGATTACGTCGTTGGTAGACTGACCGCAGTTTACATGGTCGTTAGGGTTTACGATGGAATAGTCGCCCTTCTGGCCGCCTAAAATTTCGATTGCCCGGTTAGCGATGACTTCATTGGCGTTCATATTTATCGAGGTTCCGGCGCCGCCTTGTATGGGATCTACGATGAAGTCTTTGTGAAGCTTTCCTTCTAAGATCTCGTCACAGGCTTTTGAGATGGCATCGGCAATCTTTCGGTCCAGAATACCTACTTCACAGTTGGTGACAGCGGCAGCTTTCTTGATGTACGCCAGGCTGTTAATGATTTCCGGATGCATGTTCAGTCCGGTGATACGGAAATTTTCAGCAGCCCTTAAAGACTGTACTCCGTAGTATACGCTCTCGGGGACGGCTTTTGTTCCGATGGAATCTTCTTCTGTTCTATAATCCTTAGTTTCCGGGTTTCTGTTTTCTGTATTCATTTTATAATCCTCTTTCTTTAATAATATATGACCGTTATTTTCGTTTCTTAGGGAGTTCTTTGCTTAGATTCTTGCCACGCCTGTTTTTCTGGCGGCCTCGGCGACAGCCGCTGCAACGGTATCCTTGATGCGTGGATCAAAGGGCTGCGGCAAGATGTAATCCGGGTTCAGTTCCTCTATCGTTACCAGATCTGCGATTGCATGGGCCGCTGCAACTTTCATCTCGTTGTTAATCTCAGAGGCGCGTACGTCCAGGGCGCCTCTGAACAGGGCTGGGAAACAAAGCACATTATTAACCTGGTTCGGGTAATCAGAACGTCCGGTAGAAACCACCGCTGCTCCTGCGGCCCTGGCTTCTTCTGGAAAAATCTCTGGGGTAGGGTTCGCACAGGCAAAGATAATGGGATCTTTTGCCATAGTCCTTACCATGTCGGCAGTCAGGGTGTTGGGAGCCGATACTCCGATAAAAACATCTGCGCCCTTGATGACCTCGGCAAGAGATCCTTTTTCATGGTTTCCGTTGGTGATTGCAGCCATCTCCTTTTTGATGTCATTTAAGCCGTCCCGCCCTTCGTAAATGGCGCCTTGACGGTCTGTCATAATTACGTTTTTTAGTCCCATTGACATAAGAAGCTTAATGATGGCGATTCCGGCAGCTCCGGCGCCGGACGTGACAATTCTGACTTCATCCAGTTTTTTGCCGACTACTTTCAAAGCGTTGAGAAGTCCTGCCAGAGTAATCACAGCGGTTCCGTGCTGGTCGTCATGAAAGACAGGAATGTCACAGCATTCTTTCAGCTTATCTTCGATTTCAAAGCAGCGCGGCGCAGAGATGTCTTCCAGATTGATTCCGCCAAAGCTCCCGGCCAGAAGACTGACGGTTTTTACAATATCATCGACCTCCTTGCTTCGGATGCATAGAGGAATTGCGTCAACATCCCCAAATGCTTTGAACAGGACGCATTTGCCTTCCATAACAGGCAATCCGGCCTCTGGTCCGATGTCGCCAAGTCCAAGGACTGCGGTGCCGTCGGTGACGACAGCTACGGTATTCCATCTTCTGGTAAGGTCAAAACTCTTGGCTGGGTTCTTCTGGATTGCCAGGCAGGGTTCGGCTACTCCCGGTGTGTAGGCAAGGCTTAACGCCTCCTTGGAATCTACAGGGGTTCTTGAAATAACTTCAATTTTCCCTTTCAGATCATAATGCATTTTCAATGATTCTTCTGCATAGTTCATGAATCGTCCTCCTGTACGGTTATATTTTAAATGTTCTGGTTCCTGATTTCAGTATGATTTTATTATAGAAATTTTAAATGTAAAAATCAAATACTTATAGTTATATATGAAATATAAGAATTTAGTTATATATAGTTATAATAAGCAGTAAAAATATGGATGATATATAAGTATATAATTATATATATTATGTAGTGATTGATAAAAATTATAATTAGTATTGCATTATCTGGCAAAGAGGAATATGATATGGTCAGATTTATGACCCCATGCTGCAAGGGTTAATCATTAGTGAGGTAGAAATATGTTTCATGGAATGAATTATGTGATGGAAGTATATAAAGAACAAAGTTTTTCGAAAGCGGCCCAGAATCTCTATATTTCTCAGCCGGCTCTTAGCGCTGCGATCAAAAAGATAGAGAAAAAAATCGGCGCCCCACTTTTTGACAGGAGTGTCAGCCCGATTCGGCTGACAGAGTGCGGTGAAGAATATATACGGATTACGGAGAAGATTCTGGATCTGGAGGATGAATTTGCTTATCATGTGGGAAATCTTCATGAATTGAAGGCCGGGCATCTGTCGCTGGGGGGAACGTATTTTTTTGCTTCTTTTATCTTTCCGCCTTTTATAGACCGGTTTCGGCAGAAGTATCCTCATGTGAATCTTGATTTTTATGAAGGCTCAACGATGGAACTGGAGCAGAAGCTGTTTAGCGGGGAACTGGATATTGTCATTGATAATTATGATCTGAATCCACAGATCTATCATCGGAAGATTTGTTTTGAAGAGCAGCTTCTTCTGGCAGTTCCGGCATCTTTTGACAGCAACCGCCGGGCGGCGAATTACCAGCTGACTGCCTCTGATGTAGAGAACGATCTTCATCGGAATCCCCGGTTCCCGGGAGTGCCCCTTCGGAAATTTAAGGATGACCCTTTTGTGGTACTGCGCGCTCACAATGATACGAGGGAACGGATTGATGCCATCTGTCTGAGAGAGAATATTCAGCCTAATTATATACTAAAGCTTGATCAGGTGATGACGACGTATCACCTCACGCAGTATGGAATGGGGATTTCGATTGTCAACGATACGCTGATCAAGCATCTGCATACGGATTCTTCGGTGATTTATTATAAATTAGATGCTCCGCAGGCGCAGAGAAATGTGTATCTGTATTATAAGAGGAACGCTTATCTGACGCGGGCCATGCAGGAATTTATAAGGATTGCGGCGCCGGAGGAGTAGTTTAAATCTTGTCCGCCGAGAGTGTACCTGCCTGATGAAAGAAATCAGAAACAGATGACTTGTATCTGTAAAAAATGTGAATTATAATACAAATATACGGTGTAATATTTTGCAGTCCTGCAGATTACAGGTTGTAAAGACATAATGTAAGGAAGAGTCAGATTCAAGCGAGGTGCGGGAAATGAAGAGGAAAAAGAAAAGGAGATGGCTTTCGGCGGTAATGACAGGTGCGGCGGCGAATATATTAGCGATTGCCGTCCAGCCGTCTGTCTGCATGGCGGTAGATTATGATACCGGAAAAGCAGTACAGATTGGGAGAGGGGGTATTGAGGATCGAGATTACCTGTATTATGGCAAATTTAAAGGCAATCCTGTGAAATGGCGCGTGCTGAATAAAAGAAGAACGAATACTGGAGATTCGGGAATGTTCCTTCTATCAGAATATTTGCTGGAACCGATACCGTATACGAAGCAGAGTATAAACGGAGACTGGACTGGTCTGAATAAATGGGAGAATAGTTATGCGAAGGTCTGGTGCAGGGATTTTGAACAATCGTCTTTCGAACCGGGAGAGAGGGAAGCTGTTTTGACAACTACTGACAGTTATCTGTTGAAAGACGACCGGTTGTTTTTTCCGGATTACTATGAGCTGACGAGAGACTATTATGGATTTTCTGCGAGTAAAGGCGAGGATATTTCAAGAATGGCTTATTATGAGGGCGGTAATGATCCGAAGCTCTGGTGGATGCGTACAGCGCTGCAGGGCGGCCTTGTAGGTGATGCAAATATTGGGATAGTGCTTCCGACGGGGATGCTTAGTGGCACGACAATATGGGACGATTACATATATGCCCGTCCCGCTTTTAATTTCGATCCGGATACGATAAGTTTTATATCAGGTCCTGACGCCTGTATACCGGACGGCTTATCTGATCCGGTTATATTAGAGGAAGTTCCTGCTTACTGGGGAACTGAGAATAAGGGAGAATGGAAACTGACGCTTAGAGACGATAGCCGAAGCGGTTTCCAGGCAAGTGCGGATAATGCCGAAGCTGCATTAAAAGGCTATACAGACTGGAAGGTGGATATTTCGTATTCCGGCGCCATACCAGGAGACCAGGAATATGTTTCTGTTATGCTGTGTAATAATAACTGGGAAGGAGTTCTGTACTATGGATACATTGCCCATGACAGCAAGAGCGGAACACAGACGGTTCGGCTCCCCAATGGACTTGAGCCGGGAAAGTATACGTTGAAGGTCTTTTCCGAACAGTGGAACGGGAATCGGGAGACGGGATATGCAAGTGGATTTGTGGATATCCCGCTGGAGGTTCAGAATACCCCGATCCAAAAGCTGATTCAGCCGGACGCTGTTTTTGAGGCGGCAGGCGACAGTCAGGGAACTCTTTCAGACGTAACCATAGGTATGAAATACAGTGTGGACGGAGGAAATACATGGAAGGAAGTCACAGGAGAGTCCATGGAGATTGTGGATGTGACAAAGGATCTGGATGTCAGAGTTTACCAGCCGGGAGACGGATTCCGTACATTGGATTCGGATATTCAGACGATTGACGTCATGCAGGCAGAGAAACCCGAAGGATTAATGGGGATTGCATGTACGATAGAAGCGCAGAACGATGGAATCATTACCGGGGTTAATGATTCCATGGAATACATGCCGTCCTTGTCCGCCGGGGCTGTTAAGGGGTGGATCCCGGTGAAAGGAAGTGAAATAGAAGGGCTGTCAGCCGGGACTTATTATGTGCGTGTGAAAGCAAACGGCAGGGCGCTGGCTTCCCCCATACAGGCGGTCACGATAGCGGAATATAGGGAAGAACATGTTTGCGCCGGGGCTGGTGAATGGCACAGCGACGGGACGTATCACTGGAAACTCTGTATCTGCGGTGCAAAAGTAGAGGAAGGAGTGCATGTCGGCGGTATTGCTTCCTGTACAGAGAAAGCAGAGTGTGAGATTTGTCAAGAGGCTTATGGTGAAACCGGAGAACACAGTCTGGGGGATTGGATCAAAGAGCGTCCGGCGGATTGCAGCAATGAAGGAACACTTGGACATTATCACTGTAGTTTTTGCGGTGCGAATTTTGACGAAGAGAAGAGAGCGCTTAATACTGTGATCGTTTCCCGGGATCCGGATCGCCATACAGGGGGTGTCGAGATCAGGGAATTTAAAGAAGCCAATTGTGCGGAAGAAGGGTATACAGGTGATACTTATTGTTTAGGATGTGGGGAAGAACTGACAAAAGGAAGCGTGATACCGGCAAAGAAGAGTCATGAGTTTGGAGAGTGGAAGGTGACGGAAGAGGCGACTTTCAGCCAGACAGGAAGGAGAGAGCGGGTGTGTGCCGTGTGCGGATTTGTGGAAAGCGAGGAGGTTCCGATGGTTTCTGGGAAAGATGACTCGGAGAAAGAACAGGTAAAGACGGAAGAGTCAGGGAGCAGAAAACAAGGCGCACCGAAAACGGGAGATCTGGTGAGAAAAGACTTCTGGATTGAGCTGCTGTTTCTTAGTGGATTCATTTGTGCGTGGACTGTCTGTTACAGGAAGAGAATAGGATGTAAAGATACCCATTAAGATTGTGGAATAGGACAGAAAAGTAAAGCGGAGAATTCAAAAAATCGCAGAGTAGGTAACTCTGCGATTTTTCTTTTTTATAGCATATCTATTATAACCATCTCAAATTAAGAAATCAATACCTAATTTATTTTTGCTAAAGATTTACACAAAATCCAAAAGAATTCTATTGAAATTATCACATTTTTTAGTTTTTGGATCGAAATATATATATTTTTTGTTAAAAATTCAGATAAAAAATTTCGCAGAGTTACCTACTCTACGAAAGAGGGGATTGCTATCTGGTACTTATTAGCCTGCCAGGAGCAGGAAGAAGAAAATGTTTTACTCTTGTGCAAAGAACGATTGTCTCAAAGAGCGCTTCTGGATGCATTCATATTAACTTATGACAGGATGTGCAGATATAAGGGCGCATGGCATCTGGAGCAGAAACTGTTATTCCCGGCAGCCGTTTTTCTGGAAAGTGAGAATGCACAGACGTTGTCCAGAGAACTGATGGAATGCGTTGAACTTGCGAAGGGGAGGAATTGTCTGATTCCGCTGAACCTTGAGGAAGAGGTTTTTCTGAAATCCCTATGCGGGGATGAGCGCCATCTGAGAATATCCAGGGGAATTATCCGAAAAGGTATTACAAAGATAACGGAAGGCCCTCTGATGGGACTGGAAAACAGAATCTGTAAGATTGACCGGCATAAACGGCTGGCGAAAATTGCGACAACTATGCGGCAGAATAACCATTATATTACGGCAGGTCTGGAGATCACGGAGAAAATTCTGTGAGCATGGATTGAAAATGAGAAGGGATCATCAAGATCTATTTTTAAGTAAGAAAGATTGGGAAGTTTGAAGTATGCAGACTCTTAGAAAAGCGTTGACTGTGATAGGCACCATAGCCGCTGGAATGACGGCGGTTGGTTTAATAAAGAGACCTGGAAGTGTTTATAAAAACAAACCAGAAGAACAGAACCCAATGCAAGGTAAAAAGGTTCGGTTTGTAGAGGATGATCGTGAGAAAGAAAACGCTGATGGTGTAAGAGGTCATCTTGAGGCTATCGGCGATGCCGATGGGCATAGGGGATTCTACGATAGAGTCGTTAAGCGGGTTATTGATATAATCTTGTCCTTCTGCGGCTTAGTAATCTTGTCCCCTATATTTCTGATCCTCGGCATAGCCATTGTGATTGACGATCCGGGTCCGATTTTCTTTGCACAGAAGAGGGTTGGTAAGAATAAGCAGTATTTCAGACTGCACAAATTCAGAAGCATGAAGATGTCCACGCCTCATGATGTGCCTACGCACATGCTTGAGAACCCTGAACAGTACATAACGAGAGTGGGAAGATTTCTGAGAAAGAGTTCTCTTGATGAGCTGCCGCAGATTGGAGATATTTTCATTGGAAATATGAGCATCATTGGCTCTCGTCCCGCCCTATGGAATCAAGATCTGCTGACCGCAGAACGAGATAAGTATGGCGCTAACGATATCAAGCCTGGTCTGACCGGTTGGGCCCAAATCAATGGACGAGATGAACTTGAGATTCCTGTGAAAGCCAGACTTGATGGAGAGTATCGGGAGAAAGAGTCATTTCTTTTTGATACCAAATGCTTTTTTGGCACTATTTTTTCAGTATTAAGATCAGATGGGATTGTTGAAGGCGGCACGGGAGAGATGAAAAAGCATGGTTCAATACTTCCTGACGATGGGGAAACAGTATACCCGGAAGATGCGTATCAATCCTCGAAAAAATGACAGGGGAGTAAAAACAGTGATAGACAATAAACTCTTTGAAAATGAAAAAGAAATAACGGCAAGTATTGTGACCTACAACAGTGCCGATGAAATTGATATCTTGATGATGTCAATCCAGAAATGTACTTCCTTTGAGGAGATCACTATTTACGTTATAGATAATGCATCTCATGATGAAACGATATCCTTGATTCGTAAAAAATATCCGTGGGCGAGAGTGATTGAAAGTAAAGAAAACCTTGGATTTGGCAGGGGCCATAATCTCGCCATTAAGAATATTCACAGTAAGTATCATATCATTGTAAATCCAGATATTTCTGTGACTGCTGATACGATTGCAAAAGCAGTAAACTATATGGAGAAGAATCCAGATATTGCCGTTATGACCCCGTTTGTTATGAATGTGGATGGCACACAACAGTTTCTCCCTAAAAAAAACCCGTCAATGAAATATATGGTTGGCGGAATGTTTGAAAACAAGTTTAAGTTCTGCAAGAAACTCAGAGAAGAGTATACGCTTCAGAATACAGATGTATCTTCTCCAATAGATGTCGAATTCTGTACGGGAGCTTTCATGGTGACGCAAACTGCTGCGTTACATGAAGTAGGCGGTTTTGACGAACGATATTTTTTACACTTTGAAGACGCTGATTTAACTAGAGAGCTGCGAAGAGTGGGACGTGCGGTTTATAACCCAAATATAAGAGTTACGCATAAATGGCATAGGGAGAATAAAAAAATCAATAAGAGCTTCTGGGTTGCTCTGAAATCCATGTTTATTTATATGGGGAAATGGAGTGGAAGAAATGCGTAAATCAAATTACTCCATTGGAGAGGCTATCTACAATATAAAATGTGTAATTGGAACACGACTTAAGTATAAAGGCGCAAGGCTGATTCGAACTCCTATTGCTGTGCGTGGAAAACAGTATATAGACTTTGGAACTGGTTTGACCACAGGTAAGAATTGCCAAATTGAAGTAAATGGCGATCATGAAGGAAAACGCCTAATTTTTGGAAAAAATGTCAACATAGGGCATAATGTTAGAATTCAGTGCGCAGAAAAGATACTGATTGGAGACAATGTTCTTATCGGTTCAAGAGTAACCATAATAGATAACTCTCATGGGAGTTATTCGGGAAATAATCAAGATAGTCCTGAAATAGCGCCAAATGAAAGACAATTAGAAATAGAACCAATAACTATCGAGGCTAATGTTTGGATCGGGGACGGAGTAATCATTCAAAAGGGTGTAAATGTAGGAACCGGCAGCATAGTCTCAGCCAACTCGGTAGTAACACGAGACGTATTGGAGAATTCGATAGTTGGCGGAATCCCTGCAAGAACAATAAAAATATATAATCCCAAGACGAAGGAATGGGTAATGTATGGGAAACTGTGACGAAATAGGACGCTGGAAGCAAGGAGGTCTGCGATGGAATGGAAAATATGGGCAATGAGTTTGTATCATATATAAAAAAGATAGTGATGAAAGCATTATTACATTGCTTTTGGATTTATCCAGCAGAAAAAAACAAAATAACTTTATTAAATGAATTGTCTTTTACATACGGTGACAGTATGAAATATATTGATAAATATATACATACATTCTACGAAGGAAAATATAAAGTTGTATTTCCAATTATGGATGGATCTGATCTGCCGGAATATCCGGATGATTTGGTGGTTCGACCTGGCTCGTATGGTTATTTTAAAGAATTGCTTACTAGTGGAACGATTATAACAAATGCTGGTGGTGTTTCTTATCTTCCAAAGAGAAAGCGCCAGAAGATAATAAGTACCTGGCATGGTGGAGGACCATATAAAAAGTCCAGTACAGATGTTTATAATGATCTTTGGTATAAAAAACAGTCAGATATGAATTCAAATAACACAGATTATATTTTATCTACATGTAGATCTTTTTCTGAGATAGAAGCAAGATCTATGGGGTATAACGATAAAAAAATAATACCAGCCGGTCTGCCTCGGAATGATATTCTTTTTTGTGATCATAGTGAATTAAAAGCAAAAGTCAGAAAGTATTATAATATTCCGGAAGATTATCGATTTGTTCTATTTGCTCCTACTTACAGGTCAAAATATAATGAATTTTCGAATACTGATATAGCCGATGATTATATCGAATTGAATATTGATATGCTTTTAGAAGCTTTAAAAACCAAATTTGGATGCGAATGGATCTGTGGTATACGACTTCACCCGAAACTTGCTGACGTAGATATGAGTGGGATGAATGCGATTAACTGTACTTCATATCCAGATATGCAGGAACTTCTGTGTTGTGCAGATGCTGTTATCACAGATTACTCTTCTCTCATGTGGGATTTTTCATTTACTTATCGACCTATCTTTTTGTATGCGCCAGATATTGAGGAGTATGAAAGGAAGAGAGGGTTCTATATGCCGGCGTCGAAATGGCCTTACCCAATCGGTCACAATAATGATGAAATGAGAGCTAATATACTGAGCTTTGATGAAGAGCAGTATGTACGGAAAATAAAAAAACACCATTTGGAATGTGAAAGCTATGAAACAGGCTGTGCGTGTGAAAAAATATTAGAATTAATTCAAATTTAAATAGTAAATAAAGTAATTTGAAAAGGAGAATTACAATGTTCTACATTAATGAAAACATCAAGAATGCTTACCGCATTGCTCAACCTGAGGGCAGGGGGGCTTATATCCGACTGGATCAGAACGAAAACCCTGATGGAGTACCAAAGTGGTTGTTTGATTCTGTAATGGACAAGGTTACTCCTGAATTTCTGGCCATTTATCCCGAAGAGACTATTGCGGCCACAAAGTATGCAAATCTTCTAGGTCTGCAAAAAGAGAATGTGACTTTTACTGTTGGCAGTGTGGTAGGCATGGGGTATGTTATTAAGACATTCGGAGAAGCCGGAAAGGACATACTGTGCGTAACGCCCTCTTTTGCAATGTATGAAGTTTATGCGAAGATGGCAGGTATGAATGTCAGGCAGCTCAGTTATGAAAAGGACTTCACTTATAAAGTAGAAAATACACTTATGTCTATTAACGAGAATACCGGTATTGTTGTACTTGTTAATCCGAATATGCCTGTCGGTAATGTATACAGCAAAGATGAGATTGTTAGCATCATTGAGAGGGCCAGAGAAAATAATGCCATCGTAATCGTTGATGAAGCATATTACTATTTTTACGACAAGACATCTATTAACTTGATTAAGGAATTTGACAACGTATTTGTTCTCAGAACGTTTTCAAAGATGCTTTCAATTCCTTCACTGCGTCTTGGAGCTGTAATTTCTACTCCTGAGAATATTCGCTGCATCAACAATTATAAGCCGCCATATACTGTAAATTCTATAGCATTGCTATTTGCTGAAGCAATTGTGGATAATCATGACAAGCTGCTTGCTGAATTGAATGAACAGTATGCAGAAGGCAAGGAATATGTACTTAAAGCTTTGGCTGATAACGGATATGAGACGCTTCCCTCAGAAGGATGTTATGTTGCAATCAAGCCAAAATATAAGACTTCCAGGGAAATAACAGATCTTCTTGAGGAGAACGGTATCTTGATTCTTTGTGGTAAGGATGGTTTGACGGGATGGCTGCGTCTTACGATCACTCATAAGAAGTATATGGAACTGTTTATGGAAAAACTGCTGATGCTCGATAAGGCCTGATATGAGTATGAAAAACTATGTTATTCTTTTAGCTGGCGGAATTGGTAAGAGAATGGGTTCGAATTTGCCAAAGCAGTTTATTGAAGTTGAAGAAAAACCTATTCTTGTACATACTGCTGAGAGGTTTCAAAAGAATCCACAGATTGAGAAAATTGTCGTTGTTTGCGTTTCAGAGTGGTTGGAATATCTACGCTGCATCGTTGTTCAGTATGGCTTAACTAAGATACAATGGATTATTGAAGGTGGAAGCACAGGGCATGATTCTATTCGTAATGGTGTATTTTTCTTAAAAGATAAAATTAATCCCGATGATTATATTATTGTTCATGATGCTGTCAGACCAGTGTTACCTCAGAAGGCTATAGATGAAGTTATTAGAGTGGCGCACGAGAAGGGAAATGCAGCGTCATCAATAGTATGTCATCCGCCAATCGTTTATACAGAGGATTTTGAATCAGGGATAACGGATATTGATCGTGAACATGTCATATTAACGGCATCCCCGCAGGCTTTTCAATATTCGCTGGCATATAAGTGTTATGAGCAGGCAGAATTTGAAAACCTGCACAATACAACATTTACAAGTTCATTGTTAATACACTGCAAAGAACGCGTATTTTTTGCAAAAGGTACAACGAGCAATATAAAAATAACAACCAGGGAGGATTTGGCTTTATTCGAAGCTCTTTTAAAGATTCCTGAAGAGTTGTTATATAGTTGAAAATTGACATTATATTATGGAGGTAAACAAAAGCGAATCATGAACTGTTCTGAATATTTAGTTGATTTCTTGATAAAACATGGTGTCACAGACGTATTCGGTTATGCTGGCGGCTATATCGTTCCATTTATGGATGCGCTTTACAAACGCCAGGATGAAATTAAGACACATGTCTGTTACAACGAACAAGGGTGTGCTTTAGCAGCAGATGGTTTTGCGAGAACCAGTGGGAGGATTGGAGTGTATTTTACAACATCAGGTCCTGGCGCAGTAAATGGGCTCGGGGGGCTTGCGGATGCCTGGTTTGATGGATTTCCAATTATAGGTATCTGCGGAAATGTTCCTACCAATGAAATGAAGGGATTTTCCGGCATTCGTCAAAATGGATTTCAGGAAATGGACATTGTATCTATGACAAGGCATATTACTAAGTATTCAGTAACAGCAAACAGCACGGAAGGGTTCGCTGATATTATTAGCAGAGCATATAATATGGCTTTACTTGGAAGGAAAGGGGGTGTGCTCATTGATTTTCCGCTCGACATACAGCAAGCCAATATTATTGATGGGTAATGGTGTTAGAAGTGCTGACGCCGTAGAAATGTTTCACGAATTTGCACAAAAGACGAACATTCCAGTTTTGACGACAATGAACGGAGTTGATCTGGCACAGGATGATCTCCATATAGGGTTCATTGGGACTCATGGCAATCGTATCGCAAACATGATTCTAAATGAATGCGATCTGATTATTTCCGCTGGCGCACGTCTTGGGATTCGTCAAGTAGGAAGAACTGCACAGAAGTTTGCTCCTAAAGCGGACTTAGTACGCTGCGATATTGATGAATATGAACTAAGCCGAAACATTAAAGAAAACGAGAAGAAATATCAGACCGATGCCAGAGACTTTGCGAGAATGCTTTTGGCAGAGGGTTTCGGTGATTATTCTGTTTGGAGGGAACAATGCTTAGAGGCTAAAGATGTACTGAATGAGTATGATAAACAACCCGGTAATATGGCTGTCGAGAAGATCGCCTCTTTGCTTCCTAAAGACCCTGTCGTATCCGTGGACGTTGGTATGCATCAATGCTGGTGCGCACAATCTCTTGTGCTGAAAGGGTTTAAGGGGAGAATTCATATCAGTGGCGGATATGGGACTATGGGTTGTGGATTGCCATATGCCATAGGTTCCTGCATTTCCATGGGAAATCAGACGAATTATTGCATTACTGGCGACGGTGGTTTTCAGATGAATATCCAGGAGCTGGAGACGGTAAGACGAGAGAACCTTCCAATCAAAATATTTGTATTGAATAACCGCGTGTTAGGAAAAATTAGCGAAACACAACACTTAGAGCATAATGATCGTTTTGCAAATACTACTGCTTCTGGCGGCTATAGTGTTCCAGATTTTGCTAAGATTTCTGAAGCCTATGGAATAAAAGCGTTAAAACTGGATTCATATGATGAGCTTACGCAGTATAAGGACTGGATTCTTGATCGTGAACCATGTCTCTTTGATATTCCTTTGCCGGAAAATAGCCTGTTAACGCCTAAGATAAAATTTGAAACGCAAGAAATCAGACCGAAGCTTGATGAAGAAATCATTAACAAAGTAATCCGTATTCTAAGTAGGTAAACAGTGTCGGAGAATCGTTGAAAGTTCGCGCTTCGGTTTATTCAAGAGAATTACGAAGGGAAACAAATCTATACATGGGAAGACAAAATGACATATGCGGGATTGCGATTGTCGACTCTCCGCTTCAATTACTGAACACCTTAAATATGATGGAAACAACATCATATGGACAAATCAAATGGGATCTTCTTATGCTGGAAGAGCCTGCGTTCGGAAAGATCCTGTTCGATAGGATTACATCTCTGGGCATTTTTCGTAAGACCTATTTTGTCGAAAGCGCATGGGATAAACTTAGAAATCTGCAAAAACAACGCATAAAATGGGCAGGCATTTATCTGAACAGGAATAATATATATAAAATAT
The DNA here is from genome assembly GCA_910579925.1 of uncultured Dorea sp. Classification (GTDB taxonomy): domain Bacteria; phylum Bacillota; class Clostridia; order Lachnospirales; family Lachnospiraceae; genus Sporofaciens. Next base: position 21,277 of record CAJTVY010000046.1, read on the forward strand.
GGCCTGACTTATCATGTGACTTCAGTGAGTATCAGTATATGTCATTTTGTCCTGCAGCTGATTTTTTTGTGTGCAATTTTGCTCATTTTTTCAATAATACAATTAAATATATCTGGCTGGAAGACGGAATGTCTTCGTATGCTAATTATGGAGAGTTTTTACAAAAAGGGACTGCAAAGGATTTTGCCAGAAAAATGCTGCGACATAATTCTGGGAAAAAGAATATAGAATGCCAGTATTTATATAGACCGGAGATGGCGAATTATGGAGTCCCTTTTGAGAGAGTGAAAGCAAGATTTCTTAATCCAGATTCTGAAACAGCAAGGATAGCTGATGTTATATTTGATTTTAAATCCAATGATATGATCAAAGAGAAATACATTTATTTTGATAATGCCTTTGCTAAAGATGGGATTAACACAAACGATAATGAGATATTAAGAACGGTAAGTGAAATTGTTGGGAAAGATAACCTTTTGGTAAAAGTACATCCCAGGAATGATCCGTCAATCTATGAGGGGACAGGATTAAAAGTAAACAAAAAGAACTATATTCCGTGGGAAATATACTATTTTCATAAAGAAATGCTGGAGAATAAAATTCTTATAGGCGCAGTCAGCACAGCATTATTGAGTCCTTTCCTGTACTTTGACAGCAGGCAGCAAGTAATCTCACTTGTTGAAATGCTGGAATTAGACAAAATGAACGAAAAGTTCAGAAAGTTAGTCATTGATATTAAGAAAATTGTTATGAAACAACATCCGGAGGTTTTCTCGACACCCTCTAATTATAAAGAACTGAAAGATGTTTTGGAGGAAGTTGTCCATGAGTGATTTGTTTAATAAGGATTTAAGTAGAGGCAGGACTGCTTACGTTGATTTGGTGGAAAGAAAAAGGAAACTATATATTCCATTTTCTTTAAATATCTATATAGTAGTCATACCAATACTGTTATGCATTGTCTATGTTATATATATAGTTTCTGGATCACTATATCCATTATTACTAGGATTTACTATAACATATATATTTACACTTATATACGCCGGAAAACACTATGGCTTCTTTTCGCTATATTGTGTTTTTCTGTATACAAGTATCTTCTTTATTTATTCAGTTCTTTTTGCCGAAACACTGTTCCCGTTCTTAAATTATGATTTCTTATCTATAAGATGGCCTAAAGGGATCACATTTACCGCCGATATTGGCGCCAAATTTATCGTCGCAAGTTTTATTGAAATATACTTAATGCATGTGTTCTATTGTATACGAATAAGCAAACAAAAAAAGAAAGCGAGGATAAAGAGGAAATCTATACCGTTATTGATCCAAATCGGTGAAATTATGATGGGAATATTTTTTATCCCTGCATTAGTAAAAACTTATCTCCAGGTTAGATATGTAATACTGCATGGCTATATGTCAATTTTTACAAATGGTTTTTCTAACATTGAGTATCCTTTCTGGGTGAGTGGAGCAAATCTGGGATTAACCGCAGGGTATTGCGTTTGCTTGGCAGGTAATCCATCAAAGGAACAATTTAAGAAGATTTCTCTGTTATATATTGCCATTAGTTTACTAAGTGCAATAAGAGGTCAGAGAGGCAATGTTATCAGTCTGATAATAATTTGTATATATTGGTATAGAAAAAAGTACGATGTAAATATAAAAATAAGGAAATATGTATTAGTCGGGTTGATATTGATTGTCTTAATCGTTGCCCTGGACACTGCTCGCATGGGGTATGGAGGAAACAATTCAAATAGTACAAGTAATATATCTCCTATCGTTGATACATTAATAAAACAATCCAGATCACGTGTCGTTCCTATGCTTGTAATGGAAGGCGATTTGCAGTATAGACATTATCCCTTTGTATTCTCGCCGCTGCTGACACCGTATTATGCATTGAAGTATGGATACGGACAAACTGATGAAATTGCAAGGAATACAAATGATATTTCTAATGTTACAATGTACAACATTTCTCAATCTGCATATATAAATGGAAACGGATTTGGGGGGTCTTTTTTGGCAGAAGCATATGATTTAGGCGGCTATTTTGGGGTTGCTATTTTTAGCTTTCTGTTGGCACAGATATTAGCAATATGTGACGGATCCAATCTTGATGTTCGAAGTAAATATATTCCATTATTGTTTCAGTTTTTATTAAATCTTCCCATGCTTCCTAGAAATAGATTGTTTGGGTTTATGAATAGTTATCTGGCGATTGGACTTACATACTTAGTTTTGTTTATTGTTTCATTAACCCCTAAAAAACATAGGGATATATAAATAATTATAAATAATAGGAGGAGATTCTTATGTACAACAAACCATTTGTAGTCGCAGAGGCAGGCTGCAATCATATGGGGCAAATGGGGATTGCTAAAGAACTTATCAATACGGCTGCTTATTTCTGCAAAGCAAATGCAATCAAGTTCCAAAAGCGCTGCCCGAAAGAACTGCTCACATCGGAGCAGTATCATGCTCCACATCCAGATCCGGCTAACTCATATGGCGACACCTACGGCGCTCATCGTGAGTTCCTGGAGTTTGATGTGGAACAGCATGTTCAGCTGAAAGCCTGGTGTGAAGAGGCTGGAATCGTTTATTCAACGTCAGTATGGGATTTAACAAGCGCTAAGGAGATTACATCTCTTCATCCGCAGTTTATCAAGATTCCTTCCGCATGCAATACACACTTTGAAATGCTTCAGTGGCTTTGCGACAATTATGAAGGAGAAATCCAACTCTCCTTTGGTATGACCACCCATGAAGAAGAAGAAGCAATTGTTCAGTTGTTTGAGAAGAATGGAAGAGCAAAGGATCTCGTTCTTTATAACTGCTCCTCAGGCTATCCGGTTCCATTTAAGGACACCTGTCTTTTGGAAATCAACCGTATGCGCAAACAGTACGAGGGAAGAGTTAAGGGAATCGGGTTCTCCGGTCATCATCTTGGCATCGCTGTTGATGTGGCGGCGTACACCTTAGGCGCTGAATATATGGAGCGTCATTACACACTTGATCGTACCTGGAAGGGAACGGATCACGCAGCATCGCTTGAGCCGGATGGAATCCGCAAGCTCGTGAAAAATCTGAATGCAGTTCATGAAGCATTAACCTATAAGGAGCAAGAGATTCTTCCGATTGAACAGGTTCAGAGAGATAAGCTCAAGTATAGAAAGCGCTAACTAGTGTACACTGGAGAGTCGCCTAATTGTAAGTCGTTCCCGGGCGACTCTAAAATGGAGGTGGAATGTTGGATAATAAATTATTGCAGTTTACTGTGCGGATTAATGAGAAAATGATTGATGCGCTTGCCAAAATCGATGCAAACAAACAGGGGTTTGTTATTGTTGTCGATGGTGAAGACAGAGTTCTTGGCGTACTTACAGATGGTGATGTCAGGAGATCAATTATTAAGGGAAAGACAGCTGCCGAATCTATTTCATTCATCTATACTTCTAATGCAAAAACTGTCTCCGTTTATGATGGTTTTGAACTTGTGACCGAGCTGTTTAAAAATGAGGCTATCAAATTCCTACCGATAGTTGACGATGAAGGAAAACTGGTAAACATCATAACTAAGAACCAAATGCACGCCTTATTACTTCAAGACGTCTATGCGGATCTTTCTTATGATTTTTCATCCCTTGATACAAGCGTGGTTGATCATGAGATTTTTCAGCGCCCGTGGGGGTACTACAAGACCACAGTGCTTAATGACTACTTTCAAGCGAAAATTATTAGCGTTAAGCCCGGTAGTCAGTTAAGCCTTCAATCACATGAACACAGGGAAGAACATTGGATTGTCGTTCATGGAAACGGAACCGTACAACTTGATATGTCGGTTCTTCCCGTGAGCTGTGGAAGTACAATGTTTATCCCGTTAGGCTGTAAGCATAGACTGACAAATACGGATGAAAATGAGTCGTTAATAATCACGGAAGTTCAAATCGGTGACTATTTTGGAGAAGATGATATCATCCGTTATGAGGATGTTTATGGAAGAATATAATAAGTTGGAGGCAGGCATGAACGTAGCGTTTATTCCGGTCAGAGGCGGAAGCAAATCTATTCCCCTGAAAAATATTAAGTCTATATGTGGAAAGCCCCTTGTTTACTGGACGGTAAAGGCCGCATGCGGTTGCAAATATATTGATAAGGTTTATGTGGCAACTGATAGCGATAAAATCAGAGAGACGGTAGAGGGATTTAAAGCCGGAATCGAGTCTGAATGGTTTTCAAAGGCTGTTGTTATAGGCCGTTCGGCAGAGTCAGCCTCCGATACAGCATCAACAGAATTGGCCATGCTTGAGTTTGCCGGTATCTATGATTTCGATAATATCGTTCTTGTTCAGGCTACATCTCCGCTCTTGCAGGCTTCGGATCTGGAAAAAGGATTTGAAGCATTTCAAACAAGTGGTACAGATAGTGTTCTCTCTGTTGTCAGGCAGAAGCGTTTTCACTGGGGAAACGATGAGAACGGTTATGCACATCCAACAAACTATGATGTTTTCCATCGCCCAAGACGCCAGGTGTTTGATGGATATCTTGTAGAGAACGGAGCTTTCTATATTAGTTCGAAGGCCGGTCTCTTAAAGTACCAGAACCGTGTTTCCGGCAATATCAAGGCTGTAGAAATGAATGAGGATACCTTCTTTGAAATTGATGAGCCGAGCGATTGGGTAATCATCGAAGCCCTTATGAAGAAGAATGGGATTAGTAAACCCATGGAGATACCGGAAATAAAGATCTTCCTTACGGACTGTGATGGCTGCCTCACTGATGGCGGCATGTATTACTCTGAAAAAGGTGATGAGCTTAAGAAGTTTAATACCAGAGACGGCATGGGATTCGCACTGTTGCGGGAGAGAGGAATCATTACTGGAATAATCACAAGCGAGAACGTGGATCTAAACCGCAGAAGATCTGAAAAACTCAAGCTTGATATTCTCGAATCTGGCTGCCGGGACAAGCTGAAATCACTCCGGCGTATCTGCAATGAACGAGGAATCAGTTTATCCAATGTATGCTATATTGGCGACGATATAAATGATATCGAAACAATTAAGGCCGTCGGATATGGATGCTGTCCGGCTGATGCTATGCAAGAGGTTAAAAAGGCAGCTGACTATGTGACAAACGCTATCGGTGGCACAGGCGTGATTCGAGAGGTAGTTGAGAAAGTAATCAGATAGAGGGAAATGCACATGTCAGAAAAGAAAGGTGGTAATCTTAAGAAAATACTGGCAAACACAGGATGGATGGTGTTTGACAAAGTATTTATTTTGATTCTGAATCTGGTTGTTACCGTTCGTATCGCAAATTATTACGGAACACTTGGATATGGAACTTACCAGTATGCTGTAAGTGTTGTCGCACTATTTGAGGTTTTTGTTACCTTTGTTGATGCAAGGGTTGTTAAGAAAAGATATACGTCAGAAAATCCGGAAGAACTTGTCTGGAATGCAACGATAACGAGGATGCTGTTTTCTGTTGTTTCCCTGATAGGCGGAATAATATATCTTCTGTTCAGCGGGGAAAAAGGAGACTATTATGCAATCTTCCTTGTGCTTCTTGTAAATGTCATAATTATAAACCTTCGTTTTGGAATGCAAAATAGATACGAATATCTGTTGAAATCCAAGAAAGTTATTATAGCTGGTAATATTGCTTTAACGATCGGAGGGGGACTTCAGCTTTTAGCTGTTTCATTGCATTGGTCAATATTGGCAATTGTGGTAATTACAGCTTTTTCTTCATTTCTTAGCCTTACTATTGTCTACATACAATATAGAGAAGAGTTTGGAAGGCTCATCCAGGGAAGGTATAAAGCAGGCATTGTATTTAGTTTGATTCGTGAAAGCCTTCCTTTGGCGATAGCTGCTTCGTGTGCGATAATCTATTCCCGCTGTGATTCAATCATGATAGGAAATATGCTTTCTAAGGAACAAGTGGGTGTTTATGCCATTGCAGTAAAAATAATTGCAGTAGTTCAGATTGGTATAGCTCCTGTTAGAGAGAGCGTATATCCTAAACTGATTGAGCTTTATGACTCAGACCGCAATGAGTATGAAAAGCGATATGTTCAGATTACGGCAATTCTAACATGGATTTATATATTAGGAGTTTTAGCATCTTTTGCTGTTCTCCCTTATGCATTCCGTTTCTTAAAACCAGAATATGCGGAAGCATTTTCTATTTATCAAGTATATGTGATAGGTACTTTCTTTATGTATAACGCAGGATTAAGGGCTGGGCATTATACGCTTATTAACCGTGGAAATATTTTAATGTACTCACAGATCATTAGTGTGATTCTCAATGTGATCCTTAATTACATTCTTATTAAGACAATAGGAATATTCGGCGCTGCAATAGCGACTGGAATTACTCAAGGGGTAAGTCTGACCGTATCCAATCTGTTCTTTGGAGAAACAGGCAGGGAAGTGTTTTGGTGGCAGATGAAAGGTCTAAATCCATTATATATTCTGAAGCGTTAATTGAAGCAAAGAACCAAAGAAACGTACTGCTGCCACGGTATTCTCTACACCTGGCATCACGAGACGTAGAATGAATACCGATCAGAAGATTTTTTTCTTTTTATATGGATAAATTTCAGGGGGCTGTCGGGAAATAGATAGTCCAATGCATGGGGGCTGTCGCTTTAATGAATGTAAATTCAAAGCGGAAGCCCCTTTATTGTTTTACATAAAAAGGTATTGTTATAAGAAAAAATATATTGACAAAAAATAGAAGGGGGGGGGGTAAAATTGAAGAGATATCTATTTGTTTTAATAATTCTAATATTGGAAAAATGTTAAATTTTACAATGTTGATATGAATTAGGAGATAATATAGCTGTCTAGGTAGATACAGTTTTTTGGTAAGAAGGATGTGATGCAAAAGAGTAATAAAATAATCTAAATAAACTCTCAGCGAAACAGTGAAATATTATGTTAATTACTTAACTGGCCGCAGAAAGCAATCGAAGAGGCTGTCGGTAAGTGAAACATAGCGACAAGAATCAAGAGCCAGAGAACTGAATAAGGAACTTATCAACTGAGATTCAACGACTGAATAAGGAACTTGTAAACGAAGCAATGAAACAACAACCAGATGTTAAGGGAGGCAAAATTATGAGTAGAAAATATAAGTGGTTTTTAAGTATTATGATGTTAGCAGTTATGGTAATTGCAATGGCAGCGGCATGTGGCAGCAAGAAGGAAGAAGCGGCGGAGCCTGAGAAGAAGGAAGAGATGAAGGTAGAAGCGGAGAAGGAAGTTGAAGCAGAGCCGGAAGAAATGACAGATGACCATCAGCAGCCAAATGACGAAATTACTGATTATGGACTTACAGAAGCACAGATACAGGATTTATATGATACAATTGAATCTGTTATGGTTACTGAATATATTGAACCCAACAGTATACAGAATTTTCAGTGGCCAGATGACGAAGAGTTCTGGAATATTTGTCAGGGATTTTTTACAGAATACGAAACATTTGTTGGAATGCAGACAATAGATTTAGAAAATACAGAAATGGAATTAACGGAAGATCAGAAACAGATGTTTAGTGCGATGAAAGAAAATGAACCAACTGTTGAACAAATTCCTACAACGGAAGAAAACAAAGCTATTATTACATCAATGTATACAGCTATAAAGAAATGGACAGAAAAAAATAGCATTGATTTTGACAGATTTTCTTTTATGGTATTTCCATGGCATAAAGAGTTAGTAAATAATACTTTTATAGAATAACTTTTTTGTATTCTTTTTTTAAACTTGTAAGAGAGAAGAACAGGCGTTATTGCCTGTGTTTTTCCTCAAATTCGTATCTATATACGAATCACTATAGATCGGATGTTTAGCCGGCGCAAGCCCCTATCCCTACAAATTAATCATGATCGTTTTAGAGCATGGATCACCTAATATATTGTACATCAAACAAGTATGAAACCAGATAAGGACAGAAATAAGTTTCTTTCGGAAGGTAAAGATATAAATTAAGAAAATTAACTCCCCGAGAAGCCACTTTATGAGAGTATCCATAGAGATAGCGAGCATCGGATTGCTATAGTCACAATCCTCAGAACAAATCTTTGAGACCAAAGTAGAAAAATATCGAATAGTATGATACAATTTATGTGTTGCTCACCGACACCCGCAACAGGGAGGAGGTGTTTGCATGGAAGTTGTGATTTCTTTTTTAGTTGCTGTTTTGGCTGGTGTAGCCTGCCACTACATCATCAAATGGTTAGACAGT
>CAJTVY010000047.1 GCA_910579925.1 uncultured Dorea sp.
AATTCCCCCATGAATGGGGGCTAGGGGGTTGAAGTGTCGAAGACACTTTTTTATAGTATAGGAAAACAGGAGGTTATATAAGATGAGATTCGTGATCCAGAGAGTATTGGAGAGTGAAGTGAGGGTAGAAGGTGAAGTCCTTGGTAAGATTGGAAAGGGCTTCATGGTGCTGATTGGCGTGTCCAGTTCCGACACGAAAGAGATCGCCGATAAGATGGTGAAGAAGATGCTGGGACTTCGGATTTTTGAGGATGAACAGGGGAAGACGAACCTGTCGCTTGACACAGTGGGCGGAGAGCTGCTGCTGATCTCACAGTTCACTCTGTATGCAAACTGCAGAAAAGGAAACCGGCCCAGTTTTATAGAGGCAGGAGCGCCGGATATGGCGGAGGAGATGTATGAGTATATTATTGCCAGGTGTAAGGAACAGGTTCCGGTAGTGGAGCGGGGGCAGTTCGGGGCAGATATGAAGGTCAGTCTGGTCAACGACGGGCCGTTTACTGTTATTCTTGACTCTGACACACTATAGCATTTCTGTGATAATTCAAAGCGTACTGTCTGTATGATATCCGGCGGGGGTTAACCAGATATCATGATGCTGGGGTCAAAAGGTATTTTGACCCTTATGATATGACGGGTTATTTTTATTTATATATCTAATGAATTTTTTCTAAATTTTCCCATAATAAATGTTAAAAAATAATAAATCTGTTGACTTGTATAGTAAAATTGACTAATCTAATTGTTAGAAATCTAATAAAGGAGGGATATCATGAAAAATATAGACGATGCATCTGCTTTTATTGTGCTGCATCAACTTATGCATCTTAGCAGGTATCATGCGGTCATGCGGATGGAGGATATGAATCTGAACCCAAGCCAGGCAGGGATTTTGTTTATCCTGAACAGCCAGGGCCGGCTCTCCCAGCGGCAGCTTGCAGAACAGATCGGAATTACGCCGCCGTCTATGACGGTAACGCTGAGAAAACTAGAAGAGCTTGGCTACATCCGAAAAGAACCGGACGAATGCGACCAGCGGATTCTTCGGATCTGCCTGTCAGAGGCGGGGAAAGAGTGTATTGGAAGATTAGAATTCATCATGGAGGAAATGGAGAAGATTCTGTATCAGGGATTTACGGTAGAAGAAAGGCTGCTGTTCCGGCGTCTGCTTCTTGCCATGAGAGAAAATATGCTCAAATCCAAGGATTTTAAGGGAATGGATTTCAAGTCAATCCTCAAGAAGACGGGTCCGCCGATGAGGCAGGATTTCTGACTTCTGTTATATCTGGAAAGGAAAGGTGAGATATGCAAAAATTATTCAAGTTCTTAAAACCCTATGCCGGTGCGGTTCTGGCGATTTTCTGCGTATTGATGTTACAGGCATATTGCGACCTTACGCTGCCTGCTTATACATCAGACATTGTCAATGTGGGAATACAGCAGAAGGGAATTGATGAGAAGATCCCCTTTGTGTTGAGCGAAGAAGATTTCCTTCAGCTGCTTCTGTTTGTGCCATCGGGGCGGCAGGAGACGGTGAAAGAGGCTTATGAGGTAAGTTCCGGCCCTTCGGAGCCTTACATGTATGAGAAAAATAATGAAGGAAATATAATGGCCTTAAAAGAGTCTGTACAGGAAGACGAGGAGAAAATGGAAGAACTCTCAGAACTGCTTGGCAAGCCTATGCTTCTGTGCGTCGGATCTGCTTCTGGAAACGGAGCTGCGATGGAGATCGAAAAGCAGATGGAAGAACAATTCTCTGCTATGCCGGAAATTGAGAAGCAGATGGAAGAACAATTCTCTGCTATGCCGGAAACCATGGTAGAACAGTCGGCAGCAGTCTATATTCAGAATGTATACGAGAAGATCGGCGTTGACACTGACCGGATCGAGACTGGCTACATCCTGTGGACGGGACTGAAAATGCTTGCGTTAGCCGCAGCAGGTATGATTGCAAGTATTATTGTGGGTCTGCTGGCTTCCCGTGTGGGGGCAAGAGTGGGCCGGGGATTGAGAAAAGATGTCTTCCGTAAGGTAGTAGGATTCTCCAACGGAGAATTTGATAAATTCTCAACAGCATCTCTGATTACAAGAAGCACCAACGACATCCAGCAGATCCAGCTTCTGACGGTTATGATCCTGCGTATGGTATTATATGCTCCTATTCTGGCAGCAGGAGGAATCTTTAAAGTGTTTCGCACGAATGCAGATATGTCATGGATCATTGCGCTTGCGGTTGGAATGATCGTTATGGTGGTGGTTGTCCTTTTTGCCGTTGTCATGCCTAAGTTTAAAGTGGTACAGAATATGGTTGACCGTCTGAACCTGGTCAGCCGGGAGATACTCACCGGCCTTGCGGTTATCCGCGCATTCAGTACGGAGAAATACGAGGAGAAGCGTTTTGACGCTGCCAATAAAGATCTGACCAGAACCAATCTGTTTGTAAACCGTGCCATGACTTTTATGATGCCCTTCATGATGCTGATTATGAACGGCATTGCCGTTCTGATCGTGTGGGTAGGCGGGCACAGCATCAATGACGGCAGCATGCAGGTCGGCGATATGATGGCGTTTATCCAGTACACGATGCAGATCATCATGTCATTCCTTATGATCTGTATGATTTCGGTTATGCTGCCAAGGGCTGCGGTCTCAGCAGATCGTGTAGATGAGATTCTGACCAGCAGCACCTTGATCCACGATGCTGAAAATCCGGTTCATTTCGGGGAAAACGGAAAAGGGGAAGTACGGTTTGAACATGTATCCTTCCGCTATCCGGGAGCAGAGGAAGATGTTCTGCACGATATTTCCTTTACGGCAAAACCAGGAGAGACGACGGCGCTGATCGGAAGTACGGGAAGCGGAAAGTCCACACTGGTTAATCTGATTCCGCGGTTTTACGATGTCACGGAAGGGAAGATTACGATTGACGGTATCGATATCCGTACGACTACCCAACAGGAACTTCGGGAGAGGCTTGGCTACGTGCCCCAGAAAGGAGTCCTCTTCTCAGGTGATATCGAGTCGAATATTCTGTACGGCAATCCAAAAGGCAGCGAAGAGGAGATGCAGGAAGCGGCCAGGATCGCCCAGGCAGCAGATTTTATAGAAGAGAAACAGAAGAAATACAAAAGTCCGATCGCTCAGGGCGGTTCCAATGTATCGGGCGGGCAGAAGCAGAGGCTGTCCATTGCAAGGGCCGTTGCAAAGCATCCGGATGTGTATATTTTTGACGACAGTTTTTCAGCGCTTGATTATAAGACAGACGTGAAGCTTCGGGCCGCACTGAAAGAAAAGACGAATGAGAGTACGGTGCTCATCGTCGCTCAAAGGATCAGTACGATTCTCCATGCAGAGCAGATTATTGTCCTGGACGATGGAAAGGTGGCCGGTATGGGCACGCATCGGGAACTTCTGAAAAACTGCGAGGAATATTACCAGATCGCATCATCCCAGTTGTCCGAGAGGGAGCTGGAACATGACATGAAGGAGGTGGGCTGATATGGCAGGACGAGGTATGGGCCACAGAGGGCCGGGCATGGGCCACGGGGGACACGGTATGCCGGGGGAAAAGGCCAGGGATTTCAAAGGTACGATGAAGAAATTAATGGCGTATCTTGCAATGTATAAGATTCCGATTCTGTTTGTAGGTATCTTTGCGGTGGGGAGTACGATCTTTAATATCGTAGGCCCGAAGATTTTAGGAAGGGCAACAACGGAGATATTTAACGGCCTGGTGGGAAAAATCTCGGGCGGACCAGGAATTGATTTTGACAAGATTGGAAGAATTCTGTTACTGCTTCTCGGACTGTATGTGTTAAGCGCCCTGTTTTCCTTTATCCAGGGCTACATTATGACCGGGGTTTCGCAGAAACTGACCTACCGGATGCGTAAGGAGATATCAGAGAAGATCAACCGCCTGCCGATGAACTATTTTGACAGGCAGCCGCATGGAGAGATCTTGTCCAGGATCACCAATGATGTAGATACCTTAAGTCAGAGTCTGAACCAGAGCGCAACCCAGCTCATTACCTCAGTGACGACGATTATCGGCGTTCTGGTTATGATGTTAAGCATAAGCCCCTTGATGACTCTGATTGCGCTTCTGATCCTTCCCCTTTCTGTGGGGCTGATCTCGGTAATCGTGAAGCGTTCTCAGAAATATTTCAAGAATCAGCAGGAGTATCTGGGGCATGTGAACGGACAGGTGGAGGAAGTCTACGGAGGCCATAATATTGTTAAGGCATTTAATAAGGAAGCGGACGTGATTGCAGAGTTTGATCGGGATAATGATATGCTGTATGAGTCTGCGTGGAAATCGCAGTTCCTTTCGGGGATGATGATGCCTATCATGCAGTTCGTGGGAAATCTGGGCTATGTGGCGGTGGTTATTCTTGGAGGCTGGCTTGCGATCAAGGATGTGATCGAGGTGGGAGACATTCAGTCGTTCATCCAGTATGTGCGCAATTTCACCCAGCCGATCCAGCAGGTCGCCCAGGTGGCAAACATGCTTCAGTCCACGGCTGCGGCTTCTGAAAGGGTGTTTGAATTCCTGGAGGAAGAGGAGGAAGACCAGACAGCGCCGGATGCGGTATCTATCCAGGGGCTTGAGGGGCGCGTGGAGTTCTGCAATGTGAAGTTTGGATATAACCCAGACCATACGATCATCCATGATTTCAGCGCAAAGGTGGAGCCTGGACAGAAGATTGCCATCGTAGGCCCCACAGGAGCGGGGAAAACCACTATGGTGAAGCTTGTTATGCGTTTCTATGACGTGAACGATGGTTCTATCAAGGTAGACGGCCATGATATCCGCAACTTTAACAGGAGCGAGCTTCGGGAAATGTTCGGTATGGTATTGCAGGATACCTGGCTGTTCAAGGGAAGTATTGAAGACAACATCCGCTATGGGAAACTCAATGCCACTCATGAGGAGGTGGTGGAGGCGGCAAAAGCGGCCTATGTACACCGGTTTGTACAGACGCTTCCAGGAGGCTATGACATGGAACTGAATGAGGAGGCGAACAATGTTTCCCAAGGACAGAAGCAGTTGCTGACCATCGCCCGGGCAATCCTGGCAGATCCGAAGATTCTGATCCTGGATGAAGCGACCAGTTCTGTGGATACCCGTACTGAAGTGAGGATACAGAAGGCGATGGATAACCTTATGCGGGGAAGAACAAGCTTTATTATTGCCCACAGGCTGTCTACCATCCGGGACGCTGATCTGATTCTGGTTATGAAAGACGGAGATATTATTGAGCAGGGGAACCATGAAGAGCTGCTGGCGCAGGGCGGATTCTATGCGGAACTATATAACTCGCAGTTTGAAAGGAGTGCGTAAAATATATAGTTTGCTATGGATAAAAGATAGAGTTTTCAGTATATAAAGGATCGTAATAAGTATAGGGATTTGTGGCGATCATCTATGTTTATTATATAGTATGCTATAGAAAATAGTTAAATTGAGAAAATGATTGATAAATAAGAAAGGGGCGGAAGAGAATCTGAAGTATCAGACTCTCTTCCGCCCATTATCATACCGCGTTCCATTATCATACCGCCATACTTCGGTTTGCGAAGAGGCCGGCTACTTCATGGAACCACCGCTTAAGATGGATTTCACATGATCAATCTCCTGCTGGGAAGCTTTTGCCGCCGGGACGTAGTAACTCTTTTCCCGTGCTACCTGGTAAAGCTTCTCCTGGGACATTTCGCATTCATTCCGCATCTGCTTTAAGCACTGTTTCAGTTCTTTGTTCTCTGTCTGCGGGATCATTTCACCAAATCGGGTCAGTTCACCGTTGACGCCGGTCAGGGCATCGCTTACCATTGTCTTTTCGTCTAACATGTCTGCTTACCTCCTATAAGAATTTCATTAAATCCTGCTTATTTTTCATCGCAGAATCTGCGGCATCCTGGAAAAGTTTTTTCACTTCCGGATCCTGTGCCTGAGAGGCATAGTCCTGCAGTTTGCAGTGACAGGTGCTATATCCTCCGATTAAGTGACGCAGGTTTTGTAAATCGAGTACTGATAAATCGGCCATGTCTGTTTCCTCCTTTATTTCGTGGGCAACGAGTGTCTGTGTTGCTGCTTCGGGATTATTGTGTCCCTGGCTTAATGGAAATATACTGCAAATTTTTGGCCTTTTTTGATTTTTCTATAAAAACGTAAAAAAGTTCCTGGGCGGAGGCCGAGGATTCTATCATGCATTCCGGATGCCACTGGACGCCGACCACAAATGGAAGCAGTTCCGATTCGACGGCTTCTATGATGCCGTCAGACGCCATGGCAGATGGCTTCAAGTCTTTTCCTAAGATGCGGATGCACTGATGATGAAAACTATTCACAGCCTCGTTCTTATTATAGATATTAAATAGCATACTATCTTTTAGAACCGTGATCTTGTGACAGGGATCAGAACGGTCTGAGGAGAGCTGCATATGATTTAAGGAGGCTGGCCAGCGCAGGGAAAGATCCTGGTAAATCGTGCCTTCAAGAGCGATATTGAGGATCTGCATACCCCGACAGATGGCAAGGATCGGGAGTCTTAGGGTGAGAAGATATTTCATCAGAGAGAGGTGGAACTGGTCTGTGCGAAGGTCTGTAGAACCCCGTTTTGTCAGAAGTTCCTCGCCGAACAGGAGGGGCGTTACGTCATCCCCGCCGCAAAAAAGGAACCCGTCGCACTGGTTTTTGTAACTTTCATAGGCTTCCGTGTTCTGAGTGCAGGGGAGAATGACGGGGATTCCGCCGGATCTTTCGATTGCCTGTATGTATGTCTGGGGTACGAACTGACGGTGGTTCATACATCCGCAGGATACGATGCCGATGACTGGTTTCATGAAAATCCTCCTTATTATTAAGGGTGTACCTTCAGGTATACTTTTTATTCGGAAAGATATATACTTTACTGTAGAAGATATGAAACGGAGGCAGAAGATATGAAACTGATTGATTTGCATTGTGATACCTTATGGAAACTGACGGCCATGGACAAAAACGAAAATCTGATGGATAATCACTGTAGTGTCAGTATCCCGTTCATGAAGGCGGCGGAGACAAAAGCGCAGTTTTTCGCATGTTTTACCTGTCTGGAGGACTTTGTAGACGCCGGGGGATACGAAGGCTGTTACAGGAAGGTGCAGGAGATGATTGCATATCTGGAAAGTCAGACCAGGAGATACCCAGAACAGATTGCCCTTGCAAGATCCGTTGAAGAAATGGAGAAGAATGAGGAGGCAGGAAAGATCTCGGCATTCCTTACGGTAGAGGAGGGCGGCGTTCTGTGCAGCGAGATGGAGCGGCTGGACGTTTTATATGACAAGGGAATCCGGCTGATGACATTGATGTGGAACTATGAGAACTGTATCGGACATCCCAACAGCAGGGATAGAGCGGTCATGAGTCAGGGACTTAAGCCCTTTGGGGTTGACGTGGTCAGAAGAATGGACGAACTGGGGATGATCGTGGACGTCTCCCATGCTTCAGACGGAACGTTCCGTGATATTTTGAAATATTCAAAGAAGCCGGTTGTTGCGTCTCATTCCAACTGCCGCGCACTCTTAAGCCATCCGAGGAATCTGACGGATGAGATGATCCGAAGCCTGGCAGAAAACGGAGGGGTTGCGGGACTGAATTTCTACGGCGCCTTTCTGGGAACTGGGAAAGTGGAGGATTCCCATACTGCGCAGGAGAATTCCCGGGTGGAGGCAATGGCGGAGCATGTCTTACATATGATCCAGGTAGGAGGAAGTGATTTTCCGGCTATTGGAACGGATTTTGACGGATTTGATGCCCAAGGGGTGCTGGAGATCCCCGACGTCTCGAAAATGGAGCGGCTGTGGGCGGCGCTTCAGAAGGAAGGTGTGACGGAGGGACAGTTGGATAAGATCTGGGGAGGAAACATGGAACGGGTGATGCGAGAGGTGCTGCGCTAATATTAAAATCATATTGTTTTTGTTGGGAAATTTTTAGTATATGTTAAGAATGTTTTCATTGACAAAAATATACAGGGGGGGGGGGTAAAATGGGAGAGAAAAGAAACTTATAGACGTAGATTCAACAGCGAAATGTGGACAAAGAAACGAATCAGATTTCCCAGGGGAGGACAAAAATGTGTGTAAAAATTAAGCGTTTTTCAAGTATTATTATCATAGCGGTTCTGGTTATTGCAATGGTAGCAGCGTGCGGTAAAAAGGAAGAAGCGGCAAAGACAGAGAAGACGGAAGCTTCAACAGAGGCAGAGGGAAATCAGCGGCAGGCAGATGAGGAAGATGTGGCAGAATCTGAAGAGATCACAGAGTGTGGAGTTACTGAGGAACAGCTTCAGGATTGGTATCATACAATTGAATCAACGATGATTACGGAATATATTGAACCTAACAATATTGAAGATTTTCAGTGGCCAACAGATGAATTATTTTGGTCTGACTGCACATCACTGCTGACAAGTTATTGCATTTTTGTAGATTTGCAATCTATGGATTTGAATAATTTGGAGGTAGATCTGCCGGATGAAGAACTGGCTGTATATAAGGAACTTCAGAAAAAGGAGCCTGTAGTTGATGATTTATATACATCTGAAGAGAATAAGGCTGTTATTCAGGCCGTTTATAATGCTACCAGGAAGTGGGCGGAGAAAAATGAAATTGATTTTGGCAGATTTAAAATAGATCAATTTTCATGTCAAGAGAACTTTTCTGCAAATACCTTTCAATAAAAAAACAAATGGAAGAGCGGAGAAAAATGAGCGTACCGTATATGGTACGCTCAAACGTTTTAAATCACATATCAATCCTAAATCGTACCAGCTTCCTGCATCTTCATAGCCCGAACCTTTAGCGGCAGTCCGAACAGATTGATGAATCCGTCCGCATCGTGATGGTCATACAGATCGCCGGTGGTGAAACTTGCAAGGGATTCACTGTAAAGAGAGTATGGGGAGGTAGTGCCGGCCTTAATAATATTTCCTTTATACAGCTTGAACTTTACCTCGCCAGTCACATATTCCTGTGTTGTCTCAACGAAGGCCTGGACAGCCTCACGAAGCGGAGTGAACCATTTTCCCTCGTATACGATCTGAGACAGCTTATTTCCCATCTCCTCTTTCACTTCATAAGTAGCGCGGTCAAGTACCAGTTCCTCTAACTGCTGATGCGCTTCGTAGAGGATAGTTCCGCCGGGAGTCTCATAGACACCGCGGGATTTCATGCCTACCACACGGTTTTCAACGATATCACAGATACCGATTCCGTGCTTTCCGCCCAGTTCATTTAATTTGCGGATAATGTCAGATACTTTCATTTCTTCGCCGTTAATGCTCTTTGGAACACCTTTTTCGAATGTCATGGTAACGTATTCGCCTTCATTCGGAGCCTGTTCCGGTGTTACGCCCAGTACCAGCAGATTGTCATAGTTTGGTTCAGCAGAAGGATCCTCAAGCTCCAGACCTTCGTGGCTGATATGCCATAAATTCCGGTCCCGGCTGTAACTATGGCTGGCATCAAAGGGAAGGTTGATTCCATGTTGTTTACAGTATTCAATCTCTTCTTCACGGGAATTCATGGTCCAGACATCGGTCATACGCCATGGAGCGATGATCTTAAGGTCAGGAGCCAGCGCCTTAATGCCCAGTTCAAAACGGATCTGGTCGTTTCCCTTGCCGGTTGCGCCGTGGCAGATTGCGGATGCACCCTCTTTTCTTGCAATCTCTACCAGTTTTTTTGCGATTGCGGGACGCGCCATAGAGGTTCCCAGCAGGTATTTGTTCTCATAGACAGCGTGGGCCTGTACGCAGGGAACGATGTAATGATCACAGAAATCATCGACAATGTCTTCGATATATAACTTTGATGCGCCGGATAATTTTGCACGTTCATGAAGGCCGTCCAGTTCTTCTCCCTGTCCGCAGTCCACGCAGCAACAGATCACCTCGTAATCAAAATTTTCCTTCAGCCATGGAATGATCGCCGTGGTATCAAGTCCGCCGGAATATGCCAATACAACTTTTTCTTTCATAAGAATATCCTCCTCATTCTGTCTTGTGTATGTAAAAACTGAGTTTTTTCTGACTGCAAAAAATACTATACCGCATCTTTTATAAATATGCAAGAATAAAATAAAAAAAGTTTAAATATACACTTTATGCATAAAATATTCATTTGATATGCGAATTATATGGAAAGGATGTATAAATTACCGTAATAGATTTCCGAAAATGATTGACATGTGTAGATGATCTATATATAATGTAGATAACCGATATATAGATAAACTATATAGTATTATCAGAAAATGAAGAGAGGCAGAAGTATTTCCAAGACATTACATCTGGAAAGAAGAACAGCTTCGTCAGTCTGGTTATGAATAACATCGTGAGAAAGGAGAGATGTGTGATGGCAGTTGATAAAAGTCTGGTTTCAGGGAGTACCTCTATGATGATCCTGCGGCTGCTGGAGGAAAAGGATATGTATGGATATGAGATGATCGAGGGGCTGCGCAGGAAATCCAGGAATGTATTCGAATTGAAAGCGGGAACCCTGTATCCGCTTCTGCATGGGATGGAATCTAAAGGGCTTCTGAAGTCCTACACCGTGTCGGACACGGCCGGACCGTCCAGAGGATCAGCCAATGAGGGAATACCGGAAGGGGAGGCTGTTTCAAAGGGAAACGCCCTGCCGGAGACGGGTAAGACGCGGAGATATTACAGAATTACAAAGGAAGGGCGAAAGGCTCTGGCACAGAAGAAGGAAGAGTGGATGGCTTACTCACAGGCGGTGGTGGATGTATTGAATATGGGAGGTGCGGTATGAGTCGTATGAAGAAAGAGGAATACTTAAAGATACTGACAGACCAGATCAGGTGTAAGGCGGCAAGGGCGCAGATCACAGAGGAGGTCCAAGGCCATATCGAAGAGCAGGAAGCGCTTTTTCTCAGTGAAGGGCTGGAAAGGGAAGAGGCCGAAGCGGAGGCAGTCAGGGAGATGGGCGACCCGGTTGAGGCAGGGACTGCGCTGGATCTGATACATCGTCCGCGGATGGCCTGGGGCTGGATACTTCTGATCGCTGCTTTGTATGCGGCAGGGTATGCGATTCTGAATTTGCTGCAGCAGAATTTTTCAGAGGTCCAGTTTGTTGCCGGTGATTATATAAAATGGCTGCTGATGGGGATGCTTGTGATGATTGGGGTGTGTTATGCGGATTACAGCAGGATTGGCAGATGGGCGAAGGAGATCACGATTGTAGGTTTCGTGATTATATTCGCAGGAATCTGGCTTTTCGGCGAACAGGTGAACGGAGTATTACAGTGGATTTGGCTGCCTTTCCTGCCATTTACCTTGAATGTACGGTTATTATGTTATCTCTTTGTACCGTTATACGCTGGGATTGTTTATCATTACCATGGGAAGGGATATGAGGCGATCGTGAAATGTTTCCTGTGGATGCTGCCGGCGCTGTGTATTGCAGTAAAAATAAGAAGCAGTATAACCGGGGTGATGATATTTCTGATATTCCTGCTCATTCTGTCTTTTGCAGTTTTTGAAGGATGGTTTGCAGTATCTGCTGTAAAGATGCTGGTATCAGTCTGGGGAGGAACGGCGCTGCTGGCCGGCATAGGATATTTCAAACTGTTTATAGCCGGACCGTCGTATCAGTTTGAACGTATTAGGGCGTTACTGGGAAACGGAGAGGAAGGATACCAGGTTCAGATTCTTAGGGGAGTCCTGGACGGCTGTCGTTTCATCGGAAGCGGCGAAGGGAAAGAGGCCGTCAGGGCTGCAGACGGGCTGATGGAGGGAATGGATTATGGTCTGATGTATATCATGGTCAGTTATGGGATTCTGGCTGCAGTTCTCGTGATCGGGCTTGTGGTCGGCGTGTTTATCTACTTTATGAATATGTCGGTGAGCCAGAGGAACCGCCTGGGGAGTATCATGGGATTCGGGTGTACAGCCGCATTCTTTGTGCAGATTTTGTTCTATGTTATGGTAAATATGGGAGTTGTGCCTTTGGGGAACATGTACTGTCCGTTTCTGACATACGGCGGGACGGGAGTCCTTGTGACAAACGTGCTTCTTGGAATACTGCTGAATATTTATCGTTATCAGGATATTCCTCTGGAGACGGAAAAAGGAAAGACATTTAAAATTATGCTTAATTAAATAGGAAAATATATGAAAAATACTTGCATAATATACATATTGGATGTATACTTATGCAAGTATTATTTTTTGCGGACCATTCCAGAGATTTCTTTTGCGTCCCTCTGGACAAGTGCAATGATTTGGTTTATATTGATTGAAGTCGGCAAAATGCGGTAAAAAGGCAGAAAGGGTGTTGAATAGATGATAAAAGCAGGTATTATAGGAGCCACCGGCTATGCCGGAGGCGAACTGGTCCGTCTTCTGACCGGGCATAAGGAGACCAGGATCGTATGGTACGGTTCCAGAAGTTATATTGACAGGAAATATGCAGACGTATATCAGAATATGTTCCAGATTGTGGACGCAGAATGTCTGGACGACAATATGGGAGAACTGGCAGAAAAGGCAGACGTCATCTTTACGGCTACCCCCCAGGGTTTCTGCGCATCCATGATGAACGAGGAGATTCTCGGAAAGACTAAGGTAATCGACTTAAGCGCCGACTACCGTATTAAGGATGTGGCAGTCTATGAAAAATGGTATGGAATCGAGCATAAAAGTCCGCAGTTTATAAAAGAAGCGGTCTACGGTCTCTGCGAGGTGAACCGTGAAGATATCCGAAAGGCGAGGCTGGTTGCGAATCCTGGGTGCTATACCACCTGCTCGATCCTTACTGCGTTTCCGTTAGCAAAAGAGGGTATCATTGATATGAAGACGCTGATTATTGATGCCAAGTCCGGTACTTCCGGTGCGGGAAGAGGCGCCAAGGCAGCAAATCTGTACTGTGAGGTCAATGAGAATATAAAAGCGTACGGCGTTACCACTCACAGACATACGCCGGAGATTGAGGAACAACTGGGGTATGCAGCTAAAGAAGAGGTGGCGCTGAATTTCACGCCTCACCTGGTTCCCATGAACCGCGGAATCCTGGTGACGGAATACGCATCACTGAAGAAAGAAGTTACATATGAAGAAGTGAAGGCAATTTATGAAAAATATTATGGGAATGAGCAGTTTGTCCGCCTTCTTGCAGAAGACGTCTGTCCCGAGACAAAATGGGTGGAGGGCAGTAATTATGTGGATATCAATGTGAAGACGGATCCGCGTACGAACCGGATCATTATGATGGGAGCCATTGATAATCTGGTGAAGGGGGCTGCCGGACAGGCGGTGCAGAATATGAATCTGATGTTTGGACTGCCAGAGAACGAAGGTCTGAATCTGGTTCCTATGTTCCCGTAGAATAATCATACAGAGGTGAACTATGATTCGAACGATGACGATGGAAGATTATGACGAGGTATATGCTTTGTGGACAAAGATCCGGGGGTTTGGCTTAAGGAGCGTCGACGATTCCAGGCAAGGGATTGAACGTTTCTTAAGAAGGAATCCTTCTACCAGTGTGGTGGCAGTGGAAGACGGAAAGGTCGTGGGTAGTATCCTGTGCGGCCATGACGGGCGGCGGGGCTGCCTGTATCATGTGTGCGTGGACGAAGGTTACCGGAGACAGGGAATCGGTAAGGCTATGGTCGTGCATGCCATGGAGGAACTTAAGAAAGAACAGGTGAACAAGGTCTGTCTGATTGCATTTACCAGAAATGACATTGGTAATGCATTCTGGAACACCATTGGGTGGACGAAAAGACTGGACTTGAATTATTATGATTTTGTACTAAACGAGAAGAATATTACAGCTTTTAACCAGCAATAAGAAAATACAGGGAGGATATGAAGATGGAGAAGATGAAAGGCGGCGTGACCGCGGCAAAAGGATATGAAGCGGCGGCAGCGGCAGCGGGAATCAAGTATAAAGACCGTACGGATATGGCGATGATTTATAGTCAGGTTCCTTGTATTGCGGCAGGGACATTTACTACCAATGTGGTGAAAGCGGCTCCCGTGCGCTGGGATCAGCAGATCGTAAAAGGCGGCGAAAAGGTGCAGGCGGTGATTGTAAATTCCGGAATTGCCAACGCATGTACCGGAGAGGAAGGATTTGGATATTGCAAAGAGACGGCTAAGGCTGCTGCTTTGGCGCTTAATATTTCGGAAAATGGCGTTCTGATCGGTTCTACGGGAGTGATCGGAAAGCAGCTTCCTATAGACAAGGTAGCTGCGGGAATCCAGGCGCTTTCCAGGAAGAAGAACGCTTCCCTGGAAAACGGCACGGAGGCGGCCCGGGCGATTATGACCACAGATACCTGTGAGAAGGAACTGGCTGTGACCATAGAAGTCGGCGGGAAGACGGTGACCATTGGCGGTATGGCAAAGGGTTCCGGTATGATCCACCCAAATATGTGTACTATGCTTTCCTTTATCACCACGGATGCGGTGATTTCAAAGGAGACGCTTCAGAAGGCTCTGAGCGAGGACGTTAAGGATACCTACAATATGATTTCCGTGGATGGGGATACCTCTACCAATGATACGGTGCTTCTGCTGGCAAACGGTATGGCAGAGAATCCGCAGATTGAGGATGGAACCGAGGATTTCCATAAGTTTCAGGAAGCCCTTCATGTGATTAATGAATATCTTGCCAAGAAGATTGCCGGTGACGGCGAGGGTGCAACGGCGTTGTTCGAGGTAAAGGCAGTGGGATGTGAGAGTAAGGAGCAGGCGAAGACTCTGGCCAAATCTATCGTCTGCTCGAATCTGACCAAGACGGCCATTGCCGGGCATGACGCCAACTGGGGAAGGATTCTGTGCGCTATGGGGTATTCCGGCGCTTCGTTTGACCCGGAGAAGGTGGATTTGTTCTTTGAGAGCAGGGCAGGCAGGATTCAGATTATTGAAAACGGCACTGCAGTTGATTACAGTGAGGAGGAAGCCACAAAAATCCTTTCAGAATCTGAGGTAAGGGCAGTCGCAGATGTGAAGATGGGAGATAAAGAGGCGACGGCATGGGGATGTGATCTGACCCATGGTTACATTGAGATCAACGCAGATTACAGGAGTTAATGTCACAGATAGACACGAAAAGTCTGCCCAGGGGCACACCGTGATGCATGCCCTTCGGTCAGACTTCGTTCAAAAAGTATTAGATGGGAGTTTTGGAATGATGAATCAGTCAATGCAGAAATATCTGGATAAAGCGGAAGTCCTGATTGAAGCCCTTCCCTATATCCAGCGGTTTAACCGGAAGATCATCGTGGTAAAATACGGCGGAAGCGCAATGGTGGACGAACATCTGAAAGAACAGGTTATTGAGGATGTGACTCTGCTGAAACTGGTAGGGTTTAAACCCATTATTGTTCATGGCGGCGGTAAGGAGATCAGCAGATGGGTGGAGAAGGCCGGCATGGAGCCGGAATTCATCAACGGACTTCGGGTAACGGATGAGGCTACCATGGAATTAGCCGAGATGGTGCTTGGAAAGGTCAATAAAGAACTGGTGCAGTTCGTAGAGAGACTTGGAGTCAGGGCGATCGGAATCAGCGGCAAAGACGGTGCGCTGCTTCGAGTGGAAAAGAAGTATGCAGATGGAGAAGACATTGGTTTCGTGGGAGAAGTGAAGCATGTGAATGCGGATATTCTATACGACCTGCTGGAAAAAGATTTTCTTCCGATTGTATGCCCGGTAGGAATGGATGATCACTTTCTTACATACAATATTAATGCAGATGATGCGGCCTGTGCGATTGCGAGAGCGGTTCATGCAGAAAAGCTTGCATTTCTGACTGACATTGAAGGTGTCTACAAGGATCCTTCGGATCCTTCTACGCTGATATCGGAGCTGAGGGTATCAGAAGGAAAGGCGCTGATGGAAGAGGGATACATTGGCGGCGGGATGCTGCCTAAGCTTAAGAATTGTATGGATGCTATCGAGAATGGCGTATCCAGAGTGCATATTCTGGACGGTCGGATTCCTCATTGTCTGCTTCTTGAGATCTTTACGAATAAAGGAATCGGAACGGCTATGCTTAATGATGTTGAAGAGAAATTTTACCATGGCGAATAAGAAATAAAGTGTTGAAGAGAAACTTTATATGGAGAAAAGAAATGAATCAGTATATAGAAGAAACAAATAAAGGACTTATACATACTTATAACCGTTTCCCTGTGGTGCTGGAGAAAGGCGAGGGCGTCTACCTCTATGATACGGCAGGTAAGAAATATCTTGACTTTGCGGCGGGTATTGCGGTATGTGGTCTGGGTTATGGCAATGAGGAACTGAACCAGGCGTTAAAGGAGCAGATTGACTGTCTCACCCATACTTCCAACCTGTACTATAACACCACATGCGGTAAGGCGGCGACGGCGCTTTTGCGGATTGCAGAGATGGACAGGGTGTTTTTTACGAACAGCGGGACAGAGGCCATTGAGGGGGCGCTGAAGTCGGCGCGGAAATACGCCTGGAAGAAGGGAACCGGGAGGTATGAGTTCATTGCCATGGAACATTCTTTCCATGGCCGGAGTATCGGAGCCGTGTCCGTGACGGGAAATGAGGCGTACCGGACGCCGTTTGAGCCTATGCTTCCTGGGGTGAGGTTTGCGGAATTTAACGATCTGGACAGTGTAAAAGAGCAGATTACGGACAAGACCTGTGCCATTATCCTGGAACCTCTTCAGGGAGAAGGCGGTATAAACCAGGCATCAAAGGAATTTATGGAAGGAATCAGAAGCCTCTGCGATCAGGAAGGAATTTTAATGATCTGTGATGAAATCCAGTGCGGTATGGGGCGTACAGGATCCATGTTCGCATGGCAGTCCTATGGAACGAAGCCGGACATCATGGCAATGGCGAAAGCCATCGGAAGCGGCCTGCCCGTTGGGGCGTTTGCCATGACAAAAGAAGTGGCGGAGTATTCTTTAGAGCCTGGGGATCATGGTTCGACTTACGGCGGTAATCCTCTGGCATGTGCGGCGGTGGCCAAGACGGTGGAGATCTTCGAACGTGAGGATATTCTGGCGCATGTGCGGGAAACGGGTGCTTATCTGGAGGAAAGACTGACAGCGCTTGCGGCAGAATCTGACGAAATACTGGAACAGAGAGGAACCGGTCTGATCCGCGGAATCAAGGTGAAGAAACCGGCGGGGGAAATCATTCAGAGAGCCCTTGATAAAGGGCTTCTCATCATCAGTGCAAGAGATAATGTGATAAGGCTTGTACCGCCTCTTATTATAAGGAAAGAACAGATTGATGAAATGATTGAAAAATTAAAAGCTGTGCTCTGAGAATAGGATGACTAAAAGACTAATCATTGGATATACTACCCGAAAGAGATCTATTGAGAAAGGAAAGGGAGGTAGATTCGATGATTGGTTTTTTTATTGCGATTCTTTCGGGAGCTCTCATGAGTGTGCAGGGAGTATTCAATACACAGGTGACAAAGACGACGGGGATGTGGGTCAGTAATGCCTGGGTACAGGTGACGGCCTTTGCGGTTTGCGTTATTGCATGGCTGATTGCAGGACGTGACAATGTGATGACGATTACGAAGGTGGAACCTAAATATGTGCTTCTCGGCGGTGTGATCGGCGCAGGGATTACGCTGACTGTTATCAAGAGTATGGAACAGCTTGGGCCGGCCAAGGCTGCGCTCTTAATCGTGATTGCTCAGTTGATCGTGGCGTATGTAATTGAACTTCTGGGTCTTTTTGGCGTAGAGAAGGAGCCGCTTGAGTGGAGGAAGATAATCGGAATGGGAATTGCGCTGATTGGAGTTGCAATTTTTCAGTGGAAATAGTACAATGATTAGGTAAGAATGCGGCAGGAATTTGTCCTGCTGCGAGATGCATATACGGGGTATTGCAGTTTCGACAGACTGTAAAGGAGATTATATGCATAGAAGGATGCCTGGGAAGATGGTCAGGACTGCCGTAGTGTGCACTGTGGCGCTGATTTTCGCCCTGTTGACAGGGTGCGCAGAAGGAACGAAGGGGATAGAAGAAGATCTGGTCAGCCTGACAGAGACAAGGCCAGAGGAAGTACCGGAAGAAGAAGCTGATCGGAAGAATCAGACAGACCAGGAAGAATATGCCAGGAATACGCAGAAGGAACAAGGTACGTCAGAGGAACCGCCACGAATCCTGGGAGAAGAGACGAAGGGCGTCCGGAATACGGGAATCGTCTATGTCCATGTGTGCGGAGAGGTGGCAAGTCCGGGCGTCTATCCGCTTCCGGCGGGAAGCCGTCTGTATGAAGCGATTGAGGCGGCAGGCGGTATCCTTGAGAACGGTGCAGGCGAGCAGTTGAATCAGGCGGCCCAGATTGAGGATGGGCAGCAGATTTATGTGCCGTCCAGGGAAGAGGCGCAGCAGGGACTGACAGGCAGCGGGTATAACGGTTGGCAGGAATCTGCAGGTAATGAGCTTTCTTCACCAAAGGACGGGAAGGTGAATCTGAACATCGCATCCAGGGAAGAACTGATGACATTAAGCGGTATCGGAGAAGCGAAGGCTGCTTCCATTATTGCTTACAGGGAAGAACATGGAGGCTTCCGGCAGATTGAAGAACTGATGGAGGTCGAAGGGATTAAGGAAGGCGTATTTAATAAGGTCAGGGATCAGATCAGAATTGATTAGGGAGAGAGTAGATGAGCAGACGGGTATTGGTGGTTGATGATGAAAAATTAATCGTGAAAGGAATCCGTTTCAGTCTGGAGCAGGACGGGATGGAAGTGGACTGTGCCTATGACGGAGAAGAGGCATTAAAACTGGCAAAGGAGAATGCTTATGACATGATCCTGCTGGATATTATGCTTCCGAAGCACGATGGATTTGAGGTGTGCCAGCAGATCCGGGAGTTTTCTGACGTGCCTGTGGTGATGCTGACGGCCAGGAATGACGATATGGATAAGATACTCGGTCTGGAATATGGGGCGGATGATTATATCACGAAGCCTTTCAACATCCTGGAGGTGAAGGCCAGGATTAAAGCGATTATGCGCAGAACCGGCAAGAGGAGCCAGGGACAGATTAACGACAAGACGATTGTGAAGGGCAGTATGAAGATCGACTGTGAGAGCAGGCGTGTTGTCATCGGGGAGAGAGAAGTGAATCTGACGGCCAAGGAATTCGATCTTCTGGAACTGCTTGCCATGAATCCGAACAAAGTATACAGCCGTGAGAATCTGCTGAATATCGTGTGGGGATATGAGTATCCTGGGGATGCGAGAACGGTAGACGTACATATACGAAGGCTGAGAGAAAAGATTGAAACGAATCCGAGCGATCCAAAATACGTCTATACAAAATGGGGAGTTGGTTACTATTTCCGGGGTTAAGAAATATCTGAAATGGAATATTATAAAAAGTCTCCGAGTCCGGATCATCCTCCTGGTCATTCTCGCAGGGGTGGTTCCGGTACTGGTTTTAAGGGCTGTTGTCCTAAGCAGTTATGAGAAGCGGGAAGTAGAGATGCGGACTGCGGAGATACAGAATCAGTGTACAATTCTATGTAACCAGTTAAGTGATGCTAATTATCTGACTGGTGAAACATCCGAAGTGCTTCGCTCAGAACTGGTCCAGATGTCGAACATCTACAATGGACGGGTGATGGTGATTGATCACGATTTCCGCATACAAGAAGATACATATGATATGGACAAGGGGAAGACCATCGTATCGGAGGACGTTATCCGATGTTTCCAGGGAAAGGGAACGAGCAATTATGATGCAGAGAACCTTTATATCGAGGTGACGTCGCCGATCCTTGACAAGGGAACCGAAAAATCTGTAGGTGTCATGCTGATCAGTGTGTCTACTGACATGATCACAGACAGCGTGCAGGTGCTTAACGAGAGGATTCTTGTGGTATGTCTGACGATCGGGATTGTGGCCGTGATACTGGCATTTTCTGCAGGGTTCGCTATGGTACGTCCATTTCAGCGTATCAGCCGTTCGATAGCGGCGGTGACGGAAGGATATGATGCCGATTATCTTCATGAACATGCTTACACAGAGACTATGCTGATATCGGATGCATTCAACAAGATGCTTGGACGGATGAAAATATTAGATGACTCAAGAAACGAATTTGTTTCTAATGTATCACATGAGTTAAAAACACCGCTGACATCAATGAAGGTTCTGGCTGATTCACTTCTGATCCAGGAAGATGTGCCTGCTGAACTTTATAAGGAGTTTATGGGCGATCTGTCCGAGGAGATTGAGAGGGAGAATAAGATTATTAACGACCTTCTGTCTCTGGTCAAGATGGACAAGACTGCGAACACGTTGAACATCAAGTCTGAAAATATGAACGCATTGATCGAAAAGATTTTAAAGAGGCTTCGGCCAATTGCGGCAACACGGAATATTGAACTGGTATTTGAAAGTTTCCGACCGGTGACGGCTGAGATTGACGAAGTCAAGATTTCACTTGCGTTATCCAATCTGGTTGAAAATGCGATCAAGTATAATAAAGAAGACGGATGGGTACATGTGTCTCTGAACGCTGACCATAAAAACTGTCTGATTGAAGTGGCAGACTCTGGGATTGGGATACCAGAGGGGGCGATCGAGCATGTGTTTGAAAGATTCTATCGCGTGGACAAGTCCCATTCCAGGGAGATTGGCGGCACCGGGCTTGGTCTTGCAATCGCCAGAAGCGCGGTGGTTATGCACAGGGGGGCGGTCAGAGTCTATAGCCAGGTCGGAGCCGGAACTACTTTTACGGTGCGTATCCCGCTGACATATGTATCTTAGGAGGAATTACGTTATGGGGCAGAACGGAATCTTTTACAGAGCTTTTCTTTGGTGTCTGGCATCTCTTGTGCTTTTTCTGGCCGGATGCAGTATGGGAAAGGAAGCTGGTAAAGAGCCGGGGAAAGGCGGTATGTTCGTATATTATATTAATATGGAAGGTACGTCTCTGGTAAAGGCGGGCTATACAATGAAAAATGCAAC
Organism: uncultured Dorea sp.; assembly: GCA_910579925.1. Lineage (GTDB taxonomy): Bacteria > Bacillota > Clostridia > Lachnospirales > Lachnospiraceae > Sporofaciens. The sequence goes on from CAJTVY010000047.1 coordinate 20,994, forward strand.
AGAGGAGAATGTGATCCAGGATCTGCTGAACGTCATGTGTAAAGAGCCGGAATCTATTGACAATAAAAGCGTATTCCCGGCCGGAGTCCGTATCAGGGAATGGGTATTGACGGACAAGATTCTGGATATCCATTTTAGCAGCGAATATAAAAGGATGAAACCGGAGGAGGAAGTTCTGCTTAGGGCCGCGGTGGTATTGACGCTGTCACAGATTAAGGGTATTGAATATATCGACTTTTTTATTGAGGATGAGCCGCTGACGGACAGTCAGGGGAATGTGATCGGATATATGGGGGCAGAGGACTTCCTGCAGTATAAAGGGTCTTCTCTGCATTTGTATCAGCCTAAGAAGTTAAAGCTATATTTTGCCAATGAGAACGGGGACAGGCTGATTCCAGAGGATGTCAGTGTCCGCTATAATAGTAATATGTCGATCGAGAGGCTGATCATGGACCAGCTGATCAAAGGGCCTTCCAGTAATGGACATGGCCCGGTAATTCCGCCGGAAACAAAGGTGATCGGGGTGTCTGTCAAGGATACAGTGTGTTATGTGAACCTGGATGAAGGGTTTCTTAATAATACCTGTGTAACAGATCCGGCGATTACCGTCTATGCAATCGTGAATTCCATTGTGGACGGCGGGGCGTCTAGTCAGGTTCAGATCTCGGTAAATGGGGAGACCAATATTCAGTATATGGGAAGAATGGATCTGAGTAAGCCTCTCTCAAGAGATCAGAATCTTGTGGAGGAAAGTGGTAAATGAAAGATGGGACATATCGCTTCGCGTGCCTGGCAGTGATAAAAAACAGGCAGCTTCTGTTCGTGTGCCTGGTCGTTCTGGCAGGGATTACAGGGGCTGTACTGTGGGGGGAAGAGAAGTTCATCAGAGAGCTTCGCCCTTCCCCGCTTGAGTCGGCGGTGCCGCCAGAAGAACCGGTTATGGTGCAGGGGCAGGTGTACCGGGTGGAGCAAAAAGACAAGAGTCAGGCGTTATATCTAAAAAACAATTCTATTCAATATCAGAAGCAGTTATTTCAAGAATCAAGAATGATTATCTATGTAGATTCCAATTTACAGATTAAGATGGGAAATATAGTGAGAGCAGAAGGAAAGGTTTCGTATTTTCAGAATGCAAGAAATCCGGGAAATTTCGATCAGAAACGTTATTATCAGATCCAGGATATTCATTGCCTGGTGTGGGCCAGAACATGCCGTGTGGCAGAAAGCCGTGTGTGGAAGTGGAGGATAAGACTTGCGAATTTTCGGGAAAGCTGGAAAACGGAGCTGATAACTGGGCTTGGGAGGGAAGACGGGGCGACTCTGGGAGCGATGCTGATAGGAGAGAAGGCGGAGATGGATCAGGAACTGAAAGGCCTTTACCAGGTAAATGGGATTGGGCATATACTGGCCATCTCGGGATTGCATTTGTCTTTTATCGGGATTGGAATGTATAAGATGCTGCGGAGGCTTACGGGTTCTTATCCGATTGGAGGGATGTTCGGTATCTTATTTCTGGCGCTGTATATTCTTATGGTCGGGCTTACCGTGTCGGCAGTGCGGGCGCTTACGATGTTCTTATTTCGGGTAGGGGCGGATATGACAGGGCGGCATTATGATGCGCCGACGGCGCTTTCTGTAGCAGCAGTTGTGGTACTGCTGTGGAGACCTCTTAGTCTGTATGACGGAGGGTTCTGGCTGTCCTTTGGCGCAGTGTTTGCGATTCTTGTGGTGGTGCCGGTGCTGCAGGACGCATTTGTAAGAGTATCATACAGTTTTCAAAACCAGAATGCAGACGGCGCTGCTTTGTCTGCATATTTTGAAGGAATCCGGGAACATATGTGGCAAGGGAGCTTACAGGGATTGACGGTGAGTATTGGCATTAATCTGGTCATCTTTCCGATTTTGCTTTCTTATTTTTTCGAGTTTCCGCTTTATTCTTTTATTCTAAATCTCTTTGTGATCCCGCTGATGTCTGTCTTATTATTCTTAGGAATAGCAGGAAGTTTGTTTGTGCTGTGGTGTGAGCCAGTATCCTCCTTATTGTTTCTGGTATGTGGCAAAATCCTGAGGATTTATCAAATGAGCTGTAAGCTGACACTTCATCTGCCGGGAGCAAGGCTTGTGGTTGGAAGGCCGGATGTATGGCAGATCGTGGCGTATTATGGGATACTGATAATAGTTTTGTTGCTTTTGAGAGAGAAGGAAAGGCTGATAGAGCATGTGGACATGCAAAAATATGCGGTCAGCGGTTCAGATGTAAATATGCAAAAACACATGGCTGGTAAGTCAGATGCAGGTATACAGAAACGTGCGGCAAGGCTTGGACGATTTGCACTTATGCTTGGAATGATCGGTATTATTATCCTTACAAATCGATGGGGAGAACGAGGAAAACTGACGACAGTGGTTTTAGATGTAGGACAGGGAGATGGTATTTTTATGAGAGGCCCCAAGGGCGGCACATATCTGGTGGACGGAGGCAGCAGTGATGTGAAGAAAGCAGGGCAATACAGGATAGAACCGTTTCTAAAATCTCAGGGAGTCGTGGTGGTTGACTATGTGTTGATATCCCATGGCGACAGTGACCATATGAATGGTGTGGAAGAGCTGATTGAGAGGCAGGATATTGGCGTAAGGATTGGAACGTTGGTAATGCCGGTACAGGAGGTATGGGATGAGGCATTGAAGGGATTGGCAGAAAAAGCGTTAGCTAATGGTACACATGTAGCTGTAATTGAACCAGGGCAGAACATTAAGGAAGGGAATATGTCGATTACATGTATACAGCCGGGGAATCCAGAGACAGAAGCTGGGAACGGGGAAGCTGAGGGACGAGATGCAGAAGAAGGATATGAACCGGGGAACGCAGCGTCTATGGTATTGGCAGTTAAGTTCGGAGAGTTTGATATGCTGCTGACCGGAGATGTAGAGGGAGAAGGTGAAGAACAGCTTACCAGACAGTTGGAAGAGCAATACCGGAACTGTACGTGGGAGATTTTGAAAGTGGCGCATCATGGATCGAAGAATTCATCGACAGAAGAATTTCTTCGACAGATTAAGCCTGTATATGCATTTATTTCGGCGGGACAAGAAAACCGATACGGACATCCACATCAGGAAACGATAGAAAGGCTTGCAGATATTGGAAGTAAAATATATTCTACGCAGGAAAATGGAGCGATTATAGTGGAGGTTGAAGACGGGGAAACAATGAAAGTTGGGAAATAGAAGTGGATGAGAAGTGGAAGATTTCTATAGAGATGCCGCCGCTTAATTGCTATAATGTAGTTAATAATCTAAGGCAGGAAATGGCTTAGAGATGATGGAAGGAGCGTGGAAAGAGATGGAGATGCGAAAGAAGAAACTTCCGATTGGGATTGAAAATTTTGAGAAATTGCGTTTAGAAGATTTTTACTATATTGATAAAACAGGACTCATCAGGGAACTTCTTAACAATTGGGGAGAGGTGAATCTGTTCACTCGCCCACGGAGATTTGGAAAATCATTGAATATGAGTATGTTGGAATGCTTTTTTCGCTGAACGGAGATAAAAGTATTTTTGGAGGGTTGGAAATATCAAAAGAGACTGCGCTCTGTGAGGAATATATGGGGAGATATCCGGTTATTTCTGTTTCCTTGAAAGGGATTGATGCATGGTCTTATGAAACGGCATATCAGATGGCAGTTCGGGTTATCATAGATGAAGCGGCAAAGTTTTATTTTCTTTTGGACAGTGAAAAATTAAATGCACATGATAAAGTAGAATATCAAAAGCTTTTGAATGATACTATGAATGAAGGCATGTTTGGCAGCAGCCTGAAACTGCTTTCCGGGATGTTGGAGAAACATTATGGTACAAAAGTAATTCTGCTGATTGATGAATATGATGTTCCACTGGCAAAGGCTCATGCGAATGGATACTATGACCAAATGCTTTCCTTGATCCGAAGTCTCCTTGGAGAGGCGCTGAAGACGAACAACAGTCTGAAATTAGCAGTGTTGACAGGATGCCTTCGAATTTCGAAAGAGAGTATTTTTACCGGACTTAATAATCTAAAGGTACGTTCTGTTACGGATGTACGGTTTGATGAGTATTTTGGATTTACGGATACGGAAGTGAAGACGCTTTTACAATATTATGGATATCCGGATAGTTATGATGTAGCGAAGAAATGGTATGACGGATATCATTTCGGTAATGTCGATGTACATTGTCCATGGGATGTATTGAATTATTGTGATTCATTATTGGATGATAAGGAAGCGCAGCCGGAGAATTATTGGATCAATACCAGCAGTAATGACGCAGTGAAGAGGTTTATTCAGGAATCGACGAATTATACGACTAAAAGGGAGATTGAAAGTCTGGTAGCAGGTGAGGTTATTACGAAGGAGATTCATCAGGAACTCACATATCCAGAGGTTTATCAGACGATAGATAATATCTGGAGCCTGCTTTTTACCACCGGTTATCTGACCCAGCGGGGAAGGGCAGAGGGAAGGCAGATGAAACTGGCAATCCCCAATATGGAGATCCGGGATATTTATGTGACGCAGATCATGGAATTTTTTAAAGAGAATGTCCGGGAAGACGGCGATACGCTGAACCGTTTCTGTGATGCCCTGCGAAATAAGGATGTGGAAAATGTAGAGAAAATTTTCACGGAATATTTAAGAAGAACCATCAGTATCCGGGATACAGCTGTAAGAACTGACATGAAAGAGACTTTGCCCACAGGGAAAGCGACCACTAAGGAGACTAAAGGACAGTCTCCAAGTGTCTGCTTTTACCATGGTGTTCTGCTTGGAATTTTAGGTGTGAAGAACCGATGGGGAATTTCTTCTAACCGGGAAATGGGAGAAGGATATGCGGACATTCTTGCAGAACCGGATACTGGAGATATGGGGATCATCATAGAAGTAAAATATGCACATGACGGAGATTTGGACGGGGCGTGTAAGGCGGCATTGAAACAGATCAAGTATACCAAATATGAGGATGACCTTTCTGACGACGGAGTAGAGAACATCCTGAAATATGGGATTGCCTGTTATAAGAAGCGGTGCAGGGTTATGCTCGTAGAAAAATAATTAAAAAATCTTTCCTGTCAAATGGACTTTGGATTCCCACAAGGGATTTGTTGCTGACATGAAGATAAATTTCCGTGGATTTTGGGTCACGGTGTCCAAGCAATGCCTGGATATTTTGCCGTTCTCCCCCGGTTCCATCAGATGAGTTGCAAAGCTATGACGGAGACCGTGCGGAGTTGCTTCCTTTAGAAGCGCAGCATCGGATACGGCACGGCGCATCACCTGCTCCAGCGTACCGACTGTCAGGTAATTACCGGTAAATTTATTAGGAAACAGGATCCCACGGGGACGTCCCTTCTCAAACCAGTATTGTGTAAGGATATCCAGACACCGTTTGGAAAGGATCGTATAGCGATCCATCCGGTTCTTTGTATCCCGGACATGGATCTGCATATTTGTGCGGGAGATATCATCATAATGTAGATGGATCACTTCGGAAACACGCATTCCGGAAGAATACATCGTTGCAAACATGGCTTTATATTTGAGCTCATCGACAGTCAGTACGGTTGGAAGCCTGTGTTCCCGAATCATACGTGGAACTGTGATATCATCCCAAAGGATATGCAGGACATTCCTATAGAAAAAACGGATAGCCGAATTATAGAGGTTCAGAGTTGTGGCTTTCAGCCCTTCTTCTTTTTTGGCAAGCAAAAAAGTCCTAACGTCCTGACAGGTAAGTTCTTCCGGGGGTTTAGCTTATGTTAGTTGTGTGTGACAGCAAGTTAATTTATATACCCTACATCTGTGAGCACAAAAAGTCATGAACCAGAGTTTTATTTCTGTTAAGATAAGCGCATACAGAGAGGAGATGAAACAATGAATTGGATTACTGGTCTGCAAAATGCAATTGATTATATTGAAAATAATCTGACCGAGGAGCTAGATTATACAGACATTGCTAACAAAGCTTTCACATCACCATTTTATTTTCAGCGAGTGTTTAGAGTTTTGTGTAATTGCACTCTTGGCGAATATATCAGGAATAGAAGGCTTACGCTTGCCGGCAGCGAGCTTTCGTCTTCTGATGCTAAAGTTATAGATGTGGCTTTAAAATATGGTTATGATTCTCCCGAAAGCTTTAGCAGAGCATTTACCCGATTTCATGGGATAGCACCATCGTATGCAAAAATGTATGGTTTCAAGCTCAAATCCTTTTCACGACTTTCTGTAAAACTTATTTTAGACGGAGGAAATATTATGAACTACAGAATTGAAAAGAAGGACAAGATTGACATCATCGTAAAGAAAAAGAGCTTTTCTAACGATGTTGGGCAGAATAACGAACAATTACCAAAATATTGGGATGATTGCCGTAAAGACAATACGATAGACAGCCTCTATAAGTATGCAACAGAATCCGGCATGTTTGGAGGTGCGCTTATTGGAATATGTGTTGAAGACACAAATAAGAGCGAAGTGACATATGCAATTGGCGTTGAATATAATGGGGCTGATATTACTGATGAATTAAATGTTGAACAAATACCCGCCTGCACATGGGCAATCTTTGAAAGTATTGGACCTATGCCTACAGCTTTTCAAGACCTCTTATATAAAGTTTATTCCGAATTTTTCCCGACAAGTGAGTATCATCCTTGCGGAAGCCTTGATATTCAAGTGTATCCAAATGGGGATATGCATTCTCCACAATATAAGTGTGAACTGTGGATACCCATTGAAAAAAACCAGTAGGTTTTGTGGACTGTTCATTCGCAAGAATCAAGAATGTAGCAAAGATTATGAGCAAATAGCATAAGCGGGAGTAGCAGAGCCAGACCAGTTTGTCAACGACGGTGCAGCCGTTCGTTTTTCCGTTGACAAGAGCGGCTGGCTCTGCTTTATGATAATCAAGAGAGCAAAAGCAAACCGTGCTTTCGCTCCCCATAATTATGGGGAGGTTGTGACGCAGTAGGTGTGATAAAAGTCTGCAACTATGCAGCATTCAGCGTGCGTTTTATGTGGCTGGGGATTTCTCTGTGTATACTGATAAAATGCGTTTTGACAGCGTAACAAAGCATTTTTATTTGACACTTTTTTGCCGCCCACGCTTACAAAAAGGACTTATAAAGACATATGGGAAGATTTAAGATAAAACCGCTAAAAGGTCAGTGTTCAAACCGTTTATGGTGGTTTAGTATAAACACATATAAGAATTTATGCAGCGTTTTCCTCTATCTAAATTAATAAAAAAAGCTGTTTGTGTTTCTATGTGCTACTGTTTTTCCTGTTTATTATATAACTAGATGAGACACTCATCATCTTCCCACTATTTCAGATAAGATTGAGGAACGAAATGTTGTTTTTTAGGATTACTCATATATTTCACTCACTTTCTTTAGGTATTAAAAGTATTCTAACATTATTTCCTGATATAAAAAAGTAAAGATGGATAATCAGTAATAATTAGCAGTAGTGGGCATGAAAGAGGGCATTAATGTATGGAATGGAACTAATGTAGATTCGATGAAACAGGAAAGTTCTCCTTCAGAATGACATTACTTACACCTAGCATTTTTGCTAACACATATCTATTGGAAATTTGTGAAAATATTTGGGGCTTGTAAATAAAGTAAATTATTTTTACAGAAATGTAGGTATAAACTCCTTATTATTTATAAGAGAAGGTATATTTTAGAAACAAAGAGTATTTAAATAGAATGCCAAAATCTTATTCTATAGTGAACAATATAAACACTGTGCATCGTGTAGAAACCTTGATTTTTCGCAATGTCATTAACTTAAGAAAAAGAACAATGCCGGATATCATTACACCGCT